>NZ_JAWQUM010000015.1:0-176435 GCF_033447125.1 Rhizobium sp. PL01 | reverse complement strand
CCCACAATCCGCACCAAACTTTCGTAAGAAACTTCAGAGCGAGTTCGTCGGTCGCCAGCAGCGCCGCCGCCCTCGTTGGTGAGCGGTTTATAGTCCCACACCCCAAAAGAAGTCAACACAGACGGGGAAAGAAAATCAGATTTCTGATAAGCGGCTGTTATCGCTACGCTTTTCTTATACACGGCAAAAACCAGCCGAATCCGGCGAAAAACACCAGAACCAAACAAACGAAATCTTGTCCAAATGGTCAAAATTGGAATGGGCACGGAGGAGGTCAAAGGCGCCCTAAAGCGCCTTTACACTGTGGCTCACCTTGAACTTTCGTTTCTCCAGTTCAGGGAAGAAATCAGCGGCCGTAAAATATTCCTCCGGCGCCCAGACGCCGGGCCGCTTCGGGTTCTTCAAAACCAGTTGGGCTGCGATCGACGCGCTCATCGAGGTGCCCGCATCCACATAAGGGGCATACATTTCATCCGGCGTAACGATCACCTCGTAGCGGACCTCCACCGGCTTGCCGTCCTTCATGCCCCGGCCGATAGCGAAATGGATCTCCGAACTCTCCTGCTGCGGAATGCGGTGCGGGTTGCGGGCGATGTTGCGCTGGATGACGGCATTGAGCACGTCCAGCGGCTTCACCGACACGCCACCGATCTCGACCGGATCGTTGAAATCACCAAACCCGGCCTTCACCAGACCGACCCAGGCTTCATGCTCGCGGTGCGGCAGATGCAGTTTCCAAGTGAATTCCTGAATGCCCTTGTCGCGAATGCCATCGGCGAGCGGTACGGTCAGCTGTTCGGAATGCGGCGAGTACATGAATTCGCAACGTCCCCAAGGCTCGGGAAGGTCGAGCACTTCCCTACCCGTCATCGGCGCGCATTCGACATGTTTACCGCCAAAAAACTGCGTGCTGGGATGGGCATATTCGGCGAGTACCGTCGAGACGCTATAGGGCGGCATCAGGATCGGGTTTTCATCGCCCGTCAGTTCGGCCGCCCAATAGAGATTGATCTTCTCGATCGTATCCAGTTCATCGGCCACCGCCCGGCAAATGACATTGGACATGCCGGGATCGGCACCGACGCCGACAACCGCGGTCACGCCAGCCGCCTTGAAGCGCTCATGTTCGGCGATCTGCTTGACGGTGAATGTGCCGAGGCCACCGAGATCCATATAAGCAACCCTGGCTGACAAAGCCGCCTCGAAGATGGTCATCTGGAAGCCGAGCAGGGTCGGGACGCAATTGATGCAGAGATCCGCAGCCGAGATCGCCTCGGCCAGCCGGGCCGGATCGGTAACGTCCAGGTCAAACAGTTCGAGGCGCGAATCGCCGAGGTCGGCGATGAGACTGTCCATGCGTTCGCGCGACGTGTCGCAGATACGGATCGTCGAGATATCGACAATGGCGCGGTCGGAAACCAGATCGCGGACGATACCGGCGCCCATCAGGCCGGCGCCACCGAGAATGGAGATTTTCATGACGTGCTACTTTCTTCGAAACGGAGACGGTTGGGTTCTCAGACGTGCTTGCGCCCGCCCTCCTCGTAGAACCAGCTGTCGGGATAGGGATACCACCACTCATGGATCACCGGCTTGTGGTCGATGATCACCATTTTCGAGCGGCGGAAGGCATCGAGACCCTGGCGGCCGAGTTCGCGGCCCATACCTGACGCCTTCCAGCCGCCGAACGGCAACGCATCATTGTCGATCATCGGGTTGTTGACCCAGACCATGCCGGATTCGAGCCGCTCTGCCGCCTCCATCGCCTCTTCGAGGCTGGTGGTGAACACGGAAGCGCCGAGACCGAACGGGCTGTCATTGGCAAGCCGCACGGCTTCATCGAAATCCGCAACGCGGGCGACGGCGGCAACCGGGCCGAAACACTCCTCCTGCATGATCGCCATATCCGGCGTGCAGCCGGTGAGGATGGTCGGCTCATAGAACCAGCCGACCGGCTCGCTTTCCGGGATCTTGCCGCCGAGGACAACGGTTGCGCCCTTGGACTTCGCATCCTCCACAAGCCGGATCACTTTTTGCCGCGCGGCTTCGCTGACCAGTGGGCCGATCTCGGCTCGGGTCAGGCCATTGCCAACGCGCAGACGGCGGGCCGCCGTCACAAATTTCTCGATGAAAGCATCGTGCACGCTCTCGACGACGAAGAAACGTTCGGCCGATGTGCAAACCTGACCGGAGAGATGGAAAGCAGCCGTGACTGCGCCGGCGGCCGCGACATCGAGCGGTGCATGTGCGGTGATGATCATCGGATCGCTGCCACCGGCCTCGATCACCGAGGGCTTCATCTGGCCTGCCGCCGCCGAGGCCACGGCGCGGCCGGCGGCGACCGAGCCGGTGAAGGCGACGGCGTGTGTCAGCGGCGAGGCGATCAGATATTGTCCCACCTCGGCGCCGCCGGGCACGCAGGCAATCAAGCCCTCGGGCAAAGCCTCGAAGACAGTCATGAATTCCAGCGTCGAGAGTGTCGTCGCCAGTGCCGGTTTGATGATGCAGGCATTGCCGGATGCAAGCGAGGCCGCCACCGTCCAGCACATCAGCAGGATCGGGAAATTGAACGGCATGATATGCACGCTGGTCCCGAGCGCTTCATAGCGCGCATACTGGAACGACCCGGCCTGCGTCGTGCCCGCCACCTTGCCGGCCTCATCGCGGGCCATTTCGGCGAAGTAGCGGAAGGCGCCAGCGCAATTGGCAACCTCGCCAATCGCTTCCGGATAGGGCTTGCCCATCTCGCGCGACATCAGCTCGGCGCAAATCCGCATGTCCGTCGCCTCGATCCGGTTGGCGATCCGGTGCAGAATGGTGGCACGGCTTTTGGCGTCGAGGCGTTTCCAATCCGTCTGGGCACGCCTGGCCGCAAACAGCACGGCATCGAGTTCGGCACCTGTGGTTTCGGCAAATGCGCCCTCGGTTCCAAGCGTGGCGGGGTTGATCACCGTGTGGCGCTCACCCGTCGCCTTGATGTAGAGCGGGTGCCGGTAAAAAACGGGCTCGGCTGGATTGAACATGGTGTTTTCCACTTCGGAGACTTCAAGCTTGTGGTGAGGCGGCCGCCAAAATCCTCAGCGGATCATGTAAACCTTCTTGATCGTCTCATGGACGGTGCAGACGCCCTTCCAGTGCTGCGGAAAAAAGGCCGCCGTATCCGGGGTGATCTCGATCACTTCGCCGCTTTCGTGCACATAGGTGCAGCGGCCTTCGAGAAAGTGGCAGAACTCATCGCGGGTGACGTGGCAATCCCACTTGCCGGGGGTGCAGACCCAGAGGCCGCATTCGGATTCGCCGTTCGGGCCTTTGTGGATCAGCTTTCCGGTCGTGCGGCTTTCACCCTCGATCATGGTCGTGATGACGCCCCAATCCTTGAGGTCAGTTTGTTCAAGCGGCTTGCGCATCAGTGGCGTGGCAGTCATGGCGTGTTTCCTTTCGTCTTTTCTTTGGGAAGCGGCAGCGTTTCGAGAAACGCCAAGAAACCGCTGCGGTAGTCTCAAGTCTCGCCGGTCAGACCAGCATGTAGATGTTCCGCATTGTGTCGATCACGTGACATTCGCCGGTCCAGCCGCCTGGGAACATCACCACCGTCCCTGCTCCCACCTCGATCACCTCCCCCTCATCAGAGCGATAGATCGCGCGGCCAGCGACGAAATGGCAGAATTCGTCACGCGGGATGGATAAACGCCAGCGGCCGGGCGTGCAGACCCAGATGCCGGATTCCGGCTGGTTGTTCGGCCCCTTGTGCACCAGGCGGCCGGTCGATTTCGATTGTCCCTCGACGCTATCGGGCTGCATGCCCCAATCGACCAGATCGCCGGTGGTCGTGGCGTTGTAGATATGCGGTGCGGATGAAGGCTCAGCCATCGAACTTCCCCGTGTTTGCCAGTTGATCGAGAATTCCGGCGGCCTTTGCCGGACCGTTCTGCGATTGCATATGCGCGCAGGTGGCTGCCAGTTTCGCCTTCATCCTTGAATCAGTGACGCAGGCCTCGAGCCGGGCCGCCAGTTCCTCGTCGGTCCAGTCGTAGCGCGGCATCTTGAAGCCGTGTCCCGTCTCATCGACGCGGGTCGCATTGTCGTGACCGTCCCAGACGTAGGGCATGATAATCGCCGGTTTGCCGAAATAGAGGCACTCGGTGAACGAGTTGTTGCCACCATGGTGGATGGCCGCGTCGATCTGCGGAATAACGGAAGGCTGCGGGAACCAGCTTTCGACAATTATATTACCGGGCAGGTCGACATACTGGTCCTTATAGTCTCCGACATTGACGAGTGCGCGGTAAGGAAGCTTTCCGATCGTTGTGATCAGCCGTTTCAGAAGATCGGTGTCGCCAGCACCAAGACTGCCGAATGATATATAAAGAAGCGGCTTGTCGTTGTTCTCGGAAAAGACCGGGACGTCGTAGGGCTTTTCCTTGCGCACGCAGCCTTCGAGATATTGGAACTGGTCTGGATCGAGCGGATGCTCACGATCGAACTTCACTGACTCTGGATAGAGAAGCAGGTTCATGAAGGGTGAAGCTTCGAAGAACTGACCGATCGGATAGGTGTCCTCCCCGGTCGAGGCGAGGAAGCCGTTGAAATCCTCGTGGATCGGCTTGATCACTTCGTTGAATTTTTCGCGGTAGGCGGCATGGCCAGCCAGATCGTCCTGGCGGCAGCCGGAGAGATGCGGCGGGATATTGTCGTCCTCGATCTCGTTCTCCGAGCAGGAGATGATCCGCACCCAGGGTTTGCCGAACTGCTTGATTGCCGGGAATAGGATGACGTTATCGACGCAGATGAGGTCCGGCTTGATCTTGGCGAGAACGCCCGGCAGATCCTTCTCAGCCCACTTTGCGCTATCGACGATCGCCTCCCAGCAATCGCGTACATAATTGTCGATCTGGTCGTAAGGCGATTTTCGGAAGTTCGGGATATGGCCGTTGATGAAATCTTCCCAGAACTTCGCCATCTGCTCGGGCGGCATCGGAGCCGATAGATTGACCGGATAGGCCTCAAACCCATAGCCTTTGTAGACATCAACAAAGCCCGGATCGGATAGGAAGACCGCTTTGTGGCCGAGCGCCTCGACGGCCTGCGCGATGCCGACAGAATTGAGCGCCGGGCCGAAGGCCGCTTCCGGAAAGAATGCAATCGTCTTGGACATCAGTTCCCTCTTGTTTTCCTTAGTCCTGAAAAATCCGGCAAGCCGCCGCATCAAACCCGAGCGACACCGCCGCCCCCGGGCGCACAACGTCTGCTCCGGTTGCCGCCACCCGAACCTGAAGCGGCGCCATAGATAGAGCTGTCTTGACGTAAAGCTGACGGTCGAGGCCGTGATAGGCGGCATCGACGACTGTTCCGGCGATCCCTGAGCCAGCCGGTTTCAACGTGATGTTCTCCGGCCGGATGGCCAGCACCGCCTTGGTATTGCGTTGCAGAGCGTCCGTGTCACAGGCGAATGCTTCGCCCCCCGCGTGGAACAGCCCGTCATTGCCGATCTCGCCCTCGATGAAATTCATCACGCCGATGAAGCCCGCAACGAAACGGTTAGCCGGCCGCTCGTAAACTTCCTCCGGCGTGCCGCATTGCAGGATGCTGCCATCTTTCAGCACGGCAACACGGTCGGCCATAACAAGCGCCTCTTCCTGATCGTGCGTGACGATAATGAAGGTGATTCCGACTTCATGTTGCAGCCGCTTCAGTTCCAGCTGCATCTTTTCACGCAACTTCTTGTCGAGTGCGCCAAGCGGCTCATCGAGCAACAAAACCTTCGGACGCTTGATCAGCGCACGCGCCAGTGCCACGCGCTGCTTCTGCCCGCCGGAGAGTTCCGCCGGCTTGCGCTCGGCCAATGCCTGCAGGTCCGTCGTCTTCAACATCTCATCGACGCGGGCCGAAATTTCCGGCTTGGCAAGCCGCTCCATTTCCAGACCGTAAGCCAGGTTCTGCCGAACCGTCATATGCGGAAACAGGGCATAGGACTGGAACATCAGATTGAGCGGCCGCTTTTCCGGGGCCTGCTCGGTGATATCGATGCCTGCCAGCCGGATGCGGCCTTGGTCCGGGACTTCGAACCCGGCGATCATCCGCAGCAACGTGGTCTTGCCGCAGCCGGACGGACCGAGCAGCGCAAAAAATTCGTTCTCTCTTATATCCAGCGACAGGCCGTTGACCGCGATGGTCTTGCCGAAACGCTTGACGACAGTATCGACCGCCAGAACCGGGGCTTTGGAAAAAGTGTTCATCGGGTCATCTGTTCTTTGTTCAGCCATTGCGAAAGAAGAAGGGCGGCAGCGCTGACGCCCATGACGATGGTGGCGAGCGCATTGATCTCGGGCGTCACCCCGAAACGGATCATCGAATAGATCTGCATGGGCAAAGTGATCGAGGAACGGCCAGCGCCTGAGGTAAAGAAGGCGATGATGAATTCATCGACCGACAGGGTGAAGGCAAGCAGCGCACCGGCAATGATGGCTGGCAGCAAAACCGGAAAGGTGATCCGCCAGAAGGTCGTGAACGACGAGGCGCCGAGATCCCGCGATGCCTCGACGATAGAGAAGTCGAAATTCTTCAAGCGGGCGCGCACCACGGAGCAAACGAAGGCGAGGTCGAAGATCACGTGACTGATGATGATCGTCGAAAGGCCCATCGTCACGTTCAGGCGCGAAAACAGGGTTAGAAGCGCCACGGCCAGCACGATGTCGGGAACGACCATCGGCGCAAACGCCAGCGCCTCCAGCGGTGTACTTTTACGCTTGCGGGTTTCCATACCGAGCGCCAGCATCGTGCCGAGCACGGTCGCAATCAGCGTCGCAAAGATCGCCACCACCAGTGTATTCCACGCTGCGTGCAGGATATCGCTGTTGTTGGCGAGCGAGACATACCAACGGAACGAGAAGCCAGACCAGGTGGTCGGCAGGCCGCTTTCGTTGAACGACAGGAGAACCAGAACCGCGATCGGCAGATAGAGAAAGCCGAACACCAGGACGAGAATTGTCCGGCCGGTCAACTTGGTGCGCAGGGCGTCAACCATTGGCGGTCTCCTGCCTTTCGCCGCTGAACCGCGCCGAGGCTCGGGCCTGCAACAGGAGGAGCCCGATCATGATGGCGATCAGCACCATGCCGAGTGCGGCACCGAATGGCCAGTCGTTGGCGGTGAGGAACTGGTCATAGACGAGGTTGCCGATCATCTGGAACCGACCGCCACCCAACAATGCTGGGGTAACAAAATTACCGATCGACAGGACGAAGACGAAGACGCCACCGGCGGCGACACCCGGCATGGTCAACGGCAAGGTCACGCGGAAGAATGTCTTCACCCGTCCCGCCCCAAGATCGCGTGAGGCCTCTATCAACTCGCCGTTCAGCCGCGACAGGCTGGAATAGATCGCAAGGATCACAAACGGCAGATAATTGTAGACCAGACCGGTGATGACGGCGCCTTCACTATAAAGAAGAGCCAACGGCTCACCCTCATAGCCAAACCAGCGCAGCATGTTGTTGATCAGCCCCTCGCGGTTGAGAAGCACGATCCAGGCATAGGTACGGATCAGGTAATTGCTCCAGAACGGCAAAACGGCAAAGAACAGCAGCAACGGTTGCGTCCGCTTCGGTGCCAGGCAGATCGCATAGGCAGCCGGATAGGCGATCAGGATCGCCAGCAATGTTGCGAGCCCGGCGATGCGCACCGATGTCAGGAAAATCTTGGCGTAGAGCGGGTCGATAACGCGTTGGACGTTTTCCAACGTGAATGTGTATTCGATGCCGCCATAGAGCCCGCGCGTCAGAAACGCATAGGCAAGGATGATCAGGCAAGGAACGACCATGAACAGGACGAGCCACGCGACGGCAGGCAGAGCCATGAGATTGGAACGAACCGTCTGCGAGGACAAGAAAAGGACTCCGGAAGTTGAAATGCCCCCTCTCCCCCGCCTGCGGGGAGAGGGCTGGCGTGAGGGGCTTTTGGACAGAATTGCCCCTCATCCGCCCTTCGGGCACTTTCTCCCCGCACGCAGGGAGAAGGGAAATCGGCTCAGTTCGCCGCCTTGATCTCGCTGACAGCACGCGAATAGTCGCGCTGTGCTTCGCCGAGATCCTGAAGTTCCTCATATTTGACTAGCGTTTCAGGCGAGACACCCATGGTCGGGTATTTCTTGATCAGCTCCGGATCGAGACTTTCCATCGCCGGCTTGTTTGGCACTTCATAGAAGATGTTGGAGGCGGCCCAGGCGTGGTTCTTTGCCTCGAGGATGAAGTCAAGGAACTTCATCGCGGCTTCCTTGTGCTCGGAATTCTTCATCACGACCATCGTATCGATCCAGAGGTCAGAGCCTTCCTTCGGCACGACGAACTTGATCTTGTCGTTTTCGGCAATGCCGTAGTTGCACCAGCCGTCCCAGGCCTGAACCAGCGAGGCTTCGCCGGACACGAGTTTCGAGAAGAACGTCGTATCGTCATAGGCGAGCAGGCCCTTCTTCGCCTCGATCAGGGCGTTCTTCGCCTCTTCGATCTTGGCCGGGTCCTTTTCGTTGACCGAATATCCCTTGTAGAGCAGGCCCGCGCCCATCAGCCAGCGATCGGTCGAGAGCATGGTGATCTTGCCCTTCAGCGCTTCCGGTGGATTGAGCAGATAGGACCAGCTGTCCGGCGTGCCTTCAACGAGGTCGGAGCGATAGCAAAGGCCGGTCGTGCCCCAGGCATAGGGAACGGCATAACTATTGCCAGGATCGAATGCGAGCTTGGTCGCCTGCGGATAGAGGTTCTTGAGGTTCGGCACTTTCTCCGCGCCGAGCGGCTCCAACAAACCTTGGCCGTTGAGAATATGCGCGAACGGCGAAGAGACGAACACGACATCATAACCCTTGCCCTGGCCCGCCATCAGCTTGCCCATGATCTCTTCATTGGTGGCGTGATTGACCACCTCGATGGTCAGCCCCGTCGCCGCCTTGAAGGTATCGGCGATATCGGGCGCCATGTATCCGGCCCAGTTGGAGATCACCAGATCGGCAGACAGCGCCGTTCCGGCCGAAAGGATCGTGGCTGTCGCGGCAAGACCGGCCAGGCGCAGTTTCACTGACGTTTTCAAGGGTAGTCTCCCGTTGCTGGCGCAGCCGGATGCCAAGCGACCTTGGATCACCACCGCATGCGCAAAACCATCATCCCGGAAGGTATCGCGACAATACGCAATGCCTCACCTGAGGGTTCAACCTCTGTTCCCAAAGCGGCGCGCCGGTTATCCGGTCTATGCCTCGCTTCGTCAGGCAGTATTATTTATAAAAAAAATACGTCAATACGAAATCGTAACATCGGCGAAAATTTAACAAATGCTCTTGCAGACCTTTTGAAGAAGATGCAGCATGCCCGTTACTCTATGGAATTCAAAGGTTATGGCGATGGAAGCAGAGGCGAAAAAGGTAAATCATCGCCATGTTGAACTGGCGCAAAAAATACTTGATATCGCAACAGAACGCGGAATGAGCCGTGGCGAACGGCTGCCGGAACAGGCACTCGCGTCGCGTTGCAACGTCTCGCGCACCCCGATCCGCAAGGCGCTGCAGTTCTTGGCCGAAAAATCGATCGTCACGGCGGAAGTGGAAGGTGGCTATCTGCTCGCCATCGACCCTGCCTCGTTCCCCGGCCTCGAAGACACCACCCAGCCGGCCGAAGAAACCGAACTCTACAACGCCATCCTGCGTGACGTCTCGGCCGGGCGCATCAGCGATTCCCAGACCGTTGCCACCCTGCAGCGCCGCTATGACGCATCCAGAAACGCAGTACAAAATGCCCTGACAAGACTGGCCGAAGACAATCTCGCCGAACGGGCCGCCGGTCAGCAATGGCTGATCAAGCAATTCGCCATCAGTGGCGACGCCATCGCCAAGAGTTTCGAATACCGCCTTTCCTGTGAACCCCTCGCCTTGACCATGCCGGGCTTTCGCCGCGACATCGCGGCCATTACCTCGCTCCGGCAATCGATGGAGATCCTGCGCTCGATGACGGAAAGCGGTTTTGACCAGAAACTGTTCGAGCGCACCGATTTCGACTTTCACATGCTGATCGCCAGAAGCTGCGGCAACCCTTTCATGTCCGAAGCGCTCTCAAGTCATCACCGTCGCCGCCGGTCCAGCCAGCCGCCAGTGCATGTCAATGCCTTCCGGCTGATGCAGTCCAACATGGAGCATATCCAGATGCTGGAACAGATCGAGCGCGGCCAGCTTGAGCTTGCGGCCGACCTGATGCGCGTGCATATCCAGCTTTCCCATTCGCAGCGGCCACGCCTTGCCGGGCGCGGCGTCCCGCCCGTCTTCAAGATCGTGGGATAGATATTTGGTGCACGCATGAGCCAGCCCAAGGTGATCGCCTTTTTCCCGGAAGCCAGTTACGGCGCAGCGCTGAACTGTGTCGGCATCGCCCAGGAATTGCGCCGGTTGGGCGCACGACCGGTCTTCATCTGCCATCCCGGCTTTCGCGGCGTCTTCAGCGAGTACGGGTTTCCCGAGTATCAACTGCAGCCTTCGGGAGCGGAAAGCCAGACCGACTGGACAGACTTCATCAACCGGCATCAGGATGCCTTCCGGCAAACACCGCTAGAGCAGGTGAAAAGCTATGTCGCCCCAACCTGGGAAGCGATCGTCGATACGGCAATCGCTGCGGAAGAACCACTTCGCCAACTGCTGGCACAGCTAAAGCCGGCAGCCATCGTGCTCGACAACGTCGTGATGTTTCCAGCGATCGCCAACGCCGGCGTGCCCTGGGTTCGCGTCGTTTCCTGCGCCGAGACCGAGCTGCCCGATCCACAGGTGCCGCCCTATCTCTCCGGCTGCGGCGGAGAGATAGGCGCGCCATGGTCTGCCTTTGCGCGATCCTATGCCAAGGCCGTGGCCCCGGCTCAGAAACGGATGAACGCCTTTTTGACCGAATGCAGCCTCAGCCCGCTGCCGCCAAGCGAATTCCTCGAAAACTCGCCCTATCTCAACCTGCTCCTGTCGCCTGACGTTGTGCGTTTCCAGCGCGAAAACCCGCTCGATTCCAAGAAATTCGTCTATCTCGATGGCTGCGTCCGGCAGGAAGCGCCCTATACGCTGCCGCATTTTGCCTCGCATCAGGATGCACCGCTGGTGCTTACCAGCTTTGGCAGTCTCGGCGCCATGGACGTGTCGATGATCAAGCGGATGATCGGCGTTTTCGAGACCTTGCCCTATCGCTTTATCGTCAATGTCGGGCCATGGCGCGACGAGTACAACCGCATCCCTGACAACGTCTTCCTCGAAAGCTGGTTTCCGCAACCGTCCGTCGTCGAGCAATCCAGTCTGTTCATCCATCACGGCGGCAATAACAGCTTCTGCGAGGCGCTCTATTTTGGTGTGCCATCGCTCGTCATGCCGTTCTGCTGGGACGGCCACGACAATGCCCGGCGCACCGAAGATGTCGGTGTCGGCGCGCGGATCGACCGCTACCGCTGGACGGACGATGAACTGGTGTCGGCGATTACCGGCCTGCTCGACAATTCCGCTTTGAACGATACACTTGCAGCCAATTCCGCGACGATGAAAAAAGCCGCCGGCGTTACGGTGGCCGCAAAGGCAATACTTGATCTGATTTAAGAGGGGACGGCGACATATGCAGGACAGGCTTTACATCGACGGTGCGTGGGTAAGGCCTGAGAAGGGTGGCACGCTGGATGTCATCGATCCCGCCACCGAACAGGTCATTCACAAGGCGCCGGCAGGCACTAGCGGCGACATCGACAAGGCCGTCAAGGCCGCCCGCTACGCCTTCGATTCAGGGCCATGGCCTCATTTTACCGGCACTGAGCGCGCCGTCTACCTGCGCGCCATCGCCGCCAAGATCACCGAGAAGCGCGATTTTCTCGCGAGGCTCGAAGTCGCCGACAATGGCAAGCCACTGCCCGAAGCACTCTGGGATATCGATGACGTAGCGGGATGCTTCAATTACTACGCCGAACTTGCGGAAGAACTTGATCATCATCCGGAAGAAACGATCCCGCTCAACGAGCCTCGCTTCTCATCAAGAGTTGTGCGCGAACCGCTGGGTGTCGTCGGCGCCATCACGCCTTGGAACTATCCGCTGCTGATGGTCTCCTGGAAAGTCGCACCGGCCCTTGCCGCCGGCTGCACCATGGTGCTGAAGCCCTCGGAGCTGACGCCGCTAACAGCCCTCGAACTCGGTATCATTGCGCAGGAAGTCGATCTTCCCGCCGGCGTGCTCAATATCGTCACCGGCACCGGGATGCAGGCAGGTGAGCCCCTGACCGAACATCCGTTGGTCGACAAGCTTGCCTTTACGGGCTCGGTCTCCACCGGCCGCAAAGTGATGATGGCGGGCGCGCAGGACATCAAGACCGTCAGTCTCGAACTCGGCGGCAAATCACCCTTTGTGATCTTTGCCGACAGCGACATCGAAAAAGCCGTTGAATGGATCATGTTCGGCATCTTCTGGAATCAGGGTCAGGTCTGTTCGGCCACCTCACGCGTACTGGTCGAGGCCGGGATCTACGATGCCGTCGTTTCGCGCCTTTGCGAGGAGGCAGCCAAGATCAAGATCGGCAACGGGATGGACTACGGCACGCTGCTCGGTCCGATCGTCTCAAAGGGACAATATGACAAGATCGTCTCTGCCATCGACCGCGCTCGCATCGACGGCGCCACCGTCGCTTATGGCGGCAGCCGCCCGGCGGGGCTCAACAGCGGCTATTTCCTTGAGCCGACTGTTCTGACTGACATGAGCGAGGACAGCTATGTCTGGAAGGAAGAGATTTTTGGCCCCGTCGTCTGCGTCAAACCGTTCAAGGACGAGGACGATGCGATCCGCATGGCCAATGATAGCCGCTTCGGTCTCGCCGCCGCCGTCATGTCGAAGGACGTGATTCGCGCCGAACGCGTCGCCGAGGCGTTTCGCGCCGGCATTGTCTGGGTCAACTGCTCACAGCCCACCTTCGTGGAAGCGCCTTGGGGCGGCTACAAGCAATCCGGCATCGGCCGGGAACTCGGCCGGTGGGGCTTGTCGAATTATCTGGAAACCAAGCAGATCACCCGGTTCAACAGCAGTGAACCATGGGGATGGTATATCAAGGAATAAAAACTCAGCCAGATAGGGCGCCATTCGCCAAATCGGGCAGGACAATCACATCCTGCCCATCGTGAACGAAATTCAGCACTCCCGAATGTCAGTAGGGCGAAATGCACTGACGACGGCCGCCATTATACGGCTGGAACGTGTTGTCATAGGCCCGGTATGAGCGATAGCGTGCATAGCACCAATCGGCGTGCGAACCGCCCGTACGATAATATCGGCGCTCACCATAATAGCGATTGTCATCGCCGTAGTATCTCGGCTGCGCCAGAATGCCACCAATGATTGCACCTGCGGCAAGGCCGCCAAACGCTGCACCAAAGTTGTCGTTATAGCCACCGTAATAGCGCCGATTATTGTAATAACCGCGATGACCGTAGTAACCGCCATTGCGATAGTTGCGCCTGATGTAAGGGCCGCGGTTGCCGCCATAGCGGCCGATGCCCCAGGAACTGCGATAGGACTCGACCTGTTGAACATCCGAAACTTCTACCTTCGGCCGTTCGACGGATGGAAATGCCTGTGCCGGCACAACGCTTGAAAAGGCGGTGGCCAGCGACAGACCGATGATTGCGAACATCTTCATTTGAATCACCATTTTACCTTTCCCAGAGGAAACGTTTCAAACAGCGCTTTTGTGCCATGGATCACCTAAAAAAATGAAATCGTGATAATCCGGTACGCTCGCTTGACGCTTTTTATGCCGCGCCAGGTTCAATCCAGACGTTTGAATGTCCACTTGACGGTATATTCGCCGCTGCGTTTCATCTTGCTTTTGGTCCGCACCCGCACCGGACCACCAAGAGCAATCTCCGCATCTTCAAAGGCCTGACGCGCCTCGGCCATCGCCCGGTGGTAGGCGCTGTTATCGCGCTTCGGGCTATCGGCAATCGCCTTGAGAAGGGCGATCGTGTCGAGCTTGTTATCGGCCATGAATTCTCCGCACTCTTTCTCGGCTGAACATATATTGACGTGGCTATGCCGAACGCGTGGTTGAATACACCCAACGAAGCGCCTTTCCCAATCCAAACATCCGGAATTGGGCAGGACGGCGAATGCTGCCCTGCCCAATTCCATTATCCCAATATTTTCTGGCGGCGAAGCAAGGCCAGCGCGGTAAGAACCACGACCGCCATGATGGAGGAATAGGCCACCAGTGGCCATGCCGTATCACCTCGCAAAGTGATGACCGCCAGCGTTCCGAGAATACCGGTGATCAGGCTCTGGATACAAAAATAGAACGCAACCGCTGTCCCGGCGATATCGTCAAAGCCTTTCAACGCGCCGTTGGCCGTCACCGAAACCGCAAAGACGATACCGATCGCCATGACCCACATCGGCATGATGAAGGTGAGGAAGGACGCGGCGCCAAAGAGCTGGCCAATGCTCAGCAGGACGGCCCCCAAAAGCAGCAGCAGCATTCCTCTCGCGAGACTGCCGGAAATGCCCCACTTCGCCACAAATGTCCGGGCAAAGCGCGTGGTAACGATCATGGCAAAAGCCGCGGTGGCGAAAGCCAGACTGAACGTTACCTCGGAGAAACCCGCACCATCGATCAGCACCCGGGGCGCGGTCGAGAAAAACACGAAGAACGTGCCCATGGCCGCGCTGAATCCGAGCGTATAGGTCCAGAACGCCAAGCTTATGAAAATCGGCAGGATTGAACGCTTCGTGTTTACCGCAGCTACCGGCCGCGTTTCGTGCCAGCGAAACACGGCATTGACGAGCGCCAGGATCGTGAAGGCGCCCAGGGCCACGAAGATGGCGCGCCAGCCCAACCCATCGGCGAGCACGGCGCCTGCAATCGGACCAAGAGCCGGCACGAAGGACAGCATCGCGCTGAAAAGGCTATAGATCACCGCGCTTTCCGGACGCTCCGCATAAACATCGCGAACGGTCGCAAACGTTGCCACCAAAGCTGCGGACGCCCCGGCAGCCTGAAGAAACCGGAAGACGATGAACGGGATAGCGGTCGAAGACGCAGCAAGGCAGAACGACGCGACGGCAAACAACAGCGCACCGCCGATCAGCACCGGGCGTCTGCCGATACGATCGGAAATCGGTCCGAACACGATCTGTCCAAGGCCGAGCATGACCATATAAAGGCTCAGGCTCAGCTGAACAATCGCCGGGCTGGTATTGAGAATTCCGGGCATGGCCGGAACCACAGGGAGATAGATATCCATCGCCAAAGAGGCGAGAATATCGAACGGGGCCATCAGCAACACAGTTGCCGGCAGGGAGTAGGCCCAGACACGGGAGTTTGTAGACATAGAAAAATCCGCTCAAATGAGTCCATTTGGCGGCGTCTGCCTGTCAGCTTAAGCTGGGATTGGGTTCAACAGATCGCCGCAACAACAAGAATGGTTGTTGCGGCTTACTTGTCTGCCGATTTGGCGGCTCCCATGCCAATGCTCCAAGATCCGGAATTCGATGAACGCTCCTATATCAAATCAGGAGCGTGCAAACAACATTGTCCGGAATGCGGAAATTTTATTCCGCCGCCTCGGCTCTCGGTGCCGGGACATAGTTCAGGATCGGCCCCAGCCAGCGCTCGACTTGGATAACCGGCATGTCCTTGCGTTCGGCATAGTCCTCGACTTGGTCCCGCTCCACCTTGGCGACGCCGAAATAATAAGCGTCCGGATGGCCGATGTAGATCCCTGAGACGGACGAGCCGGGCCACATGGCATAGCTTTCCGTCAGGGTGACGCCGATTTCGTCTTCCGCCTTCAGAAGATCGAACAGCGTTGCCTTCTCGGTATGATCCGGTTGCGCCGGATAGCCGGGCGCGGGGCGAATACCCGCATAAGGTTCGCCAGCCAACTCGCTCGGTGCAAAGGTCTCGCTGGCGGCGTAGCCCCAGAGTTCCTTGCGGACATATTCATGCATGCGTTCGGCAAAGGCTTCGGCAAAACGGTCGGCCAGCGCCTTGACCATGATCGAGGAATAGTCGTCGTTAGCGCGTTCGAAGCGTTCGGCAATCGCCACTTCCTCGATACCGGCAGTGACGACGAAGCCACCGAGGTAATCCTGCTTGCCGCTATCGACCGGGGCCACAAAGTCCGACAGCGCAACGTTTGGCCGTCCATCACGCTTGGCCATCTGCTGGCGCAGCGTGAAGAAGGTGGCGCGCTCGGTTTTCCGGCTTTCGTCGGTGAACAGACGGATATCGTCGCCGACCACGCCAGCCGGCCAGAAGCCGACAACAGCCTTCGGCGCAAACCATTTTTCCGCAATGACCTTGGCCAGCATGGCCTGCGCATCGGCAAACAGCGCGCGGGCGGCTTCGCCCTGACGTTCGTCGTTTAGAATTTTCGGGTAGACGCCCTTCATCTCCCAGGTCTGGAAGAACGGTGTCCAGTCGATGTATTCAGCCAGTTCCGCAAGGTCCCAGTTCTGGAAAACACGCGTACCGAGGAACGATGGTGTCGTCGGCTGGTATGCGTCCCAATCGACTTTCTGGGCATTGGCACGGGCTTTGGCCAGCGGCAAACGCTGCTTCTCCAGCTCGTTGCGCGCATGCGCATCCGCGACCTTCTTGTACTCGGCCCGGACGGTATCGATGTAACCGCCCTTCATTTCCGGCGACAGCAGGCTGGAGACCACGCCGACAGCGCGGCTGGCATCGGTGACGTAGATCGCCTGGCCCTGATTGTAGCGCGGGTGGATCTTGACGGCGGTATGGACACGGCTGGTCGTCGCGCCGCCGATCAACAGCGGAATATCAAAGCCCTCGCGCTCCATTTCGGCCGCCACATGCGCCATCTCGTCGAGCGAGGGAGTGATCAGACCGGACAGGCCGATGATATCGACATTCTTTTCACGGGCGACCTCCAGGATTTTGGCCGCAGGCACCATGACGCCGAGATCGATGATTTCATAATCGTTACAGGCCAGAACGACGCCGACGATATTCTTGCCGATATCGTGCACATCGCCCTTCACCGTCGCCATCAGCACCTTGCCAGCGCTCTTGCGCTCGCCAAGCCCGCCACCGGCCAACCGTTCGGCTTCCATGTAAGGCAGGAGAATGGCGACCGCCTGCTTCATCACGCGAGCGGATTTCACCACCTGTGGCAGGAACATCTTGCCGGCGCCGAAGAGATCGCCGACGACGTTCATCCCGGCCATCAGCGGGCCTTCGATGACATGCAGCGGCCGCTCGGCATTCTGCCGGGCTTCCTCGGTATCCGCCTCGATGAACTCGGTGATGCCATTGACCAGCGCGTGTTCAAGCCGCTTTTCGACAGCCCATTCGCGCCATTTCAGGTCCCGCTCCTTGGCTTCCTTTCCGGCGGTGCCCTTGAAGCGCTCGGCAAGTTCCAGCATGCGCTCGGTCGAATCGGCGCGACGGTTGAGAACGACGTCCTCGCAGGCTTCCTTCAGCTCCGGCTCGATCTGGTCATAGACCACGAGCTGACCGGCATTGACGATGCCCATGTCCATCCCCGCCTGAATGGCGTGATAAAGGAACACGGCATGCATCGCTTCGCGCACCGGCTCGTTGCCGCGGAAGGAGAAGGACAGGTTGGAAACGCCGCCGGAAATATGCACATGCGGCAAGGTATTGATGATCTCGCGCGTCGCTTCGATGAAATCGACGCCGTAATTGTTGTGTTCCTCGATACCGGTAGCCACAGCAAAGACGTTCGGGTCGAAGATGATATCTTCTGGCGCGAAATTGGCCTGTTCCGTCAGGAGCTTGTAGGCGCGGGTGCAGATCTCGACCTTGCGTGCCTGCGTATCCGCCTGCCCCTGTTCATCGAAAGCCATAACCACGACGGCGGCGCCATAGGCGCGGCAAAGCCGGGCGTGATGCAGAAAGGCTTCCTCGCCTTCCTTCATCGAGATCGAATTGACCAGCGGCTTGCCCTGAACGCATTTCAGGCCCGCCTCGATGATCTCCCATTTCGAACTGTCGATCATCACCGGAACGCGGGCGATGTCGGGCTCGGCAGCGATCAGGTTGAGAAACTCGACCATCGCGTGTTTCGAATCGATCAGGCCTTCATCCATGTTGATGTCGATGATCTGGGCGCCATTGGCCACCTGATCGCGGGCCACATCGAGCGCTGCCGCATAATCGCCAGCAGTGATCAACTTGCGGAACTTGGCCGAACCGGTGACGTTGGTACGCTCACCGACATTGACGAAGGGAATGTCCTTGGTCAGCGTGAACGGCTCCAGGCCGGACAGCTTCATCAGCCGCGGCACTTCCGGGATTTCGCGGGGCGCATGTTTTGCAACAGCCTGCGCGATAGCCCGGATATGAGCAGGTGTCGAGCCGCAGCAGCCACCGACGACGTTGACCAGACCTTCGCGGGCAAAGCCCTCGATCTGGGCAGCCATTTCGTCCGGCGTTTCATCGTATTGGCCAAATTCGTTGGGCAGGCCGGCATTTGGGTAGGCGCAGACGAACGTATCGGCGACGCTGGAAATTTCAGCGAGATGGGCGCGCATGGCGTTGGCACCGAGCGCGCAGTTGAGGCCGATGGTGAAAGGATCGGCATGACGCACGGAATGCCAGAAGGCGGTCGGGGTCTGGCCGGATAGCGTGCGGCCGGAAAGGTCGGTGATCGTGCCGGAGATCATCACCGGCAGGCGGATGCCCATCTCAACGAATACTTCCTCGGTCGCAAAGATCGCCGCCTTGGCATTCAGCGTGTCAAAAATGGTTTCGATCAGAATGATATCGGTGCCGCCGTCGATCAGGCCGCGCAGCTGCTCGGTATAGGCGATGCGCAGATCGTCAAAACTGACTGCGCGGTAACCAGGATTGTTGACATCAGGCGAGATCGAGGCCGTGCGGTTGGTCGGGCCAAGCGCGCCAGCAACGAAGCGGCGCTTGCCATCGACCTGTTGCGCCCGTAACCCGGCACGCCGAGCAAGGCGGGCGCCATCGCGGTTCAGCTCATAGACCATCGCTTCCATGCCGTAGTCGGCCTGGGCGATCGACGTAGAAGAGAACGTATTGGTCTCAAGGATGTTGGCGCCGGCGATGGCATAGTTGTAGTGGATTTCTTCGATCGCGCCCGGCTGCGTCAGCGTCAGGAGGTCGTTGTTACCCTGCAGATGACACTCGCAAGCAACGAACCGGTCGCCGCGGAAATGATCTTCACCAAGGCCCAGCTGCTGGATTTCCGTACCCATCGCGCCATCCATGATGAGGATGCGTTCACGCGCCGCCGCCTTCAGCGCGGCCATGACTTCGGATCCATCCGGCTTGGGTAAAACGGCACCGAAAAGTGCATCAATGGCGGACATGGGAAATCTCCCGTTCTGAAAACGACAATAAACTGCAAATCAGAGATCACATAAAGATATCTTTATGTCAATATATCTGTTTGTTATTTGAGCCCACGGAAACAAAACGACCCGCCTCTTCCGGAGGCGGGTCGTTTGGAAAAGCGAGACCATATCCCGGCTTATAGCCGCTTCAGGCAATCGTCCAATTCGTAGATGGCGCACAGAATATGGTAGAAACTGCTGGCCGGTGCCGGTTCGTCGACGAAGACGCCATCTGCTTTCTGCTTGTCACGCCAAAGGCCTTCAACCGGCGTATCGAGAAAGCTCTGCAATGCGGTTGCAGCACGGACGGCGGACCGCAGATAACGTTCACGCTCCTCGCCCTGTGTGAACGCGGCAAAACGGATTGCCGACTTCAGCCATTCCGTTTGCGGCCATAACCGGGCGATCGGATCGGCGACGGAAAAATCATCAAACAGCGTCATGACGGCGACGTCGCGCGGCTGGGCAATGCCATATTGTTCGCCGATTTCGAACAGCCGCCGGGCTTTGACCAGCGCATCGGCATTGCCGCGCCGCTCGGCCCAGCGCAACAACAGCCAGGCCCATTCGAACTGGTGGCCGGGCGCGACGATACGGCCCTTGTCGCCGGGCATCGGTGCCCAGTCGTGATCGAAGAATTCACGCAACGCGCCGGTTTCCCGGTCGATGAAATGCTCCATGCAGAGGAAAGCGATCTCATCGGCAAGATTGATCCAGGCAACAGTATCGAACCCCTCCACCGTCTCGCTGGCAAGGCACGCTTCAAACAGATGCATATGCGGATTGGAGCACAGCGGCAGACGGGAAGGACTATCCTCCTCGAAGCCTGCCAAAGGGTGCTTAAAATGAGCATCCAACCTGTCGCGCAGCGCGTTGCTGCGGTCAATCATCTCCTGGCTGCGCCCGGGGAAAACCTGCGCCAGATAGGCGAAGGACAAAAGTGCAAAAGCCTGATTGTAGAGATCGAAGGACGCATCGATGAGATTGCCGTCGGCATCAGCGAGCGCACCGTAAAATCCGCTCGGCTGCAGATAGACCCGGTCGAAATAGGCGATGCCATCATTGGCGACCGTCTGCCAGTCGCCTGGCCAGCCGCGCCGCCCGGCCTCTGCAAAGCAATAGACCTGGCGCGGCTGGACGCGCGAACGGCGGTTCGCCCGCGTCGGCTGCCCCACCATGTCGATGGTCTCGACGAAACCGCCGCTGCCTGCGTCGAAGCCTTTGTCCCGCCAGAGCGGCAGAGCCTTCTCGGAAAGCCATTCGTTCAGTTTCGCAGAAAAACCGGTAATATCCATGGTCATCTATCCGTTCAGTCTCATTCGCTAAGCGTCAACCCGGCAATATCCTTGCCGAGGAGCCGGGCAAGCGCTTCAACGACCATGATGTGATCGTCGCGCTGCGGCAAGCCCGAAACGGTGACCGCGCCGATGCAGCCGGTGCCCTTGACGACAATCGGGAAACTGCCGCCATGAGGCGCAAATTCAGCGTCAGGCAGGCCGAACTTCTCCTGGAGAGTGCTTTGCGACTTGGCCAAGGATAAGCCCACAGCATAGCTGCTTTTCAGAAACCGGAAGACGCAGTTACGCTTGCGGCGCACCCAGCTCGGGTTGTCGGGCGTCGAACCTTCGAGCGCCACGTAAAACACCGGCATGGAAAACAGTGTTACGTCGATAACGACACCGAGTTTGCGCTCCACCGCCATCTCACGCAGCAGCGATCCCAGCGCCCAGCCGGTTTCCAGGCTGAAACTATCGAACTGCAATTCCTTTTCCTGAAGGGCAATACGCTCCAAATCCGCTTCGATAATCATCCTGCTCTCCCCTTCTAGTCCTTCCAGAGCCATGCGGCACCGCGCACGCCGGAACTGTCACCATGCACCGCCTTGCGGATCGGCGTTTCGAAACTGTCGCCGAAAATGTACTTGACGATCAGATCCGGCAATTCATCGTAAATTTCATCGACATTGGACATGCCGCCGCCAAGCACGAAGACATCCGGATCGACGATATTGGTCAAAAGCGCCAGGCTGCGGGCGAGCCGGTCGACAAAACGGTCATAGACGGCGGTCGCCACCGGTTCGCCATTGCGCTTGTCGGCGATGATGTCGCGGCCGCGCCGATCGACACCCGTGGTCAGACGATAATCCAGCTCGACGCCGGTGCCGCAGGCATACATGTCCAGACAGCCATGTTTGCCGCACCAGCATTTATGACCGGGATATTCCTCCTTGGTCATCCAGGGCAACGGATAATGACCAATTTCGGCAGCAATGCCCTGATAGCCGGCATGGACATGTTTTCCGATCGCCAGGCCGCCGCCGTGGCCGGTCCCGACGATCACCCCGAACACCGTATGGGCATCCTTGCCCGCGCCATCGACGGCTTCCGAAATCGCCAGGCAATTGGCGTCATTGGCAAGCCGGACCTCGCGGCCGAGCGCTGCGCCAAGATCGCGTCCGAGCGGCTGGCCATTCAAGAGCACGGCATTAGAATTGCGCACGATGCCGGTGCGCGGATTGGGGCTGCCGGGAATGCCGATGCCGATCGTGCCTGCTTGGCCGGCCGTCTGCTCAGCGGCAGCGACAAGCTCTTGAACGGCGTGGATACAGGCGTCGTAACCACTGGTCGGCGTGGCGATGCGATGCCGTGCCAGAGTTGCTCCATCGCGATCAAGCGCGATGACCTCCATTTTTGTGCCGCCCCAATCAATTCCAATGAACATGCTGGATCAAACTCTGTGGGTCTGGTTGTCAAAGGCGGCGCCATTGCGGCCGGGTCTCCTCCCCGTTTCGCCGCACCTTGCTTATCATCGGAAAACCGTTCAGCGCCAGCCCCGGCCCGCGTCACGCACATCAGAAAGGCCTGATCGCAGAAAACCACCAAAAAGCGCACCGGAAACACTTGGCTTCCACGCCCACCTTTTGTAAGGGTTCTTCAGGCTGGTCCCATAGCTCAGCAGGATAGAGCGCAAGATTCCTAATCTTGAGGCCACTGGTTCGAATCCAGTTGGGATCACCACTGACCGCCTTCACACGACATTTTCGCGAAAATGCGCAATCGGCAGATCATGTTGCCGCAGCAGCCGGCGGATATGGTGCTGGCAGGCAGGACAATCGCCCCACCTGCGTCACGTTTCGAAGCGATGCTTCAATGGCTATCAATAGCCAACCCGTACGCCGCCCGGATCAGACGCGCCGAAATCAGGCGTCGGGCCATACCCCTGATACTGGGAATAGGTGGTGTTGTTTGCGGCGCCGGTGCTTGCGCATCCAGAAAGCGCCAAAAGCGCCAGCGCTGCAACGGCCATCAGGGATTTAAGGGGCATGATTTTCTCCTGTCGAGGGAATTGGCCAGAAGGCCGGACGGCCACGGCAAATGTTCGTCTAAATCATCTGCAATGACAAGTAGGGTCGTCCCTGCGAAAGGCGAGATAACAAACGATAGCTTAAACACACCTTGAAGGGAAAACCGTGCGGCGGGCAGTCCGCAGACGTACGGACAAAGAAAAAGGCCGGGTGAAAACCCGACCTCTCCGACCCGTCTCGACAGCGATTGCCAGTACATCCGTGGTCAACCGCTGGAAACGAATTCCATGGTCGTAATATGGCAAGCGAATGTAACCATTTCAAGACAAAGCGAAAAATAAGAAAAAATCGCACAAATTCTCTCAGGCTGCATCCAGCGCCATCGTCAGGTCGGCGATCAGATCATCCGGATGTTCGATGCCGATGGAAAGCCGGATGGTGGATGCCAGTACGCCGATCCGTTGGCGAACCTCCAGCGGCACGCCGGAATGGGTCATCGTCGCCGGATGGCTGGCAAGTGATTCGGTGCCGCCGAGGCTGACGGCGAGCTTGAAGATCTGCAGCGCATTCAGAAACTTGAAGGATGCCGGCTGGCCGCCGCGAATATCGAAAGAAAAGGTCGATCCCGCCCCGGTGCACTGCGCGGCAAACGTCTTGCCGAGCGGCGACTGCGGATCATGGTAGGGCAGATAGTGGATGCCTTCGACCTTCGGATGATCGCGCAGGAAATTGGCGACTTCGAGCGCGTTGTTGTTGGCCTTCTCCATGCGGATCGACAATGTTTCCAGCGACCGGCCAAGCATCCAGCAGGAATGCGGATCAAGCTGGGTACCAATGGCGCCGCGCAGCGCCTTGACCTGTTTCATCACCGTTTTTGCGCCGAGCGCCGCCCCCGCGATCAGGTCGGAATGACCACCGACATACTTGGTCAGCGAATAGAGCGAAATATCGGCGCCATGCTCGATCGGCCGCTGAAAGACCGGGCCAAGCAGGGTATTGTCGCAGGCAACGATCGGGGTATGCCCCTGTTTCCTGCCGATCGCATCGGCAATCCTGCGGATCATTGCCACATCGACGAGACTGTTGGTGGGGTTGGCGGGCGTTTCGATCAGGATCATCGAGACCCGGCCTTTCGCCATTGCCTCTTCAGCCGCCGCCTGCACGGACGCCTCGTTGACACCATCGGCAAATCCGACCGCAGCAACGCCCATATTGAGGAAGGTCTTTGCCAGCAGCGTTTCGGTACCGCCATAAAGCGGCTGCGAATGAAGGATGGCATCACCCGGCCGGACGAATGCCAGCAACGTCGTTGCAATCGCTGACATGCCGGAGGAAAACAGCGCGCAGCTTTCCGTGCGTTCATAGACGGCGAGACGGTCCTCGACGATCTCGCTGTTGGGGTGATTGAAGCGGGAATAGACGAGCCCCGCTCCAGTTCCTGCAGGCGGCTCGCGGCGGCCTGAAACAAAATCGAAGAAATCGCGCCCTTCCTCGGCCGACTTGAAGACGAACGTGGATGTCAGAAACACTGGTGGCTTGACCGCTCCTTCGGAGAGCTCCGGATCATAACCGTAGTTCAGCATCAGGGTCTCGGGATGCAGTTTGTGATTGCCGATATGAGTCTTGGAGGGATGTGGAGCGGTCATGACAGTCTCCGGGATTGGATGCGAAAACCGCAGTCTACACCAAATTTCGCCACTGCTTCTTGCCATTCGTCGGCTTTTTTCATGCGAAAATTGCGCTTGAAGCACGAGTAGCGGGAAAAACCGGGATATTTTGAGCAATGCGAATTGGGGATCAGCCCATCTCCCGCGCTTTCCCCAGAACAATCAATCCACCCCGCCACTCTTGAGACTGCCGGGCACATTCATCTTCTTGCGCTCGCGGGCCATATCACTGACTGCAGCGCGCAGGCTCGGATGCCGGGCCATAAAAATGTTGAAATCGCGCCGGTCAAGTCTCAGGAACTGGCAGAAATCCACGGCGATCACATCGGCCGTGCGCAATCCGCCGCTGAGCAGCGCCATCTCACCGAAGAAAGCACCGGCCTCCAGCAGGACGGCATTGCCCGGCAAGCGGACCTCGGCAGCACCGGACGAAATGAAAAACATCGCATCGCCACGTTCACCGACCCGGATCACCTTGTCGCCTGGCGACGCCGATGCCGGCCGGAACAACAGCAGAAGCTCCTCGAGCGCATGCTCGTTGACTTCGGAAAACAGCGGAAAGGTATGGACCAGTTGCTGCTTCTTCAGCTGCTGTTGGCTTTCCTTCTCATCAACCCGCGCCTTGATGACGTCAAGCTCCCGGCTCAACACTTTAATTTTCCGATCGCCATACTGAGGCCCGGCACCACTGAGTGCCGTCTTCAGCCTTGCCGCAACCCAGAAAATCAGCGGATTGAGGGTAATCGAAAGAATGGCACCGGCCAGGATGAGGTCGTAACCCTCCTGCGACATGAGCCCCAGCGAAACCCCAAGCCCGGCGACGATGAAGGAGAATTCGCCGATCTGGGCCAGGCTCGCCGCCACCGTCAGCGCCATCGATGCAGGATAGCCCAGCATCAGCACGAAACCGGCGGCAATCAGCGATTTTCCAAGCGTGATCAGCGCCACGATGGCGAAGACCGCAAGCGGCTGGTCAATCAGGATCATCGGATTGAACAGCATGCCGACTGACACGAAAAACAGCACCGAAAAGGCATTCTGCAGTGGCAGAGAATCCGCGGCAGCCCGGTGGCTCAGATGCGATTCGCTCATGATGACGCCCGCAAAGAACGCTCCCAGAGCAAATGAGACACCGAAAAGCATCGCCGAGCCGAAGGCGATGCCAAGCGCGATGGCGAGAACGGTGAGTGTGAATAGCTCGCGTGAGCCGGTGCGGGCAACCAGAGTCAGCAGCCACGGAACGATCCTCGGTCCCAGAACGATGGCAAGGACGGCAAATGCACCGAGCTTGACCAATGTCAGAACGATCGTCAGCACAATAGGCGTCGTACCGGCGCTCGCCCCATGTGCCCCGGCCCCCTGAGCGCCCAGAATCTCAGCGGCGATCGGCAGGAGAACGAGCACCAGGACCATCGCCAGGTCCTCGACGATCAGCCAGCCGATGGCCACCCGGCCATTCGGCGAGTTGACCAGATTTCGCTCTTCCAGCGCCTTCAGCAGAACGACGGTGCTGGCAACGGAAATGCTGAGCCCGAAGACCAATCCGGCGCCGAGGTTCCAGCCCCAGAGCGTACACAGGCCGATCCCCAGAAGCGTTGCCAGGACGATCTGACCGACAGCGCCGGGAATGGCCACTCCGCGAACAGCGATCAGATCTGCGGCAGAAAAATGCAGGCCGACACCGAACATCAGGAGAATGACGCCGATCTCGGCCAATTGGGTGGCAAGGGCTGTATCGGCCGTGAACCCGGGTGTGAAGGGGCCCATCAGAATGCCGGCAACCAGATACCCGACCAGCGGCGGCAAACGGAGCCGATCCGCAAAATAACCGCAGCCTGCAGCCAGCACGAAGCTGATCGCGACAGTTGCTACCAATGCCATATCCTGATGCACGCACGACCCCCGGCTGCTCTTCATTCCGTCAATCTGATGTATTTGCATCATAAGCTGCCAGCAAGCGTTCGACCAACCGCCTATCGGAAAAAGGGAATATTATCGTCTTCCCGGTACCAGCAGGACGTGATGCCGCGCCCGGATAAGGCCTTGTAGCCAGCGCTTTCGGAACAAGCCGCCGATCCACACGTTTCAAGGCATGCTTAAACAGGAAATGCACAATGCAAATGACCATGCGCGCCGTTGTCTTCGTGATCGTCGGGTCGATTCTCAGCATCCTCGTGATCAAATATGCCGACAACGATCTGAACGCTGCCGTACCGATGATGGACCCCGCCACTGCCGCAGCGCCGGCCTGATCCCGCAGCGATAAAAAACCGCCACAATCAATCGTCACTCGTATCGTTCAAGGACGCGCCGCACCTCTGAGCGAAGCGTAAGCCTTGTTGGATTACGGCATTGGCAGGTCCGTGCCAGCCGGCAACAGGAGACGAAGTATGACGAAATGGCGCAACGAGCCGATGCTCCCCGATCACGTCCAGCTGTGCCAGCGTGTTTTTGACAGAGCAAGGTCAGCCCGTAACATTGCTCCCGACAGCGACGCTAACGACCCGGTGGCGGCCTTGGTGTTGACGCTCTATCGCCACGGTGTTCGCGACGAGGAAGAGCTGCTGACGCGAGTGCTCGTGGCGCTGGACGAGAAGTCCTGAAAACCGCGATGGGACCTCCGGCAGGGTTCGTCGCCACGGTAAAGGCTTGACCGTCGAATAATATTGATAAAAACTATAGACTATCAAACGGCCCGACGGTGAGGTGTCATGAACCAGTTGATCGTCAACCAGATGACAGTACCCGGCGCAGTCTCAGACGAAGCACCGGCGGGCTCGCAACGGCCGGTCGTCGCCATTATCGGCGGCGGTGTGTCGGGCGCGGCGACGGCCTTCCATCTCGCGCTGACGAACCAGACTCTGGCGCCGGAAATCATCGTGTTCGAGCCGCGTGAAAGCCTTGGCAAGGGCCTTGCCTACGATACGGCGGAACCCGCTCACCGCATCAACGTGCCGGCCGGGCGTATGAGTCTTCTGACCGACGAACCGGATCATTTCCTCCGCTGGATCGCCGACCAATCGGCAACATCAGGCGATGACGATGCCCTGCGGCCCGATGGCGCATTGTTTCCCCGCCGCAGTGTATTCGGCGATTATGTCAGTGCGATGCTGCAACCGCTTGTTACCAGCGGTGCCGTCCAGCATCGCCGCTCCACAGTCGCTCATGTCCTGCGCGATGGGCAACGCTGGTTGGTCGTCAGTGACGACGGCGCACAGACCAAGGCTGACATCGTCGTCATTGCCACCAGCCACCCGCCGCCGGTGGCACCCGGCCAGCTTCAAGCCGTGTTGAAGGACCATCCCCGCTTCATACCCGACCCAACCAGAGTAGATGCGCTTGCGGCCATCCGCCCATCGGACCGGGTGCTTGTCGTTGGCAACGGACTGACCTCAGCCGATGTGATCGCCGCACTCACTCTCAAAGGCCATGACGGCCCGGTCACCGCGATTTCACGTCGTGGACTGCGTTCTCGCGGCCATGCGCGGGTGGCGCAGGATCCCTCCGGGGACTTCCTTACGGAGCCAGCCTTCACCGCACAGGCCCTGCTGAAAAGTATTCGAAGTGCGATCCGGCAAGCGGCGCTTGACGGCCGGACCTGGCACGGTGTTATTGATCAGGTTCGGGCGCAGGGACAGGCGCTGTGGCAAATTCTCCCACTGGTGGAACAGCGGCGCATCGTCCGGCATTTGCGGCCGTTCTGGGATGTGCACCGGTTTCGGGTCGCGCCGCAGGTGGAAGCAGCGCTCGATACGGCGATCGCCGAAGGGCGTCTTGAAATCCTGGCCGGGTCGGTTGCGGCAAGCCGTATCGAGGCGGATGCGGTCCACTGTACGCTGCGTCTCCGGCGGTGTCCCGCGACCATAGAAAGAACCTACGATGCCATCGTCGTTACCACCGGCCCTGGTCATGGCGGCATTCTTGGCAGCCAGCCGTTCCTCGCCGAACTCTCGCAAAACGGCTATCTCGAACTCGATCCGACCGGCCTTGGGCTATCCTGCACCCGAAACTCGGAAGCCATCGGCCCGGTGGCGGGCGTGACGCCTTCCTTGCTGATCGCCGGCCCCCTGGCGCGCGGCACGTTCGGCGAGTTAATGGGGCTGCCGCAGGTGACCGACCATGCCGTGTTCATTGCCGCAAGGATCGCTGAATACTTGCAGGGACAGAGGCATCAACGGCCCTGATTGAGCTGGCCGGAACGTTGGCCACCCGGATTGGCTTCCATCTCGACCACCACCGGCGCGATGCTCGCGCCCACACACGGCATGATCCAGCGCGCTGGAAAGCCCATGTTACCAGCCATTTTCACCTGAACGGCATCACGACGCCGAAAAACTGCGCGCTTTGAAGGAGCCACCCGTTCCGGCGATACATCGGCACCAAAAACGGGCAATTGTTACTGTTACGTACTTACTCACGGCATCCCATTGCCATTTTCTGCGTGCACGAAACTCTGAGTGGAGCGGTGATCATGATATCGAAGCGGTCTTTGGTGGCCTCCCTCTTGCTTTCGGCAACGGCGTTGCTGCCTACCAAGCTTTCGGCCCAACAGGCGGATGACGCGGCGACGCCGAAGGCCCCGGTCGTATTGCCGTTCTCTGAACCAACGTTTCAGGGAGAGGTCGGGCGAACCTTCAAGGATTCCGACCTGCCGCAATTTCCGCGCCCGGTCCGGCCGCCACAGGGCGCCCCGAACGTGGTTGTCATCCTGCTCGATGATGCCGGGTTTGGCCAGTTCAGCACATTCGGCGGGGGCACGCCGTCTCCAACGGCAGACAAACTGGCGGCCGAAGGGTTGCGCTACAACGAATTCCATACGACGGCGCTCTGCTCGCCTACGCGCGCCGCGCTTCTGACAGGCCGCAATCACCATTCCTCCGGGTTTGGTGTGATCAGCGAGATCACCGACGGTTACGATGGCTATACCGGTATTCTGCCGAAGAGCACGGCAACCATAGCCGAAACCTTGCGTCTCAACGGCTATGCGACGGCGTGGTTCGGCAAAAACCACAATACGCCCGCCTGGGAGCAGAACCCGGCCGGTCCTTTCGATCACTGGCCCAGCGGCTATGGCTTTGACTATTTCTACGGCTTCATGGGCGGCAATGCCAGCCAGTGGGAACCGCTGATGTTCGAGAACCACACACCCGTGCCGCGCTCCGCCGACCCGAACTATCATATGGCCGCCGACCTCGCCGACCGGTCGATCGACTGGATACGATCCGAGCAGGCGATCGACCCGCAGCGGCCCTATTTCCTTTATCTCGCGCCCGGCGGCACACACTCGCCGCACCATGCGCCAAAAGACTGGATCGACAAGTTCAAGGGACAGTTCGATGCGGGATGGGACGTCTATCGCGCCCAGACCCTGGAGCGGCAGAAGGCGCTCGGGGTGGTTCCGGCAAACACGATGCTCACCGCCCGCGCCGAAGGCATTCCGGCCTGGGATAGCCTCGAGCCCGATCAAAAGCGCCTCTATGCCCATATGATGGAGGTCTTCGCCGCCTATGGCGCCTATACCGATCACGAAATGGGCCGGGTCGTCGATGCGATCCGCAAGATGCCGAATGGCGACAACACCATGATCATGTACATCATGGGCGACAACGGCGCGTCGGCGGAAGGTGGTCTCGACGGAACGCTGAATGAAATTGCGGCCTACAGTTCCGTGCCGATGACATGGAAAACCATGCTCCCGGCCATCAACGATCTCGGGTCGAAGAAATACGACAATCATTTCCCGGTCGGCTGGGCGCTGGCGATGAACACACCCTTTCAGTGGACCAAGCAGGTTGCGTCCCATTTCGGAGGCACCCGCAACCCGATGATCATTTCTTGGCCGGCCCGGATCAAGGACAAGGGCGGACTGCGGCCACAGTTCCAGCACATCATCGACGTCGCACCGACGATCCTTGAGGCAGCCGGCCTGCCGCAGCCGACGATGGTCAACGGTGTTGCGCAAAAGCCTATCGAGGGCGTCAGCATGGAATACACCTTTGACGGCGCCAAGACCGCCAGCCATCGCAAGACACAGTATTTCGAGATGCAGGGCTATCGCGGCATCTATCACGACGGCTGGATGGCCTCCTCGATCACCTTCCAGCCCTGGGTGCTGCTGCGCCCGGAATTCGATATCGATAAAGCCAAATGGGAACTCTACAAGATCGACGAGGACTTCTCGCAGGCCCACGACATCGCCGCCGCAAATCCTGGAAAGCTCAAGGAGATGGAAGACCTCTTCTGGGCTGAAGCAGCCAAATACAATGTGCTGCCGATCGACTGGCGCTCGCTTGAACGCTCATCGGACGAGGCGATGGGCCGGCCGAACCCGACCATCGGCCGCAAGCATTTTGAATATCCCGGCAACCTGACAGGCGTTCTTCTCGGCAGCGCACCGGTGCTCGTCGACCGCTCGTTCACGATCACCGCCGATATCGATATACACGCGGACAAACCGGACGGCATGCTGTTCACCCAAGGCGGCTTTACGGCCGGTTGGGGTTTCTTCGTTCAGAATGGCAAGCTTGTGGCGGAGCACAACTTCCTCGGCCTGCAACGCTACCGGATCGAATCGTCTGATCCACTGCCGGCCGGCAAGGCGACCGTTGCCATGGACTTCACCTATGATGGCGGTGGCCGCGGAAAGGGCGGGCGTCTCCTGCTATCGGTCAACGGCAAATCGGTGGGCGAAGGCAGGGTCGAGCGAACCGTGCCGCAACTCTACTCCGCCTTTGAAGGCCAGGATATCGGCATGGACAACGGCTCGCCGATCGATGAGAGCTATGCTCCGCCCTTCAAATTCCAGGGCAGGATCGACAGCGTGACCGTCGATCTGAAATAGGCACCCACCACCTGTGGACGCCGCTCACTCCACTTTGGAGCAGGAGACCCCAACGTCATCCTCGCCCTTCATGGTGTCGATCAACGTCGCCCCGTCGCCCTTCGTCCACCAGACATATTGCCCGCCGGCATATTTGGCGCCGGATCCCGAGATGACGTTTGACGCAACCACGAACTCGCTGCCGATGGTGAGTGTCACCAGCGAGACAGGTCCTGCATTGATGTATTCGGCGGCGACGGATTGACCGGCGCAGTCGTAGCGAACCGCCTGCCGGTCGATTGCCCGGGCGCCGGGAATATTGATGAGAACGTCTGACGACACCGTGTGCGGGGCAAGCCGCAGGGCCGCCTTCGAATCGGCTTTGATAAGCACCAGCTTTGTCTGTTCGATCTTCCAGGACAACCCGGTCTTCAGGGCCGCGAAAAACTTGGTCTCCTGGTCCATCACCGCCGGCACGCACATCTTGCGTGTCGCGCCCGCCGGACCGAACAGGATCTCCCCGCCCTTCAGGTCGAAAGTACCGGTGTAGTTGTTGCAGCCAGCAAAACCGGAATAGGTGCCGTCATCGTTGATTTCCAGCGTCGTCTGCAGATAATCGATGACGCCGCCGCCACCGATATCTTCGGCGAGCCATGTGCCGACCAGCTCGTTCGGCACCGATTCGGCCGCGACAGTGGAAACCGACGTGGCATCGATCAGCACGCAGGAACAGGAAAGAAACAGTGCAAGCTTCAGCATAAGGAACGTCCTTTCCGGCAAACGCCGGATTGCGCCTTGCCACCTGCGGCCAGTGATTCGCAGCACCTGCGACCCTATCGCCACCACCCGGAGCGAAGCTACCCTTGTTGACATCGGCTTTCACCTGTAGAGCCTAGCGTGAAACAACAAAAACCACGGGACTTGGCCATGACCTCCGGCGCATCTGACAAACGCCGCCTGACGATTCTGGGCTCGACGGGCTCGATCGGCACCAACACGCTTGACGTCATCCGTCAGCTCGGTGGCCGCGAAGCTTTCGAAATTGCCGCCGTGACCGGTAATGGCAATATAGCGCTGCTTGCCGAACAGGCAAAAGCCTCGGGTGCCGAGCTCGCCGTTACGGCCGATGAAAGCCAGTACGAAAATCTCAAGGCGGCACTGGCCGGAACCGGTATCGAAGCCGCGGCCGGCCGTAGCGGCCTGATCGAGGCAGCACAGCGGGATGCCGGCTGGGTCATGGCCGCCATCGTCGGCACGGCGGGTCTTGCGCCGACACTGGCTGCAGCACGGCGCGGTGCCGACATCGCGCTCGCCAACAAGGAATGCCTCGTTTCGGCCGGCGATCTCTTCGTGCGCGCCGTCCATGCCGGTGGCGGCAAGCTGCTACCGGTCGATAGCGAGCACAACGCCATCTATCAGGTATTGGAAGAACATCAGCGCCATGCCGTCGAGCGGATCATCCTGACGGCATCCGGCGGCCCGTTTCGTCGGTCAACGCTTACAGAAATGCGCGACGTCACCGCCGCAACAGCCCGCGCCCATCCCAATTGGTCGATGGGCCTGAAAATCTCGATCGACAGCGCGTCGATGTTCAACAAGGCGCTTGAGATGATCGAGGCCAAGCATCTTTTCGGCATGCGGCCGGACCAGATCGAAGTGATCGTCCATCCGCAATCGGTCATCCATTCGATGGTCGGCTATAGCGACGGTTCGGTGCTGGCACAGCTCGGCTGCCCGGATATGCGCACCGCCATCGGCTATGCGCTATCGCATCCGGCGCGACCGGCGCTCGATGTTGAGCGGCTGGATTTCGCAAAACTCTCCCGGCTCGATTTCGAGGCGCCGGACGAAGAGCGCTTCCCCGCGCTACGTCTTGCGCGACTGGCCATGGAACGCGGCGGCATGCAGAGCGCTGTGCTGAATGCCGCCAAGGAAGTGGCGCTGGAGGCTTTCATCGAAGGGAATGTCGGTTTCCTGCAAATGGCCGAGATCACCGAGACGGTCATGGAGGCGATGATCACCACTTCTGCCGCATCCAGCATGGACGACGTGTTTTCCGTCGATGCTGAAGCCCGGCGCATCGCAAAAACGATCGTCGAACGCAAGGCGGCGGCCGCCTGAGCGCAGACTACGTCGCGTAGACTGCCTCGACGATCCGGCCGGGGAACTCGCCCATACATCCTTCCAGCGCATTGTTGGTCATATTCAACACCGTCAGCCCGTTGGCTGGATCGATGAACCAGCTGTGCCCATAAACGCCTCCCCAGCGGATAGTGCCTGTTGACTGGGGCGTCATTGCTTCATCGGGGTTATCGATAATCGCACCGAAGTAACCGAAGGAGCAACCGGGGTCCGAGAGCAGCTCCCCGATGCGATTGGAAAGACCGAGACCCACCGTCTCCGGCTTGAGAACGGCACCGCCGCCGGTGCGCAACGTTTCCAGGAAAATAAGAAAGTCATCAGCCGTTCCCACCATTCCTGCACCACCGGATTGGAAGGCCTTGGGGTTGAAAATCCGCGACGGCGAAAACCCGAGCGTCCATTCCGCATCTGCCGGCCCGAAATAGGGATCACCCATTCGTACGGGAGTAGGATGCGCATCCGCATAGGGTACGGCAAGCCGCGTCCTATCGGTGACGTGAAACCGGCTATCAGCCATTCCAAGCGGACCGGCAATGTGTGCCACCACGGCATCTTCCAGCGATCCGCCATGAACCTTGGCAATCACCGCGCCGAGAATATCCGTGGCGAAGGAATAGGCCCATGCGGCTCCGGGGCGGAAAGCCAGCGGCAAGGCATTGTGACGACCGAAATTCGCCTCATAACTGAGGTCCGTATCGAGCAGCCCGCAAGTGATGGCCTGCCCCTCGGGCAGACGCTCAAGCGCCACGTCGTAGGCTAGGCCGGATGTATGGGTCAGGAGGTGATGGACCGTAATATCCGCCCTGCCGCCGTCCGAGGCTTTCGGCTGGAACCAGGGCAGATGGTCGGTAACACGGTCTGACAGGTCCATCAGGCCACGATCGACCATCGCCAGCGCCGTTGCCGCAACGATCGGCTTGGTCAGCGACGCCATGCGGAAAATCGTATCGAATTCAACCGGCTTGTCCGCTTCCCGGTCGGCAAGGCCAGCGGCGCGGCGGAAAAGCGGTTCTCCATGCTGATAGGCAAGAACCACCGCCCCGGTGATTTTGCCGGATTCGAGAAACCGGTCGATCACCTGATTGAGCCTGTGCTCGATGCCCATGCGAGAACTCCTGAAAGACTGTCCAGAATCAAAAATGCGGATCATCTTTCGACAATCCGCATTGTAAATTCAAGCCTTTGCCAATTCTTCCGCAAGAGCCCTTACGCGACAGCCCTTGCCAGCGCGCAACGCGACCAGAGTTGATGCAGAGCGCCGACCAGATGATCGATATCAGCATCCGAATGCAGCGGCGTCGGGGTGATGCGCAGACGCTCGGTCTTCTTCGGCACCGTCGGATAGTTGATCGGCTGGACATAGACGCCGCAATTGTCGAGCAAAAGATCGGAGATCCACTTGCATTTCGCCGCATCGCCGACAATCACCGGCACGATATGGCTGGCATTATTGAGGTGCGGAATGCCGTTCTTGTCGAGCAGATTGCGCAGCCGGCGGACCCGTTCCTGATGGGCGAAGCGCTCGACCTGGCTTTCCTTCAGGTGACGGATCGAGGCAACCGCACCGGCAGCAAGTGCCGGCGGAAGCGCCGTCGTGAAGATGAAGCCGGAGGCGAACGAGCGGATGAAGTCGCAAAGCGCGGTGGATGCGGCGATATAGCCGCCCATCACGCCAAAAGCCTTGCCGAGCGTGCCTTCGATGACCGTCAGGCGGTGCATCAGACCTTCGCGTTCGGCAATGCCGCCGCCACGCGCGCCGTACATGCCAACGGCGTGCACTTCGTCGAGATAGGTCATTGCACCGTACTTGTCGGCGAGGTCGCAGATTTCCTTGATCGGCGCGATATCGCCGTCCATCGAATAGACCGATTCGAATGCAATGATTTTTGGCGCGCGCGGATCGGCAGCCTTCAGCTTCGCTTCGAGATCAGTGAGAGAATTATGCTTGAAGATGACCCGCTCGCACTTGGAGTAGCGGATGCCTTCGATCATCGATGCGTGATTCCCGGCGTCCGAAAAGACGATCACACCGGGAATCTTCGAACAGAGCGTTCCGAGCGCTGCCCAGTTGGACACATAGCCGGAGGTAAACAACAGCGCCGATTCCTTGCCGTGCAGATCGGCAAGTTCGCGCTCGAGAAGAACGTGATAGTGGTTGGTGCCCGAAATATTCCGAGTGCCCCCAGCACCCGCGCCACACTGGTCGATGGCGAGCTTCATCGCCTCGGTGACCTTGGGGTGCTGGCCCATGCCGAGATAGTCGTTGGAACACCAGACGGTGACGTCCTGTTTCTCGCCCGCTGCATTGTAACGGGTCGCCTTGGGGAACTGCCCACTCTGGCGCTCCAGATCGGCGAAAACACGGTAGCGGCCTTCCTGATGCAGGCCGTCCAACTCACCCTTAAAGAAACTCTCGAAATCCATCATTGTCTCCAGAACCTTGCCGTCTTTTTGATCCAAAGCGTGGCTGCGTCAACCTTTGAGAGGGTTATCGTGGCCAAGTGCGGCAAAAGGCCCCTAATTTTGAACAGTTCCAAACTATCCGTCATGGATTTCATTCCACTTAACCTTGATCTGAGTCAAGACCATGCAAAAAGGACGGGGCCTCCCGTCCTTATATTCTGTTTCAAATAGATCAGCGGTAATCCCTCACGCGCCAGCAACGGCGCGTTTGGCCATGACCTTCACCAGATTGGCGCGATACTCCGCATTGGCGTGGATATCCGCCAGCAGATCCGACGGATCGAGCGTGATCCCGGCAAGCGCATCCGGTGACCAGTTGGCGGCAAGGGCTGCCTCCATTCCGGCATGCCGGAAGACCCCATCGGCGCCAGCACCGGTTACCGCAACCCGCACATCGCCATTGTCCCGGCGTGCCACGAAGACACCGGTCATGGCATAACGCGATGCCGGATTCCGGAACTTGGAATAGGCAGCCTTGGCCGGTGCATCGAAGGTCACAGCGACGATCATCTCGCCCTCCTCCAGCGCCGTTTCGAACAGGCCGGTGAAGAAGTCCGCCGCCTTGATCTCCCGGCCGTTGGTGACAACAACGGCATCCAGTGCCAGAAGAGCGGCGGGATAATCCGCCGCCGGATCATTGTTGGCCACCGAGCCGCCAATCGTCCCCATATGCCGTACATGCGGATCGCCGATATGATGGGCGAGATCGCAGATTGCCGGACAGACGGCTTTCAGCTCGGCTGAAGACGCCACATCGAAATGCGTCGTCGCAGCCCCAATCCGCACCGACTTGCCGTTGATGGAAATACCCTTGAGATCGGGAATATGCCGGAGATCGACGAGATCGCTCGGCGACGCCAGCCGCTGTTTCATGGTGGCAATCAGCGTCATACCGCCCGATAGATATTTGCCTTCATCTGCACCGGCTTTCAGCTTCACCGCATCCTGAACCGAGGATGCGCGATGGTAATTGGTTGCATACATATCGTTTCCTCCTCAGTTGGCGGCGTTGAGCGCAGCCCAGACCTTTTGCGGGGTGGCTGGCATCGTCAGGCTGTTATCGCCGATCGCATCGGTTATGGCGTTCATCACCGCCGGTGGCGAACCGATGGCACCCGCCTCGCCGCAGCCCTTGATCCCCAAAGGATTGGACGGGCACGGCGTGTTCTGATGCGACAGCTTGAACGACGGCAGATCATCGGCGCGCGGCATGGCGTAATCCATGTAGCTTGCAGTGATCAGCTGGCCGTTCTGCGGGTCGTAGTGGACGTTTTCAAGCAATGCCTGGCCGATCCCCTGCGCGATCCCGCCATGCACCTGACCTTCGACGATCATCGGGTTGATGATATTGCCGAAATCATCGGCAGCCACGAACTGGATGATATCGGTCACCCCCGTTTCCGGGTCGATCTCCACCTCACAGATGTAGCACCCGGCCGGGAAGGTGAAGTTGGCCGGATCGTAAAACGCCCCCTCCTTCAATCCCGGTTCCATGCCTGCGGGTAGATTGTGGGCGGTATAGGCCGCGAGCGCCACCTGAAACCAGGGCAGTGCCTTGTCGGTACCGGCCACTTTCAACTCGCCATTCTCGATGACGATATCACTTTCGTCCGCCTCCATCAGATGGGCGGCGATCTTCTTGGCCTTGGCCTCCACTTTATCGAGCGCCTTGGCGACCGCCGACATGCCGACGGCACCCGAACGCGAGCCATACGTGCCCATGCCCATCTGCACCTTGTCGGTATCGCCATGAACGATGTTGACGCTGTCGATCGGAATGCCGAACCGGTCCGAGACCAGCTGGGCAAAGGTCGTTTCGTGCCCCTGGCCATGACTGTGCGATCCGGTCATCACTTCGATGGTACCGACGGCATTGACCCGGACCTCCGCCGATTCCCAAAGGCCGACGCCCGCACCGAGCGAACCCACCGCCGCCGACGGCGCAATACCGCAAGCCTCGATGTAACAGCTCATGCCGATACCACGCTTCATGCCACGGCTGGCGGCCTCTGCCTTGCGGGCAGCAAAACCGTTCCAGTCGGCGGATGCCATCGCCGCCTCCAGCGAAGCCTCATAGTCTCCCGCATCGTAGTTCATGATCACAGGCGTTTGGTAAGGGAAGGTCCGCACGAAGTTCTTGCGCCGCAGCTCGGCCGGCGAAACGCCGAGTTCCCGTGCTGCGGTTTCCATCGTCCGTTCGAGCAGGTAGGTCGCTTCTGGCCGCCCCGCCCCGCGATAGGCATCGACTGGCACTGTGTTGGTATAGACCGTGCGGACATTGGCATGGATGGCCGGAATGGCATATTGGCCGGATAGCAGCGTCGCATAGAGATAGGTCGGCACGCAGGACGAAAACAGCGACATGTAGGCGCCCAGATTGGCAATCGTATCGACCTTCAGCCCGATGACGCGGTTGTCCTTGTCGAACGCCATTTTCACTGTCGAGACGTGATCACGGCCATGCGCGTCGGTGAGGAAAGCTTCCGTGCGGTCGCATGTCCATTTGACCGGAACCCCAGTCTTCTTCGACGCCCAGAGACATACGATCTCCTCCGGGTAGATATAGATTTTCGAACCAAAACCGCCACCAACGTCGGGCGCAATCACCCGCAGTTTGTTTTCCGGCGCGACATTGTAGAAGGCGCTCATCACCAGCCGGGCGACATGCGGATTCTGACTGGTGGTGTAGCAGGTATAGTGATCCTCGGCGCTGTCATAAATCCCGAGCGTGGCGCGCGGTTCCATCGGGTTTGGCGCCAGACGGTTGTTGCGCAACGTAATCTCGGTCACATGCGCGGCTTCGGCAATTGCCTTGTCCGCCGCGGCACCATCACCGATCTCCCAGTCGAAAATCAGATTGTTCGGGGCTGCCGGATGCAGTTGCGGCTGGCCCGGCTCCATGGATTTCACGGCATCGGTGACAGCGGGAAGGACGTCATAGTCGACCACCACGGCTTCGGCCGCGTCGCGCGCTTCACCCAGACTGTCGGCAACCACGACGGCAATGGCATCGCCGACATAGCGCACGGTTTCATGCGCCAGAGGCCGCCAAGTACCCATTTTCATCGGCGAGCCATCCTTGGAATGGATCATCCAGCCGCAGATGATGCTGCCGATCCCATCGGTCTCCAACTGCTTGCCTTCGAGGATGCCGACGACCCCCGGCATGTCGTTGGCCGCAGACATATCGATGCTTATGATCCGTGCATGGGCGTGCGGGCTGCGCACGAAGAACGCATATTTCATGCCCGGAACGCTCATGTCGTCCGTATACCGGCCCTTGCCGGTCAAAAATCGCTTGTCTTCCTTTCGCGCAACGCTTGCGCCAATGCCTTCAACACCCATGCTGCATCTCCTCCCGAGATATCTCTGCGTGGTCGGGTCGTGGCAGACGTTGGACGGCAATAGCGAAACGGCAACGCTGCAAGAGCGTGTTCGTTTCGTGTCCACCGGCTACCTTAAGTCTTCGACCGCTGCTTATTCGGCTGCTTGCTGCGCGCCGGCCATTTCGGCAGCGGCAGCGAGGATCGATTTGACGATATTGTGGTAACCGGTGCATCGACAGATATTGCCGTCGAGTTCCGAGCGCACCGTCGCCTCATCCAGATTGGCACCGTGCCTGCGGATCATGTCGACGGCAGTCATCACCATTCCGGGTGTACAGAAACCGCACTGGAGACCGTGATTGGCCTTGAAGGCCGCCTGGACAGGATGCAGCTCGCCGTTTCCGGCCAGCCCCTCGATTGTCAGGATCATCGAGCCTGCCGCCTGCGCAGCCAGGATGGTACAGCTCTTTACCGACCGGCCATCCATATGCACGACACAAGCACCACATTGCGTGGTGTCACAGCCGACATGCGTTCCAGTCAAAGCCAGATTTTCCCGTAGAAAATGCACCAGAAGGGTGCGGTCTTCGCAGTCACTGCCGACCTGCCGGCCGTTGACCGTCATTTTCACTTTCGCCATATCGCTCCTCCGAGGTTGGTCTTGCCAACGCGAGCGGCTTGTCGGGCAGATAAATCCGTTATCGCGACAGAACCGCGTCAACTCTCATGCCTGGACCGCAGGCTTTCTCCTCAAAGCGTTACGGCATTCGCATCATTTGTCTTTTTTCGGATTGCTGCAACCGCTACTTTCGATCCTGCGAAAAATTCGGAAAGCTGAGAAACATCGGCTGGACCTGTCACGCAAGGAACAGCCTTCAGCTTCCGTTCAGGTTGAATAGCATTACTTGCGACGAGGGGATTTTGCAGGATATCTGTAGACTTTCACAGACAGGCATTTATCTTTCGAAGGTGCAAGTTCGACCGGAGGGGGGCCTTACAGTCCATCTTCTATCCCTGGGGAGAAACGGGCGGCCGAGAACTCGGTTCTCGCGTCCACATTTGGAGAAACATATGAAGAAGGCCATCGTGCTTGTTTTGCTCGCTCTATCCGTCGCGAGCTGCACGCAGACTGAAAAGGGTGCCGGCATCGGCGCAGTTTCCGGCGCCATCATCGGCGGCGCAATCACCGGCGACGTTCGCGGCGCGGCTGTTGGCGCAGCGATCGGTGGCGTTTCGGGTGCTGTCATCGGTCACGTTACCGAGCAGCCCGGCCAGTGCTACTACCGCGATCGCTACGGCCGCCGCTACATCGACAGCTGCCCGCGTTGATTGCAGGCCGCGTCGCAAAAACGGTGCAACACACCGCTTTTTGACTCTCAACCCCGGAGAAATCCGGGGTTTTTTGTTTCCCTCCTGCCACACCGGCCGGGGTTTTCCATAAAAAAGAAAGCCAAAAGTCTTCATCCCCCGGCCAATGCTGTGTAGGGTCATCATTAACAAACGGCAAACCTTGTCATGCGATTGTACCTCTGCCGTGATGGCAGGCAGGTGTTCGGAGTGGCCTGAACAGCGGAATGCGGAAATTATGCGTTTGCCGACAATGAGTGTTGCGTATCGGAAGATTGGTGCTGCTTTTGCGGTCGCGGCTCTGGCTGCCTGCGGGCCTCTGTCGGTCAGCGATGCCTATGCTTTCAAGATCTTCGGCATGCGGTTTTTCGAAAAAGAAGAAGAACCCAACGATATCGTCGATCCCGTCAATTTCAGCCTGACACTGAATGAATCCACCGGCGACGCCGACCTGAAGAGCGCGCTGGAAAACAGTTCGCGGCTGTTCCAGGACAAGGACAAACCGGTTTCCGGCGATCTTGGCCTCGCCATCAAGGCCCGCGACGACCGCGACCGGCTGCTGGCAGCACTTTACGAACAGGCCCGCTATGGTGGCACGGTGGCCGTCAAGGTCAATGGCCAGGACATCGACACGCTGCCGCCTGACCCCGTCTTTCCAGACGGCGCCCCGGTGCCGGTCGAAATCACCGTAACACCCGGCCCGGTTTTCACCTTCGGCGATGTAGTTCTCAAGGGAGACGCTATCGGCCGCAAGCCTGATGAATATCTGAAGCCAGGCGCCCGGGCAGACTCCACTCTGATCATCAAGGCCGGTGAGAAGGTTGTCGAAGACCTCAAGGAAGAAGGCCGTCCACTCGCCAAATTGATCGAACGCAGCGTCGTTGCCGACCACGCGACCAACACCGTCGATGTGACAATCGCAGCCGAAGGCGGCCCCGTCGCACCGGTCGGCGCCGTCACCGTCAACGGCACCAAGACGGTCGATCCGAGCTTTGTGGCCGATTATTCCCGCCTGAACGGCGGCAAGCCCTATTCTCCGGAAGCATTGCGCAAGGCCTCCGACCGTTTGCGGCAGTTGGGCGTGTTTTCTTCGATCACTATCAAACAGGCGAACGAGCTGGCTCCTGATGGCACCATCCCGATGACCATCGAAGTTTCGGAAGGCAAGCACCGCTATTTTGGCGCCGGTGCGCAATACTCCACCACCGATGGCTTCGGTATCCAAGGCTATTGGGGTCATCGCAATCTGTTCGGCAGGGCCGAATCCCTGCGCCTCGAGGGCTCGGTCAGCCGCATCGGCGAGACCACTGATATCGGCAATCTTGATTATTCGGCCGGTCTGCTGTTTGCCAAACCCGGCGCCTTCGGGCCTGCCTCCACCTTCAATGCCAGCTTGAAGGCACAATTGCTCGATCCGGATGCCTACAAGGCGACAATCTTCACGGCGGCGGCGGGGGCCACGTTCGAATTGTCCGATACTGACACGATATCGGCCGGCGGCGAACTGGCCTGGGCCGACGTCGAGGATGCGTTTGGAAAGAACGAATACCTGACAGCATCGATTCCTATCGAATACGTTCGCGACACCCGCGACAACAAGCTCAATCCGGCCTCAGGATATCGCGCCTCGATCAACGCCAAGCCGAGTTACGAGATCAACGGCCAGAGCTTCTTCAGCTCGTTTGAGGGATCGGCCGCAGCCTATGTCGGGTTCGGAGAAGAAAACCGCTTCGTTCTGGCCGGGAGGCTCGGCGCCGGCGTGATTGCCGGTGGCGACGGGCTCGCCTCTATTCCGGCAAACCGGCGCTTCTATCTCGGTGGCGGTGGCACCGTGCGTGGTTATTCCTATCAGGAGATCAGCCCGCGCAACGGCGACAACGAAATCCTCGGTGGCCGCTCCTATGTCAATGCAACGGTGGAAGCGCGCATCGGTATAACAGACACAATTGGCATCGTACCCTTCATCGATGCAGGCACCGTATCGGCCAAGACCGCGCCTGACTTTTCCGATATCCGCGCCGGTGCAGGCATCGGCCTGCGCTACAATACACCGTTCGGGCCGATCCGCCTGGATGTCGCCGTGCCGCTGAATGCCTATCCGGGTGGCACAAAATACGGAATCTACGCCGGCATCGGCCAATCCTTCTGATTGCTCCGGGCAATCACCACGACCTGAACCCGAACGCAAAGAGCCGGTTTCAGGGACACGCAATTTCACCGCGACGCGACTTGCGCTATGGATGAACTATGAATCGTTTGCTCCGTTTTCTGAAAATTGCGTCGCGCTGGCTGGCTTACGGCCTCGGCTTTGCCTTGGTCGCCCTCGTGCTTCTGGTGCTTTTCGCGGGCTTCACGGCCCCGGGAGCACGCTTTGTCGCTGCGATGATCGAGAAATACGCATCCACGCCGGACCAGATCGTTCGCATCAACGACCCCAGCGCACTTCTGACTGGCGATTTCACCGCCTCCAGCGTGACGCTGTTCGACAGCAAGGGCGTTTATGCGGAAATCCGCGAAGTGGCGATCGACTGGTCGCCGACGGCGCTGTTTTCCAAACGCTTCGATGCAGCGAAACTGTCGGCCGGATCCGTGCGCCTTGAACGGCTGCCGATTCCCTCGCAGGAAACCAAACAAGTCCGTGAGACCTTTGCACTGCCGCTTGAGGTCAAGATCGATGCCTTCAATCTGGAAGAAATCGTCATCGGCAAAGACATTGCCGGCGTCGATCAGTTCCTCAACGCGCAGGGTAAGCTGAACGCCACCAATGCCAGCATTGCTGCAGCCCTTGCCGTTGCCCAGCGCGACCGGCCGGACGCCAAGGCGATCGCCGATATCGTCTTCAATCCGGCCAATGATGAACTGAAGCTGGAAACCACTATCAACGAGCCAAAGGGTGGATTGCTGGCCAAGGCCATGCGCCTGCCCGGCGAGCCGGCGGTCCGCATTTCCGTAACTGGTGATGGGCCGCTGACGAAATGGACCGGCAAGGCTACCGCTGCCCTCGACGGCAACGAAGTGCTCAAACTGGACGGCGAGCACACGCTTGCTCCTGATGGATTCCGCACCCTGGCTCTTAAGGGTGGCGGCACGTTCAGCGATCTCCTGCCGGCCGCTTTCAGGCCGCTGTTCGAAGGTACCACGGACATTGACCTGTCCGCGGCAATCGATGGCACGACCATGCGCATTCAGCGCGGTAAATTCACCACCGCTGCATTCACGTTCGCAGCCTCTGGCACGTACACTACGGCAGGTCAGAACGACCTGCAGGCAAGCCTCACCGGCACGAACGGCCCCATCGACTTCCGCCTGCCATTGGCGAAAGGCGAAGCACAGTTTTCGATCAACAATGCCAACGTCTCGCTGATCGGCGAGGCACAAGCTGCCGTACTCGACATCGGCGCCGACATCGGCAAGGCGACGCTGCCACAGGGCGAGATCGACGCAATCAGGCTGCATGCCTATAGCGATGGGTTCAACCTCTCGACCAAGACCGGGCCGCTGAAAACCACGATCGAGACCGGTGCAACCCGCTTTGTCAGCGCCGATGTCGACCGTCTCGTCAAGGGACCGGTCAAGATCGACGGCACACTGTCAGTAACCCCAGAAACGGTCTCCTTCGATCCGTTGACACTGGAAAGCGCCAGCATCGGCGGCGCACTGACCGGCTCCTACACGATTGCCGAAAACACGCTTGCCACCGGTTTCAAGCTCTTCGCCTTGCCTGCCGTCCTTCCGCCCGCGCTGGCTGAAAAATTCGACACAACCATCGCTATCACCGGTAATCTCGGCACCGGCGCAAACGGCAGCGTCAATGTCAGCGATCTCGCCCTCAAGTCCGGAACCATCGAAGCGGCCGGATCGGCAGCACTCGAAACCGGAAACCTGACTGCCGCAGTCAGCGGCACCGTTCCCGAAATCGGCAAGTTCCTCGCAGACGCCAAGGGTGCCGCCAATTTCAAGGCGGATGTCAGTGGACCGCTCGACGCCCTGGTCATCAAGGCTGAGGTGACGGCAAACGGCGCGACGCTTGCCGGACGCAGCCTGAACGATCTCGCCGTCAATGCCGATGCGACCGTTGGCCAGAACGGCCCCAATGCGACGGTCACGGCCACCGGTTCGCTGGATGGACAGACGATCAACGCAAAGGCCGAAATTGCCTCGGCCAAAGGCGCAACCAGCCTTCCCTCTATCGAAGCGACAATCGGCCAGAACACGCTGACGGGCGCACTGGATCTGACAGAGGATCTGCAGCCGAACGGCGCTCTCACCTTCAACTTCCCGGATCTCGGGCTCTTGGCCGCGATGGCAGGCCAGACCGCGTCCGGCGACCTAACCGGTACGGCCAGCATCAAGTCGGAAAACGGCATCACGTCGGTTGCCGTCAAGGCCAATGGTTCTGGCATTACCCGCGGTGATCTGGTGATCAGCAAACCTGCCGCCGACATCACCATTGCCGATCTGAAAGCCCTGGCGATCAAGGGCGCGGTGACAGTGGAACAGGTCAGCCAAGGCGACACGCGACTTGCCGGCCTCAAGCTCGGCTTCGAACAGCAGGGTCCAAAAACCAACTTCGCCCTCGACGGCACCTATGATGCCGCGCCGCTGACGGCGCGCGGCGATTTGCAGAGCAATGACGGCAAGACGACAATCAATCTCCAGTCATTTGCAGCCGCTCCGAAGAAAATCCCGCTGCAACTCGCCGCCCCCACAACGATCACCATCGAAAAAGGCGCGGTCAATCTTCAGCAACTCGCAATCGCCGCATCCGGCGGCACTGTGACACTCAACGGCAGTGCAGGCGAAAGGCTGGACGTCACTGCGACGCTCGCGGGGATCGACGCACGTCTGCCGCTTGAAAATGGCGAAGCGCATATCGTGCTCGACGCGGGTACAGCGTCCATCACCGGCAGCATGCAAGCCGCCGTGCTCGATATCCGCGCCGAAGTCGGGCAGTTGGCGCTTCCGCAAGGCCGCGTCGAGGCAATCGCGCTCACGGCCCATAGCGATGCTTTCAACCTGTCAACCCAGACCGGCCTGATCAAAACCCGCCTTGAGACCGGGAATACCCAACTGACCAGCGCCGACCTCGACAGACTGGTCAAGGGGCCTTTGAAAGTCGAAACGGTTCTGGACGTGTCGCCAGCACGGATCGGCTTCGATCCCGTCACCATCGACAGCAGCAATCTCGGCGGCACAGTTGACGGTTCTTACGAGATTGCCGCAAAGACGCTGAATGCCGGGTTCAACCTGTCCGTTCTTCCGGCCGGCCTGCCAACGTCCCTTTCCCCCAAGTTCGACACGCCGGTAACACTATCCGGCATGGCAACGACCGGCGCAGACGGTGCGGTTGATATCAGCAGACTGGCCGTCGATTCCGGAACGATCCAGGCCGCAGGCTCCGTTGGCCTCAAGGAGGGGACCCTGACAGCAGCAGTCACCGGTACCCTGCCCGATCTCGGCAAGGTGCTGGCGGATGCGAGCGGCATCGCCGACTTCAAGGTCGACGCCACCGGCCCGCTCGACAATCTCGGCATCAAGGCTGAAGTCACCTCGAGTGGTGCAACACTGGCTGGCCGGACACTAAGCGATCTCCAGCTTACGGCCGACGCGACCGCCAATCCGAAAAATCCGCAAGCCAAGATCAAGGCCACCGGCGCCCTTGGCGGCCAGGCCATCAACGTCAATGCGGACCTTGTCTCGGAAGACGGGCGCACCAGCGTTCCGGTGCTTCAGGTGCAGGTCGGTGACAACAGGCTGAACGGCAAAATCCAGTTCACCACCGACTTCCTGCCCCAGGGTAATATCGATTTCACATTCCCCGATGTCGGGCTGCTTGCTGCCATGGCGGGCGAAAAAGCGTCAGGTGACATTGCCGGATCGGCATCGATCAACAGCGATGGTGGCAAGACCTCGATTGCACTCAAGGCCAGCGGCTCGGGCATCAAGCGCGGTGATCTCGTCATCACCAAGCCCGTTGCCGACATTACCATCGCCGACCTCAAGGCTCTGGCGATCAAGGGCAATCTATCCGTCGAAACTTTCGCGCAGGGAGAAAACCGTGTTGGCGGCCTGAAGCTCGATTTCACGCAAGCGGCCGGCAAGACCGACGTGACGCTCGACGGCCAGTATGACGGCGCGCCGCTTAGCCTTCGCGCAGCTATCGAAACGGCAAACGGTAAGACGACGGTCAACCTCGCGTCCTTCACTGCCACCCCGCGGAAGATCCCGGTAAAGCTGTCGGCACCCACGACGATCACCATCGAGAACGGCAAAGTGAGCTTGCAGAAGCTGACAATCGGCGCTTCGGGAGGCACGATTGCGGTGAGCGGCTCGGCTGGGGAGAAGCTGGACCTCGACGTCAATCTCAACGCCTTGCCCGCAAGCCTTGCCAACACATTCGTGCCATCGCTGGGCGCAGACGGCGCCATCAGCGGTAAGGTCGATGTCACGGGAACCGCAGCCGCTCCCATAGTGGCTTACGACCTGCGCTGGGCAAACGCCGCGGTTGCGCAGGCCAAATCTGCAGGCGTCGGCGCCCTCGACATCGCGGCAAAGGGCCAGTTTGCCAACAACATCGTGACACTCGATACCACGCTTAGCGGGGCCGGCGGTCTTGCCTTCAAGGGCAATGGCAAAATCGGCATCACCGGAAACAAGCCGATCGACATGAAGGCATCGGGTAATTTGCCATTCGGTCTTGCGGCCGGTCTTCTGGCCGAGCAAGGTTTCACCCTGACCGGTGCCGCCAATGTCGATCTTTCCATCACGGGCGTAGCGACAGCACCACAGATCACCGGCACGATCACCACCTCCGGCGCACGCTTTGTCGACGTTCGCCACAATCTCGCGGTCACCGACCTTGCCGCCAACGTCGCGCTCGACGGCAAGCAGGCGAATATCCAGAAGTTTTCCGGCAAGCTTGCCAGCGGCGGCACGCTCGATGTGACGGGCACGGTCGGCATCGCACCCGGCTCCGGATTCCCGGCCGATCTTGCGATCCGCCTCGCCAAGGCGACCTATGTTGACGGCAGCCTGTTCACAGCCAGCGTCGATGGCGCGATGACCCTCAAGGGCTCGCTCACAGCAACGCCAGTGCTGGGCGGAAAAGTCACTATCCAGAAGGCCGCGATCACCATCCCGGAAAAGCTGCCGGCATCGCTGTCCGAAATCAACATCAAGCACAAGAACGCCCCCGCCAAAGTCAAGCAGATGCAGGCAGATGTCCGTAGCGACACAACGAGCGGCGGCAGCACCAAGAGCGGCGGCATCGCCTTCGACCTGGCGGTCAGTGCGCCGAGCAAGCTGTTCGTTCGCGGACGTGGTATCGATGCCGAGCTTGGCGGCGATCTGACCATTCGCGGCACTGCCGCGGAACCGGCAGTGTCGGGCGGTTTCGAGATGCGGCGTGGCCGGTTGGAAATTCTCGGCAAGCGCCTCAACTTTGCCGATGGAACGATCAGTTTCGGTGGCAATCTGGTTCCTACCCTCGATCTCGACGCAACCTCCAGCGCCGGGGCAACGACGATCACCGTCAACGTGGCGGGCCCTGCCAACAATCCGGCCATCACGTTTTCATCGTCGCCTGCCCTGCCGCAGGACGAAATCCTGGCACAGCTGATCTTCAACCGGTCGCTGTCCAATCTTTCGGCCCTGCAGATCGCCCAGCTGGCAGGCGCCGTCAGCGAGTTGGCCGGCGGCGGTTCAAACTCGCTGCTCAGCGGCCTGCGTAACAAGCTGGGTGTGGACGATCTCGATGTCTCAACCGATGCGACCGGCGGCGCCACCGTCACCGCAGGCAAGTACCTCAATGACCGCACCTATCTGGAGCTTCAATCGGGCGCGGAAGCCGGAGGCGGCAAGGCGATCATCAATCTCGACGTTGGCCGCGGCGTCAAGCTGCGCGGCGAAGCAGGAGCGAGCGGCGCAGGCGGCGGTATCTTCTATGAAAAGGAATATTGAGCGACGCGTGATGGCGATGCTCAATATCTCCAACTCTAAACCGCAGCCGAAATCTTGCTGGTCTTCAGCAGGATGTTCGTTTCCGTCAGGTTGATCCCGTCGATCAGCCGGATCAGCCGTAGCGTCTCGTCGAAGGTACCGAGATCCTTGTCTTCCAGCTCGGCGATGAAATCCCAGCGGCCGTTTGTGGAATGAAGGGCGCGTACTTGTGGCAGGCCGCGCAGTTGCGCCGCAACGCGATCAGCCATTTTGCCGTGGATTTCGATCATGACGATCGCACGCACACCGCTGCCAGAAAGCTCGGCCCCAGTGCGGATGGTGAACGCGGCAATGGTGCCGGATGCCACCAGCCGGTCGATTCGGGCGGCAACGGTCGCACGCGAGGCGCCGGTCGTGACGGCAAGGGATGAAACGGGGGTACGAGCATTGTGGCGTAGCGCACTGATCAGGGAATGGTCGAGATCATCAAGACTTATCATTCTGTACATCCACGCTTCTCATAGTGTCAATTATTGCCATCTATTTGCCAGTTTTCCATCTATTTGCCAACGAACAAATCCGTATAATCCGCACACAAACCGGGCAAACCGGCATCACGCGAGCTTGCGGGGAAGACCATGGCTGAATCGAAGAAGAACATCGTGCTCATCGGCGCACCACTCGAAGAAGGCTCCGGCCGCAGAGGCGCTGCAATGGGCCCGGCGGCACTGCGCATTGCAGGTCTCGACACCATTCTGGCCGGTCTCGGCCACAGCGTTGCCGACGAAGGCGACCTGAAGCCTTTGCCTGCGCGCGACCTTCCGAACCATCCGAAAGCCAACAATCTGCAGATCGTCGCCGCCATCACCCGCGCGCTCGACGAGGCGGTGCACCAGGCTGCCCGCGCCGGAAAGTTCCCGGTGATCCTCGGTGGCGATCATGCCCTGTCGATGGGCTCGGTTTCCGGCATGGCGCGCTATGCCCAGGAACAGAACCGTCCGCTTTTCGTGCTCTGGCTCGATGCCCATGCCGATTTCAATTCGCCGGCAACATCGCCCTCGGGCAACATGCACGGCATGCCGGTGGCGTTCTTCTGCGGCCAGGCCGAATTCGCGCCCATCCTCGACCAGAACCGCCCGATGGTCGATCCGAAGAATGTCTTCCAGGTCGGTATCCGCTCTGTCGATGACCGCGAGCGCGAGGAAATCGCCGCGCACGGCGTCAACGTCTATGACATGCGTGCCATTGATGAGACCGGCATGGCGCATATTATGCACGAGATCATCGCAACGATCAAAGCCGCCAACGGCCTGCTGCATGTCAGCCTTGACGTCGATTTCCTCGACCCTGAACTGGCGCCTGGCGTCGGCACCACTGTACCGGGCGGCGCGACCTTCCGCGAAGCGCATCTGATCATGGAGATGCTCTGCGACAGCGGCCTCGTCTCCTCGCTCGACCTGGTGGAACTCAATCCCTTCCTCGACGACCGCGGCAAGAGCGCCCGCATCCTCGTCGAGCTGACAGCAAGCCTGTTCGGCCGCCGCATCCTCGATCGCCCGACCCGAGGCGCCTGAGCCAAGAACAAATAACAAAAATACCGGAGGAACTATGAACACGACCAACGCACTGATCGAAACCGAATACCGGCTGGGCGCACATAACTACAAGCCGATCGACGTCGTCCTGTCGCGCGGCGAAGGCGTCTATGTCTGGGACCTCGATGGCAATCGCTATCTCGACTGCCTGTCGGCCTATTCCGCCGTTAACCAGGGCCATTGCCACCCAAAAATCCTGGCGGCAATGATGGAACAGGCGCAGAAATTGACGCTGACATCGCGCGCCTTCCGCAACGATCAGCTCGCCCCTTTCTACGAGGAACTGGCAGCGCTCACCGGCAGCCACAAGATCCTGCCGATGAACTCTGGCGCCGAAGCCGTCGAGACCGCTGTCAAGGCGGTGCGCAAATGGGGTTATGAGGTCAAGGGCGTTGCGGAAAACAAGGCCGAGATCATCGTCTGCTCCAACAACTTCCACGGCCGCACCATGGGCATCGTCGGCTTCTCGACCGACCCGGATGCCCGCTCGGGCTTTGGCCCGTTCGCACCCGGCTTCAAGACCGTTCCGTTTGGCGATATCGAAGCATTCCGCGCAGCCATCAATGAAAACACCGTTGCCTTCCTGATCGAACCGATCCAGGGCGAAGCTGGCGTGATGATCCCGCCACAGGGCTATTTCCCGGAAGTTCGTGCGCTCTGCTCCAAGCACGGCATCACGCTCATCCTCGACGAGATCCAGACGGGCCTTGGCCGTACCGGCAAGCTGCTCGCCGAAGAGCACGAAGGCATCGAAGCCGACGTGACGTTGATCGGCAAGGCTTTGTCCGGCGGCTTCTATCCGGTGTCGGCTGTCCTCTCCAATTCCGAAGTGCTCGGCGTCTTGCAGCCCGGCCAGCACGGCTCGACCTTCGGCGGCAATCCACTGGCCTGCGCCATTGCCCGCGCTTCGCTGAAGGCGTTGACCGAAGAAGACATGATCGGCAATTCCGCCCGCATGGGTGACCGCTTCCAGGCTGGCCTCAAGGACATCCGCTCCAACATCATCAAGGACGTGCGTGGCCGTGGCCTGATGCTGGCTGTCGAACTGGTTCCGGAAGCCGGCGGCGCCCGCAAGTATTGCGAAGCGCTGAAGGAACGCGGCATCCTCGCCAAGGATACCCATGGCGATACGATCCGCATCGCTCCGCCGCTGGTGATAACCGCCGATCAGGTCGATTGGGCCGTCGAGCAATTTGCGGGCATTTTGACCGCACAGTGATTCGCGTCGCAAAAGCCTGCAAACGCGGCTTTCTGCACCCTTTGAATGTATTCAAGCGACCTGCAATACCCGGCGTTGAGCCGGGTATTTTCATTTGTAATATTTAAGCCAGTTAATGATCAGCAACCGGCAAATCTTAAATATCTGTTCAAGTTTTACCCCCTAGATGTAGCCATCGCGACCGGTACTGACCGGGCATGAAGCAATCGCGTGACGCCAGACAGCCGGCATGACCGATCGACGAAGGCGCAACAGTTCGCCGGTAGTCCGCATCCCAGATACATGAAAATTCGCCCCGTTCACGCGGCGCGCACCTGTGCGCATTGCCGCATCGTGCACAAGGACCGAGAAAACATGCGCAATTTCCCATCGCCGTTCGGCGGCGACGCCAAGGCAATCCTAGCTGCGATGCAGCGATCGCAGGCGATCATCGAATTCGATCTGCAGGGCAAAATCCTGACAGCCAACGAAAACTTCTGCAAAACACTCGGCTATGACCTGTCCGAAATTGTTGGTCAGCACCACCGCATGTTTGTCGATCCAGCTGACGTGGTAAGCACCGACTATCGCGACTTCTGGGCGAGGCTTGCCCGCGGTCAATTCGATAGCCGCCAGTACAAGCGGATCGGCAAAGGCGGCAAGGAAATCTGGATCGAGGCGTCCTACAATCCTGTTTTCCGCGGCTCCCAACCCTATAAGGTGGTCAAGTTTGCGACCGACATCACCGCTGCGAAACTGAGGAGCGCCGAAGATGCCGGAAAGATCGATGCAATCTCTCGTGCCCAAGCCGTTATAGAGTTCACCCCGAACGGCGACATTCTCACGGCCAACGCGAATTTTCTCTCGACGCTCGGTTATCAGCTTGCCGATATTCAGGGCAAACACCACAGCATGTTCTGCGAACCTGCCTATAGCCGGAGCGACGAATACGGGAACTTCTGGGCCAAGCTGCGCAACGGCCAGTTTATCGCCGACGAATTCAAACGGATCGGCAATGGCGGCAGACAAGTCTGGATTCAGGCAAGCTACAATCCGATCTTCGGTTTGAACGGATCGGTCATCAAGGTGGTAAAATTCGCTACAGACATTACCGGCCGCGTCAACAACAGCCAGGAACTGGCAGAGGCGCTGCTGGATCTCGCCGACGGCAATCTCGATCAGCATTTGAACAGGCCATTCATCCCGGCACTGGAAACCATCCGCCTCAGTTTCAACGATTCCATTGCCAAATTGAAACAGGCCATGTGCGCCGTCGGCACCAACGCGAAGGCGATCACCGCTGGGTCCAGCGAAATCAGCAACGCCGCCCAGGACCTTTCAAGGCGCACTGAACAGCAGGCCGCATCGATCGAGGAAACCGCCGCAGCACTTGAACAAATCACCACCACCGTGGCCGACAGCAGCCGTCGTGCCGAAGAAGCGGGCACGCTGGTGGCGCAAACCAAGCTGGGTGCCGAACGCTCCAGCGATGTGGTGCGCAATGCTGTCAAGGCGATGGGCGAGATCGAGAACTCGTCGCGCGAGATTTCCAGCATCATCGGCGTGATCGACGAAATCGCATTCCAGACCAACCTGCTCGCCCTTAATGCAGGCGTCGAGGCAGCCCGCGCCGGTGATGCCGGCAAGGGGTTTGCTGTTGTGGCGCAGGAAGTGCGTGAACTTGCCCAGCGCTCGGCAAAGGCGGCCAAGGAAATCAAGAGCCTGATCACCACCTCCAGCGACCAGGTCAAGAACGGCGTCTCTCTCGTTGGCCAGGCCGGCAAGGCGCTAGAGGAAATCCTGACACAGGTGCATCAGATCAACACCAATGTGGCCGCTATTGTAGAAGGTGCAAAAGAACAGGCGACAGGTTTGAAAGAAATTAACCAGGCTGTGAATACAATGGACCAAGGTACACAGCAGAATGCAGCAATGGTCGAGCAATCCACGGCTGCCAGCCACGCCTTGGCAAGGGAAGCGGACGGTCTTTTCAGTCTTCTCAGCCAGTTCAAGGTCGGCGAGGCATCCACGGTTCGCATCGCGACAGCGCGGCAGGACGCAAAACCGGTCGCTTCCCCGGCTCGAACCATGGCCAACCGGGTAGCGAAGGCCTTTAGTTCAAACGTGGCAGTTGCCGCCAATCGGGATAGCTGGGAAGAATTTTGATGAACAATACGATCTCTACAGGTACCTTCGGTCACGAAACGCTCGAGATCATTGCCTTCCGTCTCCACGATCAGGAATTCTGCGTGAAGACCACGACCATCCGCGAAATCCGCGGCTGGGCGCCCTCCACCCCGATCCCGCATTCACCGGCCGACGTTCTCGGCGTGATGAACCTGCGCGGCACCGTCATCCCGATTATCGACCTTGCCCACAAGCTCGGCATGAAGAGCACGGTTGCCAATGAGCGCAGCGCCATCGTCGTTGCAGAAGTGCACAACATGGTCATCGGCCTCGTCGTCGACCGCGTCTCCGACATCCTGACTGTCCGTGGCGATCAGGTTCAGCCGGTTCCGGAGATCACCACATCCTTCGACAAGAGCTATGCGGAAGGCATCATCGCCAACGAGACCGGCATGATCTGCTTCCTCAACCTCGCTCGCATGTTCAAGGAACGCGAGATGGAAGACGTCGCAGCCTGATCGCTGCCGCTTGCCTATCCCTTTCAAAGAGCGGCTCCGGCCGCTCTTTTTGCGTTTAGGGCTGGAGATTTAAAATAGCGCCGTCGCCGTGGTGCCGTATGAGTGCTGGCTATCCGCTCGTTGTGTCATGACGCCCGCAAGCGGAACAAAACGTCTTCCGGCACGGTTAGTAGCGGTAACGCAATCACGGAGGCGACTGTCATGGAAGTAATCGGCACGCAGGTCCACCCGCAGCCTTCATTCGGGCTAATGACCGTTGAATTCGTCGGCGAAGGCGGCGATGTGATTTCCGTTCAGATGCATCAGAGCGAATCCGATGGCCTGAACCGTTTCAATGCCATCAAAAAGGCCAAGGCGATGATGCTGCAAGTGGCGTCGTTCGATCAGCCCGAAGAGGAACAGTCCGATGATGGCTCACGCTCTGGCGACAATTCCGATGGGGAACCCCCAGCCGTAATTTCACTGCGAAGTGCAAGAGCTGCAGGCGATACCGGAACGCTGGAAGAGCAGCTTGATGAAGGGCTGGAAGCATCCTTTCCTGCCAGCGACCCGGTTTCGGTCACCGTCAGCACCATCCCCAGCGGCCGCGCCGACGCTGAAGAAGCCAATAAGCGGTAATTTCCCAGGAAGACAGGATCGCCCACCAGGACGGTCCTGTTATGTCAGGTCTCAAAAAGCAACTACGGTTTGGCGTTCGCCGCCAGCCTGCGATCAAAACCATCCAGAATGCGCTTGACCAGTGCCGGATAATCCTCGTCGAAATGATGGCCACCATCGATGGCAATGACTTCGACGCCAGTATCCTTTAACGTCGGGCAAACATCATCATCCTCGTCGGTACCGTAAACGCACTGTACGACGGCCGGCTTCATCTTGCTGATGTCGTCGCCCGGATCTCCGGCACTGTCAGCCGCGGCCGCACCGAGCCACCCGAGCACGGAAATCTTGTAATCCACCTGATGCGACACGGCGAGCAGCGACACCTGCGCAACCCTGTCACGATCAGCCTGCGGAAGCAGATTGTAGGTCCGGGGCAGGATATCGGCACCGAAGGAATAGCCGATCAACAGAACGTGTTTGACGTTCCAGCGCTTGCTGTAAAAAGCGATGATGCGGTGCAGGTCGTCGGCAGTCTCTTGAGGCTGGCGCTCCGACCAGAAGTAACGCAGCGAATCGATGCCCACCACCGGCATGCCCTGCTGCTGGAGAACATCGCCGACTTCCTTATCGATATCGCGCCAACCGCCATCACCGGAATAGACAATCGCCATTGTGTCGCGCGTCGGCTTAACCTCAAGCACCGTCAAGGGCAGACCCAGCGGATTGTCCTCGCCAGCGGATGCGGAAACGAGCGCTGAAAGCGCGTCGGAAAAAGCCGTCCACACATCATCATCGGTTTCGGTAATCTCGATATCGCTATGCTTGGCGGTCAATTCTGCAACATGGGCACGGCCATCCGCTGGCGCATCCTTTGTGAACAGCACCGTGACCGGATCGGGCAGCGGTCCGTCGGTCAAACCATAAACCATCCGGTCGCCCACCTTCTTCTTGTCGGCAGGCGTGCAGAGTTGCTTGCTCAGCGCGATGCCGGCCTCGGGATCGATAGCCAGCGTCTGCCCGATTGTCGCTGCCGGGGTCTGCGCAGCAATGGCCAGAGCCAGCGCGCCACCCGCACCGGCACCGGCAACGATCGGCAGTCGATAATCGTTGTTCTTCGCCGCCCGCTGGACTTGCTGGCTTAAGGCTTCGATGTCGGACACCATGTAGATGCAATCGCCATCATCCTTTGCCAGCGACGCCAGATAGCTCGGCAGATCGATGCCGATAACCAATGCACCGCCATCGGTCAGGCTTTTGGCAAGCGTATCCTCCTTTTCAGACCAGCCGGCCTTGTCGGAAATCAGCACGACAGCTGCAGCGACGTCGCCGGTGGGCATCAGGATGTGCGGCGATGGAATCATGCCCGTATCGAACGAGGCCGGATCCTCAGAACGTGCCGCGGATGCCCCAAAAAACAGGCTGGCTGCGAAGGCGGCCTGGCAGAATGTTTTCAAGATCATTTCTTCACAATTCCCTTTACACCGCCGCCAATCAGGAATGTTGCATCCATCAGGGCCAGAACGGGATTGATACCACCACCCGCCGCCATATACCGAGGCTGCCAGTGCGGATGGAATTTCGACTTGAAGGCCTTCAGACCCTTGAAGTTGTAGAAGCGCCCGCCGTGTTCGAAAACCGTGCGGCCGACCTTGTCCCAGACCGGTGAGGACCGCCGGCCGGAAAGGCCAGCCAGAGGCGCCATACCAAGATTGAACCGCTTGAACCCTTTATCGCGCAAATATTCCATCAGCGATACGAAGAGGAAGTCCATCGATCCTTTCGGTGCATCCGGCAGGAACCGCATGAGATCAATGGTCCCTTCCTCGCGGGCATCGGTCACGAGGATATTGGCAAAGGCGACGATTTTCCCGTTCAGCCTCAGAACTCCAACCGGCTGGGCAGCAATATAGTCGGCGTTGAACGCACCCAGAGAAAAACCCTTTTCCTTGGCACGATGATGCGCGAGCCAGGCATCCGATACCGCGACGAGATCATCCATGATCGCCGGGACATCGCCCGTCTCGATGACGGCGAATTCCAAGCCGTCGCGCTGCGCCCGGCTGACGGTTTGGCGCAGAGTGGCCCACTTGCCGCCCTTCAGCTCGAACGTTGTGAGGTCTGCGGTAGCCAATTCACCGAGGCGGAAGGCCCGCAGGCCCGCATCCGCGTAAAAGGAAAGACCTGCGGGTGAGACCTGATAGAAGACCGGGCGGCAACCACAGGACCGGGCCTCTTCGATGAATCGCCAGATCAGGTCCGGCCACGCATCGCGCGGTCCGACCGGATCGAACAGGGCGATCCAGGACCGCGCCTGGCGGCCATACATGATGAAAGCGCGGCCATCGGTTGAAAACATCAGGCTCTTGTCGCCCGTCCGCACAAGATTAGCATCGGACATGTCCTGCGCGCTGGCGATGGCGATCGCTCTTTCTATATCCGTAGCAGTAGACGCTTCTCTCGGGCCTTTGGCTGGCCGCAGCAGGCTCCAGAGTGCGGCAGCGCCGGAGAAGATCGTCAGTCCGAGAACAGCGCGCAAACCACGCGGCGCTTCCTCCGACAGCTCGAACTGCCACCAGAGCGTATTGCTGTATTCCACGTCGCGATACACGAACAAAAGCACGATCACCGCGAAGGCGCACAGTGCCAGCATCGCCGTCAACCATGGCAGCGTCAGCCGCTCGTTCGACAGGTTTGCCGGCCGGTCGAACAGGCGATGCGTGGCAAGCAGGCTGACGATGAAAAAGGCAAGCAGGCTGGCCTCGATCAACGCAACCGCCTTGAGCAACGAGAACAGCAGTGCGATGACGGCGACAACCAGTGCTGCCCACCAGGCACTGTCCAACCGCCGCGCAAGGCCGCGCGCGACGATGACGAGCACCAGACCGAGCAGGCTGGCCAGGAAATGCGTACCTTCGATCACCGGCAACGGCACGTAATCGGCAAGAAAGGCCAGGTTGTCGTCCGGCGTCGGCGTGACGCTGGAAAACACCAGCATCGCAGCCAGAATAAGCGCAAGCGTCGCTAGCAAGAGCGGCGTCAGTCTTCCCGCCACGCGGCGCAGGCTGGACGCCATCGGCTTTCTGTACAGACTGCGCAGTTCGGCACCGATAACGAAGATAACCGCCAGAAGCAGCGGCAGGACATGATAGATCAGGCGATAGAGGACGAGGGCGCCCAGCACCGTATCGACATCGACAGCCTGACCGAGCGCCGCAACAATGACGGTTTCAAAGACGCCCAACCCGGCCGGGACGTGGCTGAGAACGCCAAGTCCGACAGCCACCGCATAAATGGCAAGAAACGCCGGCCAGCCGATCACCCCTTCGGGCAGCAACACGTAAAGCACGGAGGCTGACGCGGCCAGATCAAGCACAGTGACAAGGAACTGACGCGACGCCGTACGCGAATCGGGAATGCGCAAAGAAAAGCGCCCCAGCTGCAAGGCGCGATTGTTGCGCCCAGCCACCATCAACGCCAGCAGAACAGTCAGGATCAGGATCGCAATGACACGCAGGGCAGCCGAACTCATACCGACAAGCGGCGCCACTTCCGGGGCGATCATCAACAGGCTGAGAGCCGCGACACTGGCAAGCCCGAGCCCGAACGCAAGGGTAACGAAGGCGATGACCCCGCCGATTTCTTCAGGCTTCAGGCCGAGACGGGAATAGGCGCGATAGCGGATGGCACCACCGCTCAACGGGCCGAAGCCTGCCGTATTGCCAACCGCATAGGCCGCCGACGCGGTCAGCGCCACGTCGGCATAGGGCAGCCGTCGCTTCAGATAGATCAGCGCGCCGACGTCGTAGAAGGTCAAGGCAAAGAAGCTCAAGCCGGTAAAGCCGATGGCAAGCGCGATGGACGCTGCGCTGGTGTTATCGAGCGCGGACATCACGTCTTCGTAACGAACTTCACTCGTCAGATGGAAGATCGCATAACCGGCAAGGGCAAGAATGAGGATCGTGGCAATCGCCGTCAGCAGCCGACCCTGAAGCCACACTCGCTGAACCAAGGCTTGAGCACCATCGTGCTCATCGTTTCTATCGACCGGATTGGACATGGAGCACCTGGTAGGGCATTTCAAACTGATACGTTATCGACGATATACATCCTGCGAAAGCTAAATAAAGTGAACTTAATGTAATCTTCAAGCGCCCGATTTCCGGCTTTTTTGGGCAAGCTACACAGGTAGCGCGAAATTTCACCGGACTGCTATCGCCCACCGCCCGCTTCACGGTATCCCGCAGCATTGACCGTTTCGGCGCACCAGCCTATCTCAACATCATGACAGAGCACATCAAGACCAAAAAACCCGAAGAACAGGTCCTGTACGCCCTGCGCTGCAAACTGCGCGTGCTTTATCTCGGGACCAGTACCCGGGCGATCCGGTTTCAGATCACCATGGCAATCATCGATCTTGCCATCATCATCTTCTTCCTCGCAGGCCCCTATATCGCCGCAGGCCACACTTACCTCATCATCGACTATGCGATCGCCGCGCTGATCGCCTTCGAGCTCGGAGCCCGGGCACTGATCGCCTCGAACCTCCGGCGCTGGCTGACACGGCCGATGACCTGGGTCGATATCGCTATCCTGGCGACACTGCTGTTTCCGGCGCAATTTTCCAATTTCGCCTTCCTGCGCGCCTTCCGCATCTGGTCGCTCGGGCAGAGTAAGGTGTTCACGCTGCTGATCAAGCGGGCGGGTTATGCCGAGTGGGAAGACGTCATCCGCGCCTGCATCAATTTCGTGACCTTCCTGTTCCTCGTTACCGGCTTCGTCTACACGGCGTTCTTCTACCATCAGGCAGCGGGCGTCGAGGGGTTTGTCGATGCGCTCTACTTCACCGTCGCGACCATCACGACGACAGGCTTTGGAGACATCACCTTGCCCGGGACGCTTGGCAAGCTGACTTCGATTGTCACGATGATCTTCGGCATTTCGCTGTTCGTACGGCTGGCGCAGGCGATCGTACGCCCGCACAAGGTGGTCTTCCCCTGTCCGCAATGCGGCCTGCAGCGCCATGATGCCAACGCAGTGCACTGCAAGGCCTGCGGCCATGTCCTGAACATCCCAGACGAAGGAAACTGAGGCTCTTCCACCGGCTTGACCAGTCGCAGAAGCAACCAAATTTGGTCTTCCCTCAAAATCCAACTAAATGCTAATATTCGCTCGGGACAACATCTGGGGGAAGACACATGCCGCGCATCGCAAAGCTCTACTTTCGCACCGCAATCATTTTCCTGATCATCGGAATTGCAATGGGCCTGAACATGGCCATCTCGCAGGATCACAGCGCAATCGGTGCGCATGCCCATTGCAATCTGCTCGGCTGGGTCACGATGGCGATCTTTGGTGGATATCACGCGCTGAACCCTACCAAGGCGGAACGGCGGATCGCCATAATCCAGTATGTCGTCTACACGGCGGGCGTCGCCCTGATGGTACCGGCGCTCTATCTTATGCTCACCGGAAATCCGGAGATGGAGCCTGTCGTTGGTATCGCATCACTGATCACATTCGCAGGCGTACTGCTGTTTGCAGTGATCATCTTCAGCGGCGAAACCGCAGCCCGTCCGGCAACAGCTACGCAATAAGACTGTTTTGAATTTCATGCGGTTGAAAACCCTATACTGCGCTGAGATACACCGGCGCGGTATAGCTGCGGCTGGCCGAAAGGCTGAGCGCCCGGACCACCAAGCAACAGCGTTGCCCGCTTTGCCGTGATGCGCCCGCCGACCGGGAAGCCAACCAGGCTTTCGCGGCAGCGGCGCCAGTTGCAAGGGCGTCCAGACCCACGTCTTTTTCTTTCAGCCAACTCCCGGCTGTCGCGCGATAGCATCGCTTCTTTCATTTTATACCTTGATATGTCTGTTTTTTCTCGACAATACCTATCGCGAGGGTGAGACGGGAAGCGCCGGATGGTCAAGGCATGTGGATTCATGATGTCTGAGATCGGCGAAAACTGCGGAGTTCAGGTTTCGGCATGAATGTGCAGCGGAAAAGCCGGTCCGGAAAGATATTCTTCGTCGTCGCTGTCGGGCTGGTGTTTGCCGGCATCCTGGCAACGGTTCTGCTTGCCAACAGCCACCGCAATCTCGATCTGCTGCTAATCTATCTCGGCTATCCCAATCTGATCATCAAAGCCGACGCTGCGCGCCAGCAGGTGAAGATAACCCAAAGCAGGAGCATACGGTTGCCGCCGGCGCGCATGGTCCTGCCCGTCTACGCCTTTACCGACCTCAAGACCCCTGAGCAGCGCTTCATTCGCCTGTTTCAAAGCGACCCGAAGACTCTGTGCGAGCAGCTGAGAGACGGCGGTTTCGGCCAACTGGACTGGACGATCAGTCTTGCCCGCAAAGACGATTGGGAATGCTCTTCCTCGATCGACCTTCCTCCCAGAGGCACCGGTAAGCCCGAACAATCCTCGCTCTTCATCGTCATCAAGGGCGACGGGGAAAACCGCGTCACCTCGTTTCGGGTTAAGCTGAACATCGAAAATACGGCCGACACGGCCAAGGTTGCCGAACTCGCTGGCGATGCCGCAAACATCTTCCTGCGGCAAGTCCGCTGGGGGAACCCGGAAGAGATCATCGGCAAGATCCATGCACTCGAACCCTTCGACATCCGCAATTTCGGCAGCCGCATCCAGTTCAAGAAAGAATTCGGCGACACGCCACGCTACAATTTCCTCGCCAATCAGATCAGCGCACGCGGGAAGAAGATGCCGGCAGATCTATTCTTCGATCGCAGCAAGTGGTTTCCGCTGACCGGAAGTGACGGGCTGCCGATGATAGATGGCATGATGGCCGGTGAAAGCGCCGGTGGAATGCCGCTCACAGAGCCCGGCAATCCGGCGCCGTAAACCAATCTGTCCTCTGGAAAAATGCGATCGCGACGCGCGGCGGCCAGCTATCTCGATACCCTGTTCGAGAAAAATCGAACCGCATTCAAAATGCGGCACATTAACCACGGGAACGGATTGGATTCGCACGGCGTGCTCAGAGAGTCTACTCTTTAACAAATCGTTAAGATTAAAAACCTCACTCATACGGGACTATAGCCTCGAAGAGGTCTGACGAAAGTATCGCACGCAACGCAGTATTATCGTCAATAATCAGAATTTCCATCGCTGCATCAGATAGCAATTCTGCCTCTGCGGGCGAAGCATTTCTTGGCAACGATCCATGAAAAGCGGAACTGCCTGTCAAAAGCGGAAGGAGATGTAAAACCATGACGGAAAAAACACTGCCGCAACGAACACTTCCCATCCGGGGAACGAAAATCGGCAATACCAGAGCTCATTCTTCGACGCTTCCAGGCAAGCAATCCGCAACAGGCATTACCCAGTTTCATCTCAATCCGGTCCGCGTCCCGGACCTTCCCGTTCAGCTCGGAATCAAACGCACCGTCGATGCCACCAGCGCATTGTGCGGGCTTCTCGTTCTTGCGCCCGCTTTGGTTCTCATCGCGGCTCTTATGAAGCTGGACAGCAAGGGGCCGGTTTTCGCCCGGCAATTGCACACAGGCCTCAATGGAGCGCCCTTCACGCTTTTGACATTCCGCTGTCGGCCCATCGGCCTCGGTGACGGCTACAGCGCCTTTCAGCCCGAAACCGGCGTTTGGCACGTCACGCCGCTCGGGCGGCTCTTAAACAGCACCAATCTCGGCGCATTGCCGCGCTTGTGGAACGTACTGGTTGGCGACCTGTCGCTTGTTGGCCCTCGCCCGCACGTTCCCGACCTGCTGGCCGCAGGGCGCAGCTACAGTGACCTCATCCAGGGATATGAATACCGCAACCTGATGCGGCCGGGGCTTACAGGACTTGCACAGACCCACGGCTTCCGAGATCCGGCCGAGACCCCCAGGATGGCGTTCCGCCAGCTCATCTCCGATGTCGATTACATCGGGCAATTCTCACTGCTTCTGGACCTGAAGATCATGATACGTACCGCAATGAATGCCGTGAAGCGGCGGCCGCGGCCTTAGCAGAGCCACCACGACCCGACAGCAAAAACGAAAACCGCCCGAAGATCATCTCTTCGGGCGGTTTCATTTTTAACTGAGGCAGAAAACACGCTCCGGCACCGGTGTTACCCGGTGCCGGTTTGCTTACTTGCCCTGCCAGCTCTTGACCAGTTCGTCGTAGTTGACGGTCATCGGCTTTTCTTTTTCGTTCTCGATCTTCAGCTGCGGAGCGAGGTTACCCTTCGAAACGGCATCCTTGTTCCAGAAGTCGAGATCATGCTCTTCGGCGAGCTTCGGGCCGATATCACCCTGGACTCCGGAACGCTCGATGCGGCCCATCACCTTTTCCTGCTCGGCGCAAAGGCTATCCATGGCTTCCTGAGCAGTCTTCGCGCCCGAGGATGCATCACCGATTGCCTGCCACCACAGCTGTGCCAGCTTCGGATAATCGGGAACGTTGGTACCGGTCGGCGACCATTGGATACGGGCCGGCGAACGGTAGAACTCGACCAGACCGCCAAGGTTTTTGGCGCGTTCGGTGAAGCTCTTGTCCTGGATCGTCGATTCGCGGGCGAATGTCAGGCCAACCTGGCTCTTCTTCACGTCCACGGTCTTCGAGGTCACGAACTGCGCGTAAAGCCAGGCGGCCTTGGCGCGGTCTTCAGGGGTCGACTTCATCAGGGTCCAGGAACCCACGTCCTGGTAACCGAGCTTCATGCCGTCTTTCCAGTAGACGCCATGCGGGCTCGGAGCCATACGCCATTTCGGCGTGCCGTCTTCGTTGACGACCGGCAGGCCCGGCTTGACCGAGTCAGCCGTGAAGGCCGTGTACCAGAAGATCTGCTGGGCGACGTTGCCCTGGGCAGGAACCGGGCCGGCTTCACCGAAGGTCATGCCTGCTGCTTCCGGCGGAGAATAGGCCTTCAACCAATCGAGATATTTCTGGATCGAGTAGACTGCAGCCGGGCCGTTGGTGTCACCACCGCGAGCAACGCAGGAGCCGACCGGACGCGAATTTTCGTCGACCTTGATGCCCCATTCGTCAACCGGAAGACCGTTTGGCAGACCCTTGTCGCCGTTGCCGGCCATCGAAAGCCAGGCGTCGGTGAAGCGCCAGCCGAGCGACGGGTCCTTCTTGCCGTAGTCCATGTGACCATAGACCTTCTTGCCGTCGATTTCGCGACCGGTGAAGAATTCGGCGATGTCTTCGTAAGCGGACCAGTTGACCGGAACGCCGAGATCGTAGCCGTACTTCGCCTTGAAGTCGGCCTTGTTCTTGTCGTCGTTGAACCAATCATACCGGAACCAGTAAAGGTTGGCGAACTGCTGGTCGGGAAGCTGGTAGAGCTTCTTGTCCGGCGCGGTGGTGAACGACGTGCCGATAAAGTCGGCAATGTCGAGGCCGGGGTTGGTGACGTCCTTGCCTTCTTTGGCCATCCAGTCGGTCAGGTTGCGAACCTGCTGGTAGCGCCAATGGGTGCCGATCAGATCGCTATCGTTGACATAGGCGTCATAGATGTTCTCGCCCGTCTGCATCTGGGTCTGCAGCTTTTCAACCACATCGCCTTCGCCGATCAGGTCATGCGTGACCTTGATGCCCGTGATCGCGGTGAAGGCCGCGGCAAGGGTCTTGGATTCGTATTCATGCGTCGTCAGTGTTTCGGAAGCGACCTTGATATCCATGCCGGCAAAAGGCTTTGCAGCATCGATGAACCACTGCATTTCGGCTTCCTGACCGGCGCGATCGAGCGTCGAGACATCGCCGATTTCCTTATCGAGAAACTGCTTTGCCTCGTCCATGCCCGCGAATGCGGACCCGGTAAAGGCCAGCAGCAGAACTGCTGTCGATGTTAAAAGGTGCCGTCGCATAATTGTCCTCCCTTAAAGGTTTTGCGATTGCGATGTCGAACTGCCTCCCAGGCAATCCGTTTCAGTAATCTTGCCTCAAACCAGCTTGAAAACGCCGACGGCGTACACGAAGGAAAGCGCAAGAGCCCACCACACGTTGGGACCAACAAGTCCCAGCCATGCGAGATGAATGAAGGCGCTGCCAAGCAGCGAGACGAACAGCCGGTCGCCGCGCGTCGTCTCGAAACGAAGGATGCCGACACGCGGACTGCCACCCGGCCGCGCGTATTCCCACACAGCCATCAGCGACAGGAGCGCGAAGATGCTGAGGAAGAACATCGCGCCTGGAAACGACCATGCCATCCAGCCGCCACGGATCAGCGGCGCAAACCAATCGCGCACGCCATCCTTGATCGGCAAGATCGAGATCAACAGACCGGTAACGCCGACATAGACCAGCACGACGGCAGCCAGCGCCAGAGGCCAGCGAGAGTTACGTTGAGACACGGTGGCCATTAGACCCTCCCCAGGGCAAAGCCCTTGGCGATATAGTTTCTGACAAAATAGATGACGATCGCGCCGGGGATGATGGTGAGCACACCCGCGGCGGCAAGAACGCCCCAGTCCATGCCCGATGCAGACACCGTGCGCGTCATGATCGCGGCGATCGGCTTGGCGTCGGTCGTCGTCAATGTCCGGGCGATCAACAGTTCGACCCAGGAGAACATGAAGTTGAAGAACGCGGCCACACCGATGCCGGACGCGATCAGGGGGATGAAGATCCGGACGAAGAAGCGCGGGAACGAGTAGCCGTCGATATAGGCGGTTTCGTCGATCTCCTTTGGCACACCAGACATGAAGCCTTCGAGGATCCACACCGCCAGCGGCACGTTGAACAGGCAGTGCGCCAAGGCAACCGCGATATGCGTATCGATCAGGCCGAAGGCGGAATAGAGCTGGAAGAACGGCAGCGCGAAAACGGCCGGCGGTGCCATGCGGTTGGTGAGCAGCCAGAAGAACAGGTGCTTGTCGCCCAGGAACCGGTAACGCGAGAAGGCATAGGCTGCCGGCAACGCTACCGAGACCGAGATCACGGTGTTCATCACCACATAGATGATCGAGTTGATATAGCCTTTGTACCAGGACGGATCGGTGAAGATCACCGCGTAGTTCCGGAGCGTCGGCGCATGCGGATAGAGCGAGAAGGTACCGGTGATCTCGGTGTTCGTCTTGAAGCTCATGTTGACGAGCCAATAGATCGGCAAGAGCAGGAAAATGATGTAGATCGTGGGCACCAGCCAGGAGAGGCTGCGGCCGGATGCCAGGGGTGCAGGTTGTGTCGCGGTGGTCATTGTTTTTCCTCCCTCCGTCCGTCAGCTCTTGGCATCGCTATTGGTCATCACGGTGTAGAATATCCATGAGAGCAACAGGATGATCAGGAAGTAGATGAGCGAAAGTGCTGCTGCCGGACCGAGGTCGAACTGGCCGATGGCCGTTTTGACGAGATCGATCGACAGGAATGTGGTGGCATTGCCAGGTCCGCCGCCGGTGATGACGAAGGGCTCGGTATAGATCATGAAGCTGTCCATGAAGCGCAGCAGGAAAGCGATCAGCAGCACGCGCTTCATTTTCGGCAGCTGGATGTAGCGGAACACGGCCCAGCGCGAGGCACCATCGATCTTCGCAGCCTGATAATAGGCATCCGGGATCGACACGAGACCGGCATAGCAGAGCAGAACGACAAGGCTCGTCCAATGCCAGATGTCCATGACGATCAGCGTCACCCAAGCATCGAAGACGTTGTTGACGTAGTTATAGGGAATGCCGATCGCATCCAGCGTATAACCGAGCAGGCCGATATCGACGCGGCCGAACACCTGCCAGATGGTGCCGACGACGTTCCACGGAATGAGCAGCGGCAGCGACATCAGGACGAGGCAGACAGGAACGCCGAGCCCCGTCTTCGGCATGTTGAGGGCGATCAGAATGCCAAGTGGAATTTCGATCGCCAGGATGATGCCGGAGAAGATCAGGTTGCGGGTCAGCGCATCCCAGAAGCGGTCGGATTGCAGCACCTGGATGAACCAGTCGGTGCCTGCCCAGAAGAATTCGTTATTGCCGAACGTGTCCTGTACCGAATAGTTGACCACCGTCATCAACGGGATAACAGCCGAGAAGGCGACCAGCACCAGCACCGGCAGAACCATGAACCAGGCCTTGTTGTTCCAGGTCTTTTCCATGATTAGGCCTCCCCCCCTACCAGCAAGGAATCTTCGACACGCCATGAATCGGCGTAAATATTGATGGCATTGGGATCGAAAGTGATCTTCGGTTCTGCCGGAATCTCACCGTCCTCGTGGACGACGATGGCGATCGGCCGGTTGGCAAAGGTGGCGCGAACAATCTTCTGGCGGCCGATATCCTCGACCTTGGAAATCGTGACCGGCATGCCTTCACGGCCAAGCCGGACGAATTCCGGACGGATACCGAGCTCGGTCTTGGCACCGGCTGCAAACTTTGGCGCGAACGACAGGGCGATCTTCTGCCCATCGAGATCGACGGAGGACCCATCGATCTTCGCCGGCAAGACATTCATGCCCGGTGAACCGATGAAATAGCCGACGAATGTGTGCTTCGGCTTTTCGAAAAGCTCGGCCGGCGTGCCGATCTGCACGATCTCGCCGTCATACATGACGACGACCTTGTCGGCGAAGGTGAGCGCTTCGGTCTGGTCATGCGTGACATAGACCATGGTGAAGCCGAACTGCTTGTGCAGCCGCTTCAACTGCGAGCGCAGCACCCATTTCATATGCGGATCGATGACCGTCAGCGGCTCGTCGAACAAGATGGCGCTGACGTCGGAGCGGACAAGACCCCGGCCGAGCGAGATCTTCTGCTTCTGGTCGGCCGTCAGCCCTTGCGCCTTTTTCTTCGCACGGTCGGATAGGCCGATCATTTCGAGGATTTCGGTAACGCGGCGATCGACTTCCGTTTCCGGAACACGGCGGTTGCGCAGCGGAAAGGCCAGATTGTCGTAGACGGTCATCGTGTCGTAGATCACCGGAAACTGGAACACCTGGGCGATGTTGCGCTCCTGTGTCGACAGATTGGTAACATCCTTGCCGTCAAACAGGATCTTGCCTTCCGATGGCTGCAACAGCCCGGAAATGATGTTGAGCAGCGTGGTCTTGCCGCAACCGGAAGGACCGAGCAGCGCATAGGCACCGCCGTCATTCCATTCGTGATGCACTTCCTTCAGCGAATAGTCCGAAGGCTTTTTCGGGTTCGGGCCGTAGGCGTGGCGAATATGGTCGAGATTGATGCGTGCCATGATTTTCTCCTCACGCCCCCCGAGCAGCAGAGCCGCCGATCGCGCGTCCATCCTGCCCGAAGGCCATCAGGTGGCGGGTATCGACGAAAAGCTCGACCGCCGTATCCGGCTCGATGTCGTGAATGCCGTGTTCGAGCATGACCCAGCGCGATCCCGCGCAGTCGACATGGATAAAGCTCTCCGAACCGGCGATTTCCGAAATGATGATGCGCGCCTTCAGCGTTGCCGCCGTGTCATGCGGGCGGGCAAGCGACAGGTGATGTGGATGGAAAGCGATGGTGTAGGCATCATCGGCAATACCGGCCAAATGCGCCGGTACCGGCAGGACGTTCAGCCCACCCCGTTCGAACGCGTTGCCGGACTTCACGACGTCGAGCGTATTGAGCGGCGGATCGGCAAAGGTTTTTGCGGTCGCGATATCGGCCGGCTTGCGATAGACGGAAATGGTCGGCCCGAACTGGCTGATGCGGCCCTGGCTCAGCGTCGCCGTGCTGCCGCCGAGAAGCAGCGCTTCCTGCGGTTCGGTCGTCGCATAGACAAAGATCGAACCGGCGGCGGCAAACAGCTTCGGCAACTCTTCGCGCAGTTCCTCGCGCAGCTTGTAATCGAGGTTGGCAAGCGGCTCGTCGAGCAGAACGAGGCTGGCATTCTTGACAATGGCCCGCGCCAGCGCCGTACGCTGCTGCTGGCCACCCGACAGGTTGAGCGGCGTGCGCTCCAGAAAGGGCGTCAGCTTCATCAGCTCGGCTGCCTTGCGCACTTCGCGATCGATCGTTGCCGCGTCCTTGCCCGAGATGCGCATCGGCGAGGCGATGTTCTCGTAGACGGTCATCGCCGGATAATTGATGAACTGCTGGTAGACCATGGCGACAGAGCGATCCTGCACGCGCACGCCGGTCACATCCTTCCCGTCGAACGTGATGGTTCCGGTGGTCGGCTTATCAAGGCCCGCCATCAACCGCATCAGCGATGTCTTGCCCGACAGCGTCGGGCCCAAAAGCACATTAAGCGAGCCCCGCTCCAGCACAAGATCGGTCGAGTGGATATGCGTATCCGCCCCCACGACCTTGGTTATGTTTTTCAGTTCAAGCATTCTCAGGCTTCCTCCCAGCCATAGGCAACGCCATCCCGGCGCGACCTTCAGGCAACGTTGCGGATAGTCTCCCGCATGTATTCCTCCAACCCGGCGGCTTCCGCCTGGGTCAATGTCAGTCCAAGCTTGGTGCGGCGCCACAGGATGTCCTCGGCACGCCGCGCCCACTCCTCGGCAATCAGCCACTGCACCTCGACCTCGTAGAGATCGGCGCCGAAATGCCTGCCGAGATCCTCGTTCTTGGCAGCATTTCCAAGCAGACCCGCCGCCAGCGTGCCGTAGAGGCGAACCAGGCGGCGCGCGTAGCGTTCGGCCAGAAACGGATAGCGGCTCTTCAGCTTCAACACTTCGGCCTCGTAGCCGGTCGCCGGAAAATCACCGCCCGGCAGCACGCTCCTGGCAGTCCACGGATTGCCCTTGGCCCCGATAGCGCTGGCAATCTTTTCCAGCGCATGTTCGCCAAGCCGGCGATAGGTGGTCAGCTTGCCGCCAAAGACGTTGAGCAGAGGCGCCTCGCCCGTCTCGCCGTCGATCTTCAGCACGTAATCGCGCGTCGCTTCCTGCGCCTTCGAAGCGCCATCGTCGAACAGCGGCCGCACACCGGAATAGGTCCAGACCACATCCGAAGGCTTGACGGGTTCGGAGAAATATTCGCTTGCCGCATTGCAGAGATAATTGATCTCGCCATCGGTGATCTGGATGTTCTTCGGGTCGCCGGTGAAATCGTTGTCGGTCGTGCCGATCAAGGTAAAATCGGTCTCGTAAGGGATCGCGAAGATGATGCGATTGTCCGGGTTCTGGAAGAAGTATGCGCGACTATCGTTGAACTTCTTCTTCACGACGATATGGCTGCCCTGAACCAGCCGGACATTGTGGACCTTGTTCTTGCGCACCGCATGGGTCAGCACGACATCAACCCAGGGGCCTGCAGCATTGACCAGCATGCGGGCCTTGAAGGTATTGACGGCACCGGTCGCCCCATCCTCGACACTGACGGACCAGATGCCATCCTGACGCTCGGCCGAAACGACGCGGCTGCGCGTCATGATATGCGCGCCCTTGAGCGCTGCATCCTTGGCATTGAGAACCACGAGGCGGGCGTCATCCACCCAGCCATCGGAATATTCGAACGCCTTAGTGAACAGCGCCTTCAAGGGCTTTGCAGCCGGATCGCGCCGCATGTCGAGCGTGCGGGTGGCGGGCAAAAGCTTGCGGCCACCGATATGGTCGTAGAGGAAAAGACCGAGGCGGATCAACCAAGCCGGACGGATGCCGCCCTTGTGGAACGGCAGAACGAAGCGCATCGGCCAGATGATGTGTGGCGCCATCGCCCAGAGCACTTCGCGCTCCATTAGCGACTCGCGCACCAGCCGGAATTCGTAATGCTCGAGATAACGCAGCCCACCATGAATGAGCTTGGTGGCACGTGAGGAAGTGCCGGAGGCGAAATCGTCCATTTCGGCCAGCGCAACCGAATATCCACGGCCGACAGCATCTCTTGCGATGCCACATCCGTTGATACCGCCACCGATCACGAAAATGTCGAGTACATCCTGCGCAGGCACTGCTTCCCCTCCCACATTTCGCATTGCACAATTTTGAGCACATGCGAAAGTAAAAATAATTAAAGCGAAAACCGTACGAATGTCAAACGAATGTTCGTGGAAACCAAGCAGCCGCTAAAATCAGCGATTTCAGCGCGAAGTTTCGATTAGTCGAACATCCTGCTCCTGACAGATGCTGCGGACGTTTTCGATCGGGCAGATATCGGTAATGAAGGTGTGAACCTGGGTAATATGGCCGATCCGAACGGGCGCAGTCCGCTCGAATTTGGTTGAATCGGACACCAGAATGACATGCCGGGCATTGGCGATAATCGCCTGCGCCACCTTCACTTCGCGATAATCGAAATCCAGAAGCGCGCCGTCATGATCGATCGCCGATGCGCCGATCACTGCATAATCAACCTTGAACTGGCGGATAAAATCCACCGCCGCCTCGCCGACGATACCCCCATCGGCACCGCGCACGACACCACCGGCAATCACCACTTCGATCGAGGGAAAGACACGCAACCGATTGGCCACATTGATATTATTGGTGATGACCATCAGTTCCGTATGATCCAGCAGAGCCTCGCCGACCGCTTCCGTGGTCGTGCCGATATTGATGAACAACGAGGAATTGTTCGGGATCATTGCGGCTGCCGCCTGGCCGATTGCCTGCTTTTCCAGCGCTGCGATCGAGCGCCTGGCCTCGTACTTCACATTCTCATTGCCGCGCGGAAAAACTGCTCCGCCGTGGATGCGCGTTAGCACCCTGCCATCGCAGAGATCGTTCAGATCCTTGCGGATGGTCTGCGGCGTCACAGAAAAGCGCGCTGCGAGTTCATCGACCAGAACCCGGCCTTCTGTCTTGGCAAGTTCCAGGATTTCCGACTGGCGCGCCGTCAGGTACATGATTATTCCTCCCCGTCGTTTTCGTTTTCTTTCATAATATGCAAAAACGAAAGCAGCGCAATTTCATAAACGCGGCGAGTGCTTGAAAATGAACCCTTCTCAAAGAAGGGAACCCCGCCGCGTTGCAATTCCTGTCATCATGCGACAGCCTGTCGGTCGCGGGAGGTACTTACAATGTTTCATCCATCGTTGTTCAAAGGTCTGAACGTCGTCGTCACCGGCGCCGGCCGCGGCATCGGCCTGGAGGTCGCACGCCAGTTTCTCGATTGCGGCGCAACCGTCTATCTGCATGGCGGACGCACGGCGCGAGAGCCGTTGCCGGATTTTCTCGATGCGGCGCTGACCGAAGGCCGGGCGTTCCTCTCCTATGCCGATTTCTCGACTGCAGGCGGCATCGAATTGCTCGCCACCAGTATTGCCTCGCGATTCCAGACGATCGACATACTCGTCAACAATGCCGGCACGATGGTCGGGCGGTTTCTTGCCGGTGACCTGACTGACGAACAATATGAGACGGTGGTGCAACTGAACCAGACCTCGGTGGTCCAGACCACCCGCGCGCTGCTGCCGCTGATCCGGCGTGGTACCCATCCGGCGATCATCAACACGGTGTCGATTTCGGCACTCACCGGCGGCAGTGCCGGATCGGCGATCTATTCCGCCACCAAGGCCTTCGTCTCCACCTATTCCAAGGCGCTTGCCCGCGAACTGGCGCCGGACGGCATCCGCGTCAATTGCGTTTCGCCGGGAACGATCACCACGGATTTTCATGAACGCTACTCATCCGCCGAAAAGCTCGAAGCCACCCGCAAGACCATTCCGCTGCAACGGCTGGGCACCGCAGAGGATTGCGCGCCGGCCTATTTGTTCCTCGCCTCGAACGCGCTCTCGGGTTACATCACCGGCCAGGTGCTGGAAGTGAACGGCGGTCAATTGATCTGCTGAGCGCAGGTTTTAGCGTCGGGGAGGGTGGCGATTGATCGACAAGCTGGAATTCTTCATTGCGCTTGCGCAGGAGCGCCATTTCGGCCGCGCCGCCGATCTCTGCGGTATCACCCAGCCGACGCTATCGGCCGCGATCAAGCAGCTGGAGGACCAGCTGGGCGTGATGCTGGTCAATCGCGGCTCGCGCTACCAGAGCCTGACGCCGGAAGGCCAGCGTGTGCTGGAATGGGCCCGCCGGATCGTCGGTGATTCCCGCACCATGCATGAGGAAATGCGCGCGGCCCGGCGCGGTCTGGTCGGTCATATCCGGCTGGCCGCAGTACCGACGACGCTTGCCATGGTGCCGCGCATCACCGCACCGTTTCAGGAAAAGCACCCGGACGTCACCTTTTCCATCCTCTCCACCACATCGCTGAAAATCCTCGGCCTGCTCGAAAACCTGGAGATCGACGCCGGCCTCACCTATCTGGAAAACGAGCCGCTTGGGCGGGTCACCAGCGTCCCGCTGCAGGTGGAGCGCTACCATCTGGTGACCGCTGCGGGATCTCCCCTTTCGGATCGCGAAACTGTGACCTGGAAGGAAGTCGGCGGCATTCGGCTTTGTCTGTTGACCGCCGATATGCAGAACCGGCGCATCATCAACCAGCATTTCGCGGAAGCTGGCGTCACCGTGTCGCCGACGTTGGAATCCAACTCGATGATCGTCCTGTTCTCTCATGTGCGCACCGGTCACTGGGCCAGTATTATGCCCTATAACGTCGCGAAATCATTCGGTTTTCACGAGGAAATCAAGCTCATCCCGATCATCGAGCCGGACGCCCGGCACACGGTCGGCTTGGTCGCGACGCACCGGGAACCCTTTACGCCGCTCGTCTCGGCGCTGCTGCATGAGGCGCGCATTCTGGCCGATGCCCAGGCGCTTTGATAGAAAACATCTATCGCTTAACGGAATACGCCTATTGACCCTCCCTCAGCCTGCTGACACGCTGTCTTTCAGTGCGTGAGCTGCGAAACCGCGTGTTTTTTGGTCCTTTTGAACCAAGAATCGGAATGAAACGATGGTCTGGAGGGGCTTCGTTTGATTTGAGGGATCGCCGATTACGACCAATTGTTCATTTCAGTTCGGGAGGTCTGAACGTTGAACCTGCATGTATCAAGTCGTGATATCGGTGAACGGACGCTGGATATCGTCAGCGCGATGAAGTCGCTCGAAGGGCCGCTTCTGCCGATCCTGCACGAGATCCAGGCCGAATTCGGCTATGTGCCGCAGGAGGCCCTGCCGATCATTGCCCGCGAACTCAACCTGTCACGCGCCGAAGTGCACGGTGTCGTCTCCTTCTATCACGATTACCGCGATCACCCTGCGGGCCGGCATGTCTTGAAACTCTGTCGGGCCGAGGCCTGCCAGTCGATGGGCGGCGACCAGCTGGCCGAACGGGTCAAGTCCCTGCTGGGCATCGATTTCCACCAGACGACACTCGATGGCGCAGTAACGCTCGAACCCGTCTATTGTCTCGGGCTCTGTTCCACCGCACCCGCCGCGATGCTCGACGGCGAGGTGCACGGAAGGCTGGATGCGGACGCAGTACGTGACCTCGTTGCGGAGGTGCGGGCATGAGCGTACGGATTTTCGTTCCCCAGGATGCGGCAGCACTCGCGCTCGGCGCTGATCGGGTTGCCAAGGCATTGTCGCGAGACATCGAAGCCCGCGGCATCGATGCGACGATCGTTCGCAACGGTTCGCGCGGCCTGCATTGGCTGGAGCCGATGGTCGAAGTCGAGACGCCTGATGGGCGCATCGCCTATGGTCCGGTCAAGGCTTCGGATGTCGCCTCTCTCTTGGATGCAGGCCTGGCGACGGGCAGCAGCCATCCGCTCTGTCTCGGGAAAACCGAGGAACTACCATTCCTGAAAAACCAGACACGGCTGACCTTTGCCCGCTGCGGCATCGTCGATCCTTTGTCGCTGGAGGACTACAAGGCCCATGACGGCCTGAAGGGTCTTGCCAAGGCCGTGGCGATGGCGCCAGCCGACGTGGTGACACAAGTAACCGAAAGCGGCCTGCGTGGTCGCGGCGGCGCCGGTTTCCCGACCGGTATCAAGTGGAAGACCGTGCTCGATACGGCCGGTGACCGCAAATACATCGTCTGCAATGCCGATGAAGGCGACAGTGGCACCTTCGCCGACCGGATGATCATGGAGGGCGACCCCTTTGTCGTGATCGAGGGCATGACGATCGCTGGTCTGGCAACGCTTGCGACCAAGGGTTTCGTCTATATCCGTTCGGAATATCCGCATGCCATCGCAACGATGACAGAGGCCGTCGAAATCGCCCGGCGCGCCGGTATTCTCGGCGCATCGGTGCTCGGCTCCGGCCGGGCGTTCGATATCGAAATCCGCACAGGCGCCGGCGCTTATGTCTGCGGCGAAGAAACTGCGCTATTGAATTCACTGGAAGGCAAGCGCGGCATCGTCCGCGCCAAGCCGCCGTTACCGGCTCACAAGGGCCTGTTCAACTGTCCGACTGTCATCAACAATGTCATCTCGCTCGCCTCTGTTCCGATCATCATGGACAAGGGCTCGGCCTATTATAAAGACTTTGGCATGGGCCGCTCGCGCGGCACGATCCCGATCCAGATCGCCGGCAACGTCAAGCATGGCGGACTTTATGAGGCAGCCTTCGGCCTGACGCTCGGCCAGATCGTCGATGAGATCGGCGGCGGCACCGCGACGGGCCGGCCGGTCAAGGCCGTACAGGTTGGCGGCCCGCTCGGCGCCTATTTCCCGCGTGCCCTGTTCGACACGCCGTTCGACTATGAGGCCTTCGCCGCCAGGGACGGCCTGATCGGCCATGCCGGCATCACCGTCTTCGACGACACCGCCGACATGCTGAAACAGGCCCGCTTCGCCATGGAGTTCTGCGCCATCGAGTCCTGCGGCAAGTGCACCCCCTGCCGCATCGGCTCCACCCGTGGCGTCGAAACCGCTGACAAGATCGCCCAGGGCATCGAACCCGAAAAGAACCTCGCGCTGCTCGCCGACCTCTGCAACACGATGAAATTCGGCTCGCTCTGCGCGCTCGGCGGCTTCACGCCCTATCCTGTGACCAGCGCCATGAACCACTTCCCGGACGATTTCCGCCCGGCTCCCCTTGTCGAAGCTGCGGAGTAATTCCCATGCCCCTCGTCTCTGAAATCGACTTCGGTACCCCCGCCTCCCGCTCGGAAAAGATGGTAACGCTGACCATCGACGGCAACGAGATCACCGTGCCGGAGGGCACCTCGATTATGCGCGCCTCGATGGAGGTCGGCATCAAGGTGCCGAAACTCTGCGCCACCGACATGGTCGATGCGTTCGGCTCTTGCCGCCTCTGTCTCGTGGAAATCGAAGGCCGCAATGGTACGCCGGCATCCTGCACCACGCCTGTCGCCCCCGGCATCACAGTCCACACCCAGACCAGCCGCCTGAAGGACATTCGCAAGGGCGTCATGGAGCTTTATATCTCCGACCACCCGCTCGACTGTCTGACCTGCGCCGCCAATGGTGACTGCGAATTGCAGGACATGGCCGGTGCTGTCGGCCTCCGTGATGTGCGCTACGGCTATGAAGGCGACAACCACGTCAAGGCGCGCAACAATGGCGACGTCAACGCCAAGTGGATGCCGAAGGACGAGTCTAATCCCTACTTCACCTATGATCCGTCGAAATGCATCGTTTGTTCGCGATGCGTGCGCGCCTGCGAAGAGGTTCAGGGCACGTTTGCGCTGACCATCGAGGGCCGTGGTTTCGGCTCCCGCGTTTCGCCCGGCATGCACGAAAACTTCCTGGAATCGGAATGCGTTTCCTGCGGTGCTTGCGTCCAGGCCTGCCCGACCGCGACGCTGACTGAAAAGTCCGTCATCGCCATCGGCCAGCCCGAGCATTCCGTCGTCACCACCTGCGCCTATTGCGGCGTCGGCTGTTCGTTCAAGGCGGAGATGCGCGGCGAAGAGCTGGTCCGCATGGTGCCGTGGAAGGACGGACAGGCCAATCGCGGCCATTCCTGCGTCAAGGGCCGCTTCGCCTACGGCTATTCGACCCACAAGGAACGCATCCTCAACCCGATGATCCGTGAAAAGATCAGCGATCCCTGGCGCGAAGTCAGCTGGGAAGAGGCGCTGGCCCATACGGCTTCCGAATTCCGCCGGATCCAGTATCAATACGGCCGTGAATCAATCGGCGGCATCACCTCGTCGCGTTGCACCAATGAAGAAACCTATCTCGTCCAGAAGCTGATCCGCGCGGGCTTTGGGAACAACAATGTCGATACCTGTGCCCGCGTCTGTCACTCGCCGACAGGCTACGGTCTCGGCGCCACCTTCGGCACCTCGGCCGGCACGCAGAATTTCGATTCGGTCGAACATACCGATGTCGTCATCGTCATCGGCGCCAACCCGACCGATGGCCATCCGGTCTTTGCCTCGCGTCTGAAGAAGCGCCTGCGCCAAGGCGCAAAGCTGATCGTCATCGATCCGCGCCGTACCGACATGGTCTCCTCGCCGCACATCAAGGCGTCGCATCATCTGCCGCTGCGCCCCGGCACCAACGTCGCCATCGTTACGGCACTCGCCCATGTCATCGTCACCGAAGGCCTGTTCGACGAAAAATTCATCCGCGAACGCTGCGACTGGTCTGAATTCGAGGATTGGGCAGCCTTCGTCGCCGAACCGCATCACAGCCCGGAAGCCATCGAACAGCTTACGGGCGTTCCGGCAGAAGAAGTCCGTGGCTCTGCCCGCCTGTTTGCCACCGGCGGCAACGGCTCGATCTATTACGGCCTCGGCGTTACCGAACACAGCCAGGGTTCGACGACAGTCATCGGCATCGCCAACCTCGCCATGGCGACCGGCAATATCGGCCGTCCGGGCGTCGGCGTGAACCCGCTACGCGGCCAAAATAACGTCCAGGGCGCCTGCGATATGGGCTCCTTCCCACACGAACTGCCGGGCTATCGCCACGTTTCCGACGATGCGACCCGGGATATCTTCGAAAAGCTCTGGGGCGTCACAATCTCCAACGAACCGGGCCTGCGCATTCCCAACATGCTGGATGCTGCCGTCGATGGATCCTTCAAGGGCATCTACATCCAGGGCGAGGACATTCTTCAGTCAGACCCCGACACCAAGCACGTCTCGGCTGGCTTGGCCGCCATGGAATGCGTCGTCGTCCAGGACCTGTTCCTCAACGAAACCGCCAATTACGCCCATGTCTTCCTGCCGGGCTCGACCTTCCTCGAAAAGGACGGCACCTTCACCAATGCCGAGCGCCGCATCAACCGCGTCCGCCGCGTCATGACGCCCCGCAACGGCTATGCCGATTGGGAAGTGACCCAGAAGCTGGCGCAGGCGATGGGCCTTGCCTGGAATTACAACCATCCGTCCGAGATTATGGACGAGATCGCCGCAACAACACCGAGCTTCGCGCTGGTGTCCTACGACTATCTGGAAAAGATGGGCTCCGTGCAGTGGCCCTGCAACGAGAAGACGCCGCTCGGTTCGCCGATCATGCATATCGACGGTTTTGTGCGCGGCAAGGGCAAGTTCATCCGCACCGAATATGTCGCGACCGACGAAAAAACCGGCCCGCGCTTCCCGCTGCTGCTCACCACCGGCCGTATTCTCAGCCAGTACAATGTCGGCGCCCAGACCCGGCGCACCGACAACGTCGTCTGGCACGAGGAAGACCGGCTGGAAATCCACCCGCACGATGCCGAACTGCGCGGCGTGCGCGATGGCGACTGGGTGAAGCTGCAGAGCCGCTCCGGCGATACCACGCTGCGCGCGCTGATCACCGACCGCGTCGCCCCCGGTGTCGTCTACACCACCTTCCACCACCCGACGACGCAGGCCAACGTCATCACCACCGACTTCTCCGACTGGGCAACCAACTGTCCGGAGTATAAGGTGACAGCAGTCCAGATCTCGCCATCGAACGGCCCGTCGCAATGGCAGGTGGACTACGACGAACAAGCCCGCCAGTCCCGCCGCATCGCCGGCAAGCTGGAGGCGGCGGAGTAGGCATCTCAATGACAGGGTTGAAGCTCACCCAGACCGTTCCGGAAACCGCCCATCGCGGCGGTAAGCTGACGGCCGGCTCCCGCGTGGTGCCGGAGGAAACGCCGATTGCGCTCTCCTATGGCGGCTCGACCCATGCCGTGATGATGGCGACGCCCGGTGATTTCGAGGATTTCGCCGTTGGTTTCAGCCTGACCGAGGGGATCATCACCGATCCCTCGGACATCGAATCGACCGAGGCTATTGCGGATGAAAAGGGCATCGACCTTCAGATCATACTGAGGGACGAGCAGAACGAGGCGCTCGTGTCCCGCCGCCGCCATATGGCCGGGCCGGTCGGCTGTGGCCTCTGCGGCATCGAATCGATCGAGCAGGCCGTGCGCAAGACGCCGAGTGTATCTGGTTCGACGCTTCGTTTATCGGAACAGCAGATCATCGAGGCCGTCGCCCTGCTCAATGGCCAGCAACCGCTGCATTTCGAGACGCGCGCCGTGCATGGCGCCGGCTTCTATGTGCCCGGCAAGGGCCTGATCGCCGTGCGCGAAGATGTCGGCCGCCACAATGCGCTGGACAAACTGGTGGGCGCTGCGGCGCGGGCCGGATATGCTGGATCAACCGGCGCCGTCGTCGTCACCAGCCGCGTTTCCGTCGAGATGGTGCAGAAGACCGCCATTATCGGCAGCCCCTTCATCATCGCCATATCCGCACCGACGGCGCTTGCCATCCGCACGGCCGATGAGGCCGGCATGACACTGATCGCACTGGTGCGCGGCGCCGATTTCGAGATATTTACCAACCCCCACCGCATTCAATCCGGAGCCATCGCCGATGTCGCTTGATAACACCAATGGCAAACTCGTCCGCATGGCCAACCAGATCGCCACTTTCTTCAAGTCGCAGCCCGAGGCTGAGCGCGTTCAGGGTATCGCCACGCACATCAACAAGTTCTGGGAGCCGCGCATGCGCAAGGCCTTCTTCGAACTGATCGAACAGGGTGATGCCGGCTTCGATCCGCTGGTCCTATCCGCTGCAGCCATCATCAAACGACCTGACAGCCCAGCACGCCCTTCCGAGCCGTCAGAACACGTCGATCAGGCCATGTTGGAGGCCGGCTTCAGCGATTGATACACGGCCGCGTTTCCTTTCCACGTTGAACCTGATCAACCTGTGCGGTATGCAGCAATACCGAAAAAGATGGGCCGGTTGGTAATCCGGTCCCTGCAATCAGCAGCTTATGACCCTCCCTGGTTTCCACGGTACCGGTTTGATCAGCAGTGGTCGGCGAGGTACGTGGTTTTGCGCCGTGTTTCCTCGATCACGAATAAGGAACAGCGACATGGCGCCATCCACCTCCCCGGACCTATCTCCGATTTCACCGGCCAATACCCTTGAGAACCGCGCGCTTGATCGCTCGGCCGTCGAATTCCTGTCGAAAACCGGACTGCCGCACAGGCTGGTCGGCTGCATCCTCGAGGAAGCCGATCTCTCGCGACTGACGCTGGACGGCTGGGTGTTCGAGGCCTGCAACGTCAAGCAGGCCAATTTCACCGGAGCAAAACTCAGCGCCACCACCTGGTCGAGCTGCAAGGGCGGGGTGTCCGATTTCACCGGCTGCGATCTGTCGGAAAGCAAAATCGAGGGCTGCGACTTCAACAACAGCAATTTCCGGGGCGCAACGCTGACCGGCTCACGGTTCGAACGGTGCAAGCTCACAGGCGCAAATCTGTCCGAAACGAAAACGCTCAACCTGACCTTCAATGAAACAAGGTTGGCCGACGCTAGGCTGCCCGGTCTCTCCTTTCGAAAGTCCCGCCTGACCGGCCTCGATTTCCAGATGGCCGACCTCAAAAAATGCGATTTCCGCGACGCGATCTTCCAAGACTGCAGCCTGCGCGACGCCAATCTGGTCGACTGCCGCTTCGAAGGCGCCGACCTTCGCGGCGCAGATCTCGGCGGCATCCGCCTGCTCAACGCCAAACAATTCAAAGGCGCAACGATCTCGCGCGATCAGGCAGGGCAATTGTTGGCTGAGCTGGGATTGAAGGTCCGGTAGGCTGGGGGCTAATCGCCCCCTACAGCACACCAATCCAGTCATGCCCCGGATGCACCACCTCGAGACTAGCCTTCAACCAAGCTCTTTCCGGCGAGGAAAGCTTCGGCAAGGCATTTTCAAAATCGGCCTCGTCCTTGGCGCGGCGGTATTTTGCCTTGAAAAGAAGGATTGGCGCGGGCGCCAGATAGGGAATTCCGTCCACAGTTGAGCGAACGAATTCGTTGCGTGGCGCACGGATTTGCGGATCGCGTTTGCAGACCCATGTCTGTGGCGTTCCGGGCTCGAGCATCATATCCACCCGCCAGCGGCGTTCGACGCTGTCCAGGCACCAGATTTGCGCGATATCGGCCGGTGGCTCTGCGTTCTCAGGTAGGGGCGTCACGACGCCGCTTCCGGCGGTATAGAAATCGAGCCCCCGTAATGTCCGGCGAAAAAAACCGACATCCTCGCGCAACACCGTGAATTCGAGATCGTCGTGATCGCGGGTCTGGTGCCCATGCCAAAGATCGAGGGCCCATCCGCCAACGATGCACCATGGTTTGGACACGCCGCTGAGCCGGCTGGTCAGGTCCAGTGGATGCCAGGCGCTCCAGGCATCATGGTCCGGAATTTCCTGCGCAGTCATCGAAGTCCCCCTCAGTCAGCTCATTCGATCCGGCACCTATCAGAATCGAGACGGCGAATAAACTACGTCCATCAATTGCGGCAACGGGAGATATCTGCAGCAAGCAATCTGGCTGTTTCGCGAAAGAAACTCGAAACGGCTTTGTACCTCCCGCCAGCCTTGCTATGGTCGGCATTGTCAAAAGAGGGAGAGACTTTTGCAGGGAGAGGCAGCGCGAAAAACGTCCGTGCCGGAGCGCGATCCGGAGTTCGGCCCGTGGCTTGCGCAGGCATCCATCCTGATCGTCGACGACGAGCCGGGCATGCGCAATTTCCTTGTCCGCACACTTGGCCCGCGCTGCAAGCGGATCGAGGAAGCGGCCGATACCGACGAGGCCTCGCGCAAGCTCGATGCCCATCATTTCGACGTCGTCATTCTCGACAACATCATGCCCGGCAAGAATGGCGTCGACTGGCTGGCCGAGCAGCGGGCCATCGGCTTCTTTGCCGAGGCGATCCTGATTACCGCCTTTGCCGATCTCGAAACCGCGATCCAGGCTTTGCGCGCCGGTGCCGTCGATTTCGTGCTCAAACCCTTCCGCTCCAACCAGATCCTCAATTCCGTCGCCCGCTGCCTCGACCGCATGCGGCTGCAGCGCGAGAATTTTGTGCTGCGCTACGAGTTGAAGGCGACCTCCGATCATATCCTTTTGCGCGACCGGCTGATCGGCACATCGCGGGTGATCGGTGATGTCCGCGATACGATCGCACGGGTGGCGCCACTGCCGACTTCGGTACTTTTGACCGGTGAGTCCGGGACCGGAAAGGAAGTCGCGGCCCGCTCCCTGCACACCCTGTCTGACCGCGTGGACAAGCCTTTCGTGCCCGTCAATTGCGCCGCCATCCCGGCCGACATGATCGAGACCGAGCTGTTCGGCCATATCAAGGGCGCCTTTACCGGCGCCGAAAACAACCGTGAAGGCCTGTTCACCCATGCGCAGGGCGGCACGCTGTTTCTCGACGAGATCGGCGAAATGCCGCTCGCAACGCAGAGCAAGCTTTTGCGCGTCATCGAAGACCGGCGCGTCCGGCCGGTCGGCTCCGAGCGCGAGGTTCCGGTCGATCTGCGCTTCGTCTTCGCCACCAATGCCGACCTGCAGAAAGAAGTGGAGAGAGGCCGGTTCCGCGCCGATCTGTTCTACCGCATCAATGTCATGCAGCTCTACCTTCCGCCGCTGCGCGATCGCGGCAATGACGTGCAGGAACTGGCCGATCTGTTCATGCAGAAACTATCGCAGCAGCTTGGCATGCCACAGGTGCCGATCGACGCGCCGGTGCGCGCCGCGATGGCGCGCTACGCCTGGCCGGGCAATGTGCGCGAGCTGCGAAACCTGATCGAGCGCTCGCTGATCCTCGGGAAGTTCCCGGACGATTTTCGGGGTGGTGGCCGCAGCCAGCAAGCCGGTTCGGCCGGTGAGACGCTAGACGATATCGAACGGCGGCATATTCTGGCGGTGCTGGAGGAAACGAGCGGCAATCGCGATGAAGCCGCCCGGCGCCTGGGCATTTCGCGCAAGACCATCGACCGAAAATGCACCGTGTGGAATGGTTGAGACTTCCCGCCCGCAGGAGCGCCCTGCCCGCTCCATCCGCTTCCGGCTGTTGGCCATCGCACTCCTGCCGACGCTGGTCATCCTGCCGCTTCTGCTCGGCATCGCCATTACCCGCTGGAATGCGAAATTCGATGCGCTGCTGATCACCAAGGTCAATGGTGACCTGACCATCGCCCATCAATATCTGTCCCGCATTCTCGAAAACACCGGCGAGCATATCCAGGCGCTTGCCGTCTCCGCCGCCTTCCGGGACACAGTCGGTTCCGGCGAGGTACCAGCTGTACCTGCTTTTTTGGAGGAGAGCCGCCAAAAGCTCGGCCTCGATTTCCTGATGCTCGTCGATCGTCAGGGGCAGCCGATCAGAGCAGCAGGGCAGGCGCAGGGGGCCTGGCCTGTGGTGATCTCGGCGCTTGACGGCACGTCCTCGACCGCCATCGACATTTTCTCCAACGAACAACTGACCGCCCTGTCAGCCGCCTTGGCTGAGCGCGCCCGGATCGATCTCGTGGAAACGCCCAATGCCGTGCCGACCGACAGAAAGAGCGAAACGCGCGGCATGGTCGTGCACTCAGCCAGCCCGGTGACGCTGGCAAATGGTGCAAAGGCAGCACTCGTTGGCGGCATTCTGCTCAACCAGAACCTCGTTTTCATCGATACGATCAACGACCTCGTTTATCGCGAGGCAAGCCTGCCGGAAGGCAGCAAGGGCACAGCAACGCTGTTTCTCGAGGACGTGCGCATCAGCACCAATGTGCGGCTGTTTGAGGATCGCCGTGCATTGGGAACCCGGGTCTCCGCCGCCGTGCGCGCTGCGGTGCTGGATGAAGGCCGAACCTGGCTCGATAGCGCTTTCGTCGTCAACGACTGGTACATATCGGCCTACGAACCGATCGTCGACAGTTTCGGCAAGCGTGTCGGTATGCTCTATGTCGGCTTCTTGGAAACGCCGTTCCGGCAGGCGAAATACACGACGCTGCTGACCATCGTGCTTGCCTTCCTTGCCGTCACCGCGGCCAGCGTACCGATCTTCCTGCGCTGGGCACGGGCGATCTTCAAGCCGCTGGAACGCATGAGTGACACCATTACCCGCGTCGAAGGCGGCAATATGAGCGCCCGCACCGAGCTGAAAGCTGCCAGCGACGAGATCGGCCGCGTGGCCCTTCATCTCGACGGTTTGCTCGACCAGTTGCAACAGCGCGATCGTGAACTCAGAGAGTGGAACGAGGAACTGAACGACCGCGTCGCCGAACGGACCAGCGAACTGGAGCTTGCCAACCGTCAGATCGAGGCAACGACAAAACAGCTGATCATGTCGGAAAAACTCGCCGCCCTCGGCGAAATCACCGCCGGTGTTGCCCACGAGATCAACAATCCGATCGCCGTCATCCAGGGTAATCTCGATGTCGTCCGCAGCGTTCTTGGCGCAAAGGCCGATGAGGCTAAGATCGAGTTCCGGCTGATCGACGAGCAAATCCACCGCATCAGCCAGATCGTCACCAAGCTCTTACAATTTGCCAAGCCGGAGGAATATGCCGGTTATGTCGAGCGCCACGCGCCATCAGAGGTGATCTCCGATTGCTTGCCGCTGGTGCAGCATCTGTTCCACAAGGCCGAGATCAAACTCGTTCGCGACGACCGGGCCACACGGCTGGTTTTGATGAACCGGACAGAGCTGCAGCAGGTGGCCGTCAATCTGATTGTCAATGCCATTCATGCCATGCCGAAAGGTGGCGTCCTGACGATCCGCACGCTGGACCAGGACATCGAGGAAAAGCCGGGCGTGACACTGGAAATCATAGATACGGGTGTCGGCATGACGCCGGAGCTGATCGGCAAGATCTTCGATCCGTTCTTCACAACAAAACGGCAGGAGGGAACGGGCCTGGGCCTCTCTATCAGCCAGCGGCTGATCGCCCGCCAGAGCGGCCGCATTTCCGTTCAAAGTGCAACGGGAGAAGGAACAACCTTCTCCATCTGGCTGCCGGAAGCCAGCTAATTCGGACAAAGTGTCCGCCAACTCTTGGACATTTTGTCCGATTCCCACTTCTTGCCCTCATAAGCCATTGAAATCTTGAATGGTCCGATTTGGCACGCCGATTGCTCTTGTGGTGGGAGGAACGGCTGAGGAGGCAACATGCGTTGAGGAGCGGGTGGTGCGAAACGATCTTCAGTCGCTCTGACATGACATTCACAGGGGACGCCCGACGGGACATGGGCGGATGGAGGAAAACCAAAATGGCAGCAACAACAGATACATTTAACAGCGGAGGCTCGATCGGCCTTCTCGACCGCGAGCGCATCATCGCCAAGCCCGGCTTCAACCGCTGGCTCGTGCCTCCTGCAGCCCTCGCCATCCATCTCTGTATCGGCATGGCCTATGGCTTCAGTGTTTTCTGGCTGCCGCTTTCCAAATCGCTCGGCACCACGCCGGACACCTGCGCCAGCATGAATCTCGCCTCCGCCCTGTTCACCACCAGTTGCAACTGGCGTGTCGCCGATCTCGGCTGGATCTACACGTTGTTCTTCGTGCTGCTCGGCTGCTCCGCCGCCATCTGGGGCGGCTGGCTGGAACGTGCTGGCCCGCGCAAGGCCGGTTTCGTCTCCGCCTGCTGCTGGTGCGGCGGCATTCTCGTCGCCGCTCTCGGGGTCTATACCCATCAACTCTGGCTGATGTGGCTCGGCGCTGGTGTGATCGGCGGCATCGGCCTTGGCCTCGGTTATATCTCGCCGGTCTCAACCCTGATCAAATGGTTCCCCGACCGGCGCGGTATGGCGACCGGCATGGCCATCATGGGCTTTGGCGGCGGTGCCATGATCGGCGCTCCGCTGGCAAACCTTTTGATGACGCATTTCCGCACCGATATGTCTGCTGGCGTCTGGCAGACCTTCGTCGTCATGGCCGTCATCTATTTCGTCTTCATGATGGGCGGCGCCTTCGGTTACCGCATCCCACCCGCTGGCTGGCGCCCGGAAGGCTGGACTGCACCTGCGTCTAAAAGCACGATGATAACAACCAAGCACGTGCATCTGCGCGATGCTCACAAGACCCGGCAGTTCTGGTTAATCTGGGCCGTTCTGTGCCTCAACGTTTCCGCTGGTATCGGCGTCATCGGCATGGCATCGCCGATGCTACAGGAAATCTTCGCTGGCTCGCTGATCGGCCAGCCGGGTGTCGCCTTTGCCGCTCTGGACACTGTACAGAAAGCATCCATCGCGGCGATCGCCGCCGGGTTCACCGGACTTCTCTCGCTGTTCAACATCGGCGGCCGTTTCTTTTGGGCCTCGCTGTCGGACAAGATCGGACGCAAGAATACCTACTTCTGCTTCTTCGTTCTCGGCATCGCGCTCTATGCCTTGGCTCCGACGCTTGCCGGTCTCGGTAGCAAGGCACTGTTTGTCCTGGCCTTCGGCATCATTTTGTCGATGTATGGCGGCGGTTTCGCGACGATCCCTGCTTATCTCGCCGATATCTTCGGCACGCAGTTCGTCGGCGCGATCCATGGCCGTCTGCTTACGGCCTGGGCGACTGCCGGCATCGTCGGACCGGTGGTGGTCAACTATATCCGCGAGGCTCAGATTTCGGCGGGCGTGGCGCCGGGTCCCGAACTCTATACGGGTACGATGTACATTCTCGCCGGCATGCTGGCACTTGGACTGGTCGCCAACGCACTCATCCGGCCACTATCAGACAAGTGGTTCATGAAGGACGAAGAAGTGGCGGCGTTGCAAGCCAAGTCGGCTGCGGCAAACGCAGGCCCGACCGGCTCCTTCGGCATTGGCACCGGCGGCTTCGACGGCAAGGCAATGATCGCCTGGGCCGTCGTCGGCATCCCGATGCTCTGGGGCGTCTGGGTCACGCTGAGGGCCAGCATGGCGCTGTTCGGGTAGGAAAGCTCTCGGGCACAGCACCCCCTCATCCGCCCTGTCGGGCACCTTCTCCCCGTCGAGACGGGGAGAAGGAACTTGCGGCAAACTCGGTCATCCCCTCTCCCCGCTCGGGGGGAGAGGGCTAGGGTGAGGAGCCACTGGCGGCACACACCATCATTCGAAGTCCTATCGATTGATCCGCGTCGACAGAATGATCGACGACAGCGTCTTTTCCACCCCGTCGATCTCGCCGATCCGGTCGATGACCAGATCGAGTTCACTGATCGACGATGACGCGACAATGGCGATCAAATCGAAACTGCCGCTCACCGAATGTAGCGTGCGGACATCCTCGATATCGTGCAGATCCTGCGTCACCCGCCCCAGTGCCTTGGCGGCAAGCGTAATCAGCACATGCGCCTTGACCAGGCCCTTCTCGAAATCATCCGACAGCCGTACGCCGTAGCCTGCGATGATGCCGTCCCGTTCCAGCCGCTCGAGTTTTGCCTGCACCGTGGTGCGCGAAAGGCCAAGTTTTCGCGCCAGAAGCGCCGTCGGCATGCGGGCATTTTCGCAGAGAATGGCTAAAAGCTGCCGGTCTTTGTCCGCTAACGTCATTATGATCATCCATATCGGCACTATGCCGATTATTGATCGGCATTTTTATCAGATCATCGCTTCATATCAACCAGAGAAAAGCAGACAATTCGCCCACAGACAGATTCATTCGGGGGACCCATTATGAAAAACATCGTTGTCATCGGCGCCGGCAAGATCGGCTCGACCATTGCCCGCCTTCTCGCCCATTCCGGCGATTATCAGGTGACGCTGGCCGACCGCAGTGCCGAACAGCTCGCCCTGATCGAAAAGCATGACGCCATCTCGGTCGCCGAAATCGACATTTCCGACAGCGCCGCCATGGTTGCCCTGCTCACTGGCAAATTCGCCGTTCTTAGCGCCGCTCCTTTCCACCTGACGATCGCCATCGCCGAAGCCGCCTCCAAGGCCGGCGTGCACTATCTCGACCTCACCGAAGACGTCGAATCCACCCGCCAGGTCAAGGAAATCGCTGAAAAAGCGAATACCGCTTTCATCCCGCAGTGCGGCTTGGCACCGGGCTTCATCTCCATCGTCGCCAACGATCTCGCCAGCCGCTTCGATACGCTCGACAGCGTACGCATGCGCGTCGGCGCCCTGCCGCAGTATCCGTCCAACGCGCTGAACTATAACCTCACCTGGAGCACCGACGGCGTTATCAACGAATATATCGAGCCCTGCGAAGCCATCGTTGAAGGTCAGCTGATCAAGGTACCGGCGCTCGAAGAGCGCGAAGAGTTCTCGCTTGATGGCGTGACCTACGAAGCCTTCAACACCTCGGGCGGCCTCGGCACACTGTGCGAGACGCTGAAGGGCAAGGTTCGCACGCTGAACTACCGCACCATCCGTTATCCCGGCCATGCCGCGATCATGAAGGCGCTGCTCAACGATCTCGGCCTGCGTCACCGCCGCGAAGTCCTGAAGGACATCTTTGAAAACTCGCTGCCGTCAACCATGCAGGACGTCGTCATCATCTTCGTGACGGTTTCTGGTCGCAAGGAAGGCCGCCTGGTTCAGGAAACCTACGCCAACAAGGTTTACAGCGCTGTTGTTGCCGGCCGCATGATGAGTGCCATCCAGATCACCACCGCATCCAGCATCTGCGCCGCTCTCGACATGCTGGCCAAGGGCGAACTGCCTGCCAAGGGCTTCATCCGCCAGGAAGAAATCGGCCTCGACGCCTTCCTCAAGAGCCGCTTCGGCCACCACTATGAGCAGAAGGCCTACGCGGACAAACTGGCAGGCTGATCTGCGGGGAACCGCAGCAGAACAAGACCATCATCCGCAGCGCCCGGGACCGAAAGGTTCCGGGCGTTTTTGCGTCGGCTTGTCCAGTCTTTCGGTACCGCCCTCATCCGGCCTGTCGGCCACCATCTTCCCGCGGGCAGGGAGATGGGCTTGCCGCACTCTCAGAACCCATACCTGATGGTTCAGAGCATTAAGCCAATTGTTTGAGGCCTTCTCCCGTTCACGGGAAGAAGGTGCCCGAAGGGCGGATGAGGGGCAGTCCGAAGAAATTTATGTCCGCCCAAACTCGTCATCGAGCCGGATGATATCGTCATCCTCGAGATACGAGCCCGTCTGCACCTCGATCAGTTCCAGGGCGATCTTGCCGGGGTTGGTCAGCCGGTGCACGACGCCCTGTGGGATATAGACCGATTCATTTTCATGTAGCAGCCGTGTCTCGCCATCGATGGTGATCTCCGCGGTGCCGCGCACGACGATCCAGTGCTCGGATCGATGATGGTGTTTCTGCAGCGAGATTTTCCGACCAGGCGTCACATGCAGGCGCTTCACCTCGAAACGCTCGCCGCTCAGCACCGATGCCACGGCACCCCAGGGGCGATAGGATGTCGGATGGGTCTCCGTCAGTCCTCGGGTCTTTGCCGAAAGAGCCAGTTGCTTGACGATCTGGCCGACATTCTGGCTATCTTCCATCCGTCCGACGTAGACGGCATCTTCGCTGGCAATGACAGCGACATCATCCAGCCCCTGCACAGCGAGGTGGATATCGCGCGACAGCACCAGCGAATTGCGGGTATTGGAGACAGTCGCTTTCTGGCCGACGACATTGCCGTCCGCATCCTTTTCGCCGATCGCCCAGACGCTGTCCCAGCTGCCGAGATCCGACCAGCTGAAGGACGATGGCACGACGGCCGCATGCGGGGTGTTCTCGAAAACAGCGTAGTCGACCGAAATATCCGGCGCCTGCGAAAATGCCGCCTCGTCCAGGCGGTCGAAGTCGAGATCGCGCTGTGCTCCTTGAATTGCCCGCTGCGCCGCGTCGTACACCGCAGGCGCATAGCGCAGGATTTCTGCCAGGAATTGCCCGACGGGCAGCATGAACATTCCCGAGTTCCACAGATAGCGGCCGCTCGCTAAAAGTTCCTCGGCGCGCTCCCTATTCGGTTTTTCGACGAACCGAGCGACCGTCTTCGCTCCCGTATCGAGATCATCCCCAGTTTCGATATAGCCGTAACCGGTTGCTGGTTCCGTTGGCTTGATGCCGAACGTCACCAGCTTGCCGGCCTCGGCGGTTTCCCGCGCAATTCGAATGCAATCGAAATAGTGCGCGCCGGCATCGATCTCATGATCGGAAGCAAGCACCTGCATGATGGCGCCGTCGCCATGGTCGCGCAGCACGACAAAAGCGGCGGCGGCGAGCGCAGGTGCGGTATTGCGGGCCATCGGCTCCAGGAGGATGCTCGAAAGCGGCGCATCTAGCGCACGCGCCTGCTCGGCGACGATGAAGCGGAATTCGGCATTGGTGACAACAACCGCTGGCGTATAGCGGTCCTGATCGGAAACGCGCTCCAGCGTCTTCTGGAACAGCGATTGATCGCCGAGAAACTGCAGAAACTGCTTGGGCGCCGCCGAGCGCGACAGCGGCCAAAGCCGCGTTCCCTTGCCGCCAGCCATGATGACCGGCACGATCTTGGAAGACATACGCATCCTCTTGTTTCTTGTCGGAGCTTACAGTCCGAAATTCTCAAAAACGTCTGCGGCCGGCACAGCCTAACGAAGAACCAAGGCTTATGAAACCAAATACCGGCATGAGCCAACATAGAATCAAAGCGTTAACGTGAAGATGAATGGCGATAGTGCGCGATACGGCCGCGGGTACGCCAAATTCCGGACAATAAAAAACCCCGCCGGAGCGGGGTTCGAAAGTCACGCCGTCAACCTTTTCAGGCGGCAACAACAATACCGTTGAGCTGCGTCAGTTCGGCGAGGAATGTCTCCAGGCGTGTCTTGTGCTCGTCGCTATGCGAACCATCGTCCAGTTCGGACTTGGTTGCGTCCATGCGCCTGCGGATCAGGTCAGCATCGACTTCGCTGACCGGAATGGCCGATTCGGCAAGCAGAGTGCAACCCGTCGGCAGGATATCGGCGAAACCGCCGAAAACGACGTAACGCGTAACCTTGCCGTCAGCAGCCTTAACGGTCACGACGCCCGGCTTGATCGTTGTCATCACAGGCGCGTGGTTGGCCATGACGGTCATTTCGCCTTCCGTTGCCGGAATGACGACTTCGCTGACACGCTCGGACAGCAGCAGGCGTTCCGGGGAGACGAGTTCGAAATTGAAATCAGCCATGATCATTCGCTTCTATTGGCGCTACCGGCGAGAAACCCCGGCAGAAAATCCCGTTCGGCACGGCCGGACCTATGCCAGCCGCAGCGATTGTCGACCGGGGCACCGTTGTGATGCCCCAGCCGAAAGTCATTAAGCGGCTTCAGCAGCCAAGCGCTTGGCCTTCTCGACGGCTTCCTCGATGGAGCCAACCATGTAGAAGGCAGCTTCCGGAAGATGGTCGTACTCGCCGTTCACGAGGCCCTTGAAGCCCTTGATCGTGTCTTCGAGTGCAACCAGCTTGCCCGGCGCACCGGTGAAGACTTCAGCGACGAAGAACGGCTGCGACAGGAAGCGCTCGATCTTGCGGGCGCGGGCAACCGCGACCTTATCTTCTTCCGACAGTTCGTCCATGCCCAGGATGGCGATGATGTCTTGAAGCGACTTGTAACGCTGCAGGGTCGTCTGGACGCGACGCGACACTTCGTAGTGCTCTTCGCCGACAACCATCGGGTCGAGCATGCGCGAGGTCGAGTCGAGCGGGTCAACGGCCGGGTAAATACCCTTTTCAGCGATCGAGCGCGACAGAACGGTCGTTGCGTCCAAGTGGGCGAACGATGTTGCCGGTGCCGGGTCGGTCAAGTCGTCGGCCGGTACGTAGATGGCCTGAACCGAGGTGATCGAGCCCTTGGTCGTCGTGGTGATGCGTTCCTGCATCTGGCCCATGTCGGTGGCGAGCGTCGGCTGATAGCCCACAGCCGAAGGAATACGGCCGAGAAGAGCCGACACTTCGGAACCTGCCTGGGTGAAGCGGAAGATGTTATCGACGAAGAACAGAACGTCCTGACCTTCGTCGCGGAACTGTTCAGCGATCGTCAGACCGGTCAGAGCGACGCGAGCGCGGGCGCCCGGCGGTTCGTTCATCTGGCCGTATACGAGGGCTGCCTTCGAGCCTTCGCCGCCGCCGAGCTTGTTCACGCCGGATTCGATCATTTCGTGGTAAAGGTCGTTGCCTTCGCGGGTACGTTCACCCACGCCGGCGAATACCGAGTAACCACCGTGCGCCTTGGCGACGTTGTTGATCAGTTCCATGATGAGAACCGTCTTGCCAACGCCGGCGCCGCCGAACAGGCCGATCTTGCCGCCCTTGGCGTAAGGTGCGAGCAGGTCGACGACCTTGATGCCGGTGACGAGGATCTGTGCTTCCGTCGACTGCTCGACGTAGGACGGTGCCTCCTGGTGGATCGAGCGCTTGCTCGAGGTGATCAGCGGACCAGCTTCGTCAACCGGCTCACCGATGACGTTCATGATGCGGCCGAGCGTTTCCAGACCAACCGGTACGGTGATCGGGGAGCCCGTGTCCGTTACCGGCTGACCGCGAACCAGACCTTCGGTCGAGTCCATGGCGATCGTGCGGACGGCATTTTCGCCGAGATGCTGAGCAACTTCGAGAACAAGGCGGTTACCGTTGTTGTCGGTTTCCAGCGCGTTCAGGATCGAAGGCAGCTGACCTTCGTCGAAGGTCACGTCGACGACGGCGCCGATGACCTGCGTTACGCGGCCGACTGCGCCGGTTGCCGTAACGGCGACCTTGGCTGCCGGAGCCTTCTTCGCGACAGCGGTCTTCGCTGCTGCTGCCGGCTTTTCCGCTGCTGCCTTCACTGCAGTCGGCTTCTTAGCCGCTGCTGTTGTACTGGGGGTAGCTGCCTTAGCCATAATCCTTACCCTCTTTCCGTAACCTTAGAGCGCTTCCGCGCCCGAAATGATTTCAATGAGTTCCTTGGTGATCTGAGCCTGGCGCTGACGGTTGTAGGAAAGCGTCAGCTTGTTGATCATATCACCGGCATTGCGCGTGGCGTTGTCCATCGCGCTCATCTTGGCACCCATTTCACCCGCAACATTTTCGAGCAGAGCCCGGAAAACCTGCACCGAAATGTTGCGCGGAATAAGATCGCTGAGGATCTCGCCCGCATCTGGCTCGTATTCGTAGATCGCAGCAGCGTCAGACGATACCGCATCTGCTGAAACGGCAGCGGGGATCAGCTGAAGTGCGGTCGGAATTTGCGAAATGACCGACTTGAACTCCGAATAGAACAGCGTGCAGACATCGAACTCGTTCTTTTCGAACAGGCTGATGATCTTCTTGCCAATCTGGTCGGCGTTTTCGAAGCCGATCTTCTTGACTTCACGCAGATCGACGCGGTCGATGATCAGCGAGGCGAATTCGCGACGCAGGATATCGAAGCCCTTCTTGCCGACGCAGACGATCTTCACCGTCTTGCCTTCGGCCAACAACTTGCGCACGTGGTCGCGGGCAAAGCGGGCGATCTGCGAATTGAAACCGCCGCAGAGACCGCGTTCCGCCGTGCAGACCACGAGCAGGTGCGTCTGGTTCTGACCGTTGCCGGTCATCAGGCGAGGTGCACTGTCATCCTGACCGACAGCGGCGGCGATGTTCGAAAGAACAGCGCTCATCCGTTGCGAGTAAGGCCGTGCAGCCTCGGCCGCCTCCTGCGCACGCCGAAGCTTCGCCGCTGCGACCATTTTCATCGCTTTGGTGATCTTCTGCGTCGCCTTGACGGAGGCGATCCTGTTTTTCAGATCCTTTAGTGAAGGCATCCGTTAATCCGTCCTAAATGGTACCCGATCAGGCGAAGGATTTCGCAAACGTGTCGATGGCAGCCTTGAGCTTGCCCTTGACGTCGTCGCTGATAGCCTTGTCCTTGCGGATAGCTTCAAGAATGTCCTTGCCTTCGGACCGCATGTACGACAGCAGACCCTGCTCGAACGCGCCAACCTTGTTGACGGCGATCTTGTCGAGGTAGCCGTTCACGCCGGCGAAGATGACTGCGACCTGTTCTTCCGTCTTCAGCGGCGAGAACTGCGGCTGCTTCAGGAGTTCGGTCAGGCGTGCACCGCGGTTCAGCAGGCGTTGCGTCGCAGCGTCAAGGTCAGAACCGAACTGGGCAAACGCTGCCATTTCGCGATACTGGGCAAGTTCACCCTTGATCGAGCCGGCAACCTGCTTCATCGCCTTGACCTGAGCGGCTGAACCCACGCGGGAAACCGACAGACCGACGTTAACAGCCGGACGGATACCCTGGTAGAACAGGTCCGTTTCAAGGAAGATCTGGCCGTCGGTGATCGAGATCACGTTGGTCGGAATGAACGCCGAAACGTCGTTACCCTGGGTTTCGATAACCGGCAGAGCGGTCAACGAGCCAGCGCCGTTGGCGTCGGAAAGCTTTGCAGCGCGCTCAAGCAGACGCGAATGCAGATAGAAAACGTCGCCCGGGTAAGCTTCGCGGCCCGGCGGGCGGCGCAGCAGGAGCGACATCTGACGGTAGGCGACGGCCTGCTTGGAAAGGTCGTCATAACCGATCAGCGCGTGCATGCCATTGTCACGGAAATATTCGCCCATGGCGGCGCCGGCGAACGGTGCGAGATACTGCATTGGAGCCGGATCGGAGGCCGTTGCAGCAACGATGATCGAATACTTCAGGGCGCCGCGTTCTTCGAGAACCTTGACGAACTGGGCAACCGTCGAACGCTTCTGCCCGATGGCGACATAGACGCAATACAGCTTTTCAGCATCCGGGCCATTGTCGTGAATGGCCTTCTGGTTGAGGATCGTGTCGAGGATGATGGCGGTCTTGCCGGTCTGGCGGTCGCCGATGATCAGCTCGCGCTGGCCGCGGCCGACCGGGATCAGAGCGTCGATGGCCTTGAGGCCGGTCGACATCGGCTCATGAACCGACTTGCGCGGGATGATGCCCGGCGCCTTGACGTCAACACGCGAACGGCGCGTTGCGTTGATCGGGCCCTTGCCGTCGATCGGGTTGCCGAGCGCGTCAACGACGCGGCCGAGCAGTTCCGGACCAACCGGAACGTCCACGATGGCACCGGTCCGCTTGACGATGTCGCCTTCCTTGATGCCACGGTCGGCACCGAAGATAACCACACCGACATTGTCGGCTTCAAGGTTCAGCGCCATGCCGCGAATTCCACCCGGGAATTCGACCATCTCACCTGCCTGGACATTGTCCAGACCGTAGACGCGGGCAATACCGTCACCGACGGAAAGCACCTGGCCAACCTCGGAGACTTCTGCCTCCTGGCCAAAGTTTTTGATTTGATCTTTAAGAATTGCGGAAATTTCCGCGGCGCGGATATCCATCAGCCGACCTCTTTCAGTGCAAGCTTAAGGCTAGAAAGCTTTGTGCGAAGGGAAGTGTCAATCTGGCGGGACCCGACCTTGACGATCAGACCACCGAGAATAGAGGGTTCAACCGTGACGTTGAGCGTCACGTTTTTGCCGGTGACGCCCTTGAGCGCCGCCTTCAATTCAGTCTGCTGCGCGGCCGTCAGGGCATGAGCCGAAGTCACCTCAGCAGAAACTTCGCCACGATGACGGGCGGCAGTTTCGCGATAAGACTTGACGATGCCAGGTACTGCGAACAGGCGGCGATTGCGTGCAACCACCTTCAGGAAGTTACCGACCAGACCCGTAATACCAGCCTTCGCGATAAGCGCGGAAATGGCCTTGAACTGGTCGTCTGCAGAAAAGATCGGGCTGACGATAAGGCGCTTCAGATCGGCGCTCTCATTGATCAGCGACTGGAACTTGTCCAGATCCGCACCTACGCTCTCCACCGAACCCGCTTCCAGTGCGAGATCGAAAAGCGAAGACGCGTACCGTTCTGCAACACCGGAAATAAGCTGGGATGTGTCTGCCACGGGCACAAGCTTCTCTTATTTTAATTCAAAGGCGATGTCTGCGGAGAACCGTAAACCCAACACTTTGAATTTGTTGCTATATTTTAAAGGACATACAAGCCGGGCGGCCTGTTTCCCCCACAAGTCGCGGTTCGTCTAGCATAGGATATCTGGACTCGCAACACGCGAACAGCACGAATGCGCATAGTTCACCCCGGTTTGGCCAAATTTTGACAAAAATGGGGTATGAGCTGACGAGGTCCACGCTGTAGGCCTTGCTGGCCGGGCTTAGACGAAGCCAAAGACGTAAGCCAAGGGTAAAGCCGAAAGCGCGATCTGGACGGCAAGATACAACCAGTTCACAACCGTATTGCCGCCATCCGACAGCATCGACAGGATACGCCCGAACGCTGCCAGCGCAAAGGCAGCACCCAGCGCCAGATAAACCATCGGCTGGGCAAGCAGCAGAGCGGCGATACCAAGACCGAGATGAAAGCCACCCATTGTCGAGCGCGCTTCAGCATACCCGCCGCGTCGGCCTTCGCGGATATCGATGCCAAGCGCGCGAAAAGCAATGCCCGGCGCAAACAGGAAGACCAGCCCAAGCAGCGACGTCACAACGGCGGCGCAAAACGCCAGGAACTCTCCGGTTTCGGTCGGAATGTAGAACTCCATGGCATATCCCCGTACTCGTTCGATGGCTTTGGTCTAACCCAAGTCCCAATGAAAGGGAATCGGGCGAAGCTTCGAATTGCTCGCTGAATTTAGAGGAAACTCTGCGGATCGATATCGAGCTGGACGCTGACCGAACCGCGCACCTTCGGGCCGCTGGCCATCATGGTCTTCACGAAAGCCTGCATGTCGCTGTTGCGGCGGCCGTGGACCAGCAACCGAAACCGGTGGCGGCCGCGGATCAACGCCAGCGGCGCTTCGGCCGGCCCCAGAATGGTGATGCCGCTGACCTTGGGCGCGGCTTGGCGTAAGCCGCGCGCATGCCCCTCGGCGTCGGAGCGGGTGTCAGCAGAGACGATGATCGAGGCAAGACGCCCAAAGGGGGGCAAAAGCGCCTTTTCCCGCTCGCTGATCTCGCGCTCGTAAAACGCATCCGAATCACCCGAAACGATCGCCTGCATCACCGGGTGCTGCGGCTGGTATGTCTGCAGCAATCCGAGGCTCTTCAGTCCGGTACGCCCCGCCCGGCCCGTCACCTGGCTGAGTAGCTGAAATGTCCGCTCCGCCGCACGTGGATCGCCATTGGCAAGGCCGATATCCGCATCGACGATGCCGACGAAGGTCATCATCGGAAAGTTATGTCCCTTGGCCACCAGCTGCGTGCCGACGACGATATCGGCCTCGCCCTTGGCGATGGCGTCCAGTTCCAGCCGCAACCGCTTGACGCCCATCAGGTCGGAGGACAGCACGATGGTGCGGGCGTCCGGGAAATGCCGGTCGACCTCTTCGGCGATCCGCTCGACACCGGGACCGCAGGCGACCAGATGATCGAGCGTGCCGCATTCCGGGCAGCTCTCCGGCGTCTTTTGCGCATAGCCGCAATGGTGGCACTGGATCTGGCCGCGAAACCGGTGCTCGACCAACCAGCTGGAACAATCCGGGCATTGGAACCGATGGCCGCAGACGCGGCAGAGCGTCAACGGTGCATATCCGCGCCGGTTGAGAAACAACAGTGCCTGTTCGCCACGCTCCAGCGCCTTGCCGATATAGCGCAGCATCACCGGCGACAGGAAACCGCCGCGTTCCGGCGGATGCTTGCGCATGTCCACAAGCCCGAGATCCGGCAACGCCGCATCGCCAAACCGCGTCGGCAGGTGGATCGGGGTGTAACGGCCGAGATCGCCGTTGACTCTGCTTTCCACCGATGGTGTGGCCGAGACCAGCACGATCGGAAACTCGCCGATCCGGGCGCGCACCACCGCCATGTCGCGTGCATTGTAGAAGACGCGGTCTTCCTGCTTGTAAGCGGGGTCGTGCTCCTCATCGACAATAATGAGGCCGAGATTTTCGAATGGCAGAAACAGCGCCGAACGGGCGCCGGCCACGACCCGCACGCCCCCCTCGGTCACCTGCCGCCAGACTTTTTCACGGGTACGCGGCGCAAGGTCGGAATGCCACTCAGCCGGTTTTGAGCCGAACCGGTCCTGGAAACGCTCCAGGAAACTCGCCGTCAGCGCGATCTCGGGCAAAAGGATCAGCACCTGTTTGCCGGCCTTCAGCGTCGCTGCGATCGCTTCGAAATAGACCTCGGTTTTGCCAGAGCCGGTAATGCCATCGATCAGCGACACGGAAAATCCACCGGCATCAACACTTTCGAGCAGATCCAGTGCCGCCTGCTTCTGCGGCCCTTCGAGCCGATGCGCCACGTAATCCGGATCAGGGACTGCCACCACCGGCGGCGGTGGAATGAACACCCTCTCGAACACACCCTGCGCCGTCAGCCCGTCGATGACACTGGACGAGGTTCCGGCCGCATGGGCAAGCCCCGATCGCGTCCAGGTAAATCCATTGTCGGCCGTCGCGATCACCCGTTCGCGCGCCGAAGTCATCCGCTCCGGCCGCATGTCAGTCAGCCGCAAACCCTCGATCATCGGTTCCGGATCGAAGGCCGCCGGGGCTCGCAGAGCCATCCGGGCGACAAGACCGGGCGGCGAGACCGTATAGGTCGCAACCCAATCGAGAAAAGCCCGCATCTCCTTTGTCAAGGGTGGGCAATCGAAGCTACGGGTAATGGCCTTCAGCTTCTTCGGATCGACACTGCCGTCGTCGATCCCGTCCCAGACCACGCCCAGCACCTGGCGGGGCCCAAGCGGCACCTGAACGATCGATCCGGGCTCGACAGCCATTCCCTCCGGCACGGCATAGGAGTATGGTTTCGGGGCGGGCATCGGCACCAGAACGGGCACGACGCGGCGGGCGAACAGGTCGTCAAACAAATTGGTCGAATCTTCAGTCATCGGCCGTGACCTTGCCTCCGGATTGCGTTAAAGAAAACCCCGAAACAACACAGCAGCCCGCGCATCGCCCGCCCGAGCGCCGAAAGGGAGAATTCCATGAAGTTTTTTGTCGATACAGCCGATGTCAATGAAATCCGGGAGTTGAACGACCTGGGCCTCGTCGATGGCGTGACGACCAACCCTTCGCTGATCCTCAAGTCCGGCCGTAACATCGTCGAAGTGACCAAGGAAATCTGCGGCATCGTCGACGGCCCTGTATCCGCTGAAGTAGCGGCTACCGACTATGAGACGATCATGAAGGAAGCGGCTGTCATTGCGAAGATTGCCGACAATATCTGCATCAAGCTGCCGCTGACGCTCGATGGCCTCAAGGCCTGCAAGAACCTGTCGTCGGATGGCCACCTGACCAACGTGACTTTGTGCTTCTCGGCCAACCAGGCCCTGCTCGCCGCAAAGGCCGGCGCCACCTTCGTATCGCCCTTCGTCGGCCGCCTTGACGACATTGCGTTTGACGGTATGGAACTGATCCGCGAAATCCGCCAGATCTTCGACAACTACGGCTACGAGACCGAAATCCTCGCCGCCTCGATCCGCACGGTCAACCACGTCAAGGAAGCCGCCCTCATCGGAGCCGACGTCATCACCGCCCCGCCGGCAACCCTCAAGGCACTGGTCAAGCACCCGCTGACCGACGCCGGCCTCTCCACCTTCCTGGCCGACTGGGCCAAGACCGGCCAGAAGATCGCCTGATCTTTTTCGGTGTGAATTAAACAAAAAGCCCCGCGAGACGATCGCGGGGCTTTTTCGTTTCAGTCGTCATCCTCGTCGATCATCCCCGTCAGCCGCATGCCCTCGATCCAGGTCGCACCATCGTTGCGGATGACGCGCTTGGGGCGGGTGCCGCAGCGGGTCTGGATTTCCGATGCGAGAATTTCAGAGTGGGTGACGATCCAGATCTGGCTTTCGCTGGCGGCGGTGGCGATCATTTGGGCCAAGGCCGGCAGCATATCGGGATGCAGGCTGGTTTCCGGTTCGTTGAGCGCGATGAAGCGCGGGCGGCGATAGGAAAGCAGCGCGCCAGCTAACGCCAGAAAGCGCATCTGGCCATCCGACAATTCGCGTGGCGAAAACTGGCGTTGCGGAAAGTCCGGGAAGACCATCGAAAACTCGGCAAACTCCTCCGGTTCGGGCACCACCAGGCGAGCGCCGCCAAAGGCATCGGCAACGGCCCGGTCCAGATCAACCGTATCCTGGCGCGTATGAAACAACGTCGCAAAGACCGCCGCCAGATTGGAGCCGTCCTCGTCCAGCATTGGCGCGGTAACGGCAAGGCAGGGCGAACGCAACGGTGAATCGCGATCGGTGCGAAAGCCATGAAAGAAGCGCCACCCATCGATAGCCCGCCGGAACGTGCCAATCTCCGGATAATGCCCGGCATCGCCGAGAAGTGCGATCGCCGTTTCCGAAGTCAATGCCTGTTCCGGATGCTCCTCCATTCGTCCGGCGCCGTTTCTGACGAAAATGCCCGGCCCCGCGCGCTTCATCACCGTGACCGGCCGGCCCGCATCGACCTTCAATTCCTCTTCTTTTACCTGCGGTTCGAAGATGAACCCGGCGGCGGCCTTGGGTGGTCGCAAACCGGCCTCGACGCGGTAGAGAAAACTCAGCGCCTGGACCTCATCGAGCAACTCGACCTCGAGTTTGATGCGCACGGGATCGCCACTCCGGCGCTTGCCGCTCCACAACGCCGAGGCCATTCCACCCTCGCGGGCGATCTCGGACGCGAGCCGGCCGCGAACGGCGGCCTGGACCAGCTGCAAGGCACGATAGAGATTGGATTTGCCAACACCGTTTTCGCCGATGAAAAGATTGACGCCTGCCATGTCCATTCGGATGGACTTCAGCGAACGGTAATTGGCGGCGAACATGGAGCGAATCTGCATGACGCAGATTTACTCGATCGTCTCCCGCGATGAAACCCGGGGGCGGAATCCCGCATCCCCGTCAAACGCCAGATCAACCACGGTATGCCGCTCAAGCGCCCGCGTCACCTCGAGCGGATCGCCATCCAGCGCATCCGGCTGGATCAGGTTGCCGATAGTGAAATCGAACAGGTCGCCTTTCTTGTTCAAAAGCTCATGGAACACCGTCATGTCACGTAGCTCGGTCGACCATTTGGCCAGCCAGTAGAACAGCCCGGAATTGCGCGCCGACATGTGCACGGGCAGGATTGGCAGATTGTATTTGCGGGCAAAGCCCACGGCCGAGGTTTTCCACGGACGCTCGTTGAGTTGTCCATCCGCCCAATAGGCGATACGGCCGGAGGGAAATAGCACCGTCGCCTTGCCTTCCGAGATCGACCGGTTGGTGATCTGCAACGTCTCCCGCGCCTTCAGTTTGCTCTTGTAATCCTCGCGCCATTCCACCGGGATGACCATTTCGGCAAAGCGCGGATTGACCCTTATCGCATCGCGATTGGCAAAGAACATCATGTCGGGGCGGCGGTTCTTCAAAAGATCGAACACGGCGATACCATCGGCGATGCCCGTCGGGTGATTGCTCACCAGAAGAAACCCGCCCTTTTGCGGAATGCGCTCTTCATTGCGCACGCGGATATCCAAAGACAGGGTCTGGCTCAGATGTTCGAACGCCTGGAAGCCCGGCACGTTGGTCACGGCATCGGCAAACTCGATCGCCTTGCGATAATTCAGCACCGTATAGAGCAGCGGCCGCAGAACCGGCCAGAGCGGATGTTGGACGATGCGCTGGCCACGCTCGGCAATCAGCGTATCGACGATATGGCCGGGCTGGCCATGCGACACCAGCGCGACTGTCTCCGCGAAATAGGTGAAACTGCTTGCCGAATCGCGTCTTTCCATCGCTTCTTCCGCCTCGTCTGCCGTCAGCTATCGCAGTTGAATATGATCCGGGCATGACAAATTCCAAGGACCGTTAGGAAAAACATAACCGGCTGACGCGCAGAGTCGCAGCCGTCTGAAATCGCGGAGCATGGCTGTGAACGAACTCCTGATCATAGGTCATCCCGAACTGATGGCCGAGCGTCTGCGTTGGCTCTCCAGCCTCGGCGAAGAACGGCGTCTATCGGACAAGACCGTGGAAGCCTATGAGCGCGACACGCGGCAATTCCTGCATTTCCTCACCGGCCATCTGAGCGGTCCGGCCCGGCTGAGCGATATCAGCGCCCTGCGCCCTGGAGACCTGCGCGGCTTTCTGGCGTCCCGCAGGCGCGATGGTGCCGGCGCCAGAACCCTTGGACGCGGGCTTGCGGGTCTGCGCTCCTTTCTGCGCTATCTTGAGAAGAAGGGCCTCGCCAATGCCGCCGGCGCCTCCGCCGTGCGCTCACCGAAACAACCGAAGTCACTGCCGAAACCACTGACGGCGGTGGACGCACTGATGGTCGTCACCAGCGACGCGCAGCTTGCCGAAGAGCCCTGGATCGCTACCCGCAACGCCGCCGTGCTGACACTGCTTTACGGCTGTGGCCTGCGCATTTCCGAAGCTCTGGATCTGACACCAGACGATTTCACCGGAAGCCCGAGCGCGCTGCGCATTCACGGCAAGGGCGGCAAGACCCGCATCGTGCCGCTGATATCGGCGGCGATCGATGCCGTGCGCGCCTACGAAAAGCTCTGCCCCTATCATCTCGCCACCGACGGTCCCCTGTTTCGCGGCGCCAAAGGCGGCAAGCTTCAGCCGGCCATCATTCAGCGTGAAATGCAGAAGCTGCGCGGCGCGCTTGGCCTGCCGGATACGGCAACGCCACATGCCCTGCGCCATTCCTTCGCCACCCATCTTCTGGCCGGTGGCGGCGATCTCAGGACCATCCAAGAACTGCTCGGCCATGCCAGCCTGTCGACGACGCAGGTTTATACCGGCGTCGATTCGGCGCGTCTGCTCGAAATCTACGACCGCGCCCATCCCCGCGCCTGAATTTTGCCAGTTAACACGCGTTAACCAGCTTTGTTAAACGGCCGTGAGGCTTGGCTGTCTAGGATCGGCGGATACATGTTTCGCAGACAGGATCGATGATGTTTCAGCACTTCGCAAAACCGGCACGCAGCCTGGCGGATAGAATGCCCGGCAAGCTGGGCGACAACGTCCTTGCGTTGATCGCCACGTTGCACGTTCTGTTTGCACTGAGCCTCATCGTCACCCTCCTGTCGATCTCGCCGGCCCATGCGGAAGATGCGTCCTGCGGCGGTAAGAACCTGATTGCCGAAATGCGAACCTCCGACCCGGCCAAGTTCGCCGCGCTGGAAAAGGAAGCCGCAGCCGTTCCGAACGGCAAGGGCACCTTCTGGAAGATCGAGAAGGCGGGAATTGCGCCATCCTATCTGCTCGGCACCATGCATGTGACCGATCCGCGCGTGCTTGCCATGCCGGCGGGCGCCAGCCAGGCCTATGATACCGCGAAGACTGTCATCGTCGAATCCGACGAGATCGTCGATGACCGCAAGGCAGCGGCCGCGATCATGATGCAACCCGGATTGACGATGTTTGCCGACGGCAAGACCATCCAGGATTTCCTCAAGCCGGAAGACACAGAAAAGCTGGCGGCGGGACTGAAGGCGCGCGGCATCCCGCTGACGCTGGTAGCCAAGATGAAGCCGTGGATGATCGCCAGCTTTGTGGCCCTGCCCGCCTGCGAAATCAGCCGCAAGGCAGCCGGTGCCGCCTTCCTCGACAAGAAGCTTGCTGAAGACGCCTTGAAACAGGGCAAGAGCCTGAAGGGTCTGGAAACTTTGGTCGAGCAATTGCAGGCGATGGATGCACTGCCGGTGCAATTTCATCTGGAGGCGCTGATCGAGACGCTGGCGCTCGGCGACACGATCACCGACGTGATGGAAACGACCACCGAACTCTATCTTTCCGGTGATACCGGCCTGATCATGCCGATGATGAAGGCCGTCTCGGAGGAAAAGGCCAGCCAAAGCGATGCCGGCTACGCCGATTTCGAACAACGCATCATCACCGACCGCAACAAGACAATGGCGACCCGCGCCAAGCCTATCCTCGACGGTGGCGCCGTCTTCATGGCCGTCGGCGCCCTGCATCTGCCGGGAGACGAAGGCGTAATCGCGCTTTTGCGCAAGGACGGCTTTACCATCACCAGCATGTCCGCCGCCAACTGAGCAACCTCCCTGTTCTCCCCCGCAGGGGAGAAGAAGCAAGCTTGAGCGCCCTCACCACACCCTCGACAAACTTCGCCGGCACAGCAATTTTAGCTGTGACTCTTGCACCCGCGCCGTCTCTCTGCCTTTTTGCCAGCATAACCTGCGGCAGCCTGATTCGCGCCCGCTCCGCTTCGCATTCGATGCAGCTCCCGGAACGCGCTTCCATACGCCGGGGCCGCAAGCACGTCCAAGGAGACGACGAGATGACAGACATCAAGAAACCCGTGATTTCGGAAATGAGACCGAAGATTACGGTCATCGGCGTCGGCGGCGGCGGCGGCAATGCCATCAACAACATGATCACTGAAGGCCTGCAAGGCGCCGAATTCGTGGCGGCGAACACCGACGCGCAGGCGCTGACCATGTCGAAGGCGACGCGGCTCATTCAGTTGGGCTCGTTGGTAACCGAAGGTCTCGGCGCCGGATCGCTGCCGGAAGTCGGCCGCGCGGCAGCAGAAGAATCGATCGACGAGATCATGGATCATCTCGGCGGCACGCATATGTGTTTCGTCACCGCCGGCATGGGCGGTGGCACAGGCACCGGTGCAGCGCCGGTGATCGCACAGGCCGCGCGCAATGCCGGCATCCTGACGGTTGCCGTTGTCACCAAGCCGTTCAGCTTTGAAGGCAAGCGCCGCATGCAATCGGCCGAGGAAGGCATCGAGCGCCTGCGCGAAGCGGCTGATACGGTCATCGTCATTCCGAACCAGAACCTCTTCCGCATTGCCGATGCCAAGACCACTTTCGCCGATGCCTTCGTCATCGCCGACCGGGTTCTCTATTCCGGCGTTGGCTGCATCACCGACCTGATCGTCAAGGAAGGTCTGATCAATCTCGACTTCGCCGACGTCAAATCGGTGATGAAGGGCATGGGCCGCGCCATGATGGGCACTGGCGAAGCCAGCGGCGACGGCCGCGCTTCCAAGGCCGCCGAAGCGGCGATCGCCAACCCGTTGCTCAGCGAAGTGTCGATGAAGGGCGCCAAGGGCGTGCTGATCTCGATCTCCGGTGGCTCCGACATGACCCTGTTCGAAGTCGACGAAGCGGCAACCCGCATCCGCGAGGAAGTCTATGAAGACGCCGATATCGTCGTCGGCGCCATCTTCGACAAGAGCCTCGACGGCGTGTTCCGCGTTTCGGTCGTTGCCACTGGCCTCGACAGCCAGGCTGCGGGCACGGGCGCCAATGTCGCGGTCGATCAGCCAGGTCAGCTGCAGCCCCGGACGCTGCAATAAGCCTGTCGAAGCGCGACGCCGGTTGCCGGCGTCGCCGCCATCAGGTCAGCATTCCGGCAGCGTGAGTTGCCGGATCGAACCGCACCCGGAAGGCGCTGACCGGGTGGGCGATGTTCTTCACCTTGAGGAAGCCCAGATCGTCGAAGTTCAAGTGCCGCTGCTTGCGGATATGATCGCGCACCGCGCGTGATATGCAGATGCCGCCGGGATCCGCCATCGGCTCTAGCCGGGCCGCCACATTGACCGTGTCACCAAACACATCCCCATCCTGCACAATGACATCGCCGACATTGATGCCGATGCGGAACATCAGATGCTGGTCCTCCGGCAGTTCACCATTGTCGGCCGCCATCGACCCTTGGATCTCCACCGCACAATCGATCGCCGACAGGGCGCTGGCAAAGGCAACGAGCACACTGTCGCCCGCCGTGGTGACGATGCTGCCGCTATGATTGGCAATGATCGGATCGATGCGATCGCGCACGTCCTTGAGCCGCGACAGGGTCTGGGCCTCATCACCCTCCATCATCCGGCTGTAGCCGACGATATCGGCCGCCATGATGGCCAGCAGCTTGCGGTCGAGATGCTGCAGCAACTCATCGCGCGATGCCTCCGCTGATCGTGCGCGCCGCAGCGTCGCCCGCACCGCGATCACGCCCATGAGTGCCGTCAGGAGCGCCAGCCCGATCACCATCATCTCCAGTATGAATCCGGCTCGCCGCGCCTGATTGGCGCGCACCGTCATCAGGCTTTCCTCTTCCGTGCGCATGCGTTGAAGGACGTCGCGCACCCCGTCCATTAAAACCTTGCCCTGACCGTTGCGCAGCACCGAGACGGCCGCGGCCTCATCGCCAGCACGGCGGTGCTCGACGGTCTGGCGTAGTTCCGACAGTTTCTGTGTGCTCAGCGATCGCAGCACCGCAATATTGCCGTCCTGGCGGCGATTGTCGGAAACCCCGGTTGCAAGGCTCTCCACGCTGGCACTGATCGCGCCCACAGCCTTGTCATAGGGCTCGAGGTAGAACGGATCGCCGGTCAGAAGATAACCGCGCTGGCCGATTTCCGCATCCTGGAGCTGGGACTGCACGACAGAGATCAGACGCTCGTTATGGACGGTGCGGGCGACGGCCTCGTCTGCCTCTTGGCCCTTCTTGGACACCCAGAAGGACGCGCCCAGAAGCAGGATGATGAACACCGCGACGCCGGCCGTAATCAGCCGCAGGTTCTGCCCCGCCTCGTAGCTGATACGCCGGATAACCGTCGACGTTTTTGGGCCGGAAAGTTTGGGCGCGCTGAAATCGGATGCCACGAATACCTGCCTTGGGCCACCGGCACTGGTTGCGCCGATAAGGAAAAATGGCGCAGAACCGCGGTTTTGCAAGGGTCCGCCAACAGGCAATATGAGAATATCCAGCGGCCGGAAAGATCAGCCTACAGCTGTCACAGGGCGAGCGAGCCGCGCCAGCATCGTCTTGACGATCAGCCGGTGAAAAGGGGTAATTACGGCGATATAGATTTTTCCGAGCAGGATCTTGCGGCGCACCAGCGTCGTCACGCTGACCCTTTGGGCAAGCTCGCCGGCCTGACGAACATCGATGACAATGCGGAAATCCAGATGGGTATCGTCGAAGCCGAGAACGGCCCGTTCGCTTGACTGCGAAATCACCGGAAAAAAGCCGATCATCTGCACCTTGCCGTCCGGGCAGGCACCTGAGCCCTTCAGACCGAATGGACTGACAATGACGTTTCGCAGCCACATCAGGGCACGAACCCAGGCTGGAAAATCACCCAATGCGCGCTTGGCCGCAGAGATGGCGGTGGTCGCTTGACCCGGCACCAGAAGCTCGTAACAATCCGCCCAATCGGCCAATGGTAGTGCCGGATTCGGTAGGTTGACCGGAACGGCGTGGGGGCGTGGGGGCATAGGCAGCACTCCTTGAATGCACCGATCCTAGACCGCACGCTCAGGAGCCGCAAAGGGGCCGATTGTCACGGCCCCTTGGATTTTCTTACATTCTAAGCAGATTTTCTTACATATGGATCGGCTTGAAGAAGGTGGCGAGAGCGGCTTCCTTCACCGCTTCCGACATGGTCGGATGGGCATGGCAGGTCCGGCCGAGATCTTCCGAAGAGCCACCGAATTCCATCAGAACGGTGATTTCGTGGATCATTTCGCCAGCGCCGAAGCCGACGATATGGCCGCCGAGAACACGATCGGTTTCCTTGTCGGCAAGGATCTTCACGAACCCATCCGTTTCCAGCATGGCGCGGGCGCGGCCGTTGGCGGTGAACGGGAACTTGCCGACCTTGTAGGCGACGCCTGCAGCCTTCAGCTCTTCCTCGGTCTTGCCGACGGAAGCGACTTCCGGCTGGGTGTAAACGACGCTCGGGATGACGTCATAGTTCACATGACCGGCCTGACCGGCAATGATCTCGGCAACAGCAACGCCTTCGTCTTCCGCCTTGTGGGCCAGCATCGGGCCGCGAACGACGTCACCCAGAGCATAGATGCCGGGAACGTTGGTCATGAAGTGGTGATCGATCTCGACGCGGCCGCGCGTGTCCATGACGACGCCAGCTTCGGCAAGACCCAGGCCATCGGTGAACGGCTTGCGGCCGGTGGCGATCAGAACGACATCGGCATCGATGGTCGCAGCGTCGCCGCCCTTGACCGGCTCGAACGTCACCTTGGCGCCATTGCCGGACTTTTCAACGCCGGTCACCTTGGCGCCGAGCTTGAAATCGATGCCTTGCTTGGCCAGCATGCGCTGGAACTGCTTGGAGACTTCGCCGTCCATGCCGCCGAGGATGGTATCGAGATACTCGACAACGGTGACCTTGGCGCCGAGGCGCGACCAGACCGAGCCGAGCTCTAGGCCGATGACGCCACCGCCGACCACGACCATGGTGCCCGGAACCTTTTCCAGCGACAGACCGCCAGTCGAGGAAATGATGATCTTCTCGTCGATCGCAACGTCAACGCCCGGGATGCCGGCAACGTCGGAACCGGTGGCAATGACCACGTTCTTGGTTTCGATGATCTGCTCTTCACCCTTGTCGTTGGTGACGGAGACCTTGCCTTCGCCAACCACCTTGCCGGTGCCCTGGAAGGCATCGATCTTGTTCTTCTTGAACAGGAAGGCGACGCCATCGACGTTCGACTTAACGGTCGCGTCCTTATGGGCAAGCATCTTGCCAAGGTTCAGCTTCGGTGCGGAAACCTCAACGCCGAGCGCATCGATGCCGTGGCCAACCTGGTGGAAGACTTCCGACGCATGCAGCAGCGCCTTGGATGGAATGCAGCCGATGTTGAGGCAAGTGCCGCCATAGGTGGCGCGCTTTTCGATGACGCCGACCTTGAGGCCAAGCTGTGCCGCCTTGATGGCGCAGACATAGCCGCCGGGGCCGGTACCGATAACGATGAGATCATAAGCCATTTGAATGGTCCTTCCTGAGAGCGGCTAGCGTCCGCCGCTGACGTTGAGAATGGCGCCCGTGACATAGGACGACGAAGGGGAGAGAAGATAGAGAACGGCATCGGCGACTTCTTGCGCAGTGCCCGGCCGTTTCATGGGAATGGTCGGCCCGAGTTCACGGGCACGGTCCGGAAGCCCGCCGGAGGCGTGGATATCCGTATCGATGACGCCGGGCCGCACCGCATTGACGCGGATGCCGTCCGAAACGACCTCGCGTGCCAGGCCGACTGTAAACGTATCGATCGCACCCTTGGAGGCGGCATAGTCGACATATTGCCCGGCCGATCCGAGAACGGCGGCCATCGAGGAAATATTGACGATGACGCCGCCCTTGCCGCCATGGCGCACCGACATGCGCCGGACGGCGGCTGCGGCACAGAGGATCGAACCGGACACGTTGACACGCAGCATGCGTTCCAACCGGTCCGGGGTGATCTCGTCGATCCGTGCCGGCACGCCGACGATGCCGGCATTGTTGACCAGACCATCCAGACGGCCGAACGCCTTGTCGATCACGGCAAAGATCGCATGGATGCCGGCTTCGCTGCCGACGTCGCCTTCAACCGCGGCGGCTCTACCGCCAGCCGCTTCGATTGCCGACACGACGGCATCGGCTGCAGGGCGGTTCGATGAATAGTTGACGGCAACGGCCCAGCCCTGTTCGGCTGCAGACAGGCAGATGGCAGCACCGATGCCGCGGCTGCCGCCGGTAACCAGAAGAACGGGCAGATCACTGATCATTGCGCACACTCCTTGAAAGCAAGCGCATCCCAGGGCGCGACCGTGGCCTTGCCCCAGATCGACGAATTGCGCACGGCCGGGCCGAAATCGGGCAGCAGCACTTGCGTTGCTGCCACGGCCCCCTCCTCCGGCAGGTTGGCAACCTTGCCGTCAGCACTGACCGAATAGATCACACCCTGCCAGATCGTGCAGGCGGCGATATCCTCGCCTGTGATATCCCCCTCGGGGCATTTGTGCATGATCATGCCATTCGGCCGCATGGGCTCGCCCGACTGCATGACGATACCGTCGAGCACCAGATCGGTCTTGGCGACCTTGATCTTGAAATGATTGCTGGTGGCGGCGCTCTGCGAACCGACCGGCTCGAACCGCAGCTCATAAGCGCCATCCGCATCGCCATAGATTGCCTGCCCCTGCAGGCAATCGGCCGCAACTGCCGGCGAGACCGCCAGCACTGCGCACAATATCGATGAGAAAGCGGCAACGCGCATGCTCAGGCAGCCTTTTCCGTGGCGAGCTTGAGGCCGAGCGCAATGAAGACCAAGCCGCTGGCACGGTCGATCCACTGGCTGGCACGCGAGAAGGCGGCGCGCATCTTCGGCGTCGTCATGAACATGCTGACACCGACAAACCAGAGGATGAGGCAGCTGGCCATGACCAGGCCATAGCTGAACTTGATCATGATCGGGGTGTGAGCGTTGACCACCGTCGAGAAGATCGACAGGAAGAAGAACACCGGCTTCGGGTTCAGCGCGTTGGCAGCAAAGCCGAGGCCGAAGGCTTTCAGGCCCGACTGCTGCTTGCCAGTCGTATCACTGCCTTCCGCCTGTACGGTCATATCCGTCTTGCCGGCCCGCAGCGACTTGATGCCGATGTAGAGAAGGTAAGCGACACCGCACCATTTGACGATGTTGAACAGGTAGATCGACTGCGAGATGATCAGCCCGAGGCCAAGGATCGTATAGGTCACATGGAACATCAGCGATGTGCCGACACCGAAGGATGTGATGATCGCCGACCGGCGGCCATTCACCAGCGACTGACGCATGACCATGGCAAGGTCCGCACCGGGGGAAACGATAGCGAAGGCGAAGATCGCCATCAACGAGGCCAGTTCGAACAGATAGGGATGCACGGCATGTCTCCGGTAATATTGCGAACGCTACGCCTACGAGAAGATAAGCACGCCGGTCATGATGAGCAAGCCGACCAGCGATCCGACCCAGACGAGCGAACGGACATAGGGAATGCCGGCGAGATACAGCGGGATATAGACGATCCGGCAGACGAGCCACAACCATGCGCCGATCAGCCCCCAGCCGGTGAGATCGCCGACGATGGCGAGCGACAACGACAGCCCGATGAAGGCCGGATAGGTTTCACGGAAGTTTGCAAAAGCCCGTTCCGCGCGTCCGGCAAACACGCCCGACGGTTCCTGGCGATCGTCACGCGGACCAGCGTTCCATGCCGAGCCGAGTTCCAGTGTGGCGGGGATGCTCTGCAAGCCAATATGGACGGCGAGCAGCACGACGCTCCAGGCGAGAAGCGTGATGAAAGGCGATACTGCCAGCTGTGTCGCGTCCACTGAAAAATCTTCCCTAGGTTTGCCGCCAATCGACCCAAACTGCGAGCCGCGGTCGCATAGCGAAACGGCCCCTCACCCTAGCCCTCTCCCCGCTCGCGGGGAGCGGGGACGACAGAGCTTGCCGCTTGTCCCTTCTCCCCGCACGCGGGGAGAAGGCGGCCGCCCCCATTTCCTATAAGAGGGCCGGATGAGCGGCTTTTACGCCAGTCGAGATTATTACAGATCGAGAACGAGACGTTCCGGATCTTCCAGGCTTTCCTTGACGCGCACGAGGAAGGTCACGGCTTCCTTGCCGTCGACGATGCGGTGATCGTAGGACAGAGCGAGATACATCATCGGACGGATGACGATCTGACCACCGACGACGACCGGACGGTCCTGGATCTTGTGCATGCCGAGAATACCCGACTGCGGTGCATTCAGGATCGGCGAGGACATCAGCGAGCCGTAGACACCACCATTGGTGATCGTGAACGTGCCGCCCTGCATGTCAGCCATAGAGAGTGCTCCATCGCGGGCGAGCTTGGCGAGACGGCCGAGATCCTTCTCGACTTCGGCAATCGACATTTCGTCGGCATCGCGGATAACCGGGACGACGAGACCCTTGTCGGTACCGACGGCCATGCCGATATGGCAGAAGTTCTTGTAGATGATGTCAGTGCCGTCAATCTCGGCATTGACCGAAGGAATTTCCTTCAGGGCATGCGTCACTGCCTTGGTGAAGAAGCCCATGAAGCCCAGCTTGACGCCGTGCTTCTTCTCGAAGATGTCCTTGTACTTGGTACGCAGCGCCATCACGGCCGACATATCCACCTCGTTATAGGTGGTGAGCATGGCAGCGGTGTTCTGCGCATCCTTGAGGCGGCGGGCGATGGTCTGGCGCAGACGGGTCATCTTGACGCGCTCTTCGCGCGGCGCATCCTCTGTCGACGACGGACCGCGCGATACGGCCTTGACCGGCTCGGACACGGCAGGCGCCGAAATACCCTTGGCAACAGCAGCGATGACATCGCCCTTCAGCACCTGACCGCGCTTGCCGGAACCATCGACCTGATCGGCCGAGAGATTGTTTTCAGCCAGCATCTTGGCAGCAGCAGGCGCTGCCGGCATGGCAGAAGCGACTGGCGTGGCGGCAGCCGCTGCAGCAGCGGCTGCCGGTGCAGCAGCAGTGGGTTCAGCAACCTTCTTTTCGGCAACAGCCGGAGCAGCTGCTCCTGCGGCGCCAGCAGCGATATTGCCGAGCAGCGCGCCGAGGCCGACGGTTTCGCCGGCAGCAGCAACGATTTCGGACAGGACGCCGGCGGCGGGCGACGGCACTTCGATCGTCACCTTGTCGGTTTCAAGTTCAAGCAGCGGCTCATCAGCCTTGACGGTATCGCCAACCTTCTTGAACCAGGTACCGATGGTGGCTTCGCTGACGGATTCGCCCAGAGTGGGAACGCGGATTTCTGTGGCCATGATATTTTGTCGTCCGTTGATCGGGTGTCTGTTTCTGAAGAGGCAAAAGAGGGAGGCCTTTCAGCCTCCCGTTTCTCAGCCCCCGAGAGCGTCTTCGAGGAATGCGGCAAGCTGGGCGAGATGCTTGGACATCAGGCCCGTCGCCGGAGAGGCGGCAGCCGGACGGCCGGTGTAACGCACGCGCTGGTACTTCGCATCGATATGGGCAAGCACCCATTCCAGATACGGGTCGATGAACGACCAGGCGCCCATGTTCTTCGGCTCTTCCTGGCACCAGACCATTTCCGCATTGCGGAAACGGGACAGCTCGTTGATGAGCGCCTTGGCCGGGAACGGATAGAGCTGTTCGACGCGCAACAGGTAGACATCGTCGATGCCGCGCTTTTCGCGCTCTTCCAACAGGTCGTAATAGACCTTGCCGGTGCAGAGCACGACGCGGCGGATCTTGGCATCCTTCTGCAGCTTGATCGGGCCGTCCTTGATGACCTCGGCATCGTCCCAGAGCAGACGGTGGAACGAGCTCTCGCCAGCCATTTCCGACAGCGAGGACACAGCGCGCTTGTGGCGCAGCAGTGACTTCGGCGTCATCATGATCAGCGGCTTGCGGAAGTCGCGCTTCACCTGGCGGCGCAGGATGTGGAAATAGTTGGACGGCGTCGTGACGTTGGCAACCTGCATGTTGTCTTCGGCGCACATCTGCAGCCAGCGCTCGAGGCGGGCCGACGAGTGCTCCGGGCCCTGACCTTCATAACCATGCGGCAGAAGGCAGACGAGACCCGACATGCGCAGCCACTTGCGTTCGCCCGACGAGATGAACTGGTCGAACACAACCTGCGCACCGTTGGCGAAGTCGCCGAACTGGGCTTCCCACAGGGTCAGCGCATTCGGACGGGCCAGCGAATAGCCATATTCGAAACCAAGCACAGCTTCTTCCGAAAGCATCGAGTTGATGACTTCGTAACGAGCCTGGGTCGGCGACAGGTTGGCAAGCGGGATATAGCGGTCTTCGGTTTCCTGATCGTAGAGAACCGAATGGCGCTGCGAGAACGTGCCGCGTTCGCAATCCTGACCCGAAAGGCGGATCTTGGTGCCTTCGACGCAGAGCGTGCCGAATGCAAGCGCTTCTGCCATCGCCCAGTCGATGCCTTCACCGGTCGTCACCATGTTGGCACGGCCGTCCATGAAGCGCTGGATGGTCTTGTGGGCGTTGAAGCCGGCCGGAACTTCCGACAGCTTGCGGCCGACATCCTTCAGCACCTTCATCGGCACCGAGGTCTTGCCGCGGCGCTGCTCATCCTGGTTGTCGGCAGCGCGAAGCCCCGACCAGACGCCGTCTAGCCAGTCAGCCTTGTTCGGCTTGTAGGACTGCCCTGCCTCGAACTCCTGTTCCAGACGCGCGCGCCAGTCGGCCCGCATCATTTCCAGTTCGCCTTCGGTGATCAAACCTTCGGCGATCAGGCGTGCGCCATAGATCTGCACGACCGTCTTGTGGGCGCGGATAACCTTGTACATCTTTGGCTGCGTGAACGACGGCTCATCGCCTTCGTTATGGCCGAAGCGGCGATAGCAGAACATGTCGATGACGACAGGCTTGTGGTACTTCATCCGGTATTCGGTGGCGATCTTGGCGGCGTAGACGACCGCTTCCGGATCGTCGCCGTTGACGTGGAAGATCGGCGCTTCGATCATCTTGGCAACATCGGACGGATAGGGTGACGAGCGCGAGAAGGCCGGATTGGTGGTGAAACCGATCTGGTTGTTGATGATGAAATGCACGGTACCGGCAACGCGGTGACCGCGCAGACCCGACAGGCCGAGAATTTCAGCCGTGACGCCCTGGCCAGCGAAGGCAGCATCGCCATGCAGCAGGAGCGGCATGACCTGTGCCCGCTCGGACAGCGGAATGACGTCGCCTTCGAAGATCTTCGCCATCTGGTCCTGCTTGGCGCGAGCCTTGCCCATGACCACAGGATTGACGATTTCCAGATGCGACGGGTTAGCCGTCAACGACAGATGCACCTTGTTGCCATCGAACTCGCGGTCCGAGGAGGCACCCAGATGGTACTTCACGTCGCCCGAACCTTCGACATCGTCCGGAGCGGCAGAACCGCCCTTGAACTCGTGGAACACCGCGCGGTGCGGCTTGCCCATGACGTTGGTCAAGACGTTCAGACGGCCGCGATGGGCCATGCCGAGGATGATTTCCTTCAGGCCTTCCTGGCCGCCGCGCTTGATGATCTGCTCCAGCGCGGGGATCAGCGATTCACCGCCGTCGAGACCGAAGCGCTTGGTGCCCTTGTACCTGACGTCGATGAACTGTTCGAAACCTTCGGCTTCGATCAGCTTCTGCAGAATGGCCTTCTTGCCTTCCGCAGTGAATTCGACGCCCTTGTCCGGGCCTTCGATGCGCTCCTGGATCCAGCCTTTGATTTCCGGATCGGAGATGTGCATGAACTCGACGCCGAGCGTCGAGCAATAGGTGCGCTCGAGGATATCGACGATCTCGCGCAGGGTCGCGTATTCGAGACCCAGCACATTGTCGATGAAGATCGGGCGGTCCATGTCTTCCGGGCCAAAACCGTAGTTTGACGGCGACAACTCGTGATAGTCCTCGACCGGTGCAGCAATCGCCAGCGGGTCCAGCTTGGCATGCAGATGGCCACGCATGCGGTAGGCGCGGATCAGCATGATCGCCCGGACACTGTCGCGGGTCGACTGGTGAACATCGGCGGGTGCAGCGGCAACCCCGGTTGCAACGGCCTGTGCCTCGGCCTTCGCCTGCACCTTCTTTTCGATGACCTTTTCGACCGTGCCCCAGTCGCCATCCAGCGCCGAGACCAGATCGCCGCTGGCCGGGATCGGCCAATGCGGCTTCTTCCAGGAAGCGCCCTTGGCGGCCTTGATGACGTCTTCAGGCTGCTCCTGCAGCGCCTTGAAGAACGACTGCCACTCACCGGAGACCGACGACGGATCGTTTTCGTAGCGCGCATAGAGCTGATCGATATAGCCGGCATTCGCTCCATCGAGGAACGATGTCAGCTGAAATTGCTCGTTGGCTTCTTGCCTTGCCATGGTGTTCCGCGGACCTGTCCGTCCGCCTCCTGACTTGTTAACTCTGCCGGGTGTGGGCCCCGGTAAACCGCATTTTCAAAGCGCCGAATGCGCCTTCACGTCATCAGATGGTGCGGACCGGGCCATCCGCAATGGGAAGCCCGGTCACGTTATCGGTGTGCCGTCTCAGCCCTTGAGGACTTCGACCAGCGTCGTGCCGAGGCGTGCCGGGGAAGGCGACACGCGGATGCCGGCCTGTTCCATGGCGGCGATCTTCGATTCTGCATCGCCCTTGCCACCGGAAACCACAGCACCGGCATGGCCCATGGTGCGGCCCTTCGGAGCGGTCCGGCCAGCGATGAAGCCTGCCATCGGCTTCCTGCGGCCCTTCTTGGCTTCGTCGATCAGGAACTGTGCGGCGTCTTCTTCAGCCGAACCGCCGATTTCGCCGATCATGATGATCGAGGTCGTGGCTTCGTCGGCGAGGAACATTTCCAGCACGTCGATGAATTCCGTGCCCTTGACCGGGTCGCCGCCGATGCCGACAGCCGTCGTCTGGCCGAGGCCTTCGTTCGACGTCTGGAACACGGCTTCATAGGTCAGCGTGCCGGAGCGCGAAACGATACCGACTGAACCCTTGCGGAAGATCGAGCCCGGCATGATGCCGATCTTGCATTCTTCCGGTGTCAGGATACCCGGGCAGTTCGGCCCCAGCAGGCGCGACTTGGAGCGGTCGAGGCGAGCCTTGACGCGGACCATGTCCATGACCGGGATGCCTTCGGTGATGCAGGTGATGAACGGCACTTCTGCTTCGATCGCTTCGATGATCGCGTCAGCAGCGCCTGCCGGCGGCACGTAGATCACGGTCGCGTCGGCGCCGGTGCGTTCTTTGGCTTCGGCAACCGTTGAAAAGATCGGCAGGCTTTCGCCCTTCGATCCGGTCCAGGTTTCGCCGCCCTTGTTCGGATGGATACCACCGACCATCTGCGTGCCGTAGTAAGCAAGCGCCTGTTCGGTGTGGAATGTACCGGTCTTGCCGGTCAGGCCCTGAACCAGGACCTTGGTATTCTTGTTGACGAGAATAGACATGAATTCGGTCCTTAAAATTAGGCGTTGATCGCAGCGACGATCTTCTTGGCCGCATCGTCCAAGTCGTCAGCCGCCGTGATCGCGAGACCCGACTCATTCAGGATCTTCTTGCCGAGCTCGACATTGGTACCTTCGAGGCGCACGACGAGCGGAACCTTGAGGCCGACTTCCTGCACGGCAGCGACAACGCCTTCAGCGATGACATCGCATTTCATGATGCCGCCGAAGATGTTGACCAGAATGCCTTCGACCTTCGGGTCGGCAGTGATGATCTTGAAGGCTGCAGCAACCTTCTCCTTGCCGGCGCCGCCGCCGACGTCACAGAAGTTTGCCGGCTCTTTGCCGTAAAGCTTGATGATGTCCATCGTCGCCATCGCAAGACCAGCGCCGTTGACCATGCAGCCGATGTTGCCGTCGAGAGCAACGTAGGCGAGATCCCACTTGGAGGCCTCGATTTCCTTGGCATCTTCTTCGCTCTCGTCGCGCAGCGCCTTGACGTCGTCGTGACGGAAGATCGCGTTGCCGTCGAACGACATCTTGGCATCGAGAACGCGCAGATGATCGTTTTTCATGACGATCAGCGGATTGACCTCGAGCAGCGCCATGTCCTTCTCGTTGAAGGCCTTGTAGAGGATCGGGAAGAGCGACTTTGCGTCTTCTGCAGCAGCGCCCGAAAGCTCGAGAGCCTTGGAGATCGCAGCGACGTCAGCGTCCGTCACACCGGCTTCCGGATCGATGGCGATGGTGTGGATCTTCTCCGGCGTGTCATGAGCGACAGCCTCGATGTCCATGCCGCCTTCGGTGGAAACCACGAAGGCAACGCGGCCGACCGAACGATCAACCAGCAGCGAGAGGTAAAGTTCGCGGGCAATGTCCGCGCCGTCTTCGATGTAGAGGCGGTTGACCTGCTTGCCGGCTTCACCGGTCTGCGCGGTTACCAGCGTGTTGCCCATCATGTCCTTGGCATGCGCCTTGGCTTCTTCGATGGAGAATGCCAGGCGAACGCCGCCCTTGGCATCCGGGCCGAGTTCCTTGAACTTGCCCTTGCCGCGGCCACCAGCATGGATCTGGCTCTTGACGACGTAGAGCGGGCCTGGAAGCGACTTTGCAGCCGCTTCGGCTTCATCGGCGGAGAAGATGGCAACACCTTCCGCAACCGGTGCGCCAAAGGTCTTCAACAGAGCCTTGGCTTGATATTCATGAATGTTCATCGGGAAATTTCCTGTTTAAGCCTGATGGCAATGACGTGAGGTGCCGTTACTTCAGGCTGGGAGCGATGGCGACGCAGGCTTCGCAAAGGCTTGCCACCGAAGCGACAGACTTTTCGAAGGCTTCCTGCTCGGCCTTGTTGAATTCGACTTCGATGATGCGCTCGATACCACCGGCACCGATGATCGTCGGAACGCCGACATACATGTCCTTGACGCCGTACTGGCCGGACAGATAGGCGGCAGCCGGAAGCACGCGCTTCTTGTCCTTGAGGAAGGAGTCAGCCATTTCGATCGCCGACGCAGCCGGTGCATAGTAGGCCGAACCGGTCTTGAGCAGACCGACGATTTCGGCGCCGCCGTCACGGGTGCGCTGGATGATTTCTTCGAGGCGCTCCTTGGTGACCCAGCCCATCTTGACCAGATCGGTCAGCGGAATGCCGCCAACGGTCGAGTAGCGTGCGAGCGGCACCATCGTGTCGCCATGGCCGCCGAGAACGAAGGCAGTGACGTCCTGGACGGAAACGTTGAATTCCTGCGACAGGAACAGGCGGAAACGCGAGCTATCGAGCACGCCGGCCATGCCGACGACCATGTTCTTCGGCAGGCCGGAGAACTTCTGCAGCGCCCAGACCATCGCGTCGAGCGGGTTGGTGATGCAGATGACGAAGGCGTTCGGGGCATACTTCTTGATGCCGGCGCCGACCTGTTCCATGACCTTGAGGTTGATACCGAGCAGGTCGTCGCGGCTCATGCCGGGCTTGCGGGCAACACCGGCGGTGACGATGCAGACATCGGCGCCTTCGATTGCGGAATAGTCGCTGGCACCGGTCAGGTTGGCGTTGAAGCCTTCGACGGGAGAGGACTGAGCGATATCGAGACCCTTGCCCTGCGGGATGCCGTCGGCAATGTCGAACAGGACGATGTCGCCCAGTTCTTTCAGGCCGGCGAGATGCGCCAGCGTGCCACCAATCATTCCAGAACCAATAAGTGCGATCTTGTTGCGCGCCATGAAAGTGCTTCCTTTGCGATCAAATCTGACAAGGCCTGACGTGGCGCCTCAAGCGCGAGCTGTGGCAAACCTTCGGCGCAAGGAATTAAACTTCAAAAACTAAAATATCAACCGATACTTTTGGATAGAGCAATTTCAATCGGTTAGATCATAAAATTCTTACGTAAACGTAAGATAACGCGTCGCGAATGTGTCACAAAACAGCAGAATTGGCATGGTGGTTTGCGGCGTATTCCTTGCTCTGCAGCTCGATCAGCCGCGACACCGTGCGGTCAAATTCAAACCCCTCGGTGCCTTTTTTCGCGGTCAGCAGATCGATCGGCGTTGAAGCGGCCGAGGCAAACAACCGGGCACCATGATCGTAGATCGTGTCGACCAGCATGATGAACCGCTTGGTCTCGTTGCGGCGCTCGGGGCCGAGATGCGGAATATGCTCGACGAAGATCGTCCGGTACTGCGAGAGAATGGCAAGATAATCGGCCGCCCCAAGCGGTTTTTCGCAAAGATCGGCAAACGAGAACCGGGCACACTCGCCGGCAGCCTTCGGCACAACGATCTTGCGCCCCTTGAACGCCACTTCGGCGGAATGCACCGTCAGCCCCGCCGTCGCCAATTTCCAGGCGTTGTCGAGTTCGGCGTCGGCTTCCGGTCCCAGCGGCGACGACCAGACCGGCAGGCCCTCGATCTTCGCCAGCCGGTAATCCGTCGTCGTATCCAGCGGCACGATATCGGTATGCGCTTTCAACAGGTCGATGAACGGGAGGAACAGGCCGCGATTGAGGCCGTCCTTGTAGAGGTTTCCCGGCTCGACATTCGATGTCGCGACCAGCACGCAGCCTTTTGAAAACAATTCTCCGAACAGCCGCGACAGAATCATAGCGTCAGCAATATCGGTAACGGAGAATTCATCGAAGCAGAGAAGACGGGCCTCGGCAAAAATTTCCGCAGCAACCGGCGGCATCGGATCAGCCTGGCGCGTCTCGCCATTTTTCAGCTTCTGCCGGTGCTTGAAGATGCGCTCGTGCACATCGGCCATGAATTCATGGAAATGCGCCCGCCGCTTGCGCTGGATCGGCACTGTCTCGAAGAACAGATCCATCAGCATGGTTTTGCCACGCCCGACGCCGCCGTAGAGATAGAGCCCCTTCAGCGGCGGATGCTCGTTCTTGCGCGAGGCAAACAGCCATCCGAGCGCATTCGACTTGCGCTGGGCGCGGCTGGCGGCCAGCTCCGATGAAAGGTGATCCAGGCGCTTGGCGATGACAAGCTGCGCCGGATCGCGCGTCAACGTTCCCGCCGCGATCATGGCTTCAAGTTTTCGGGAAATACTGTCTTCGGGATTTGGCACGCGCTGGACCGCTCTGGTGTCGGAGACGACGGCAAGAAAAAGCCCGGCTCAAGCCGGGCTGATGATTAGCGGCTGAGGCTGACCGACTGGCCGCCATTGGTCGAGCCGTCAAAGCGCGCATCGGCCGTCTTGAACAGACGGGCGAGCGGATTGCCGTTGCGATCCTTGAGCACGACCTGCTTGCCGGCCACTTCCCAGGAGCCCATCGCCGTCAGTTCGCCAGCGCAACCGCGCGTACCGCCGCGTGAGCCGCTGCCGAGATTGGTGAGCGTCAGGAACATGTCGCAGGAAGCGCCCGCATTCGAGACACGCCAGTTGCCGACCATCGATTCCTTGGTGACGTCAAGCGCGTTGGTCGCCGCCGCAACCTCGGTCCCGCCGGGTGTCGTGACGCCGCCGACTGCAGCCGTGCCGCTGACCGGGGCTGCCGGAAACTGCGATGTATCGCCGGGCGCAGCAAGCTGGCCGGACGAGACGGTCGCCACAGGCTGCGCCTGCACGGGAGACGGCGACGTGTTGTTGTTGCTGAAATCGGTCATGGACGTCCTCTGACATCCAGCCAGCGCCAGCACCACGGCCAGTCCCGCGACTGCATGTATTGTCCGCATATTTAAGCTCCCGATCATCTCTGCTAACGCGTTGTCCAGGGGAATATAGGCGGAATTAGCTTAAAACTAACTTTAAAATCAAGATGCACCGGAATCTTTAAGACCTGTGGCAGGATTGAAACGGTTACGCGCGCTGCCCTGGGAAGTTGCCGGAGCATTTGGGATACGCAACAACATCCACCCAACCGGTTATGGTCGTGCAGGGTGACAACCCTCAAGGTAACGCCGAATAGAACTGTAACAGCCGAACGAGATGAAGGGCACCTCCTTCGATAGAAGCCGATCCCAAACTTAGAACTCTTAAAGGCTCGGTTATAATATGCCGCTTACTTTCAACCATAACGACAGATTGAGGCAAGCATTCCCCTCTAAAGCGAGACGCTCACGGAGGAGTATGGGATGGATATTAGAAATGTAAGCTACTCAATCATTCAAACCGCCAGCCGGCTCGTATCGACCAGAGAGTTGGCCAATTCCGGGAATTTAGTTGCAGCAGCCCCCTCCTATGACGGCACTGAGCCTGATGATGGGCACGGTGACATTGGGATATATGATAGCTTTGGCAAATTAGCCCCCATATCCGATAGCTTCATGACTGCGCAGCCGAATGGCTTCGAAATTTACATGCCGGCCCGGCTAGGATTTTCATCCAACAATTTGGCCCTCGCTGTGAGTGATCCAGCGGCAGAGCCGTTCTCTTCGGGAAAGACAAAGACGGAGGTTGCGCAAGCGGCGCATAAGGCGATCGACATGCGATACGCCCAAATGGCGGAAAATGGTCAACCATTTGATTATAATAGTTTTGAGGGCAAAGATTCGTATTCTGCCCTCGGCGATTTGGATCGTCGTGCTTTGAATACGATGCGCACCGACACCACCGGTCTTTTTTCAAAGGAGGAAAAGGATATGGCGGCTTCCATCATGGCAAATCAACAAGGGTTTGCCATGGGGCTCTATGCTGGCCCCATACGGCTGGCGGAAACGTTCACATCGGAGCCTTCTAATCACATGGCTGTCGGCAAGGCAGGAGCGGTTTAGCTCGATAAGGTCAGCTACGAAGAAAAAACCACGTCTGTCGAGTGGATGGAGCAGCGGGCGGCGACACAGCGCCTCTATCAGCATGGCGCGGAGCATGCCGGGGTCGAGCCAGAAGACCTGAGTTCCGGATTCTCATTCGTGGATATGTTACTGCAGGCCTATAAAGACCTCGAACGGCTTGGCGAAGGGTCCGACTTGAAAGACGTCGCGGCCTACCAGAAGGCGTTCGAACTTTTTGCGAATTATGCGTCAGCCAAGCAACCGGCGGCATCAATTTTGTATCTCTGATCAGAAGCGTGATTTCGTCAGCCTTCCAGACGAATACGAAACCACTTGCTTTGCAAGCTGGCGAGACTTCGAACCCCTTTCAATCGGCTACGCGCGTGAGATGCGCTTTTCCGTAAAAGCCGACCGCAACGTTCTGCTGCGACCGGCTTCAACTCTCAACACATGCCGATCTACATATCGGTTGATAAAAGGAGGCTGAAACACCTAGCCCCAACGATCAAACCGCCTCACACATTATCAGACCCGACGCTCCACCATCATCTTCTTGATTTCGCCAATGGCCTTGGCCGGGTTCAAGCCTTTCGGACAGGTCTGGGCGCAGTTCATGATCGTGTGGCAACGGTAGAGGCGGAAGGGATCTTCGAGGTTGTCGAGACGCTCGCCCTTGGCTTCGTCGCGGCTGTCGATCAGCCAGCGATAGGCCTGCAAAAGCACAGCCGGGCCGAGATAGCGGTCGCCGTTCCACCAGTAGCTGGGGCACGAGGCGGAACAGCAGGCGCAGAGGATGCACTCGTAAAGACCGTCGAGCTTCTGGCGATCCTCGTGGCTCTGCTTCCATTCCTTGGCTGGCGTCGGCGAAACCGTCTTCAGCCAGGGCTCGATCGACCGGTGCTGGGCGTAGAAGTTGGTGAGGTCCGGAACCAGATCCTTGACGACGGGCATATGCGGCAGCGGGTAGACCTTCACAGTCCCCTTCACCTCGTCCATGCCCTTGGTGCAGGCCAGCGTGTTGGTGCCGTCGATATTCATGGCGCAGGAACCGCAAATGCCTTCGCGGCAGGAACGGCGCAGCGTCAGCGTCGGGTCGATCTTGTTCTTGATGTACAGGAGCGCATCGAGAACCATCGGGCCACAATCGTCGACATCGATGTAGAACGTGTCGATCGACGGGTTCTTGCCGTCGTCCGGGCTCCAGCGATAGATGCGGAACTCGCGAGTATTGGTGGCACCGGCCGGCTTCGGCCAGACCTTGCCTTCGGTCATCGTCGAGTTCTTGGGGAGAGCGAGTTCAACCATTGTGATTTCCTATCTGCGGCGGAACCGAGACCAGCAGCATACGCGAATCTATTTTAGATATTTGAGATTTTATGGCCTCAAAACCTTCATCTTGAGGCAAGATCAAAATCATGTCGTCACTTGACGCTAGCAACTTGTAAAGCAACAGTTGACCGATCGCAGTCGCTATTGACTGTTGCCTCAGGTCAGGTTTGACCTCTACCACCGCCGTTCGACCGTTCTTTCGAACAAAGAAATCCGGGCGGCAACCTGTGGCGAGGAGAAAAGTGAAACCGTTGTCTTTAAGATAGGCTTCTGCCGTTTTCGCGACCGGATGATGTTTGGGAATAATGGTACATCCAGCTCGATTGTATTCTTTATCGACACCATAATCCGCAGTCCATTTGTCGGAAAGCGGCAGATCTCTCCCCGTCGCATCTTCATAGAAACGAACAATTTCCGAGCCAATAAAATCACTTAGGGAGCATATGACGTAGAAGCGTTTACTCTGTACTTCGATCACACCGAAGTTGGGTCTGTAGCCACCGGAAAGCGCAAGCACCTCCCGCAGAATATATATTTCGCCATCACTATCACATGCGAATTTTGAACGGCGGTTCGGTCCAAAACCGAATTCAACCAAAAAAGCCTGTCTGCCTGCAGGTTCCAATCGAATTTGGAAATCCGTTCCGATATCGTGCTCAAAAAGGACGAGCTTGTATTCATCACTTAAAGCGATGCTGACATGCAAACGGTGGGCTTCCACCGTCTCGATCACATTACCTGTTTCTTTCGCGATAAGACCTGCAATTTTTGAAAAATATTCAAAAATCTCTTCAGCCTGCTCAACGATTTTCATCTAATACACTCGAGCCTTGGGCTCGATCTTTTTCGGATCGATGCCCTCGGCCAGAAGTTCGGTGTGAACCGGGCGGTAGTCGAGACGGACTTCGCCGGCTTCGTTGACCCAGGACAGCGTATGCTTGCGCCAGTTGACGTCGTCGCGGCCAGCAAACGGGCCGTCAACGAAATCTTCGCGTGCGTGGCTGCCGCGGCTTTCCTTGCGGGCTTCGGCGCCATAGACGGTGACGATGGCGTTGGCCATCAGGTTTTCCAGCTCCAGCGTTTCGACCAGATCGGAATTCCAGATCATCGAGCGGTCGGTGACCTTGACGTCGCTCAGTTCCTGCCAGATCGCGCTCATCCGCTTGCAACCGCTTTCCAGCGATTCCTGCGTGCGGAACACGGCGGCGTCGTCCTGCATGGTGCGCTGCATCTTTTCACGCAGCACCGCAGTCGGCGTTCCGCCATCGGCATAACGCAGCTTGTCGAAGCGCGTCATGATCTTTTCGCAGGCCTTTTCGTTGATCGCCGGGATCGGCGAGGCGCGGTCGATAACCTCGCCGGCACGGATCGCAGCGGCGCGGCCGAAGACCACGAGGTCGATCAGCGAGTTTGAACCGAGACGGTTTGCCCCGTGCACCGAGGCGCAACCGGCCTCACCAACAGCCATCAGGCCCGGCAGAATGCGTTCCGGATTTTCACCGTCGGCATTCAGCACTTCGCCCCAATAGTTGGTCGGAATGCCGCCCATATTGTAGTGAACGGTTGGCAGAACCGGGATCGGTTCGCGGGTTACATCAACACCGGCAAAGATCTTGGCGCTCTCGGAAATGCCCGGCAGACGCTCATGCAGAACGGCCGGATCGAGATGGTCGAGATGCAGGTAGATGTGGTCCTTGTTCTTGCCGACGCCGCGGCCTTCGCGGATTTCCAGCGTCATGCAGCGCGAAACTACATCGCGGGAAGCAAGGTCCTTGGCCGATGGGGCATAGCGCTCCATGAAGCGCTCGCCTTCGGAATTGACCAGATACCCGCCTTCGCCGCGCGCACCTTCGGTGATCAGGCAGCCGGAACCGTAGATACCGGTCGGGTGGAACTGGACGAATTCCATATCCTGCAAAGGCAGGCCCGCGCGTGCCACCATGCCGCCACCGTCGCCGGTGCAGGTATGGGCAGAAGTTGCCGAGAAATAGGAGCGGCCGTAACCGCCTGTCGCCAGAACAACCATCTTGGCGGAGAAACGATGGATCGTGCCGTCGTCGAGGTTCCAGGCGACAACGCCGGTGCAGCGGCTGCCGTCATCCGACATGATCAGGTCGAGCGCAAAATACTCGATGAAGAATTCGGCATTGTGCTTCAGCGACTGGCCATAGAGCGTGTGCAGGATGGCGTGGCCGGTACGGTCGGCCACGGCGCAGGTGCGCTGGACAGGAGGGCCTTCGCCGTAATTCTGCATGTGGCCGCCAAACGGCCGCTGGTAGATCTTGCCTTCGGCATTGCGCGAGAACGGAACGCCGTAATGTTCCAGCTCGTAAACGGCCTTCGGCGCTTCCATGGTCAGGTACTGCATGGCATCGACGTCGCCGAGCCAGTCAGAGCCCTTGACGGTGTCATAGAGGTGCCACTGCCAGCTGTCCGGCGTCATGTTGGTCAGCGAGGCGGCAATGCCGCCCTGGGCCGCGACCGTGTGCGAGCGCGTCGGGAAAACCTTGGTGATGCAGGCCGTCTTGAAGCCCTGTTCAGCCATGCCGAGCGTGGCGCGCAGTCCAGCGCCACCAGCGCCAACGACGATAACGTCATAGGCGTGGTCGACATAATCATAGGCGTGGCCGTTAATGAGCGGCGATGAAGTGGGTGCCATTTTGAATTACCCTGCAAACGCGATCTTCAGGATGGCGAAAAGACAGAGCCCGCCAACTGCGATCGCAAAAAACGTATTAAGCATGACGAGGACGATCTTGGCGCCTTCGTTGTGGACATAGTCCTCGATGACGATCTGCATGCCGAGCTTCATGTGGATCAGGCCGGAGATAACCATCAGCCCCATAACCACCGCCACGAAGGGGTTCGACAGAGCAACGACGACCTCGGCATAGGGGGCGCCGGCGTATTTGATCAGGAACAGCACGAAGAAGATGATCAACGGCACGTTGGCAACGGCCGTCAGCCGCTGGCGCCAGAAATGATCGGTGCCTTCCTTGGCTGAACCGAGGCCGCGAACCTTACCGAGGGGAGTACGCATATCCATGGAATTCTTGTCCTCTCAGCGAACCATGTAGCCGACGATCCAGATCAATATGGTCACAGCGACCGAACCGATCAGATTGGCAATGGCAAGCTTGGTCGCGAAGTGTTTTTCGTAGCCGTAACCCAGATCCCAGACAAAGTGCCGGAGACCGCCGAACAGATGATGCACCAGCGCCCAGGTATAACCAAACAGAATGAGCTGGCCGATGATGGTACCGAAGGCCCACATGGCCCAGTCGTAATATTCAGGCCCGCTGGCTGCGGCGATCAGCCACCATGCGACGAGGACCGTGCCGAAGTACAAAGCGCATCCAGTGATGCGGTGCACAATAGACATGATCATGGTGGGAATTGGCTTATAGATTTGTAGATGCGGCGACAAAGGCCGACTTTTGGTGACATTCGTCATCTGAACCTCACGGAAGACCCGGAAAGATGCCCAAAAACTGGACTATTTTCATCCGGTATTGCACCTGATTGTGCGCAATTCAGTCAGCCGACGTTTAATCACCATATTGATTAACGACAAGTGTGTTTGCACTGCAAAATCAATTTAATCGATTAGACAAAAATCTGACGGCTTGACGAACCCGATTCGCCTGAGCCGTTAACGATAAGGCGTGAAAATTCAACGCAATCCGTGACTTTTTGCCGTCCCTGCCCCACATTGGCCGTTAAGGATTTGTTAAGAGTCATCCGGAGGGCTGCACGAAATGCGTCCAATCAGCATGCAGAATGCGACGAAAGTCTTGATCGCGGCCCTGGCTGTGATCCTCTCGTTTGCCAATTTCGCCGAAGCGCAGGAGCGCAACGGCGACAGAAACCATCGCCGGCCGCATTTCGAACGGTCGCACGACCAGCGTCCGAACCGTGGCCGGCAGGAAGCCATTTCGGGTGTCACCGCAGATCACCATTATTATCGCCGTGACCGGCGCCCCCGTAGCGACTACGGTTATCGCAACGATCGCCGCAATGACAGGTTCCAGTTCGATCGGCGAACCGCCAATCGCGGGCATTTCGAACCGAGATATGGGCGCGATCGCTACGACCCCACCCTCCCCGTGCGGAGCTATCGCGATCAAGGCAGGCACGATCAAGGCAGAAATGGCTGGAGCCGGTCCTATGGCGGCGACGGCTTTCCGTCTGAAGCCAATGGCGGCACCTATTTCGGCGGCCTGTCCGCCTGGACCGACCCGGGCAACGGCACCTATTTCAGCTCGGAGCGTAATGGTTACGGCTATTACTCCGATGATACCGGCATGAACTATCCTCCATCGCGGCCCAAGATCATCCGCGTGACGCCATCGACTGCCGGCCGTGCCTGCTCTTGGGAATCCGGCGTCTGCGTTGTCAGGCGATGACGCCGAGCCGCCTGTAGCAACGATGAGCGGAAAAGCGAATGTGGAGCGGCACAATCGCCGCGTCCCTTATGCTGGCTTCCTGTTCTATTGATGTCACAGAACCTCATGACGCTTTCATCGCGCTACTCGGAACGGCCTGAACTGACCGACCTGAATGCCGGGATCGAATCCGTCTGGTCATCAGTCAGCGATCAGGCGGGAGACTATCGCGTTCTGCCTGACGGGCGATGCGACATCATCGTCAGATTCCCGGCTGGCGAACGCCCGATCAGGAATTTAACGGTGACGGTGACTGGTCCAGCGACCGGGTATTATGATGTACCCGTAACGCCCGGAATGGGATTTGCCGGGATCCGGCTTCGTCCCGGCTATTTCTGCAGAACACTGGCACTGGAACCCGCCAGCCTTCGTGATCGGAACCTGGTTGGCGACGCGGCACTTGCTGCTTGCCCCGACCTCGCCGCGATCTGCCTGCCGGCAGCGAACACCGAGGAATTGCTCACCCGTCTCGTCAATTTCGTTCGCAGCCGCAATGCGCAGAGCGATTACCGGCCCCTGCCCCAGACACGCGAGGTTCTCAGCGCTATTCATGCATCCAGCGGACGGTTGCGCATTCAGGACATCGCCCGGATGCACGGCATCACCGATCGCACCGTCCGGCGCATTCTCACGACGGCTGTTGGTCTGCCACCCAAAGCCTTTGCGCAAATCCTGCAGTTTCATCGTGCATTGCGCCTGTTGCGCGATCACCGCCTGAGCCCAGCCGATGCGGCTCTGGAAGCGGGTTTTTCTGACCAGTCGCACATGAACCGTGTGTTTCGCCGCATGGGTGGCATGTCGCCAGCCCGCCTGTCCGATATCACCGTGGTGACAATGCACGATTGATGTCCGGTTTGTTCAAGACCGGCCCATCATTGTGCTTCATGATCGGGCCGCAATAGAATTCAACGAGGAAAAATGACCGTAAGGTTCGGATATACCATCCTTTATGTGCCGGATGTGACAGCGGCCATCGCCTTCTACGAGGCGGCGTTTGGCCTTGAGCTGCGGTTCCTGCACGAAAGCAAGCTTTACGCTGAGATGGAAACAGGCGCGGTCACCCTGGCTTTTGCGAGCGAAGATATGGCGGAAATGAGCGGTCTTGCCATCCGCGCAAGCCGCAAGAGTGATCTGGCAGCCGGCTTCGAGCTTGCCCTCATCTGTGTCGAGCCGCAGGCGGCGTGGGACAGGGCGCTTACCAACGGCGCCACTCCGGTCAAACCACCCGAGATCAAACCGTGGGGACAGACGGTGGGCTATGTTCGCGATCTCAACGGCTGCCTGGTGGAGCTGTGCTCCGACATGTCCTCCCCGGCGTGACGTCGGCCGCAAACATTCCATCTAGGAGAAGCACCATGCGCCCAACCACGGCTTCCCCTTGCATCACCACACCGCATGTCGCCGCCTCAAGGACATTCTACCAGACCCATCTTGGTGCGCGGCTGGTCTTCGATTGCGGTTGGTTCATCAGCCTTGAGTTCGGCGACGGGCTGTCCTTGCAGTTTATGGAGCCGCAAGGCAGTCAACCGGCCTGCAAGACCGATGGCCTGACCTACAATTTCCGGGTGCCGGATGTGGATGACGAGTACCAGGGCCTGATCCGGTCCGGCTTGACCCCGTACAATCCGCCGGAAGACCATCCCTGGGGTGATCGGGGATTTTCGGTTAAAGACCCGAACGGCGTTACCCTCTACATCTATTCCGACCGGGAACCCGCGCTGGAGTTCAAATATGCTGTCATCGGATCGACTGCGACATGAGTACAGATAAGATTGCAATCTTCCTTCAAGACGTAAGGGAGCATCGCGGAGATCTCTTCCCAATTGTCGCGCGCCTGCGCGACATGGCTCTGGCCGCAGGCCCATCGATCACCGAAGAGGTGAAATATGGTGGCGTGCTATTCTCATCCAACGACGGCTTTTGTGGAGTCTTTCCCTACAGGGCCCATGTCACGCTGGAATTCAGCCATGGCGCGTCCCTTGCCGATCCGCATGGCATGCTTTCGGGCGAAGGCAAATATCGGCGCCACATCAAGCTGGAAACACTGCAAGACATCGATACAAGACACGCCGCCGCATACATCGCGCTAGCACGCGCAGCGGCGGACAGCTGAATCTGCATTACATGCCAACGGAAAGGTGACCGCAAAAGCCCTCAGCCAAAATCTGCGTTCAGAAACCGCCAGACCGTCGTCTTCTTGACCTCGCTGTCCTCCAGCGCCCGGGTCACCGGAACTTGGTAGGTTGCCAGCATCTCCATCCGGTCACGCGGGCAATAGGCGCGGCCGGGGTCACCGACAAGAACATCGGCACCGTCCTGAGCAAGCGCGCTCAACCACGGAACGATCCGGTCGGCAAACGTCTTGTCATAGAAGACGTCCCCGGCAAGATAGACATCCGCATCCCGCCCGGCGCCGATCATATCTGACGCCGCTGAGAGGACTTCGACACCATTGATCGCGGCATTGAGCCGGATGGCGGTTTCGGTCCAGGGGTCGATATCGACGGCGAGAACGCAGGCTGCACCCGCCTTCATCGCGGCGATCGCCACCAGCCCCGAACCGGAGGCGAAATCGACCACCCGCTTGCCCGCGACCAAATCCGGATGATCGAGAATATGACGCGCCAGCCCCTGCCCGCCTGCCCAGGCAAACGCCCAGAACGGCGGCGGCAAGCCAATCTCCTCCAGCTCCTCCTCCGTCTTCAGCCACAGATCATGGGCCTCGCTCGCCAGATAGAGCCGGATCTCCGGCACATGCGGCGGCGTCATGATGTCTGTGTTGTCGCGGATGAAGGTTTCGGGATCGGTTTTCACGGTGGTAGGGTTTCCGGGCATCGTCATTGGCAAGTTGACGGATTTGGGTATGAGGCATTCCCAACTTCCCGTCATCCTCGCCCTTGTGGCGGGGATCCAGCAGCGGCGCGTCTGCGCCGCTGAAAAAACTCCTTCACGCGACGGACGTCGCGTGGCTGGAATCCTGTGACAAGCACAGGAATGACGGAGATAAAGCGGCTACTGTCAGAACAAACCGCCCCAACAGCGTATGAAAACTCACCGCGGCGGATTGTCCAACCCGCCAAGCCGGCAGACTTCCAGATACTCTTCCTCGGTCACCGGTTGCACCGACAACCGCATCGAGGTGACCAGCGCCATCTTCTCAAATCGCGGATTGGTCTTGATGTCTTTCAGCGAAATCGGGTTCGGCAGGTCGCAAACCGCGCGGATATCAACGCAGTCCCATTTGGGATCGCCCTCGGCGGTCGAATCCGGATGCGACAGCGCGCAGACTTCGGTGATCCCGACGATCTCCAGGCCTTCATTCGAGTGGTAGAAGAAACCCTTGTCGCCGATCTGCATCGCCCGCATGTTGTTGCGGGCCAGATAGTTGCGCACGCCGGTCCATTCAGTTCCCTTGGCGCCCGCATCCTTCTGCATTGCCCAAGACCATTTGAATGGTTCGGACTTGTAAAGCCAGTAACCCACGCTCAAGCCTCCGGCTTGTTGAAGACCCAGTTCCAGGGCTTGATATCGACATTGGCGAATAGGCCGGCCTTGGCGTAGGGATCGGCGCTCGCGATCTCGCGTGCGCCGTCGATCGTCTCCGCCTGAATGACCACCAGGCTGCCGTTCGGCTTGCCGGCGTCGTCGAGAAATGGACCGGCGAAGGCAAGCGTGCCCTTGGCATTGAGATCGTTCAGAAACTCGACGTGCTCGGGACGGGCGTCCATCCGCACCTGCAGGGCATTCGGCTTGTCCGTGCACAGAACCGCAAACAGCATGGTGTTCTCCTTGAGTTGATTTATTCCTGCGTGATCGGCCGGGACATCAGCTGTTCCAGCGCCGTTCTCACATCCATTTTTCCGTCGATGATCGCAGCCACCGCTTCGGTCACCGGCATATCGACATTGAGCGTTCTGGCGACTTCGGCAGCAACCGAGGCTGCAAACGCGCCTTCGACCAGCTCGCCCGAGTGCCCTTTGGCGCTGCCGCTTTGGCCAAGCGCGATGCCATAGCGCAGATTGCGCGACTGATGGCTGGTTGCCGTCAGCACCAGATCGCCAAGACCCGACAGCCCGCGCACCGTATCGGCCTCGCCGCCACGCGCCGCAACGAAGCGCGACATTTCGGCCAGTCCACGGGAAATCAGCGCCGCCCGGGCAGAATCGCCAAGACCGGCCCCTTCGACGATACCGCAGGCGATCGCCAGCACGTTCTTCAAGGCGCCGCCAAGCTGGACGCCAATCCGGTCGGCGGACGGATAGAGACGAAAGGTCGTGCTGGACAGCGCCTCTGCCAGAACCGCGGCGCGCTCGATGCTACCGGCCGCAATCACCATCGCCGTCGGCAGGCCCTTGGCAATATCGGCGGCAAAGCCCGGACCGGACAAAACGGCGACATTCTGCAGATGCAGCTCTTCTTCGACCACATCGGTCAGCAACCGGCCGCTGGCGCGCTCCATGCCCTTGGCACAGATCACCACGTCGGCACCCTTGCCGATAAAACCATGCAACGACCGGCCAGCCTCGCGCTGCGCCTGCGACGGCATGGCGAAGAGGACGATACCGGCTCCCTTGAGGACGGTCGGATCATCGGAAACGACCAATGTTTCCGGCAGATCGATGCCTGGCAACGCGCTGTCGTTGCGGCCGGTCTGCTTGAATTCCTCGACAACGCTTTCGCGGCGGGCAAGCAGCATCACCGGCACCTTGCCGGATGCAGCCGCAACCGCAGCCAGCGCCGTTCCGAATGCGCCAGACCCGACAACGACTATACGATCCGTCTTTACAGCGTCTGCCATCACGCTTTTGCTCCCCGCTTGCCAAAACCGATCAGGGCCTTCGCATCCGCATCCAGCGGCCAGCGCGAACGTGGCGCGACATCGAGGTCATCAGCCGGCAATCCCGCCGCCATACGCTCGGCGCCTGCCCAGGCAATCATCGCCGCATTGTCGGTGCACAGCTGCAAAGGCGGCGCGATGAAGCGAAAACCATTCTTGTCGCAGAGTTCCTGCAACGTTGCCCGCAGCGCCTGGTTGGCCGCAACCCCGCCAGCGACGACCAGCGCCGGATGCTCGACCGTGCCGGAAAACTGCTCCTTGAAACGCGCAAGCCCCCGGCCGATACGGTCCTTCAAAGTGCGCGAAATTGCCTTCTGGAAAGACGCGCAGATATCGGCAATGTCCTGCTCTGTCACCGGCGCGATCGACTGCGCGGCCTGACGAACGGCCGTTTTCAGGCCGGAAAATGAAAAATCGAGCCGCGCTTCGCCGACCAGCGGGCGCGGAAAGGAAAACCGGTCCGGGTTGCCACCTTTTGCCGCACGTTCGACGGCCGGGCCACCCGGATAGGGCAGACCGAGCAGCTTCGCAGTCTTGTCGAAGGCTTCGCCGAGCGCATCGTCGATCGTCGTGCCCCAACGCTCGTAGGCGCCAACGCCCTTGACGAGGATCAGCTGTGTGTGACCGCCGGAAACCAGCAGCATCAGGTAGGGAAAGGCGAGCCCGTCGGTCAGCCGCGCCGTCAGCGCATGGCCTTCCAGATGGTTGACCGCATAGAGCGGTTTGCCCGAGGCGCGCGCCATCGCCTTGCCGGTCATCAAGCCGACCAACAAGCCGCCAATCAAGCCGGGACCGCTGGTGGCAGCGATCGCATCGATATCTGCAAGCGTGACACCGGCGCGCAAAAGCGCTTCCTCGATCAGCGTGTCCAGCGCCTCGACATGGGCGCGCGCGGCGATCTCCGGCACGACGCCACCATAGGCGCTATGCTCTTCCAACTGGCTCAGAACCACGTCGCCAAGGATCTCGCCATGGCCGTTTTCGTCGCGCAAGACAACGGAGGCGGCGGTCTCGTCGCAGCTAGTTTCGATACCGAGGATACGCAGGCGGGCGGACATGGGCAGGTTTACTCGAACATTGCGGTCGCGGGGAAAGGCGGATACACGGAACTCCGGTAACAACGGATCGCAGTGGATGCAAACAAAACCTTTCCGGATCGGCACGCGGGGCAGCCCGCTGGCACTGGCGCAGGCCCATGAAACACGGGACCGGCTGATGGCGGCGCATGGCCTGCCACCCGAAATGTTCGAGATCGTCGTGCTGTCGACCATGGGCGACCGGATCACCGACCGCTCGCTGTCTGAGATCGGCGGCAAGGGACTTTTCACCCAGGAACTGGAGGATATGCTGACCTCCGGCGGGCTGGATTTTGCCGTGCATTCTTCCAAGGACATGCCGACCAAGCTGCCAACCGGGCTGTATCTCTCGGCCTATCTGCCGCGCGAAGACGCCCGCGATGCCTTTGTCGGCCGCACGGCTGCAAAGCTGCTCGATTTGCCAGAGGGTGCCACCATCGGCTCTTCCTCGCTGCGCCGTCAGGCACTGATCAAGCGCCTGCGCCCGGATATCAACGTCATTACCTATCGCGGCCTGGTCGATACCCGGCTAAGGAAGCTGGCGGAAGGCCAGGTCGATGCCACTCTGCTCGCCTTCGCCGGCCTGAAGCGTCTCGGCAAGGACAACGTGCCGACCGAAATTCTTGATCCGGAAATCTTCCCGCCCGCACCGGCGCAGGGTGCCATCTGTATCGAGAGCCGCATCGGCGATGACAAGGTCAATGCACTGCTCGAAGCCGTCAATCACCTGAGAACCCATGAAGCCGTGACCTGCGAACGGGCGTTCCTCGCCACGCTCGACGGCTCCTGCCGCACGCCGATTGCCGGCTATGCGGTTTCCGATGGCGACACCATCCGCTTTTCCGGCATGGTGCTGACCCCGGACGGCAGCGATTATTTTCGCGTGACGACCGAGGGCAAGGCGTCTGATGCCGAGCGGCTCGGCGCCAAGGCCGGCGACGATATCCGCCTCGATGCAGGACCGGATTTCTTTTCGAGCTGGGCCTGAGCCCATGCGCATTCTTGTTACCCGGCCGCAACCTTCGGCGGCGGCAACAGCAGCAAGGCTCCAGGCGATGGGGCACGAGGTCGCCGTTCTGCCCGTGATGGAAGCCAGCCATCAGCCGCAGGCAGCTCTCGCGGCGCTCGCCCGCCCCCACAGCGCCATTGCCGTAACCAGCGCCGAGGCGATCCGCGCATTGATGCCGTATAGGGTGGAGCTGGCACCGCATTTACAGACCCCCGTCTACTGCGTTGGCCCGGCAACCGCTGAAGCAACCCGGAAAATCGGCTTCCAGTCGATCGTCACCGGGACAGGCACTGGCGAAGCTCTGGCAAAGATCATCACGGCCGCCTCCGCAAATCTTGAAGATGGCCTCGTCTATTTCGCCGGCTGGCCGCGATCTCCCGCTTTCGAGGCCGGTTTGAAAGCCGCAGGCATTGCCTGCGACACCGCCGAAACCTACCGGATGGCGGCCATCGCCCATCCGGCGGAAACGGTCGAAACCCTGCTCAGTCCACATCTTCCGGACACGGTTCTTCTCTACTCTCACGAAACCGCGCGGCATTTCTTTGCCCTGCTTTCCCCAGTGATGGCACGCGCACTTTCGGGCGCACGGCTGATCTGCCTGAGCGATCATGTCGCAGACGCCGTACCCGCTGGTTTCGGGCCAGTTTCTGTCGCTGCAGAACCCAGCGAAGACGCCCTTCTGGCGCTGCTCTGATCCGTCCAGCGGCGGGCCTTGATCATCGCTTGGTCAAGGAATTGTCGCTTGGGGGCTTTCCCTATCCCCACTCCGTGTCTAGGTTTAAGACAGTGCCTTAAGTTCATGCGATAACGGGAAGAGATCATCATGGGACCGGAAAATCCTCCGCGCCGCTCGAAATCCGATCAGGAGCCGTTGACCATCGATCTGGACGCCAATCCGGCTGCCGTGGACGACGCAAAGACCGGTGCCGCTGAGGCAAACGCCGAAATCGGCGACGCCGCGGAAATCCGGGCGGGCGAAGCCGATGACGTGGTGCGCGCCGACATCCCCGAAGCGTTCGATGCTGCAAAAGCAGACACCATCGCAGCATCGCCTGCAGAGGACGAGGATACGCGCGCCGAAGCCGCGTCCGCCGCCTTTGCCGAGGAGCCGACATCGGCAGCAACTGCCGCCGAAGAACCGGTCAGGCCTATCTATCCCGCCCAGCACCGTACCTCCAATTCGGGCGCCTTTGCCGCCGGTATTCTCGGTGGCCTCATTGCCCTTCTTGGCGCCGGTGGCCTGCAATATGCCGGCATCATGCCTTCGCTTGGCCCGGGCGGTAGCAATACAGCCATGGAACAAAGCCTTGCCAGCGATATCGAAGCCCTCAAGGCGCAGCTGGCCGCAGCTCCGGTACCGGCGGCGACCGCCGATCTCGGCCCACTTGAAACCCGCATCGCCGAGCTGGAGAAGAAGACCGCAGAAGCCGGAAATGGCGCAGCGGCCGATGTCTCCGGCCTCGACGCCCAGATCACCAACCTGACGGGCGAGATCGCCACTCTGAAATCTGCACTGACTGATGCGCAGCAATCGGCAGAAGCCGCGAAATCAGAGCTTTCGACCCGTCTTGACGCCGCCGAAAAGAAGATCGACGAACCGGCAAGCGACGTGCAGCTGGCTCGCGCCGTGGCCGTGACTGCCCTGAAGACCGCGATCGATCGCGGCGGACCGTTCCTGGCCGAGCTGGATGCACTGAAGAGCATCGCCGCCACCGACCCGGCCGTCACCGGCCTTGCGGATGACGCCAAGACCGGTATTGCCCCGCGGGCTGATCTGGTTCGCGATTTCCCGGCCGTTGCCGATGCGATGCTGGAGGCGACCCAGCACAGCGATCCCAATCAGGGTGTTTTCTCCCGCCTGATGGACAGCGCCTCCTCGGCCATCCGCGTCCGGCCCGTCGGCAGCGTCGAGGGCGAAGGCCCGGAAGCCGTCGTCGCCCGTATCGAGGACAAGCTGACCAATGGCGACCTGAAGGGCGCAAGCCTCGAATGGGACACCTTGCCGGAGCCCGCAAAGCTGGCCGGCGCCCAATTCAAGACGAAACTGGACCAGCGCATCCGCGTCGAGGGTCTGATCGACGCCACCGTTGCCGGCGCCATGACGGCCAACCAGGGCTAAGGAAGAGTTCATGATCCGTATTCTGTTCTATGTTCTCATCGTCCTTGCCCTTGGCGCAGGTTTTGCCTGGCTGGCCGATCGTCCCGGCGAACTGTCGCTGATCTGGCAGGGCCAACGCATCGAGATGAGCCTGATGGTGGCAGCGACGCTGCTCGCCTCGCTGGTCGCCGCCATTCTGCTTGTTGTCTGGTTCATCCGTGTCGTCTGGCTTTCGCCCCATTCGATCTCCCGCTATTTTCGCGCCCGCAAGCGGGATCGCGGCTATCAGGCCCTTTCGACCGGCCTGATCGCCGCCGGCGCAGGTGACAGCGCGCTTGCCCGCAAGATGACGGCCCGCACCCATGCGCTGCTCAGCGCTGACCAGGAACCGCTGATCCATCTGCTCGAAGCGCAGACGGCACTGATCGAAGGCAAATACGACGACGCCCGCAAAAAGTTCGAGTTGATGGCTGACGATCCGGAAACCCGCGAACTCGGCCTGCGCGGTCTCTATCTCGAAGCCAAGCGGCTGGGCGCCAACGAAGCCGCCCGGCAATATGCCGAACGGGCCGCCGACAAGGCCCCGCACCTGCCTTGGGCAACGCTGGCCGCGCTCGATTATCGCAGCCAGACAGGCCAGTGGGATGAAGCAATCCGCCTGCTCGACCAGAGCCGCACGGCGCATGTCATTGAACGTAAGGAAGCTGACCGCAAGAAGGCCGTTCTCTTGACGGCCCGAGCCGCGGAAAAGTTGGAATCCGATCCGAAGGGCGCCCGTGACGATGCGCAGGCAGCTTTGAAACTGGCGGAAGATCTGGTCCCCGCCGGCCTGATCGCCGCCAAGGCGCTGTTTCGCGAGGATAACCTGCGCAAGGGCGCTGCCATTCTGGAAAAGCTCTGGAAGCAGGACCCGCATCCGGAGGTCGCCAAGCTCTATGTCCGCGCCCGCAGCGGCGATTCGGCCACCGACAGGCTGAAGCGCGCCAACAAGCTTGAAGCTCTGCGGCCCAACAATCCGGTTGCGCTCGCAGCAGTCGCCGAAGCCGCGCTCGAAGCCCGTGAACTGCCACTTGCCCGTTCCAAGGCGGAAGCCGCCGCCCGTATCCAGCCGAGCGAAAGCATCTTTCTGCTGCTTGCCGATATCGAGGAGGCTGATACCAATGATGACGGCCGCATCCGTCACTGGATGAACCAGGCGCTGAAAAGCCCGCGCGATCCGGCCTGGACTGCGGATGGCGTGACAGCGCCGGAATGGCTGCCGGTCTCGCCGGTCAGCGGCCGCCTCGATGCGTTCGAATGGAAACAGCCGGTCGCCCAGATCGCTGGCCCGATCGAGGACGGCACGCCTGATTCTGCAGACGCGGCAATCCGCAGCCTGCCGCCGGTGGCCATTGTCCACCAGCGCCCGGAGCCGGTGCGGCAGCCTGAACGCGCCGAGCCCAAGCCTGCACCTGCGCGGGTAATCGAGGCTGAGGAAAAACCCGCGGAAACCGTCGTCAAGACGATTGCCGTTCCTGCCCCTTCGGAATCTGTTATTATTCCGCAGACGGTGAAGGCCGAGCCGAAACCAGCTTCCGTCAAAACCGAAGAAAAAGTCAAAGCCGAGGAAAAAATCGTCGAGCCGTTTTTCGGGCGTCCGCCGGATGATCCCGGCGTCCGGGACGACAGCACCAAGCCATTGGAAAAAAGCACATTCCGTCTGTTTTAAAGAAACCCGATTTTTAACGGAAAACCATGTTTGACAGATTTCGACATTTCATCGACAGCCTGACAGGCAGCGGCGCCCCTGCCATCGAGCCGGGTGACCCCCGTATTGCCATCGCGGCGCTCTGCATCCAGGTGATGGAAGCCGATGGCGAGGTCCACGAGAAAGAGCGCAAGAAAATACGCGCAATGGTCAAGGACCATTACCAACTGGATGATGCATCGCTCGGCGCGTTGATCGTTGCCGGCGAGACCGCGGAAAGCCAGGCCATCGACTTCTTCCGCTTCACCTCCGACATCAAGCGGCATTATTCCGAGGAGCAACGGATAGACCTGATCGGCATGCTGTGGGAGATTGCCTACGCCGATGGCAAGCGCAGCGAGATGGAGGATCATGTGATCTGGCGGATCGCCGATCTGCTCGGCGTCTCCGGGAGAGACAGAATTATCAAGCGGCAGGAGGTGGTCGCCAAGCTCGACGTCGTGGAGGAAGCAACCGCGCACCAGGAAAAGTGACATGCTTTTCGACGACAGTACTTACTACAAGCGCAACACCGGCAAACCGGTCCTGATCATCCTGCATCAGGAACGCTCCAGCCCCGGCCGTGTCGGGCATCTCTTGCTGGAAAAGGGGCTGAGCCTCGATATCCGCCGTCCGGTGCTGGGCGACCCCTTGCCTGCAACGCTGGAACAGCATGCCGGCGCCGTTGTCTTCGGCGGACCGATGAGCGCCAATGACGACGAGGACTATATCCGCCGCGAAATCGACTGGCTCTCCGTGCCGCTTACTGAAAACAAGCCTTTCCTCGGCATCTGCCTTGGTGCCCAGATGCTGGTGCGTCATCTCGGCGGCGTGGTCGGCCCGCATCATGAGGGCCAGACGGAAATCGGCTGGTACCCGTTGCATACCACCGAAAAGGGCCGCGCCCTGATGGAATGGCCATCGATGGTCTACCAGTTCCACCGCGAAGGCTTTGACCTACCGGCTGGCGCCGAACTGCTCGCCTCCGGCGGCACCTATCCCAACCAGGCCTTCCGCTACGGCGAAAATGCCTGGGGCATCCAGTTTCATGGAGAATTGACCCGGGTGATGATGCATCGCTGGGTCGTGCACGGCGCGCACCGGTTCGAACTGCCCGGAGCCCAGGTTGGCCGCGCCCATCTGGAAGGCCGCATGGACTTTGATGCGCCGCTGCGCGCCTGGATGGACCAGTTTCTCACCCATATCTTCCAGCGGCAGGGTGAGAAGGCCGTTCTCTGACGGTTAGGCCTTGCGGTCTGGCGCATCGAGCGAATCGATCTTGCGCAATTGCGGGAAACCGAGTGCCCAGATAACGGCAACGGCAAGCGTGCCCACACCGCCGATGACGACGGCTGGAACCGCACCGATAAAATGCGCCATCGTCCCGGCGCGGAATTCGCCAAGTTCGTTGGACGCGCCGACAAACACCATGTTGACCGCATTGACGCGGCCGCGCACGGCGTCAGGCGTCCACAGCGCAATCAGCGTTTCGCGCACATAGACCGAGATCATGTCGGCCCCACCCATCAGCATCAGCGCCATGATCGACAGCCAGGCGACCTTGGACAGGCCGAAAATCACGGTGCCCAGACCGAACAGCGCCACACCTGCAAACATCAGCCTGCCGGCATTGTGACGGATCGGGTAGGCGGCCAGCGTTACCGCCACACAGATGGCGCCGATACCGGGTGCCGCACGCAACAAGCCAAGGCCGAGCGGTCCGAGCACAAGAATTTCACTGGCAAACACCGGCATCAGTGCCACGGCACCACCCAGCAACACGGCAAACAGGTCGAGCGAGATAGCACCCAGCACGATCTTTTCCGTACGGATGAACCTGAACCCGGCCAGAACCGAGGTCCAGTCACGCGGCTCGCTGAGACTGTGCTGCGCCGGCTTCTCGATCAGGAAGATGAGAATGGACGAAAGAACAAGAAAGACCAGCGCCACGGAATAGGCAACGAGGGCACTGAGCCCATAGAGCAGACCGCCGGCCACCGGCCCGAGAATAGCAGCCGTTTGCCAGGACGACGAATTCCAGGCGATGGCGTTCGCCAGATCCTTGGCCGGAACGAGATTTGGCGCCAGCGACTGCACAGCGGGTGCCATGAAGGCACGCTCGATGCCGAAGACGATGAGGATGGCAAACACCGGCCACGGTGAAAAAGCGTCGGCAATCGTCAGACCGAGCAGGGCCGCCGCGCAGAACGCGCTGATGATCATGCAGATTGAAACGATCATCCGCCGCGAATGGCGGTCGGCCACCGATCCCGTAATCAGGATGAGCAGCAGCGACGGCAGGAACTGGAAAAGGCCGATCAGGCCGAGATACAGTGTGTTCTGCGTCTGCTCGTACATCTGCCATCCCACCGAGACGCTGATGATCTGGATGGCGAAGGACGCGAGAAAACGGGCGAAGAAGAATCGGGCGTAGGAGACATGCCGGAACGCGGCGAACCGGTCAGCACCCTGAAGGACGGACATGCGGCGATCTTTCCGAACAACGGCAGGCTATCCCGCCGTATTAAACATGTTTGGCCCATCGCGAAAGCGCGGACTTGCCGGTTTAGTCGTCAATGTCTACATGTCTGTCAACAACGAATTGGAGACCGGCATGCTTGCTGTCATTGCGACCCTGAATTTCATCATCAACATTGCGTGGTTCCTGGTTATCGCCTCGGCCATTTTTTCCTGGCTTTACGCTTTCAACGTCATCAACGTGAACAACAATGCCATCAACATGATCGGCCGCTCGCTCTACCAGCTGACGGAACCGCTCTACCGGCCGATTCGCAATATCCTGCCCAACATGGGCGGCGTCGACCTGTCGCCGCTGGTGGTTTTGGTCATCCTCTATTTCCTCTGGTATTTCCTCAACACGACCGTTGCTGCGGCCTTGCTCAGCTAAACGCCGATAAGCCTTCGGGCTCAAAGCTTGGATCGTCGAAAACAAAAAACCTCCGGATCAGCCTGATCCGGAGGTTTTCTTTTGAGGCCCTAAGGCTTGCAGCCGTGGCTGTTACTTTTCTGCCTTGGCGCGTTCGACCGCTTCCAGGATCAGCTGCTGGGCAACGGTGACATCCTTCCAGCCATAGATCTTCACCCATTTGCCAGGCTCCAGATCCTTGTAGTGCTCGAAGAAGTGCTCGATCTGCTGCAGGGTGATTTCCGGCAGGTCGGTGTAGTCCTTCACCTTGTCGTAGCGCTTGGTCAGGTGATAGTTCGGCACGGCGACGATCTTTTCGTCCTTGCCGGAATTGTCTTCCATCATCAGCACGCCGATCGGCCGCACGTTGATGACGCAGCCCGGAACCAGCGGACGTGTCGAGGCGATCAGAACATCGATCGGGTCGCCGTCTTCCGACAGCGTATGCGGCACAAAGCCGTAATTGCCCGGATAGGTCATCGGCGTATAGAGGAAACGGTCAACCACCAGCGTGCCGGCTTCCTTGTCCATTTCATACTTGATCGGATGACCGCCAACCGGAACCTCGACGATGACGTTGATATCTTCCGGCGGATTCTTTCCAATCGAAATTGCATCAATACGCATGAGTTTTCCCCCAAGGGCGCGTTTTTCGGATGGCAAGTCCGATAACGGGAAACATGACGCAGCGCAACATTACTTTCGTTTTAGCTCCAAAAATGCGACGTTTAGACGGATGTTATACGACTTTGCGACGTTCCCGCGAACAAGGAGCCTCCATGAAAAAGCGCGCCGGCATTCTCGCATGCCTACCCCTTTTGATGACAACGCCTCTGGCTGCCCAGGCCAACGACAGCGTCTATACCGACCTCGACACCGATCATTGCAAAAAGCTGTCAGCCGGTGACGAACCGGGCGGCGGCGTCATCTTGATGTGCAAGGGCTACGCGGACCACCCGGTCTACTACAAGGAAGGTGACCTGCGGCAAGCTGTTCTCTACGGCCGGGTCAACGCCGCCTATATTGACGGGACGTACGAAACCTTCGGACCGTTCAACTATACCGGCCGGAAGATAGAATGGCGGCTTGATAACGCCGGCAAGCCTTTTGCCGCCATCCAGCGCTGGTATATTTCCAACTCCGGCCCCATGGAACCGGGTCCCGCCCCCACTGATACGGGGCAGGTCCTCGTCATCTCGAAAGTTGCCGGAAAGGATGGAACTGGCTGTGTCGTCGGCTATGTCGATGCCCTGTCAAATGACAAACCCAATCTTTTGGCACGCCAGATAGCCGACAGGCAGGCGGAAATCTTCACCTGCGAGGAGGATAAAGCCGCTTTCCACGGGACACGCGGCCCGCTCGCAACGGACCCTGTCCATTCATTCCCGCAGCCTTGACCTATCCCGGGATATCAATCCCAGATGTAGCCGATTTTCTTGAGGTTCTTTTCGCCGAAATCTTCCATGCCCTCGCAGCTATCGCGGCCGCCAGCCATGCGAAAGAAGCGGTCGGCATGGTGGCTGTCTTCCAGGGCCCAGACGACAAGACCCTGGCAGCCCAGCGATTTCAGCAGGCTCTTGGCTTCACCAAACAGGATGCGGCCGAGTCCGATGCCCTGATATTCCGGGCGCAGGTAAATCTCGTAGACCTCGCCTTCCTGCGGCAGGGACCGCGACCTATTAAGGCCAAGCGTCGCGTAGCCGGCGATCACCCCGGCAACTTCGACGACGAGCAGCGTCGAGGGTCCGCGCGTGGCTTTGCGCCACCACGCATGATCGCGCCGGTGAACCATCTGGGTCAGCGGCTTGTGTGGAATGAGGCCGCCATAGGCCTGCAGCCACGAGACGCGGTGCACATCCGAGATGGACATGGCGTCCCTCGGCTCGCCCGGACGCACCTCGATTGACAATGTTTTCATAACGCGACTCTAGACCCGTGCCGGACAAACAGGAATCCCGTCCAAGCCCTGTCTTTAACTAACTCACAGGCAACTTATGGGGACAACCATCGAAAGTTAACGCTTTTTTAACTTTTCCGGCAAGCGGCTTTCATCGCGGCGCACAAGTTTTGGCACCCGCCGCGCCTCTAACACCCGGATGACTTTCTCTTTTTTGGTCGTGGCGTGGCCGTGGAGGTGATTCGATCCGGCAGACAGCCGCCTCCGGCAGCCCCGCGGCCCGCGACAGAGACACAAACGCAGATAAACGCCCACCGCCGCAGAATACAGCAGCGCGTCATGGAACCTTTTGATCGGCCGCGCGTTTGAGAACGTCCGGATATGTGCACTCGCACAAATCAGGGCTGCCGCGGCCTCTTCTTCCGGCCCCGGATCTTAACGGGAAGTAGGGCGGTTCGAATTCTGGTCAAGTTCCAGGCAGCGGAAATCCCGAAACACCTATCGACCTATCGTTCAGCGGCACGCCCTTGTGCCCGTCATGGAGTAGCCGATGAAAAATCTCTCAGCAGACAGGCGGATGATCAAGATCGCCATGGCGGCACCCTATCTCGAGCGGGATGAGGAGCACGCGCTTGCGCTGGCCTGGAAGGACCACCACGATCAGGACGCCCGCAACAAGATCGCCATGGCCCATATGCGGCTGGTGATTTCCATGGCCTCCAAGTTCCGCAATTTCGGCCTGCCGATGAGCGATCTCGTTCAGGAGGGGCACATCGGCCTTCTGGAAGCAGCCGCCCGCTTTGAACCGAGCCGCGAAGTCCGTTTCTCGACCTATGCCAGCTGGTGGATCCGCGCCTCGATGCAGGATTATGTGCTGCGCAATTGGTCGATCGTGCGCGGCGGTACCTCCTCGGCGCAGAAAGCGCTGTTTTTCAATCTGCGCCGCCTGCGCGCCAAGCTTGCCCAAGGCGATCGTCAACTGACAGCGCGTGCCGTGCATGAGGAAATCGCCGTGGCGCTCGGCGTCAGCCTTGCCGATGTGCAGACAATGGATGCACGCCTGTCCGGCAATGACGCCTCGCTGCAGGCGCCGATCTCCTCGTCGGGTGAATCCGACGGCGGCGAGCGCCTCGACCTTCTTGCCTGCGACGCACCGCTGCCGGACGAGCAGGTCTCCGAGATGATCGACAGCGAACGCCGCCGCACATGGCTTAGCCATGCGCTGTGCCAACTGAACGAGCGCGAGATGAAGATCATCCGCGCCCGCCGCCTCTCGGAAGACAGCGCCACGCTGGAAGAACTCGGCACCGACCTCGGCATCTCCAAGGAACGCGTCCGCCAGATCGAAACCCGCGCACTGGAAAAGCTCAAGATCGCCCTTGTGGCAGAAGCCCCGGTGCTGGCGATGCGGCACTGACAGCAAGTTGATGGGCATCAAACCGGACGGAAAGCTTCGTCCGGTTTTCGTGCGTCTTGCCCCGAAACAACCATGTCAGTTTCCTGATGCTGTCCCACGGCAATCAAGCTGCGGTTTACCTTTCACAGCTAATACTGCGAATATGCGGTGTTTGCGCCGGTGGCGCATGTTGTTCTCAGCTCGTTTTCAGGTGGCAGTATGCAAGAGACAATCGATTCCGGCGTCTTCAACCTTGCGCCGATTGCCATGTGGATCGAGGATTTCAGTGAGGTCAAAGCGCTTTTCGATATCTGGCGATCGGAAGGCGTCACCGACATTCGCGCCTTCTTGCGGGACGATGTCTTGCGCATCGCCGAATGCTCCAGGCGAATCCGGGTGTTGGATGTCAACAGGAAGACGCTTGAGCTTTTCGAGGCCGGTGACGTCGATCAGCTCCGGGCCGGCGTAGCGCAAATCTTTCGAGACGACATGCTCGAAACCCACATCAACGAACTGGCCGACCTTTTTGACGGAAAGCTCGAGTTTTCCAGCACCACCGTCAACTACACGCTCTCCGGACGCCGTCTCGATATCCAGCTTCGCGGCGCGGTCATGCCGGGTCACGAAAGTTCGCTCGGTAAGGTGCTTCTGACCACGGAAGACATCACCATGCGGGAGGATGCGCGCCGGGCAGAAATCACTCACAGACTATACGCCGAAGGCATCTTCGAACACTCACCGGTGTCGCTCTGGATCGAGGATTTCAGCCGTATCAAGGCTTTGATCGAGGATATCCGCGCGCGCGGCATCACTGACTTCAGGACATTCATGGATGTCCACCCGGAATTTGTCACCCAGTGCATGAGCGAAATCCGCGTCATCGACGTCAACCAGGCGACGCTTGACCTCTTCTGCGCTCCCGATCGCATGACGTTGCTTCAGCGCTTAAGCGATATCTTCCGTGGCGATATGGAAAAGCCGTTTCGCGAACAGCTGATTGAGCTTTGGAATGGAAACCTCTTCCACCACCGCGAAGTCATCAACTATGCGCTGGACGGCTCCGAACGGCACATACTTTTGCATTTTTCGGTCTTTCCCGGTCACGAAAACCACTGGTCCCGCGTTCAGGTCGCCCTGACCGACATTACGGCGCGCAAAAAGGCCGAAGCCTATCTCGAATATCTCGGCAAGCATGACGTGCTGACGAAGCTCTATAACCGCGCCTTCTACGCCGACGAAATCAACCGGTTGGAGCGGAAGTCGCTGCGCCCGGTTTCGGCGATCATCATCGATCTCAACGGACTGAAAGAGGCAAATGACCAACTTGGTCACGATGCTGGTGATGCCCTGTTGCGGCGGTTCGGTGAAATCCTGAATGGCGCCGTCTCGCAGCCCAACCACGCCGCCCGCATCGGCGGCGACGAGTTCGCCGTCCTGATGCCGGGGGCAGACAACAAGGCGGCGGGCGCCATCATGGAGACGATCAACGAGCTCCTGAAGATCAACAACCAGTTCTACTCAAGCGCTCCCCTCACCATGTCCTTCGGCGTCGCGACAAGCGAACAGGGCGAATCCATGGAATCCCTCATCCAGCGCGCCGACGCCCTGATGTACGAGCACAAGAAGGCATTTTACGAAGCCAGAGGCATGATGGGCATCAGCGGAGCACGGATCGCTCGCCGGACGTCGTGACATCGGTCGAATGCCGAGGGTTGAACTGTTCGCGGAGGCCGCGATGCGCGCCATCGAAAGCAAACGTTAACGACGACCCAAGCAATTCACCTCAACTTTAAATGTATATTAATTCAACTTTAATCATCTGAGGCCATCCGCCCACTCTTTGATTGGCTTCCACTCCAACTGCGTGCACCTTTCACCCCGACGGCCATAGAGCCCTTCTGGGGCGGCGTCACCGGCGTGGCGTGGGGGGCGTTCGGAATGATTGCCTTTGTCATCCGGCTCCGGAGCCGTGCACATTTCAAGGTAGCAAGCAAAAGCGCGCAAAAAGACAGCGCTTTCATCGGCTCCGGCAAGCGCCGAATTGATACGCGGCAGAGGCTTGGCATCCTGATCGCAGGGTTTGCCGTGATCTTCCTTGTGACCCTCGGGCGTCTTGTTCAATACGGCCTCGCTGAACCCATCGCGGCCGCATCGATCAGCGACAACGCCAGCGCGGTTGCCTCCCGGCCGGATATCGTCGATCGCAACGGACAACTGCTCGCAACTGATCTCAGAACCATGTCGCTTTATGCCGAGCCGCGCCGGATCGTCGATGCCGATGAAGTGGTCGAAAAACTCGCGACCGTTATTCCCAATCTCGACTGGAGCGGTACCCACAACAAGCTGAAATCCGGCTCGGCGTTCCAGTGGCTGAGACGGCAGCTCACCCCGCGCCAGCAATCGGACATCCTGGCGCTCGGCATTCCCGGCATCGGCTTCCGGCCGGAAAACCGGCGCTTCTATCCCGGCGGCCCCACCGCGTCCCATATTCTTGGCCATGTGAACGTCGACAACCAGGGTCTTGCCGGGATGGAACGGTATATCGACCAGCAGGGACTGGCGGATTTGCGGGCCGCCGGCCTCACAAGCGATGTGCCGCTGGAACCCGTAAAACTCTCGATCGACCTTCGCGTTCAGCACATCGTCCGCGATGTGGCGGCAAGAGCCATGGAAAACTATCAGGCGGAAGCCGCCGGAGCCGTGGTTCTCGACATGGAAACCGGCGAAGTCCTCGCCATGGCTTCAGTGCCCGATTACGACCCGAACGAACCCTCCCGGACGTTGCCCGACGGCAGCATCGACAAGGAATATGAAAAGGGGTGGTTCAACCGCATGAGCAACGCGACGTTCGAGATGGGATCGACGTTCAAGAGTTTTACCCTGGCCATGGGTCTCGACGCCGAAAAGATCACCCTCGATTCCGTTGTCGATGCATCCCGTCCCATCCGCATGGGCGGATTTACGATCAAGGATTTCAAGGGCAAAAACCGCCCCCTCTCGATCCTCGAGGTCTTCCAATATTCATCGAACATTGGCACGGCGGCAGTGGCCGATATGGTCGGTATCGAAGGGCATCAGGAATTTCTCACCAGACTCGGGCTGCTATCCAAAATGGAAACTGAAATGCCGGGTGTGGCGACGCCAACGCAGCCGAGGACCTGGAAGAAGATCAACGCGGTGACCATCTCCTTCGGCCACGGAGTAGCGACGACGCCGTTGCAGACCGCTGTTGCAGCCGCCTCGCTTCTCAACGGCGGGAACCTGATCGCGCCGACGTTTCTTCCCCGGTCACGCGACGAGGCGAACGCAATCGCCCGCACGGTTGTGAAGGAAAAGACCAGCACCGATATGCGCTACCTCTTCAACTGGAACGGAACGAAAGGCTCCGGCCGCAATGCGCAGGTCGCCGGTTTCAATGTCGGCGGCAAAACCGGAACGGCCGACAAAGTCATCAATGGCCGATATGCCAGCGATATCAACTTCAACGCCTTTGTTGCTGGCTTCCCGATGGACAAGCCCAGATATGTCGTCCTCTCGATCGTCGACGCACCGAAGACGGGAGAGAACGGAGGGCGCACGGCAGCATCGACGGCCGCCCCGATGATCAAGGAAATTATCGGTCGCGCGGGCGCATTGCTCGGCGTGCAACCACAATTCGGGGTGGATGGATCGCTCGTCCTGGTCGACTACTGACGGGCTTTCCATTCCAGATCAGGAACCGCCCGCCCCCAATCCGAAAACGCTCCAAGCCCACCCTATTCCGAAATGATCTTCACCTTATCGCCGGCCTTCACCGTCGAGGTCACCTGCATGGCGTTGATCAGGCGGAAGAGATCGAGCTTGCGGTCGGTGCTCATCATCCGGGCAGAGAGCGTGGCCAGTGTGTCGGCCGATTTGACAGTTACGACGCGGATGCGCAGCGGCTTCAGGGCAGCGGCTTCCTGCGGTGTCATACGGCGGAAGGAAGCCCGCAGGACATCAGCCGTCGGCTCCAGGCTCGTCGCACCCTTCGGCACCGCCGTCAGGAAGCGATAGATCTGCGTGTCGATGCGGATCACGGTCACGTCGAAATCCCAGCGCTCAGCGGATGCGCGGGCCGTTGCGGCCTCGAGACCGTTGATGGTGACGGCATGGATCGTCTCCGGCTGCAGGCCGGTCACCCAGCCGCTGCCGATATAGTCGGTCAGGCTACGCTTCCGGTCGTCGGCGACACCGTCGAAACGAACCGCCGTCTCGTTAGGCCCAGTCGCCAGCACAGCCTCGGCCTTGTTGTCGATCTGGAAACCGGCGGGCACATCGAAGCGGATGCCGAGCTTGCCATGCAGGAAGGTCTGGCCGCGGACATAGCCCTCCTGTGGGCTATCGCCGTAGAGCAGGCCGTCGATGCCGGCGAGATAATAGTCGCGGCCGCGATCGCCGACGGTGCCTTCTGCGCCGAACGCACGGGCATGGCGGCGGGCGAGATCGACGCGCTGCGGCGCGCTCGGATGGCTCGACAGGAAGTCCAGGCTCTGGTCGCTGTCGGGATCGACCGAGGAGAAGCGGCTATAGGCCGCCATTGAATCGAGGAAGCGCGCCGCCGCATAGGGATCATAGCCGGCTTCGCCGAGCATGCGCACGCCGATCACGTCAGCCTGCAATTCCTGATTGCGCGAGAATGCCGCGAGACGCAGCTTGCCACGCGCCAAGGCCTGCTTGCCGGCAAGATCGCTCGACAGCACTTCGGAAACGACGCGGCTGGCGATGACTTCCGCTTCTTCGCGCTGCTGCCGCTCAATGCCGTGGTTGGCAGTGACGTGGGCCATCTCGTGCGAGAGCACGGCTGCAACTTCCGAGGCGTCGTTGGCAAGCGCCAACAGGCCGCGCGTCACATAGAGATAGCCGCCCGGCAGTGCAAAGGCATTGATGGCCGGGGAATTGAGAATAGTGATGCGGTAGGACTGGTTCGGGTTTTCCGAGACCGCCGTCAGCGCGCCGGTGATGCGGGCGACAAGGCGTTCGGTCTTTTCGTCCTGATACTCGCCACCATAGCTCGCAACGATGCGCGGATGCTCGCGGGCACCGACCTGGGCGCGCGGATCGTTCTTCTGGACTTCCTCGACGATCTGCGGATTGGAGGACGGCGAGACCTTGGGCTCATAAGTCTGCTCAATCACCGACTGGCAGCCGGATAGGAACAGGCTTCCGATGAGCGCCACGACAGCGCGCGCGGACACACCCGAGCGTGTTGCCGGATCCCGCATCTGCTTGCCTGTCGTCCTGCTCATTGCCTCAACTCGTTTCCAGTCTTCAGGCCAGCCGTGCAAACCGTTTCAATGTTTGCCCGCGTGCAAATTCAGTATTCTTTACAGCCGTATAAATAGGTCTGGCGACGCTAACGGCAATGACCTGCTGTAGCCTATTCGCGCCATGCGTGCCTAGCATACACCCATAGAAATAGTTCCCCCGTGATATCCCGGCAACGCACGTGCCATTATGACCGCGCGGATAGCAAAAGCGCCGTCGCACAGGCTGTCGTTCAAATTGTGGCAAAAGCATCGCACACGATGCTCACCGGCCGAGAAACCGGGCGACGGCCGGGATATCATTATGATCGAGAAACCGGGTCGTCGGTTCATGCAATAGGACGCGCCCCTCATCGAGGAAAACCACGCTGTCTGCCAGCAGCCGGACATCATCTGAATGATGGGTGATGATCAGGATCGTATGGCCCTCTTGCCGGTGCAGGTCGAGCAGAAGGTTAGCCATGCCGGCACGCAGGCCCGGATCCAGCGCCGCGAAAGGCTCGTCGAGAAGCAGGATCGGCTTGCGGCGCACCAGCGCTCTGGCCAGTGCCACCCGCTGCCGTTCGCCGCCGGACAGGGTCGGCGGCAGGCGCTTGCCGAAACCCTCAAGCCCGACCCGCATCAGCGCAGCAGCAATTTTGGCCTTCTCCTTGACGCCCAGCTGCAGCGCCGGATCGATACCGAGACCGATATTGGTGGCGACGTCGAGATGGGCAAACAGATTGTGCTCCTGGAAGATCACTGACACAGGCCGCTCGGCAGGGTCACGGCCAGCCACATCTTCCCCGAGAATTTCGACCTTGCCCGCATCCGGCGTCTCGAACCCGGCAATCACGTTGAGCAGCGTCGATTTGCCGGAACCGGATGCGCCGGTCACGGCGACGATCTGCCCCTTGCCAATGGCGCAATCGAAATCAAGCGCGGTTTCACCGAATTGCACATGCACGCCGCTGAGGCGAATGGCGATATCCGTTTCAAGCGGTGACATCTTTTCTCCTCTGATGATCGGCCCCTGCCCGCGGCGTACCGGCGATCGTCAGCACCAGGCAGACAAGGCCGAGAAAGAGGGCCAGCCCCGCCGCATCAGTCGAGCGGTAACCGGCCATGCGGCTGTACAATAGCCAGGGCAACGTCACCATATCCTGCGAACCGAACAGCGCCACGGCGCCGAGATCACCCAGCGACAAGGCGCAGGCAAAAGACAGCGCCATCAGCAACGGCCGGCGCAACCCCGGCCAGTCGATCAGCCGCAGACGATGCCAGCCGCCAAGACCGAGGCTCATTGCAAGCTTCGCCGTACGGGCCGTATGCGTGGCCATCGCCGGCTCCAGCACGCGATAAACAAAGGGAAGCGCCATCAGCGTGTTGATCAGGATGACCAGCAGCGGCGCAAAACGGGCGACATCGCCAAGCGGCCGCAACAGCAGGAACCAGCCCGCCCCCAGGACGACGGGCGGCACCAGAAGCACCAGCGATGCGCTTGCCGAAATCCCGGCGGCCAACCCGCGATGAACCGCAAGCGGCCGCCTGGGCGACAGTGCGGCCTGCCGCGCCCGGATCATCAGCGCTGCCGAGAAAACGCAGAGCAGACCAGACACCAGCGCGATGACAACACTGGTCAGTAAGGCCCGCTGCACCATCGGATCGTTGGCAAGCCGGACAAGGTCTGAGCGTAGCCCGGAAGACACGACGGAGCCGAGCGGCAGGGCAAGAAACAGAACCGCAAGCGCGATCACCAGCCCGTCGCCAGCCCGGCCAAACCCGTCACGGCCATCGAAACGGCGCACCATGCGCCCGCCGCCATGGCCTTCGTCGGAAGCCGGTATCAGCAAGCGGATGGCAATCAGCAGCGCTGCCGTCACCGAAATCTGCAGGAATCCCAGCGCAATGGCCCGTGGCGGATCAAAATCAAACCGCAGCGCCTGATAGATCGCCACTTCGATCGTACTCGCCGCCGGCCCGCCACCAAGCGTCAGCACCAGCGTGAAACTGGTGGCACAGAGCATGAAGATCAGCCCGGCAATGCCCGGCAATAGCCCCCGGATTACCGGCCATTCGATGAAGCGGAAAATCGAAACCGGCCGCATGCCGAGATTGGCCCCGACCAGCCAGTATTCACCGGGAATGCGCTCCAGCCCGCCGAGCATCAGCCGGGCGGCCAGCGGCATGTTGAAGAACACATGGGCGATAAGAATGCCCGAGAGGCCGTAGATACTCACCGGCTGATCGAGGCCGATGGCGACAAGCGCGGTATTGAGCACACCTTGCCGCCCCCAGATGCCGATCAGCCCAAGCGCTGCCACCAGTGCTGGCAGCCCCAGTGGCAGCGCCATCAGCCGGATGATCCAGACGCGGCCGGGAAAGGCCACCTGCCGCGCCAGCGCCCGAGCAACTGGGATGGCAAAAAAAATGGAGAGAACGGTCGAAAGCGAGGCCTGCAACAGCGTGAAGCGGGCGACACGCCAGACATAGTCATCGAACAGGACGGCGTCATTCGCGGAGCCCGGCTCGTCAAAGGCCAGAAGGGCCGCGGCCGCAAGGCAAACGAACAACGCGATACCGCCGAGGCAAAGCGCCCCGGCGGCAAGCGTCAAACGTCGTTCAATGCGGCCGATCAAGAACGGCTCAGTTCTTACTCATGGCGGCCAGCCATTCGTCGATCCAGGCCTTGCGGTTGGCGGCAACCTCGTCCGACGACATCAGGAAGGTCTTTTCCGGCGTCACCAGTTTGCCGAAAGCCTCCGGCAACGGTTCTTTGGTGGCGGCAACGGGCATCATCCAGTTGGTCGTCGGAATGATCGACTGGAATTCCGGACCGGTCACGAAGGAGAGGAACTGCTTGGCCAGCGCCGGATCCTTGGCAGCCTTGGTCATGCCGGCCACTTCGATCTGGATGTAATGGCCTTCGGAGAAGGAAGCCGCCTGATAGCGGTCGGTGCCTTCGGCCACCATGTGATAGGCGGGCGACGTCGTATAGGACAGAACCATCGGCGCTTCACCCTTGGTGAACAGGCCGTACGCTTCCGACCAGCCGGGGGTGACAGTCAGGACGCGACCCTTCAGCTTCGCCCAGGCGGCACCGGCCTGATCGCCATAAACCGACTTGACCCACAGCAGCAGGCCAAGGCCCGGCGTCGACGTGCGCGGATCCTCGATGACGATCTTCTGGTTCGGGTCACCCTCGACCAGCTCCTTCAGGCTTTTCGGCGGTTCCTTCATAGTCTGCGTGTCGTAGATGACGGCGAAATGGCCGTAGTCATAGGGAACGAAGGTATCGTCGGTGAAGCCGCCGGGAACCTTGACGGCGGACGTATCGACGCCGTGCGGCGCAAAGAAACCGGTGGCCTTGGCTTCGGAGACAAGGTTGGTATCGAGGCCAAGTACGATATCGGCCTTCGACGACGCTCCTTCGAGCTTCAACCGGGTCAAAAGCTCGACGCCATCGGCGACGCTGACATAGGAAACCTTGCAGCCACAGGTCTTTTCGAACGCTTCCGCGACCTTGGCGCCGGGGCCCCATTCGCTGGTGAAGCTCTCATAGGTATAGACGGTCAGCACCTTGTCCTCGGCCGAAGCGGAAAACGGTGTGGCGAATGCGGCCATGGCCACGAGTGCTGGAATGATTGCCTTGCGCATCAGCGCCTCCTTATAAATCCATAAATTGGGAATAGGGCGCTGGAATGTGCCGTCTAATCCCTCCGCCGGTACAAACCGGATCAGGTTCTTCGGGTTGGCTTCGAAAAGCCTCTCAGCCGGACATCCCAAAGAACGACCGGCACCCCGTTAGAGCAGGAGGAGATTTAGACCTGAGCCATAGGCTTGGCAAGAGGGAAGAACAGGTGGCGATGTCGTGCGGTCAGGCCCTCCCGCTTGAAAGGAAACTGGACTGCGAACGGCCCAAATCGGCCATAATTTCATCACACGATCTTGCGGCTAACTAATTGACTAATTTACATTTATCTTGGAGATTCGATTAATGACTGAGAGCTGCCCGATCCCCACTCCCGCTGAACGGAAAATCGGCGACATAATCGTCCGATCCCAGCAAGGAATGATGGAAAACATTCACAAAGCTATTGAGGATGCCATCAGCCAAGCCACCGAGGAGCTGCATTCAGCGGGCTTGCAGCACGAAGCCGACCATCAGTACTTTGCTGCAGTCGCAAACCAGCAGCTGTTTTTATTCCTATGCGGCGCCGACCCTGAAACGTTTGCGGGCGGCGATCCCGAAATGGCTGCCCACATCATCAGCAACAATCAAAACATATCCCACCACTACTTCGGCAAAAAGGGTAAAGAGCCGGTTTCAGACACCGCGTCCTGAGGATTCTGCGCGGCAACCATTTCGGCTATCGGCAGAAAACTGACCATCACCTGTTCCAAAGGTGATGGTCAGACCTCTCAAGCCGCCGGCTTTTGCGGCAGCCGCACGGCCTTCAGGCTGATGACCGCGGTGGGATACTCCGGTTGATCACCAAGCCAGCACTTTCAGGAAGAAACCAGATATCCTGTCACCTGTGATGCTGATCCTTGGCATGCGCGTGGGCATGGCGATAACCGCCTTGTACCTTTGTGGCGCCCACCAGATGAGGATGAGACGGGTTCAAACCATGATGGACATGATGGTCGTCCATGTCTTCGGCGGGCCAGAGCCGGATCGCCGCAATGGCTCCAAGGCCCGTCAACACGGCCAGCAGTGCGAACGTTGCAGGCAAACCGATTGTTGCCCCCATCCATCCGGCCAACGGATAGGTAATCAACCAGCAGCCATGCGACAGGGCGAACTGCGCAGCGAAAAGTGCTGGCCGCATTTCCGGGGCCGCGGACTTCCGCAGGATACGGCCAGAAGGGGTCAGGACGAGAGAGTATCCGATCCCTATGATCGCCCAGAGTGCGATCAGCGCCGGATAGGAAGGCAACATTAGTCCGATCAGCAGGGCCGCCACGAGAACAGCCGTGCCGGCAAGCATGACCGGGCGGTCCGGTACTGCTTTTAAGAGGCGCGGAAGCGACAGTGCCGCCAGCATGGATCCGAGACCGAAGGCAGCAAGGGCAAATGCGGTGTAACGTTCACCCAGCCCATAGGTGCTCTGCACCAAGACCACCGTGTTGACGAAGACCATCGAACCGCCAGCGGCAACAGCAAGATTCAGCGCCATCAGGCCCCTCAAACGCGGCACGGTCAGATAGAGCCGCAGGCCACGCGTCGTCCGGTCATAAATGCTACGCCGCTCTGCTGGCTTGGGATCGGGAAGTAGCACCGACACCACTAGGCAGGCCGATGCAAGAAACCCGACGACCGTGCCGAGATAGAGATCGTGATAGCTCACCAAAGTGAGCAAGGCAGCGGCCAGCAAAGGACTTCCGACCTTTTCCAGATCGTAGGCGAGACGGGACAGAGACAGTGCGTTGGTATAGTCGTCCTCATCAGGAAGCACATCCGGAATGGTGGCCTGAAAGGTCGGCGTGAACGCGGCCGAGGCAGCCTGCAGCACGAAAATGAGCAGGTAGGCCTGCCAGACCCCGGTAATGAAGGGCAGACAGAGCGCAACGCCCGCTCGCACGAGATCAAGCGTCACCAGCATCGCCCGCCGTGGAAACTGTTCTGTAAAAGCGGTCGCGATCGGAGCGACCACCACATAGGCGATCATCTTGATTGCCAGAGCCGTGCCAAGCACCGCCCCCGCATTTCCGTCAGCGAGTTCATAGGCCTGCAAACCAAGAGCCACGGTTGCAAGCCCCGTCCCGAGAAGGGCTATCACCTGGGCAAAAAAGAGATGGCGATAGGTACGGTTTTTCAGGACATCCAGCATGCCGCGATCTCTTCCCTCAGAGGTATTTTGTGATTGCCTTGAACTCGTCGATGGAATGGCGCTGCTCCCGCGACATGGCTCCGGTCATGTCTTCGAGACAATGGTCGAGATGATCCTGGATCAATGTGCGCTTGGCATTGGCGATCGCCTTTTCGACAGCATGAAGTTGCTGGGCGATGTCGATACAGGGCCTGCCATCTTCGATCATGGCGACAACGCTTTTCAGGTGCCCTTCGGCCCTTCTGAGCCGCTTGACAATGTCCGGGTGAGTCTCGTGACGATGTTCTTCCATGTGAAATACCTATCCCCCCGGATAGGATATTTCAATCCGAATTCTTGTCTCTTCTGAAGATTGGAGTCTTCTCAGTCTCCTGCGTGAATTTGTCATTCTCATCTGCCCATGCGCGGCCGGCGCGCCGGGATGAGATTTCGCGAACCTGATAAAACCCGATAAAAGGGTGAAGGAGCCGCACAGCCAGTTACAGACTGGCGGCGCGTGATTGCGCATTCAAGCGAATGATGTGAACCGTTTGGGACACGGTCAAACCGTGCCCCAAACTGTCATCAGGTTCCGCGAACGGCGGAAAGCAAACCCCGGTGATGGTCTGGCCCTCACGCCGCCGGTTTCTGCGGCAGCCGTACGGCTTTCAGGCTGATGGCCGCCGTCAGGGCGATCAGCGAGATGCCACCGGCCGTCAGAAACAGCGGCAGGAATGCGGCCGTGTAGCTTTGCGCGACCAGTTGGCGTGTTGCCTCCGGCAATGTCGACAACACCAGTGGCGTCAGCTTTTCGATATCGGCAACGCCCGGGATCGCGGTCGTGCCGCGCGCCAGGCCCGCCGCGACGATCGCGCCGTAGATCGAGATGGCGATCGAGGCGCCGCCCATGCGCGACAGGGTGACGGCACCGGTGGCCGCCCCGACGTCGCCGCGCGATGCAATATTCTGGACGGCGACGATCGGCACCTGCTGGCCAAAACCGATGCCAATGCCATGAAGAGCCATAACAGCGCAGATGACATAGAGCGGCGTGCCCGGCTGGATCTGCGTGAAGATGAGCAAGGCCAGAACCGTCAGGCTGGCGCTGACAATCGCAAACGGCTTGTAGCGGCCCGAACGCGAAATCAGCCGTCCTGCCGTCAGCGAACCGCAGACGATGCCGCCTGTCAGCATGATGAACAGCATGCCGGCGAGCGACGGCGTCAAACCGGTTGTCGTCTGCAGGTAGAGCGCGAAATAGTTGACCATGCCTATGCCGACGGCGCCGCTCGCCAGCGAAATCACCAGCATCAGACCAAACGTCGGATTGCGAAACAGCGTCAGGGGCACGATCGGCTCCGGCGCCCGCCGCTCGACAAAAACCCACGCCGTTGCGCAGATCACGCCAAGCATGACGATCCCCAGGCTGCCGAGCGAAAACAGCGAGCCAAACAGTTCGGCGCCATCGCCCAGAAGCACGACACAAGTGACAGAGGCCGCGAGAAGCAGTGCACCGGCATAATCGATGGTCGGGCGGCGCGTCGGTCGGCGGAACGGCAGGAAGACGAACAGGCCGATAAGCACCGCGATACCGATCGGAATGTTGATCAGGAAGATCGAGCGCCATCCGAACAGGTCGCTCATCGTGCCACCGAGCACCGGGCCGATGGCGCCGGAAGCCATCAGCACCAGGCTGGAATAGCTCTGATAGCGCGCCCGCTCGCGCGGCTCGAACAGGTCGGCATTGATGGAGAAGATCGACACCATGATACCGCCGCCACCCAAACCCTGCAGCACGCGGGCTGCAATCAGCGTGTTCATCGAGACGGCAAGGCCACAGGCGATCGAGCCCAGCGTGAAGATCGTCACCGCTGTGATCATCACATATTTGCGGCCGAAGAGATCGCCGAGCTTGCCGTAGAGCGGCATGACGGCGCAGGTGGCCAGAAGATAGGCCGATCCGATCCAGCCGAAACGCTCCATCTGGCCGAACTCGCCGACGATGGTCGGCAGCGCGGTGGCGACGATCTGGTTGTCCAGCGTCGCCATGAACAAAGCCGTCATCAGGAAAAAGAAAAGCGTAAGGCGAAGCGCATGGCTCGAAACGAGCGGCGCCGGGGTGACCTGCATGTCCATTGGGGGGGTATCCGGTTGCGATGGCGAATTTATGTGCTGTTAGCATATAATTGTCAACAGCACATTTGTGTCAACGGCATATTCATGCTTTATGGAACGCGCCTGTTTTGCTAGGATCAGACATGGACCAGGCACCTTTACCCTTGGAATGCACCGCCGAAACAGCAGAGCCGGAGACCAACCGTGCCCTCATCGCCCAATCGATGAGCCGCTGGCGGCTGATGATCGGCCGGCGCGTGCTCGCCCGGCTGGCGATCGAAAACATCGCCCGCGACCTTGAGATCAGCCATATCGACGTTCTCGATGCTGTCCGGCGGGCGGAACCGGAGGGCGAGGTAACGGTCGGCACCATCGCCGAGATCATGCGCATCGATCCCTCCCGCGCCAGCCGCATCGTCGCCGACATGGTGACGCGCGGGGCGCTGAAGCGCGAAGCCTCGCAAGCCGACGCCCGCCGCATCATCGTCGTCATGACCGATTTCGGCAAAAAGCTGGTGCTGGAAGTGCAGGCGGTCAAGCGCGGCGTGATCGAAAGCGTACTGGCCGAATGGCCGGAAGAGGACGTTGGCGCCTTTGCTCATCTCTTCGACCGGTTCGTCACCTCGTTCGAACGGGTCTGCAGCACCCGCGAAAAGGAAAATGCCACGCGCCGGGACGAACAGACTGCCCCATAAGGCCCGCCTCATCCGATTGCCCCGCCAAATACGCGAGCGCCCCTTTCCCTTCTGCCCCTGTTTACGCTATGGCCTTGCGCCATGAGCAAACAGGCTTTCGTAATCTTGATGGGCGGCCCGCTGACGCCGACGGACCGGCTTGGCGAGCAGCTTGCCGGTGCCCGCGTCATTGCGGCCGATGGCGGCATGCGGCATGCAAGACCGCTCGGCCTGACGCCCGAACTCTGGGTTGGCGATTTCGATTCCACGCCGCAGTCGCTGATCGACGAATGGCCGGACGTGATCCGCGAGCCCTACCCCGCCGCCAAGAACGAAACCGACGGCGAAATCGCCGTGGCAACCGCCCTTGAGCGCGGCGCGAAACGTCTCATCCTGGCCGGTGCGCTGGGCGGCGAACGCAGCGACCATGCCTTCATGCACCTGCTCTATGCCGCACGGCTGGCCGAAGACGGCATCGAGGTGCTGCTCACCTCCGGCGAGGAGGAAGCCTGGCCGCTTCTGCCCGGCAGTTTCGAGATAGACCTGCCGAAAGGCTGCCTGTTTTCCATCCTCGGGCTCGATACGCTGGCCGGCCTCTCCATCACCGGCGCCCGGTATCCGCTCACGGATTTTCATCTGCCGTTCGGCTCCTCGCGCACCGTTTCCAATGTCGCTGAGGGCACCGTCCGCTTCACCCTTTCCTCCGGCCGGGCGCTCATTCTCGCCCGCCCGCAAGACTTTTCGGGAGCCTGACCATGGCACCACCTATTCTGAAACTCGATAATATCGTCCTGTCCTTCGGCGGCACGCCGCTGCTTGCCGGCGCCAATCTGCAGGTGGAACCGGGCGACCGTATCTGCCTCGTTGGCCGCAACGGCTCGGGCAAATCGACGCTGATGAAGATGGCCGCAGGCCTTGCCGAGCCGCAGTCCGGCGAGATCTTCCGCCACCCGTCCGTCACAATCCGTTATCTGCATCAGGCACCGGATTTCGAAGGCTTCGACACCGTGCGCGCCTATGCCGAATCCGGCCTCGGCCCGAGCGACGATCCCTACCGTGTCGCCTACCTGCTCGAACATCTGGGCCTTACCGGCGACGAAGACCCGAACCAGCTGTCGGGCGGCGAATCCCGCCGCGCGGCGCTTGCGCGCGTCATGGCGCCGGAGCCGGATATCCTGCTTCTCGACGAGCCGACCAACCATCTCGACCTACCCACCATCGAATGGCTGGAAGGCGAGCTGATCAAGAGCCGCTCGGCCCTCGTGGTCATCTCCCACGATAGACGCTTCCTCGAAAAGGTCTCCAATGCAACCGTCTGGCTCGATCGCGGCCAGTCGCGCCGCTTGAGCCAGGGCTTTGCCTTCTTCGAGGCCTGGCGCGACAAGGTGCTGGAAGAGGAAGAGCTCGAACAGCACAAGCTCGGCAAGGAAATCGAGCGCGAAGAACACTGGCTTCGTTACGGCGTCACCGCGCGGCGCAAGCGCAACATGCGCCGCCTCGGCGCCCTGCAGGACCTGCGCGCCAAGCACCGCGGCCATAATGGCCCGCAAGGCTCGGTACAGGCCACCGTCTCCGACGCCCGCGAATCCGGCAAGCTGGTGATCGAGGCAGACCAGATCACCAAGTCCTATGGCGACCGCACCATCGTCGCCCCGTTCTCGATCCGCGTTCATCGCAGTGATTGCATCGGCCTCGTCGGCCCGAACGGCGCCGGCAAGACGACGCTTTTGAAGATGCTGACCGGCCAGATCAAGCCCGACAGCGGCTGGGTCAAGCTCGGCACCAATCTTGAGATCGCCACGCTCGACCAGCGCCGCGAAGACCTGAATCTTGAGGATACGCTGGCGCATTACCTCACAGACGGCCGCGGTGACAACCTGCTGGTCAATGGCGAGCAGCGCCATGTCACGGGCTATATGAAAGAATTCCTGTTCCAGCCCGAACAGGCTAGAACCCCGATCAAGAACCTCTCCGGTGGCGAGCGCGCCCGCCTGATGCTCGCCCGCATCCTGTCGCGCCCGACCAACCTGTTGATCCTCGACGAACCGACCAACGACCTCGACATCGAGACGCTGGACCTGCTGCAGGAAATCGTCGCCGGCTTCCCCGGCACAGTCATCCTCGTCTCCCACGACCGCGACTTCCTCGACCGCACCGTCACCTCGACCATCGCGCCCGCCAACCCGGACGCGCCCGACGGCCGCTGGATCGAATATGCCGGCGGCTATTCCGACATGATGGCCCAGCGCAAGGGCGCCGCCGACGAAAAGAAGCGCGCCGACAAAGCCGACAAAGCCAAGTCCACCGGCAACGACGCCTCCTCCGCGCCCAAAACCGGCAAGGCCAAACTCTCCTTCAAACAGAAATTCGCGCTGGAAAACCTGCCGAAGGAGATGGAAAAGGCCGAATCCGAGATCGCCAAACGCGAAAAGGAAATGGCCGACCCGAATCTGTTCACCAAGAACCCCACCCGCTTTTCGGCACTGGCATCGGAACTCGAAAAGCTACGGACCTCGATCACGAAGATGGAAGAGGAATGGCTGGAGCTGGAGATGCTGCGGGAAGAGATTGAGGGGTAGGGAGTTGACGCAGTTGATCTCGATGTCGAATGCCCGCGTTGCGCTAAAGTGTTGCGCCCGCAGGGGGTATCGACCGTTAAAAGTGCCACCGAAATAATCGGAATGACCCAAACGGACACCCAAATTGCAGCGGTATAAGGCGTCCGCACGGATATACCCTTGTGGACACCAACTGGCACACTGTCGCTTATCTCTTTCACACGACCCCAGAAAGCTCGTTGAACGGTCATATTGCTTAAGCGGACCAGCACCTACTCGTGCCATAACGCCATACCCAAGGGGGAAGTGGCTGCACGAAGCTACTTAAATACCCTCTCGCAAAAATTTATCAATTTTCAGCATTTTTAAAGCGTTAGCCAATGTGGTGATCCATTGACAGCGCGCTTGTACTTTACAACCATGGCGTGGGCTGGGGATTCGCGGATGGAAACACTAAAATACGAACTGGTATACGATGGCGGCGTTGCGACTGCGGGCCAACTACCTGCTCACAGCGGGGCAACTTCACTGGAAGGGATGACATGGACCCTCACGCTGATAGGTCACTACGCAGCAACCGGTAAGATCAAGTCACGAGGAGAGCTCTCCCCTGAGGTGCGGATATATCTCATCCCCCCGCGCCAAGGTTCCTTCATTCAAGAAGTCTGGGTACAACTCACAGAGCCAAACAACCTCTTCCTTACATCAGTTTTAGGCAGCTACGTTGTAGGCTCGGTCAGTCAGACCCTGAACAGCCTAATAACTACCACCATCAAACAGGTCTGCGGTCTGACCATTAATCTCTTGAAGGGAGAGCAGGACGCTTTAGGCAGACTTCCGTCTGGCGACCGCGAGGCCCTTGTCGATAAAATTGAACCCTCCATGAGGCGCGCCCATACAGTCATTGGGGAAGGTGCAAATACTCTGGATATCAGAGAAAACAAGGCATCTTTGCTAAGGCTCGACCAAGACACGAAAGCGTATGTCAACGCGGATTTCTTGACAGACGAAACGCTCATGGTGGTCAGTGTAGGGGCGTACAACGCTAACTCCGGCAATGGCAGCGCCTATCTGCCTGAGATTGGCAAAACAGTGCGTTTTTACGCGCCCAAAGGACTTGATGCCGACACCTACGCAGCGTTGAGCTACAGCTTGGATAAGTACGTCAACGGATTGCCCAGCGAAATCCAAATCGCTTGCGTGCCAACAGTGTCTTTGGACGACCGGTACAAGCGCCTAAAGATAGTCAGGGCATTCAAGACTGTTTTGTAAATCAACCCAAGATGGTGATTGAAAAATATTATGAGGCACATAATTTGATGGATATCATAAACGCTGTATGGGGATACAAGCTCTCCATCGTGCCCATATTGACAGTATACTTAGTATTCGAGCTATCTACATTGATACGTCGCTATATGCGCATTGCCTATACACCCATATACTTCATGTTTTTCCCACTTGGACACGCAGACAGCCTTTACTCTTACTACTTTAATGAAGACGACCTATACATTGGGGCTAGCCAAACGCCAGCAGAAAAACGGAAACTTCGGAAAAAGATAATCTCCGTATCAGTTTTCTCGATGGTATTTTCTACCGTATTTAACCCCGCTATTGCAGGCATATTCGCTGCATACATTTTGACCGAGGCAGAATTCACAGAATTCATGTGGTTTTTAGTTGCTCTTAAGAGTATATTGATATCATTCTCATTATACAACGTGAGAAGAATTTCTTTTGTAGAAAAGAGCGGCTCGTTCCCGTGGCTTGCGCTGATGTATACACTTTACATTATCCTCATTGCGCGCATCGTGTCATACTCATATACTTGGGGAATAGAGACTATTGCTAAAGTGGGAAGCAGCGGCTTGCTGTTTGCAATTGTCGACTTCATTATCTTTGATGTATTGATTTATATCGTCTTCGTTGCTCTGGGTGGTGCTGCAATTAGCTATTGGATGACGGACCCCGATTACATCCCAGAAATCGATGTGATTTATGAACCAGAGCTCATAAATGAGAAGTAAGGACCTTTACCTTCGGATCGCAGCGGAACATGACAAGCAAAACATTGACCTTGTCGCAATATCTATAATCATGACCGAGCGTCGATTTAGACGACGGAGCTTCAGGGCGATGGAGTATTTGATACTTATCGTCAGCATAATGATCGGAAAGACGAGACATCGCACGACTATCGGCATGGGACAATTGCGATACGAACTGTGGTTAGAGCGATACGGATCACACACAAAATCCCTGTGCGCATCTTTAAAGCCGATGGAAAACTACAGAATGTGCAAGTCGTTCATCGACGCCACTGGACGACATTCGATCGCCGACATTCTCAAAAAATATAACGGAACTTCTAGCGCCATTTACAGTCGGGAATTTACTCGTCACTTTGCATACATATCTATGTTTCATAGCAGATTTGTCGGCTTTCCGCAGCGTTGTAGGTAGCCGTGGCGTTAATTTTCCGGTCTTGACAATCAATAACTTTGGAGGTTGGCACACGCTATCATCTCCCATCACCTTTCATGATACGGGGAGTTCGCAAGGGACTGATCTCGCCCAGCGCATTGTTTGATGCTCTCCGTATGCATGATGCGCACATCGAAATGGGCGCGTGGTTTTAGACTCTGGCATAAGTGAACTCATGGCTCTAAAGCCTTTCATGTGCGGGACCGTTTCGCCCCACCACCATTATGACGCTTCCGTTCCCTGATGGCTTCGAGATTTGCCGCTGTACCCACAGGTTGGTTGTTGCCATCTGTCCTTTTGCATATGATGCAGAGACAGAAAAGGGGGACATCGTGTCCCCCTAGCCATTCCTTGAAAGCCCGGTTTCTAAGGCTTCTGAGCGATGGTGGGCGCTCCCTCCAGAGCCACCATTCAAAGTTCGCTTCGGGTTGAAAGCAGCCTATCTGCCAAAAAACCATCCCCGCAAATCTTCACCCACAATCCCCGTGCTATACTCTTCCTGTCCCACACAGACACACCGGGTTGCGTTTCCGGCGAGGTAGGCCCGGAGGCGGAACGCGCCTCAAATCCCCGGAGCTGCGTGAATAGCAGTTCTCCTCCGGCTTTTCGGACGCGATCATTGGTATAACGGACCGTCGAATCCGATTTCCGATCGGCGACAGCTGTTGCGGGACCGGCCGCAAGTTCATACCTTGTGTGCTCACCCTCACAAGGAGCAGCAGATGCAGATCGACCTTACAGGCAAAACCGCTCTGATTACTGGATCCACCGAAGGCATCGGTTACGCGATCGCCCGCCAGCTCGCGCGGGCTGGCGCTGATGTGGTGATCAATGGACGGTCCGAAGAAAAGACCACAAAGGCCGCCGAACGCTTGAGAGGCGAAGGTGCTAAGGGCACAGTCGCTGCGGCCGCAGCCGATGTTGCAACCGCTGAAGGCTGTGATGCTCTTTTCGCCAAGGTTCCGCATGTGGACATCCTCATCAACAACGCGGGCATTTTCCAGCCGCTCGATTTCTTCGAGGCGAGCGACGAGGTGTGGGATCGCCACTGGCAGGTCAACGTCATGTCGGCCGTCCGGCTTTCGCGCGCGTACCTTCCGGGCATGCAGAAGCTCGACTGGGGCCGCGTCATCTTCATTGCGTCGGAATCCGGCTTTAATATTCCGGTGGAAATGATCCACTACGGCGTGAGCAAGACCGCAGATATCGCGGTTGCCCGCGGGCTTGCCAAGCGCATGGCGGGCACTGGCGTTACCGTGAACTCGGTCCTCCCCGGCCCGACATTGTCGGAAGGCGTCGAGGCGATGCTTGCCGAAGAGCGTGCGAAGACGGGCAAGTCCATCGAGGAGGTCGCGGCGGACTTCGTCAAGACGCATCGTGCCAGTTCGATTATTCAACGCGCTGCAAGCGTGGAGGAGATTGCCAACCTCGTCACCTATCTCGCCTCGCCTTTGGCATCCGCGACGACCGGGGCTTCCATGCGCGTGGACGGAGGACTGATCGACACGCTTTGAGGCAGACGCAGCATGATTTGGGAAATGGGCGCGCCAAGTGACGCGGAAAAGCCCTCGGTGCGGTAAGTCTTTACACGCCGAGGGCCTTCGAGACGGCAAATGAATAAATCAGTTATTTTTCAGGCAAGTGACGCATGTATTTCGCCACCTGCCTTGTCGTAAACAATTAGCGGCCGCAAGCTATTGCAGAACCGGCAGCGCCGCCCAGCGTTGCTCCGGCGCCAACGGCCCAGAGCTGGCCGGTACCTGACCCGATTGCGGACCCCGCCACACCGCCCAGGACTGCGCCTCCAACCGTCCCAGCCACACAGCCGGGCGTCGCCGGGCCAGCGGTGGAATTCATGCTCGCTGTTTGACATCCGGCTAATGCACAGCATGATGCAGCGACGACGACCATAGTGGAATAATAAGACATTTCTTCCTCCTATCGTTGGTTTGGAAGTTTGCTTAATTCAGAAATTTCGACCAGCGCAGACATCACCAAGGCCACCACCGCTTTGGTCGAACAGTGTATAACTCAGAGAATTGGGCTTTGTTCCATTTGGAGTGACGGCGGCCGGTCTACTTTTGTCCCATTTCAAATGGTGACGACACCTGCGTGGCAGAAGGATGACTTTCAGCAATTCCAGCTGGCGGTACAAACGACCGGACTGAAGGCGCGAAGCCGCCTCTGAGTATGCAAACGTTACATGTCCGCTTTGGGCGAAGGATGGCCTCCAAAAAAACTCATCCCCGCAAATCCCGCCCATAATCCCCGTGCCATACTCTTCCCGTCCCACCACGGATACACCGGTTTGCGGTGCCCGCGAAGTACCCGGATGGTTTGGCGGAACGCGCGCGCGGGTCTGCGTGAAAGACGGTTCTCCTCCGGTTCGTGAATGAACGGGGGCGTGACCGTCCAGTATATGCCCCACCTCATTGAAAGACCGGCCGGAACACAACGTCGCGAATGTCCGGTGGACCCCATTCAGCAAAAAGGCCTCGCACACCGGCGAGGCCTCGTCTCCGGGAAAGACTATGCTGCCCGGCGGGACCGGTATGCACCACTCTCCCGCGTGGCAGCGCCCGCTGCCAGCGTGAACTGGGAGATCAGCTCCTTGAGATGGTTGGATTCCAGCGCAAGAGTTGCACCCGCCGCATTCATCTCCTCGACCATCGCTGCGTTCTGCTGCGTGACCTGATCCATCTGGTTGACGGCCGTGTTGACTTCGGCAAGCCCGACGGATTGTTCGCGCGATGAGAGAGCGATCGCATCCATATGCTGGTTGATCGTCACCACATAGTCGCCGATGACTTTCAGCGCGTTGCCGGTGTCGCGCACCAGCTTGACGCCGCTGTCGACCTCCACGCTCGAATTCCGGATCAGCTCCTTGATTTCCTTGGCTGCCTTGGCAGAGCGCTGGGCAAGTTCGCGCACCTCCTGGGCGACAACGGCAAAACCCTTGCCAGCCTCACCGGCACGGGCCGCTTCAACGCCGGCATTCAGCGCCAGCAGATTGGTCTGGAAGGCGATTTCATCGATCACCGAGATGATGCTGGAGATTTGACCTGAGGATTGCTCGATGCGCTCCATGGCATTGACCGCATTGGCAACGACCGAGCCCGACTGGGTGGCACTGGCATTGGCCTGGATGGCAATCTGCCGTGCTTCTTCGGCCCTTTGCGAGGAGTTCGAAACGTTCGCGGTGATCTGATCCAGTGCCGCTGCCGTTTCTTCAAGCGACGCCGCCTGATGTTCCGTGCGTTTCGACAGATCGTCGGAACTCTGGCTGATTTCCCGTGATCCGCTGTCGATCGACTGCGCAGCCGTTGTCACGGATTGAAGTGTCTCTGCCAGTTGAAGAACGGACGCATTGAAATTCTTCCGCAGCGTTTCGAAGTCCGGTGCAAAGGCCTGGTTCAGCTGGAAGGAAAGATCACCTGCGGCCAGATGTGACAGGCCGTCTGCCAGCCCAGCCGTCGCCTTCTCCATTTCGTCCGCCTTGATCCGTGCGGTTTCCGCATTTTGCCGCCGCTCGCTCTCGGTCATGTTCCGTTCGCGTGCAGCTTCGGATTCAAGCTGGATAGTGGCCAGCGCATTGGCCTTGAACACCGCAACCGCTGCCGCCATCGCACCGATTTCATCTGCCCGTCCGACGAAGGGAATAACCGTTGCCGTGTCGCCTGCAGCCAGCGCCTTCATAGACCCGGTGATTGCCTCGATCGGCTTGGCGATCCCGGAAAGTGCAAAATAGATGCCGCCTGCAATCACCGAAAGGCCAACCGCGATCGCGACCATGGCAATGGTCATCGTCGTCTGAAAGACTTGCTTGCTGATCTCGTAGGAGCGCTGCGATCCCTCTGTTTTGATCCTGACGATTTTATCGACGATATCCGTCAGCTCTGCAGCGGCTGGGCGGATCGTCGTCTGCTGGGCGACTTTCGCCTCCTCGGTTTTGCCCGCACGCGAAAGGGCGAGCATCGGCTCTGCCAATTGCTGGAGGGCTGCAAACTTCGTTTCAATGCCCTTTGCCAGTGATTGTTCGTCGGCATCGTTACTGGCAGCTTGGTTTAATTTCAGTTGCTCCAGAAAATGATTGGCGTCCGTATCCAGCGCCTGCTCGACGGTCTTGCGGCTGGCGTCATCCAGGGCCATCACATGATTAAGGTAGTTCCGGCGCATCGAAGACAAGGCCAGATTCATTTCCTTGGCGACCGAAACCCCCGGTAACCAATCCGTCGCCATTTCAGCAACGTTCCTATTCAACGTGTTCATGCTTTGAATGGCAAAGCCGGCAAATGATAGGAACACGACACCGATAAGCATTAACACAGCGGTCAATGCAGTCTTGATTTTTGGGCGGGACACAATGGCCTCCTGATGGGGTAGATCGACATGCAACCGTACCGCGACATCATGTCAACTCCGGTGGCAGACCATCCGACGGGCATCTCGGAGTTAGGGAGAATTTAGCTCCCGATGTAATTAAGGAATTCATAATGTGGCCAGCAAGCCACTGAAATAAAAGGATATTAGCATCTCAGGATTGTTTTTTGCAATCTCAAATATCCTGGATTGTTATATTTGCAGCATGATGGAGAAGCGAAACGCGTTGCGCCGTTTGTCTTTCAACCTGACGCACTCGGCGGAACAAACGCAACGGTGGCGACGGAAATCGGAAACACCAGTTTGCAGGTTGCATTCAGGCACTGCCCAAAAAAATCATCCCCGCAAATCCCCGGCCTTTCATCTCGTGCCATACTCTTTGCGTCCCACCACGGATACACCGGTTTGCGTTGCCGGCGAGGTGGAGCCGGTGCCCGGATGGTTTGGCGAAACGCGCGCAAAATCCCCGGGGCTGCGTGAAGGTGGTTCTCCTCCGGTTCAAAATGAACCGGGCGTGCCGGGCATACTCCACCACGGGCGGTTCACCCCGCGGACGGCTTTGCCGTCGAGGGGTCCAGGGTATGCCCCACCGGATTGAAAAGCCTGGCGGATAAGCGGCCGGGCCGGGGCATTGGAGGCTTCCTGCACCTCACAGGCAGGAAGCGCAGAAGAACCTGAGAAGCGCGGCAAAAGACACTGAACGGGGCGCTGAGAGGTGTCACTTACTTTTACTTTACGAGGCAGCTTTCAGCGCCCCGGCCGACCTGCTTTTTGAAAACTGCGGCGATTTTTCGCGCGCAGGCGCAAGGCGTTGCAACACGCGCCAACGCGCGGGACGGGCGGCGGTTACTTCACCGTTGCCTTCGACTGCGAGCCATCGTCGTCGATAAAGTTCACGGTGTTGCCCTTCATGACGATACGGGAGCAATCATCGTCATCGTCATCATCGTAGTAGAAGCAGATTTCGTTGCCGGAGATTTCCCATTCGCCGTCATAGGCGGGCTCGGTGGCTGAATGGCCCTTGATCGTGCCGTTGGCCAGCAGCTTTTCCGAATAGCGCACCCCGTCCTCGGTACCGGAGATCGTCCTGCCGATGAGTTTCGCGCGGATTTGCGCGCCAGTCAGAAAGGCGTCCTGCGTCATCACCGGTGATATTGGAATGACGAGAATGAACGCAGCAAGCAGTCGTTTCATGTCCTCCTCCTACAGTTCGTAGACCAGAAACAGGGCGATTTCGGTGATGATGGCGATCAGAATGGCGGCTTCCAGCACCGATGAAACAACGAACAGGCGGAACTCGAACATCCGCTCCGAGGCCTGATTGTAGAGCGCCTCGCGGCTCTCGATCATGTCGCCGATCAGGGTCAGGCGCTTTGTCAGCTCCAGTTGATGGCAAAGCTCGAAGAAGACGCGGCGGGCATTGCGGGAGAGCCCGCTATCGCCACGCTCCAGAACGCGCATGGCACGCAGAAACCACTGGCGATCCCGCGTCGCCTCGACAGCCCTCTCTCCCAATCGGCGCCCTTGCGATCTGCCGAACGAACCGCCGGCCAAAGCCAGCGCATCGCCATGCTGGACACCCCAGTCGGCTTCAAGTTTCCGCTCCACCCGCTCGACATTGAGCCAAAGCCAACCGAAGGCGGCGATAGCGGCAGTGACGTCGTTGAACTGATCCCGGGGCGCCTGCACCACGATCCGCGAACCGCGCCACCGGATCTGGCCATTGCGCAGCTGCAGTTCGATCGCCAGCTCATCGAAGTCGTTGGGGCCAAGGGGCTCGTTTACCCAGTCGCTCGTAAGCTGCTGCACGGCAAAGGGCGTTTCCGAACCGGGCGCCAGTTTGACGATATCGAGACTATCGGTCCGGGTGTCGCCCAGTTCCGCCGATGGCATCGCCGGCCCTTCGATCCGGATGGCGTGCTCGACCACCACAACGGGTTCCGGATAGGACAGGGCGCAAACCACACCGCCACTCTGCACCTCCTGCCCATCCGGATGCGTGAACGCCAGCCTGGAGAGGACCGAAATGTGCGTGGACTGATCCATGGTTCAATCCACGGACAAGGAGGGAAGCTGCCTGATGCCATCATCGACTGTGTGGACATCAGGCGGAGGGACAAACGCGACCCCGTCCTCCAGGATCGGGCCAGACAGGCCGAGATAGAAGGCGGTTTCCTTGTCGAAGCAGAAGCTCGCCTTGACGAAGGCGCCGGTCAGATGGTCAAGCCAGTCCGCCCCAAGCCGCGCCTCGATCGTCTGGTCCATGCGCGCCGCACTTTCCTCGTTCGGGTCCAGCCAATCCGAGGCCATCAGAAAACCCCAGGGGGCGAGGAAGGACGGTACCGTCACCTGATAGCTGTGAACCTGCGAGAACACCGTTGCCATCGTGCGGGAGACTGCGGTGTGGCCCTTGTAATCGCAGAACGACAATTCCAAAGCCTGCACCACGACGATACCACCCGGCCGCAGCCGTTGCCGGACCAACGCATAAAATTCCCGGGTGTAGAGATGCTGGGCTGGGCCGTTGTCCAGCATATCGACCACATCGATGATGACGACATCGAAGAGATCGTCGGTCTTCTCGACGAATTCCCGGCCGTCGCAATAATGCAGTTCGGCGCGTGTATCCGTGAAGGCACCGTAGTTCCATGGGCCAAGATGCTCGCGGCAGATATCGACGACATCGCGGTCGATATCGACCATCACCGCGCGGGTCACGCTGCCATAGGCGAGCACTTCCCTGAGCGTTGCCCCCTCCCCGCCACCGATGATCAGCACATGCCGGGGATTCTCGTGCATCAGCAGCGCCGGATGCACCAGCATCTCGTGATACAGCGCCTCGTCTTCTTCCGAACTCTGGATGGCGCCATCGAGGAAAAGTGCCCTGCCGAAACTGTAGGTATCGGCGATCGTCACCGACTGGAACGGTGTGCGCAGCGAGCAGATGATCGACTTTGCCCGGTAATGATATTCGTCGAAGATATCGGCATCCTCAAGCACGAAAACGCTGCCGCCACGCTCCAGAGGGACCGCATCATTGCTTTCGACGAAGAACTTGTTGGGAGGAAGCTCGGGCAGAGGGTAGGGACGCTCGACCAGAACGGAGCTCTGAAACGCTCCTAACAAATCGGGTTCATGGGGTAGCATGTCGCTCATCGCCGCCTATTGCGCTTCCGCCAGAGTTTCGGCTGTGTCCCTGACGATCTGGCGCAACTCGATCAACGACGGCGTAAAAGCCTCGATCAGCGCCGGAAGCGCGTTCAGTGGGTCGCAGACCCCACACATGAAAATGTCGAGTGCGGCATAGGCATTCTCCGGCCAGGTGTGGATGGAGATATGGCTTTCGGCCAACGACGCGGTGCCGGTGACGCCGCCTCCAGGGCTGAACACGTGGAAACTCATGCTGAGCAGCGTGGCCCCCGCAGCAGCGATGGCGCTGGTGAACGCAGCCTCGATGCGAGCAACGTCGTCGAGGTTTTCCGCACCACTGAAATCCGCGATAACATGCCTGCCCGGCAGTTCACCGGCCGTCATAGAGGAGCAGCCTCTCTTGCCCGCCGGAATCTCCGGAAAATAATGGTTCGCAAACTTTCTGTGCGTCGACAACAAGTCTTTCAGACCACTCGAACGCCCCACGACCAAAGTCCTCGCAAAAGGTAAAAAGCACTTAATTAGTGTAATCTAAAATAAATAGATCAGCAATCGTGAGCAATTGCCCGCCCCCAGAGCTATAAAACATCAAATCTGCGGAACGCGTCGGCAAAGATGTGCCGTTCTGTTCAACCGACGCCAGCAGCAATCCGGCTACACTGGCTTAGCCACTGCTCCGCCCCTCAAAATATGCAGATGTGTGGCGACCCTCCCAGCCACCCCTAGGACCGCCCCACCGCCGCATTGCGGCAATCATCTCCGATGGAGAACCCAGATTGCCGCGTGACCTTGTTCACCCCGTGGAGTGCCGCTGACTAAGTGCCGCGACTCGCCCATGCCAGACCACCAGGAAGGGCACGACGACAAGCTCCATGCCAAGCCCGAGCAGATGCCCGGCCGACGGCACGCCATCGACCGCCAGCGCATACAGCCGTGCCAGACCGCCACTGAAGGTCAGGATCGCCAGAAACCGGATACGTTCGGTCTTTTTCTCGATTGCCGGAATGCAGCTGTACCAGCCGATCCCGAAGGCAAGGAAAAGCCCGGAGAGAAACCGCACATGGCTGCTGAGATCCACCGGCGGGGTCTTCTCTCCGAGAAACCCAGGTCCCATCACCACACCACACAGGCCGGCAAACACCGGCAGCATCGCAAGGACAGCGATGGTTGCCTGCAGCAGGCGCCGCTGCCGGAAATCGGTCGGGCTGATCTGATAGGCAAGACTGGGCATCGCGCATCCTCCTGAAGTCATCAAGGGGTACGGGGGCACGAGCGGCCGAGTTTCAGTTTTCCGAACACATCGGCGTGAACGCAATACTTAGCATTTCACTTAACTATTTCTTGCATCCGGCGTCGCGCCATGATAGTTAGGCACATGCTTAACCAACCAAACCAACTCGACCTGATGTTCCAGGCACTCGCCGATCCGGCACGGCGTATGATGGTGGACAGGCTCTGCCACGGACCGGCCTCGGTCAGCGAACTGGCTGGCCCGCTCACCATGTCCCTGCCCTCCGTCATGCAGCACCTGCAGGTGCTGGAGCTGAGCGGCCTCGTCCAGTCGCAAAAGACCGGCAGGGTCCGCACCTGCACCATTGACCGGCAGGTGCTGAGCCTCGCCGAGCAATGGATTTCAGACCGCCGCGCCCTGTGGGGACACCGCCTCGATGCACTGGGGGAGTATCTGGCCGAAAATCCGGAAAACGTGGAAGAGCTTGAAGAACCATAAAGGAGACGAACATGACGGAACGTTCGACACATCATTCCACCATCGTCATTGAGCGCACCTATGACGCGGCGCCATCGCGCGTCTTTGCCGCCTGGTCGAACCGGGAGGCATTGCTGCGCTGGGGCAATCCGGGCGACGGCTGGGAGATTGCCTATGACCAGTTTGTCTTCCGGGTCGGCGGCACCGACATCAACCGGTTCGGCCCGAAGGGCGGCCCGGCCTATGTCAACGAAACCACCTACTACGATATCGTCCAGGACGCACGGATCGTCTCGGGCGGCAATATGACGACGGAAGGCAGGCGCATCTTTGCCGGCCTGATGACGGTGGAATTCCTGCCCGCAGGCAAGGGCTGCCGCCTCATCATGACCGAACAGGGCGTGTTCCTCGACGGTCATGACAAGCAGGCAAACCACGAGGTCGGCTGGGCCGAAATGCTCGACAAGCTCGGCATCGAACTCAAGCGCAATGAGACAGCCGCCTGAACCCGGCTTGGCGTCCGCTCCGCCTGGCGGGCGCCATATTGATTCTCGCGCGGACAGGCGCTATCTAATGCTCTCGTGGTGATTTGGCCGGCCGGCTTGCAGCCACGTTAAATAAGTTGCTAAAGGGCCGTGCATGCGCAAGCAAGCTGGCCCGGTAGCGATTCTGTCGTTGCCGGTTTTTTTGTGCCGGCGTGTTCGGAGACCCGAGTGTAGCCATGCCCATCAAAATTCCCGATACGCTGCCCGCCTATGAGACCCTCGTCAAAGAGGGTGTGCGGGTGATGACCGAAACTGCGGCGATCCGTCAGGATATTCGGCCGCTGCAGATCGGCCTGCTCAATCTCATGCCGAACAAGATCAAGACCGAAGTGCAGATGGCGCGCCTTGTCGGTGCGTCGCCGCTGCAGGTCGAGTTCTCCCTGATCCGGCTGGGTGGCCACAAGGCCAAGAATACGCCGGAAGAGCATCTGCTCGCCTTCTACGAGACCTGGGACGAGGTGAAGCACCGCACGTTCGATGGCCTGATCATCACCGGCGCGCCCGTCGAACTGATGGACTACGAGGACGTGACCTACTGGAACGAGATGCGTGAAATCCTCGACTGGACCCACACCAATGTCCATTCGACGCTGAACATCTGCTGGGGGGCGATGGCGGCGATCTACCATTTCCATGGCGTGCCGAAACACACGCTGAAAGAAAAAGCTTTTGGCGTCTACCGTCACCACAATCTCAATCCGGCATCGCCCTATCTCAGTGGCTTTTCCGATGATTTCCAGATCCCGGTGTCACGCTGGACCGAGGTGCGCCGCGCCGATATCGAGAAAAAGCCAGATCTCGAAATCCTGATGGAATCCGACGAGATGGGCGTCTGTTTCGTGCATGAAAAGGTCGGCAACCGGCTCTACGTCTTCAATCATGTCGAATATGATTCGACCTCGCTGTCAGACGAATATTTCCGTGATGTCGATGCCGGCGTACCGATCAAGATGCCGCACAACCATTTCCCCCACAACGACCCGTCGCTGGCGCCGCAGAACCGCTGGCGCAGCCACGCACACCTGTTGTTCGGCAACTGGATCAACGATATCTATCAGACGACATCCTTTGATCTCGCCGATATCGGGAAGGACAGACGCTGACCGAAGCCCTCACCATCCGTCCTGTCCAACCCGGAGACGAGCAGGACTGGCGCCGCCTGTGGAAGGCCTATCTGGCCTTCTACGAAGCCACCTTGCCAGAAGACATCTACGCCCTCACCTTTTCGCGGCTAATCAGCGGCGAAACCAATGAATATGCCGGATTTCTGGCCGTCCTCGATGGCAAGCCGGTCGGCCTTGCGCATTTTCTCTTTCACCGCTCCTGCTGGCACGCGAACTCCATCTGCTATCTGCAGGACCTGTTTGCCGATCCGGACGTGCGCGGACAGGGGATTGGCCGGGCACTGATCGAGGCTGTTTACGCACGGGCGAACACGGAAAAGGCTGAGGAAGTCTACTGGATGACCCAGGACTTCAACGCCAATGCCCGCAAGCTCTATGACCGCATCGCCGATAAGACGCCTTTCATCATCTATCAGAAGACGTTTTGAGACGAATCTGCTTTGTCTCTGCTACGCAACGCGCCGGAACGCTTGCGGCGGCGGAACGGCCGCAAATTGTATGACTTTTCGGTTGCCGCCTTCAGCGAAATGACGCAGGTTGCCGCCCGGGAAGAGTGGAGGAAGAATGGCCGTGCAGACAGAAACTGAAGTGTTCGGCCATATGCCATCCGGCGAGCCCGTGCATCGCATCGTGATCAAGGGCGGCGGACTGACCGCGCATGTCCTCACCTGGGGCTCCGTCATCCAGGACCTGCGTCTTGATGGCCATGCAGCGCCGCTGGTACTCGGTTTCGAGAATTTTGCCGATTATCTCGCACATTCCCCCTATTTTGGAGCAACGCCCGGCCGCAATGCCAATCGCATCGGCGGTGGCCGTTTCGCCATCGACGGGGTGCAGTACCAACTCGAATGCAATGAAAAGGGCGTGACACACCTGCACGGCGGCAGCGACGGCATTGCCAAACGCCTGTGGACCCTGATCGAGGCGGCGGAGAACCGCGTCGTGCTGCAGATCGTCGATCCCGATGGCCGCGCCGGCTATCCCGGCAATTGCACGACCACCTGCACCTACACGGTCAGCGATGGCGGCGTGCTGAATGTGCTTTACGAAAGCACGACCGACCGCGCCACGATCTGCAACGTCTGCCAGCACAGCTACTTCAATCTTGACGGCACCGCCGATGCGCTCGGCCATGACGTGATGATCGCCGCGAATAGCTATTTGCCGACCAACGAACTCCAGGTCCCGACCGGCGAGATCCGCTCCGTCGAGGGTAACGCCTTCGACCTGCGCGCTATGACCCCGATGCGCCGCCAGCTGGAAGGCGAGAAGATCGGCTACGACCACAATTTCTGCCTGGCAGACGCCCGCGGCCCCAAACAATCCGTCGCCCTGGTGCGCAGCATCAATTCCGGCGTCTCGCTGGAAGTCCGCACCACCGAGCCCGGCGTGCAGTTCTATACCGGCTTCAAGATGAACGTTGCGGTACCCGGCCTTGAAGGCCGCCATTACGGCCCCTTCGCCGGCTTCTGTCTGGAAACCCAGATCTGGCCGGACGCGATCAATCATGCCGATTTCCCGCAGGCTGTCTTGCGGCCCGGCGAAACCTTGCGGCAGGAAACCGACTACGTCTTCACCCGGAACTGAGGCTTCGGCGCGCACCGCTCCCGGCCGCTCGAGCCGGAGGCCACAGGCGAATCACCTCTTGCAACAACGTTCGCTTGATGTGGCGCTACGCAAATCCGCTGGGCTTTCATCGCCAAAGCGGATTTGATGCGCTGGCAGATATCGGCGATGAGGGAGGATTTGCACCATGACCGAGGCGGGAAAAGCAAAAATCGCGCTGGTGACCGGCGGCGGCACGGGTATTGGCCGCGCAATCGCCAAGGCACTTCTGGAAAAAGGCTTCACCACCGTCATTTCCGGGCGGCGCTTTGACGTTCTCCAGATAGCGGCAAAGGAGCTGTCCGTCGAGACCGGCGGCACAGCGCGGGCATTCGCCGCCGATGTCGGCGATCCGCAGGCGGTTGCCACCCTGTTTTCAACCATCCGCCATGATTTCGGCCGTCTCGACCTGCTGGTCAACAATGCCGGCATGGGTCTACCGGCCGTTCCAATGGAAGACATCACCTTCGACCAGTGGACCGCCATCGTCAGCGCCAACCTGACTGGCGCGTTCCTCTGTACCCAACAGGCGATGAAGCTGATGAAGGCCCAGACGCCGCGTGGCGGACGCATCATCAACAACGGCTCGATTTCCGCCTCGACCCCGCGCCCGATGTCGGCGCCCTATACTGCCACCAAACACGCTATCGCTGGCCTGACCAAATCCACAGCACTTGACGGCCGTCTGTTTGACATCGCCTGCGGCCAGATCGATATCGGCAATGCCTCGACAGAAATGACGGCAAAGATGAGTGGCGGCGTCCTGCAGGCCAACGGCGAAATCGCCACTGAACCCACCATCCCCGCCAACCTCGTTGCCGAAGCCGTCGTCTACATGGCCGGCCTGCCGCTCAGCGCCAATGTCCTGACGATGACAGTGATGGCGACGCAGATGCCGTATGTGGGGCGAGGGTGATTTCGGGTGCTGAACTGTGCCCGCGGGTCACGATCGAATAAAGCGGTATCGTGTATGACGTTGTCCGTGGACGTGGCTCTCCCTGTAAGCTAGGAGGCCGTCCACGATTTCGTTCGGAAGGGGTGGACGTTCAGGCTTTGATTTGATTCACTCCATTCATGAGCAAGAGTTTTCTCCCTTGGAATGTTGAGCAGGTATCGCTGTTTCCAG
>NZ_JAWQUM010000014.1:0-193102 GCF_033447125.1 Rhizobium sp. PL01 | reverse complement strand
TCAGCCGAGAAGGACGGCAATTGGCTGACCATGACCGAGGCCGCGGCGGCCCTTGGCGTGACCAACCATCGGATACGCTACTTGATCAAGGCAAAGGTGTTGGCTGCCGAACAGGTGGTCCCTGGCGCGCCGTATCAAATCCGGGCCAGCGACCTCGCTTCTGCGGCGGTCCAAGCCGCGATAGCCCGGAAGGGCCGCCCGTGTCGCATTGCTGACGCGGAGACGCTTCCAATGTTTACAGATACTTAGAGAAGGAGTGCACAATGACTCAGGTCTGCCCGCAGGTCGAAAGCCGGAGCCATCTCGACCTTTTCCTGTTGTTTCAAAGCCATGACGCCGAGTACCTGGCCGCGGCCCTTGACGGCATGATCGCCGAGATCCTCGATTTCGATGGTCTCCGGCAGTTTGATCCGTTGCGCGAGTTCGGTCGAGATCAGCACTTGTCTGCCCAGAGATTTGCACAGGGATTCCAGCCGTGCGGTGGTGTTCACCGTATCGCCAAAGAAAGTGATCTTGTGGTGATCGACGCCGATTTCCGCAGTGATGATGAAGCCGCCGTGCAGGGCCGCCCGCAGCCGGGGCGCCTGGCCGAAGTTTTTGCGCCAGGTGGCTGCATTGGCTTCGATATCGTCGAGGATATCGAAGACGCAGCGAACGCAGCGCGCAAATTTGACGCCTCTCTCCAGCGGCCATGTGATGATCGCCGCATCGCCGACATAATCGTCGATCGCACCCTTGTGCCGCCGGACAGGTTCGGCAAAAGCGGCAAACAGGGCTTTCAGATATTCCTGCGCGCGCAGGTCGCCATGCTTTTCGGCAAAGGCTGTCGAATCGGCGAGGTCGATGAACAGGAAGACACGCTCCTCCTTCACCGGCCGCCGGTAACGGCTGATCAGCATGCTGGTGAAGACCTGACGGCCGAGCAGGTCGCGCACACGCAGGATGAACACGATCAATGCGCAGACAGCCAGCGCGTAGAGGAAGACATGGAATGGCATGACGAGAATGTCTGTCAGCGATTCCGGCTCGATAAACCGCAGCGACCACATCAGAAGCGCCGCCGCCGCATAACCAACGCTCATCAGTATCTCGTAGATCACCAATGCCACGAGGATATAGGCGAATGTCGGAAGCCGCTCGATCCGCCTGTAGAGCGGACGGAACAGAATCCGGCGCTCGAAAGCTATCATTGGCACCCCCATGAACACGGCAAAGACCGCGCCGATGATCAGCGGTTCGCCGGGAAAGGCGATCAGGCCATAGATCACCCCGCTCAACGCCATGCCGAGTGTGATCAATAGCCAGTTCTCTGTCGGGGATATTTCTCTCATGAATCAGCTCCGCTCCACCTCGGAGGCTCGACGGCATTGTTTCCCTTGGGGGCTATCGGTCAAGGTATTTCGTGTAACGCTCTGTGGCGGTGTCACGTCCTGTAACATAGGTTTGCCCAGCGGCCTGGTGTCATACCATGGGTCCTCTTGAAATGCCGGGTAAAATGCGCCTGATCCGAAAACCCGGTTTCGAGCGCGATATCGACAAGGCTCCGGCCGCTACCGATCATCCCGCGCGCCTTTTCAAGCCGGCGCATTACCAGATACCGATGCGGGCTGGTACCAAGGCTGGCGCGGAACTGCCGGGCAAGAGAGAATCGGTCGAGGCCGCTGACATCCTCGAGTTCGCCGGAGCCGATCTGCTGGTCCGAATGTGCTTGCAGGTAATCACAGGCGCGCCGGATGGCCGCGTGGTCGTATTTCCGGCTGGACGCGGTACCTGGGTTGTCTGCATGCCGCACCAGTGCGTCGGCGATCCCGGTCAGCACGCCGTCGATCTGCAACCCATCGATCTCGCCGTCGAGGTCCTGCATGACTTCCGAAAGGTTGGCGGCAAAAGCCCGGTCGGCAATTACGGGTGAGGGGACAAAGGGCAGGCCACGGCGGCGTTCTCCCAGAGCCTCGATCAGCATTTCTGGTGGCAGATACATCATCCGGTAGCGCAGGCCTTCTTCCGTCCCGGCGCCGCCGTCATGAACCTCGTCCGGATGCAGCACGATGATATTGCCGGGCTGGCTGTAGCGAACGATGCCGCGATAGCGGAAGGCCTGCACGCCCTGAAGTGTCAGGCCGAGTGCATAGGTGTCGTGGCGATGCGGTTCGAAGGCATTGCCGTGAAAATTGGCTTCGATCCGCTCTATGCCGCTGGAGACGGGGGCGACTTTGATGCTGTCCGTCAAAGCCGGCGCGCACAAACGTTCAAGATCATCGCCGCGGCTACGGGCTATGGAAGCGCCGGGCGCTGCAAGCGTCCTGTTTCCTAAAGTGGAGTTGGCATTCATGTTCGATACCAAATTTGCAATCGTGCTGCGCGAGGATCTGGCCGTCTGGCAAAAGCTGAACGTGACCGCGTTCCTGACCAGCGGCATTGTTGCCGACAAGCCCGGCATTATCGGCGAAGTCTACCGCGATGCCGATGGCAACGTCTACAATCCCTTGAGCATCCAGCCGGTCATCGTGCTGTCCGCCGACGAAAAGACTATCGGCACCATCCATCGCCGGGCGCTGGAACGCGAGGTGAAGACCTCGCTCTATGTCGAGGAGATGTTTTCGACCGGCAACGATGCAGCCAATCGCGAGGTGTTTGCCCGGTTCGGCCCTGACGATGCGAAGGTTGTCGGTATCGCGCTCCACGCCGACAAGAAGATCGCCGACAAGATCACCAAGGGTGCAAAGATGCACCCCTAGTGGAGTGTCTTAAAGCTCGACGGCTTCGATCTTGCGATCGACGAAACGCAGAGCAACTTCGCCGTTGATCAGCTTCAGCGCGGTGTCGCCGAACAGTTCGCGCCGCCAGCCTTTCAAGGCGCCAACATCGGCCTTCGGGCCTTCGGAGGCGATTCGATCGAGATCCTCGCTATTGGCGATGATCTTGGCGGCGACGCCCTGCTTTTCCGCAATCAGCTTCAACAGCACCTTGAGCATTTCGGTGGCGGCCTGGGCGCCTTCGGCTGCCTGGTTCTGGCGCGGCAGCTTCGGCATGTCGGCCTTCGGCAATTCAAGCGCTGCGTTGACCGCTTCGAGGATCGCCGTGCCTGCTGCAGAGCGCTCCCAGCCCTTGGGAATAGTGCGCAGACGGGAAAGCGCATCCACATCCTTTGGCTGCTGCTGGGCGATCTCGTAGAGACCGTCATCCTTGAGGATACGGCCGCGCGGGACGTTGCGGCTGCGTGCCTCACGTTCGCGCCAGGCGGCAACCTTCTGCAGGACGGCCAGTTCGATCGGCTTCTTCAGCCTCATCTTCAAGCGCTGCCAGGCGTCATCCGGGTGGATGTCATATGTTTCCTTGGCTTCGAGGATTGCCATTTCCTCAGTCAGCCACAGCGAGCGGCCTTCGCGCTCAAGCTCGGTCTTCAGGTGCAGGTAGACATCGCGCAGATGGGTGACGTCGGCAAGCGCGTAGTCGAGCTGCTTCTCAGACAAGGGCCGACGGCTCCAGTCGGTGAAGCGCGAGGACTTGTCGATATGGACGTTCTTGATCCGGCTGACCAGCTGATCATAGGAAACGCTATCGCCGAAGCCGCAGACCATGGCAGCAACCTGCGTATCGAAGATCGGATGCGGGATCAGCTTGCCAAGATTATAGATGATTTCGATGTCCTGGCGGGCCGCATGGAACACCTTGACGACGCTGGTATTGGCCATCAGCTCGAAGAACGGCGCAAGGTCGATATCCTTGGCCATCGGATCGACGATGACCGCAATGTCCGGTCCAGCCATCTGGATCAGGCACAGTTGCGGCCAGAAGGTCGTCTCGCGGAGAAATTCCGTATCGATCGTCAGGTATTCCCCGCTGGCCAGCGTTTCGCAGGCTGCGGCAAGTTCGGCGGTTGTCTCGATCATCAAACTTCAATCACTGTGGCGGAAATGCGGCCGTTAAAACTCACCCGATGTATCCCTTCGCGCCCGGTGCCACAACGAAAAAAGCTCAAACGACGCGGAAATATCCCGACATTCCGGTCTTCTGGTGCTCGATGATATGGCAATGGAGCAGCCAGTCGCCGGGATTATCGGCGACGAGACCGAGTTCGGCCTGCTCGTCCGGCAGTAGCAGGATTGTGTCCGTCGGTGGGGGCAGGATGGTTCGTTTGTTCGAACTGAGGATGCGGAAGCTCAGGCCGTGCAGGTGGATCGGGTGCGCATGCGGGGTGCGGTTCCTGACCTGAAGCACATAGCTCTTGCCGAGTTTCAACTCGGAAACCGGCGCTCCGGGATCCGGCGTATCGCCCTGCCACGGCACTTTGTTGATTGCCCAGAATGTGTAGCCAATGGTGCCGCAGATGCTGGGAACCGGCGCATGTTCGGCCGTTGCGGTGAAATCGAGCGGGATGCGCTCGGCCGTTGATAGATCGGCTTCGGCGATCGGATTGACCGCTAGCGGCTTCACATCGCGGATATCGCGCTTCAGCGAGGTGCCGGTCGCACGCAGGGTCGCAACCGTGAAGGGGCTGGAGCCGCGGAAATTGCCGAGCTTGACCTCGGTGCCTTCATCATCCGGCATGCGGACGACGAGTTCGACGCGCTGGCCCGGGCCGAAGTCCAGAAGCTCCAGCGGGTAGGGGGCCTCGACCGGATTGCCGTCGAGTGCCATTACCAAAGCGGGTGCGCCTTCCGCGGCAAGCGAATAGATCCGCGTCACGTCGGTGGCGGCGATCCGGATACGCACGAGGCCGCCTGCCGGTGCGTCGTAGCTCGGTGCCTGCGTCCAGTTGGTGGTGCGGATTGTGCCATAGGTTCCACCACGCGCTGCATCACGCGGCTTGAACGGTGCGATGAAGGCGCCGCCGGTGCCGAGCCTCCAGTCGCGCAGGTTGAGCACGATCTCGGCGTCGAACACCGGATCAGTGGGATCCTCGACGACGATCACGCCGGTGAGCCCATGGCCCATCTGGGTCAGCGTATTGCAATGCGGATGATACCAGAAGGTGCCGGCATCCGGCGGCGTGAAGGCATAGTCAAAACCATCGCCGGGATAGACGTAAGGCTGGGTCATTTCCGGCACGCCGTCCATGGCGTTGACAATGCGCAGGCCATGCCAATGGACCGTCGTCGGTTCGTCCAGCGCATTCACCAGCCGTGCGGCGAAGCGCTCTCCCTTTTTCATGCGGATCACCGGCGGCATGCCGGCCGCGGGCGTCTCGCTGGTCCCGTACGTCATGATCTTCGGAGTGATGCCGTCACTGGCCAGTTTTGCCTCGGTAAACTGGGCCTTGAGCAGCAGCGGTGCCGGGGCTGCAATGCCATTACGGGCTGCAAGCCCACCGCCGATGGCGAAGGAGGCTGCGGCTGCAGCCGATCCTTTCAGAAGTGTGCGGCGGCTGATGATCGGCATGGGCATAATTCCGGAATTGAGATGTCCCCGTTTAAACTTGATGACGATGTTCAGCAATTGGCATTTGCGCGCATCTTGCCGCAGCTGCCGAGCCCTTACTTCTTGTCCTCGGGTCTTGCCGCCAGCTTGTTGAAGAAGGAGGAGGTGCGCAAAAGGTTGCGAAACCGCATCGAGCGTTCGCCGGCAGGCACAGCACCTCGGGCCGTCATGCGCTGCAGGGTGTAGAGCATGAAGGCGGCAAGGACTGCGGCGGTATAGATGAACAGCGCCTGAGGCCCAAAGATATCCAGCATGAAGGAGGCAAACAGCGGTCCGATAATGGCGCCGCACGACCAGAAGAACAGCATGCCGGCCGAGACCAATGCGTGTTGGCCCTCAGCGGCGTGGTCATTGGCATGGGCCGAACAGAGCGAATAGAGCGGCATGGCAAAGGCGCCAAAGATGAAGATGCCGATGAAATTCAGCCATTCGTCGCTGCCAGCGTAGAAGGCGAGAAAAAGCCCGGCGAGCAGCGAGCCGAACGTGGCAAACAGGATAATCAGCCGCCGGTCCAAGCGGTCGGAGTAGAGGCCCAGCGGATATTGCAGCACCACGCCGCCGATGATGCCGACGCTCATGAAGGTGGCAATGGCGGTGATCGACAGGCCGATGCCCTCGGCATAGATGGGGCCAAGCGAGCGGAAGGTGGAATTGGTCAGGCCGACGACAATGCAGCCGATCGTGGCGAGTGGCGAGATATTCCACAGCGCCTTGATATCGAACTTGATTGCCTCTGGCGCGCCGGGGCTGGAGCGGTCGGCAAAGGAGATTGGCACCAGCGACAAGGTCAGCGCAATGGAGACGATGACAAACAGCTGGAAACCATCGATGCCGACGGTCGGGATCAGGTATTGCGCAGCTGTGACCGAACCGAGATCGACCAGCCGGTAGATCGACAGCGTACGGGCGCGGTTAGAATTGTTGACCCGGGCATTCAGCCAGCTTTCGACAGTGGCGAAGAGGCTGGCAAAGCAGATGCCGGCAATCAATCGCATCAGGAACCAGAACCAGGGATCGATCAAAAGCACCATGGCAAGCGAGGCCGCCGACGCAATCGCCGCCATCGCCGAGAATGTCCGGATATGGCCAATCGAGCGCAGGATGCGCGTCACATAGATGCAGCCAATGGCAAAGCCGATATTGTAGCCGGTGCCGACAAGACCGATCAGCGATGTCGAAAAGCCCTCCTGCAAGGCGCGCAACGAAATATAGGTCCCCTGCAGCCCGTTGCCGCCAATCAGGATGCCGGCGGTGATGAGCAGAGGGATGAGGGGGCGAAGCTGCGACATGACAATTCCGGATTTCGCGGCGACTCGATGACGTTTTGAGTGCCAGTTGCCTGTGTAACGCTCCGGCATGTGTGAAGACAGGGCGGACTTTGCCTATTTTTGTCGTTTGAGAGAGATTTTGGCAAATTGAGGAGTTGCGCTTCAAACGCAGGTGATCTGATTGCGGCCGGCCCGCTTTGAACGGTAGAGACCATCATCAGCACGTTTCAGGATATCGGTGCACGTCCTGTCGGCGGGGGAGAATTCGCTGATGCCGCCACTGATCGCAATGGAATGGCCGAGCGTTTCTGCCAGCCCGGCCGAGATGCGCTGGCGCAGGCGATCGGCGGTGATTTGGCCATGGGCAAGCCGCATCGATGGCATCAGGATGACAAACTCGTCACCGCCGATGCGCGCGGCGAAATCGGTGCCGCGCAGGACCTCTCGACACACATTGGCGATCGAGACGAGAACCCTGTCGCCAACAGGGTGACCATACGCGTCGTTGACACGCTTGAAATTATCGACATCGAACATCAGTGCGACGGTGGGCTGATCGTTCTGGTGAAATCGTTCAAAATGAGCGTCGAGAACGTCCATCAGCTTTCGCCGGTTGAAAAGCCCTGTCAGGGCATCCGTTTCGCTCTGCAGGCGCAATTGGGTTTCGATAACGTTCTTTTCGGTGATGTTGCTGGCAACCCAGACCACCGCATCTTCTCCCTCGACTGGAAAATCGAGCGCCTGTATGCGCCCTTCGAACCAGATGGGATGATCAGGCCCTGTATCCTTCAAGCCCTTCACGTCGCTGCCGGAAAGGCTGTATTCAACGATGTGCAGGACACCGGATTCCAGCGCGTACTGGATTTCTCCGGCAAACCATTGTGCCTTGTCGTCAGCCAGAACGTCGAACACGCTCTGACCGACGAGGGAACGGCCATCATGGTAATACCGATGATCGGATCCACCGAACAACGCAGCATAGCGGCCACTACGCGTCAGGATGAAGGCCGGGTCAGGCAGCGCCGACAGGATGAAATAAAGTTGCTCGCGGGAGAAAAGCGTGCCGCTTTCCTTGGGCGTGGCCAGCGCGAGAAGACTTGGCGAGACGGTCATGATTCCTGTTCCCAACGATCATCATCCATTTCATGGCAGGGATTGTGCATCCCTTCTGTAACGTACTGTATCGCTTGTATTGATGCTAAGCTGAAATTCCTTCAAAACACTCAAGAACACCGCTCTCAAGCAAGCGATCGTGACACAGCCGTGACACATCAATGTGAAAACTGGTCATTCACTCCTGCTGTCGATGGTCAGGGCGGGCTGGTTTTTCCCATAACTCCGAATGAGGAGAATGTTATTCAACAGTCCATCGCAGGCGGATGATTGTTCTGGGCGAGCAGCCGGATTGCCGGGCTCAACAGCGATGGTACGGCCGTTGAATCTGTCCCCGGCCTTGACAAATCGGCCTCGTCATGCGCTTTTCCGCCCGATTTTGACGCTGCCGCAGCGCGCTTTTGCGTGGCCGCGCGGCCCCTTGGTTCCAGGATAATATCATGCACCGTTACCGCAGCCACACTTGTGCCGCTCTCCGCAAAACCGATGTCGGACAGACTGTCCGTATCTCCGGCTGGGTCCACCGCGTTCGCGACCATGGCGGCCTGCTGTTCATCGATCTTCGCGATCATTACGGCATGACGCAGATCGTCGTCGATCCCGACTCACCGGCCTTCAAGGCCGCCGAGACGGTACGCGGCGAATGGGTCATCCGCATCGACGGCACTGTGAAGGCGCGCTCGGACGAGACCGTCAACAAGCATATGGCGACCGGCGAGATCGAACTTTACGCCCACGAGATCGAAGTGCTCTCCGCTTCCAAGGAACTGCCGCTGCCGGTTTTCGGCGAGCCGGACTATCCGGAAGACATCCGCCTGAAGTATCGCTTCCTCGATCTGCGCCGCGAAACGCTGCACAAGAACATCGTCAAGCGCAGCCAGATCATTTCCGACATGCGTTCGCGCATGAACTCGGCCGGCTTTGCTGAATATTCGACCCCGATCCTGACGGCATCTTCGCCGGAAGGCGCACGCGACTTCCTCGTGCCGAGCCGTATTCATCCCGGCACGTTCTTTGCGCTGCCGCAGGCACCGCAGCAGTACAAGCAGCTTTTGATGGTGGCCGGTTTCGACCGCTACTTCCAGATCGCCCCGTGCTTCCGCGATGAAGACCCGCGCGCTGACCGTCTGCCGGGCGAATTCTACCAGCTCGACCTCGAAATGAGCTTCGTTACCCAGGAAGACGTCTGGGATACGATGGCGCCGATCATGACCAGCGTGTTCGAGCAGTTTGCCGAAGGCAAGCCGGTCACCAAGGAATGGCCGCGCATCCCCTATGACGAAGCCATCCGCAAATACGGCTCCGACAAGCCGGACCTGCGCAACCCGATCGTCATGGAAAATGTCACCGAACATTTTGCCGGTTCCGGCTTCAAGATATTCGCCGGCATGATCGCCGCCAACCCGAAGGTTGAAGTCTGGGCGATCCCGGCCAAGACCGGTGGCTCGCGCGCCTTCTGCGACCGTATGAATGCCTGGGCACAGTCTACCGGCCAGCCCGGCCTTGGCTACATCTTCTGGAAGGACGAAGACGGCAAGACTGCCGGCTCCGGTCCGCTTGCCAAGAATATCGGCGAAGAGCGCACCGATGCGGTTCGCACCCAGCTCGGCCTCGAAGCTGGCGATGCCTGCTTCTTCGTCGCCGGTGAGCCGTCGAAGTTCTACAAGTTCGCAGGCGAAGCCCGCACCAAGGCAGGCGAGGACCTGAACCTCGTCGACCGCGAGCGCTTCGAGCTGTGCTGGATCATCGACTTCCCGTTCTACGAATGGAGCGAGGAAGACAAGAAGGTCGATTTCGCCCATAACCCCTTCTCGATGCCGCAGGGCGGTCTTGAGGCGCTGCAGACCCAGGATCCGCTGACGATCAAGGCCTATCAGTATGACGCAGTCTGCAACGGCTTCGAAATCGCCTCGGGTTCGATCCGTAACCAGTCGCCGGAACTGATGGTCAAGGCGTTTGAGTTGGTCGGCCTCAGCCAGACCGACGTTGAAGAGCGTTTTGGCGGCATGTACCGCGCCTTCCAGTATGGTGCACCTCCGCACGGTGGCTGCGCCTTCGGTATCGACCGCGTCGTCATGCTTCTGCTCGGAGCTAAAAACCTGCGCGAAATCACGCTGTTCCCGATGAACCAGCAGGCGCAGGACCTGTTGATGAACGCACCGGCTCCGGCCATGCCGAAGCAGCTGCTGGAACTGTCGCTGCGGGTCATCCCGCCGCTGAAGAAAGACTAAATAAACCAGTCCTCTTCCGATTGGATTTGATCAACCCGGCGATCCAGATCGCCGGGTTTTTCGTATCCGCAATTTGCCCGAAAACCACCCACAAAGCGGCGATATTTCGCGCGCAATCGGCCTTAATGCACTCTTAACGATAGTGGTGCCGGCACATTTCCGCCGGTTTCAATGTCTGGGGGTTTGGACATGGCCGATAGTGATTTACGTCCGGAAGACAGTTCCGGCGATAGCCAAGCAATTTTTCAATCCGATAGCACCACGCAGCCAGGATCGTTTCGCACCGTCCTGTCATCACCCGGCGTCAAGTTCATCATGATCGGGTTCATCTCGATGGCGCTGCTGATTCCGACGCTGCTGGTCTGGGGGCTTGTTGAGGAGCGGGGCCGCCGGGCCGAGGAAGTCTCATCCCGTATCGCCAACGGCTGGGGAGGGTCGCAGGTTCTCAACGGCCCCTATGTTGCCGTTCCCTTCGAGGTCAACCGCAACCAGACGGTCGATGGCCGCATTGTCTGGCAGACGGTCACTGAATGGGCGTTGCTGATGCCGGAAACCCTGAGCGTGGATTCGAAGCTTTCGACCGAAGAACGCAAGCTCTCGATCTATACCCTGCCAGTCTACAACGCCAAGATCGCCATCACCGGCAAGTTTGCTTCGGGCATGATCGACGACCTCAAGCAGATCGAGGGCAAGCCCGATCTCGACCGGGCGATGCTGGTAATGAGCATCGCCGATATCACCGGCATCCGCTCCGATGCCGGTGTGAGTATTGACAGCGGGCCGCTCATGCCGTTCGACCCCGGTATGAAGGCGATCTCGACGCTGGCGCTGGGCTCAGTGGAACCATACGGCTCTCCTGCAAGACTGGAATCGGGGGTGAACCGTCCCATCGGCCGGGCGCTTGTCGAAAGCGGGTTCGGCTTCTCGGTGGATCTCTCGCTCAACGGTTCCGGTAGCTTTGCCGTCGCTCCAGCCGGTCAGACGACGCATCTCGCTGTGCAAGCCAACTGGCCGCATCCCGGTTTCGAAGGACTGTTCCTGCCCGAGGAAAAATCGATCGACGGCACGGGGTTTTCGGCGAGGTGGACAATCCCCTATCTCGCTCGCGGTGTCGATCGCGTGGTCTCCGGTTCCGTCCTGCCGTTGTCGAACAGCCTGATGACGGTCAACATGGTCGAACCGGTCAAGTTCTATCAGGTCGTCGCCCGGACACTGAAATATTCGGTCGGCTTCTTCTCGGTGGTTTTCCTCGCGGTCTTCATCCTGGAGATCAAGAGCGCCCGCAAGGTTCACTGGATCCAGTATGTGCTGACCGGACTTGCTCTGGTGGTGTTCTATGTCCTGCTTCTGGCGCTCGCCGAACATACCGGCTTCGAGATTGCCTATTTGCTGGCGTCGCTTGCGACCGCCGGATTGATCTCCAGCTATGTTGGCTCAGTTACAGGCAGTACACGGCGCGGCGCGATCCTCGCCTTCGCGCTGGGGCTTGCCTATGCGGTCATGTACCTGATCCTGCGCGAAGACGAATATGCACTGCTGGCTGGCGCCCTGATCTCCTTCGTCACCATCGCGGCGACGATGTTCTCGACCCGCAATATCGATTGGTCCGGGGTTGGACGGAAACCCGTTCAAGCCTGATCCAGGATTTGAGCGGAAACAGAAAAGGCCCGGCGCGCAAACGCTGGGCCTTTTCAATCTTGAGGTCAGCGAAACGATCAATCGTTTGCTGTGACCTTGACGCCGAGCACGCTCGGGACCGTGTTTGGAGCGCCCATGGCGGCACCGATGATCATCGGGAAGGGAACCGGGCTGGCAGGCTCGGCGGCAATTGTCAGGCTCTTGGGTGCATCTAGATAGCTGTTGACGGCCGTGGAGACCTGGTTCTGCAGTTCCGGAACATTGAGCTGCGCCATCATCAAGGGAACCATGCCCTTCAGCGACTGCGCCAGCTGATCGCCGGACATGCCCTGTTGGGAGCCGATATAATCAAGAACGCGCTTGGTGATCGTCGCATCGTCGAAGCGGATGGAAGCATTGTTGAAAGTCAGCTGCTGGATCAGGCCCATCATCGACAGGCCCATGGCCTGGTTGGCTTCTTCCTTGTTCGGGTTGGCTTCGGCGGCCTTCATGGCTTCCTGGACCGACTTCATGAAGTCCAGCGTGTAGCCGGAAATGTCCAGGGAGAGCGCAAGGCGGCCGACATTGGCGAAGTCAAAGGCATATTCCTCGAGCGAGACATTGCCTGTGGCCAATTCCCAGCTGCCCTTCATCGTCATTTCGCCGGCAAGGTTTTTCAGGCCGAGCTTTTCGATCGCATCCTTCGACTTGGCGTCCTCGACGTCGGAAAGGTCGGCCTTGATGCCGGAGAACGTCGCGTCAAAATCGAAACCGGCGTCGCTTTCCTGCTTCGTCAGGTTGGCTTCCGATTCGTCCATCGAAAATACCTGCTTGCCCTTGGCGGTGACCGTCACCGGGCCGGTGCCTGCGGATTCGTAAAGGACGATATCATTGATCGTGCCGCCTGCCGGATTGCCGGGGATGGAGAGGCCACCGATGGTGATGTCCTTGGCCGTGACAGCAGCTTCGGCTTCCTTGATGTCGACATCCGGCAGCGTGACAGTTTCGGCATAGTAGCCGCCGCCGTCGGTTTCCTCGACGCCCTCGAGCGTCACGTCGCCAATCTTGAAATCCTTGCCGGGAGCAGCCGTGGATTTGACGCTGACGCCCGTGAGCGTCACGGTCGTGCCATCGACGGCAACTTTCTCATAGGCAACGGTCGCGCCGTTGGCTGCATAGGCAGCGTTCAGCTTGGTGACGAGGTCCGCGCCATCGAGCGCGAAGGCCGGAGCGGAAAGGCCGATAAAAGCGGCGCTCGCCAGCATCAGACGGAGATTGCGGGTAGGCATCATGGAGTGGTTCCTCGTTGGAAAGGTCTAAGTAAAGGTCTAATTTCGTGGGCATTTCTAATACGGATTAAGGCCGAAATATATTCGAATTGCTTCGCTGCGTCATGTTTCGTGCCGCTATCCGATTTTGGGACGAAAATTGTTCGTGGAACGCCATTTCATGCATCCTGGAGTACTTTCCAGGCAAGCCAAATGCGAGGTGAACCCGCAACCTTGTAAACAATTCTCACAATTCAGGCGTGTTTTTAGGTGCGCGGTGCAAGTGTTGATTCGGTGGATGCTGCAGTTGCCGCCCTATTTGGTGTCAGACGGAGAGCTTGCGAGCTTTTAACCTGAGGCCACGCATCGACGGCGTCACGCGGGGGTTCTCCACAGCGCAATGCCCTGCAATCCTTGCCGTTCAGGGTTTGTTGCGGTAGCAAGAATTCATGGGACAAAGCCTTTTGCCGCCGTCGGGCGGAGACGATCACATTCTGCCGGTTGACCTCAAGGCGGCGCTGGAAGAGCGCTATCTTGCCTATGCGCTGTCGACCATCATGCACCGGGCTCTGCCCGATGTGCGCGACGGCCTGAAGCCGGTGCACCGCCGCATCATTCATGCGATGAGCGAAATGGGGATACGCTCCAATTCGTCGTTCAAGAAATGCGCCCGTATTGTCGGTGACGTTATCGGTAAGTTCCACCCGCATGGCGACCAGTCGGTCTATGATGCGTTGGTACGCCTGGCGCAGGATTTCTCGCAGCGTTATCCGATTGTCGATGGCCAGGGTAACTTCGGCAATATCGACGGCGACAGTGCTGCCGCATACCGGTACACCGAAGCCCGTATGACCGATGTGGCGAGCCTTCTGCTTGAAGGCATCGAACAGGACGCGGTGGATTTTCGTCCGACCTACAATGAGGAAGATCAGGAGCCGGTCGTCATGCCCGGCGCCTTCCCAAATCTTCTGGCCAACGGTGCCTCCGGTATCGCCGTGGGCATGGCGACCTCGATCCCGCCGCACAACGCGCACGAACTCTGCGACGCGGCGCTGCACCTGATCAAGAATCCGGCCGCGACGATCGAAGAGCTGATGCTCGATCCGAACAATCCGGAGCGGGGCGGCATCGAAGGGCCGGACCTCCCGACCGGAGGTATCATCATCGATAGCCGCGAGAGCATCATCGAGGCCTACAAGACCGGCCGCGGCGGTTTTCGCGTCCGCGCCAAATGGGAAGTCGAGGATACCGGCCGTGGCGGGTACCAGATCATCATCACCGAAATTCCCTTCCAGGTGCAGAAGTCGCGGCTGATCGAAAAGATCGCCGAACTGCTGATTGCCCGCAAGCTGCCGCTCCTGGAAGACGTGCGCGACGAATCGGCCGAAGATGTCCGCCTCGTGCTGGTGCCGAAGAGCCGTTCGGTCGATCCGACCATCCTGATGGAATCGCTGTTCAAGCTGTCGGAACTGGAAAACCGCATTCCGCTCAACATGAACGTGCTGTCCATGGGCCGCGTTCCCAAGGTGATGGCGTTGAACGAGGTCCTGCTGGAATGGCTGGACCATCGCCGTGAAGTGCTGCAGCGCCGCTCGCGCTTCCGGCTGGCTGCAATCGACCGCCGTCTTGAAATCCTCGGCGGGTACCTCATCGCATATCTCAATCTGGATGAAGTCATCCGGATCATCCGCGAGGAAGACGAGCCCAAGCCCGCCTTGATGGAGCGTTTCACGCTCACTGACCTGCAGGCCGAATCGATCCTCAACATGCGCCTGCGTTCTCTGCGCAAGCTGGAAGAGTTCGAGATCCGCACCGAATTCGACGCCCTGTCGAAGGAGAAGGCGGAAATCGAGACACTTTTGGCGTCCGACGAGAAACAGTGGCAGACCGTTGCCTGGGAAATCGGCGAGGTGAAGAAGAAGTTCGCCAAGGCCACCGAGATCGGCCGCCGCCGCACAATGTTCTCCAATGCGCCTGAAGCCGATCTGGAAGCGATCCAGCAGGCGATGATCGAGAAGGAGCCGATCACCGTCGTCATCTCTGAAAAGGGCTGGATACGCGCGCTGAAGGGCCATATTTCCGATGTCTCGACGTTGCAGTTCAAGGAAGGCGACGGCCTGAAGCTGTCGTTCCCGGCCTCGACCACCGACCGTATCCTCGTCGTCACCACTGGCGGCAAGGCCTATACGCTGGGCGGCGACAAGCTGCCGGGCGGACGAGGCCATGGCGAACCTTTGCGCATCATCGTCGACATGGAAAACGACCAGGACGTGCTGACCGCGTTCGTCCACGATCCCGCCCGCAAGTTGCTGATTTCGTCGGCTGCCGGCAACGGCTTCGTGGTGCTGGAGGGGGATATGGCTGCCAACACCCGCAAGGGCAAGCAGATCATGAACGTCGCCATGCCAGACGAGGCCAAGCTGGTCATTCCGGTCAAGGGTGATCATGTCGCCATCGTCGGCGAAAACCGCAAGATGCTGGTCTTCCCGCTGGTGCAGATTCCGGAAATGGGCCGCGGCAAGGGCGTGCGCCTGCAGCGCTACAAGGACGGCGGTATATCCGATATGCGCTGCTTCACCATTGCAGACGGCCTCACATGGGCGGACAGCGCCGGCCGCAGCTTCACCAAGAGCAAAGACGAATTGGCTGAATGGCTCGCCGATCGGGCCACGGCGGGCAGGGTGGTGCCGAAGGGCTTCCCGAGGAGCGGCAAGTTTACGGGGTGATGAACGGGTAGCCGTTGCAATTGGTGAAATTTTACAGCCGTCACAAATCAAACGGCACGGTGTAATCTCGCAGGAATTGTGCCGTGCCCGCCTCGTCAATCTCTCCGGCAGCGACGGATAATACAAACGCTATCACGTCTGCTTGCTCAGCTTCTATAAGCAGGCCATTGATCAGCAGGAAGGTAAACGCTGCGAGCCAGCCCGTCCTCTTGTTGCCATCGGAAAATCCATGGTTCCGGACTATGCCATAAAGGTAAGCGGCGGCGAAGACATGTATATCATCCTCGCCGTATGCTGCTTTATTAAGTGGGCGAGCCAAAGCAGATTCGAGTGCGTTAGCATCCTTCAGACCCGGTAAGCCGCCGTGTTCCAGTATCTGTTCGTGATGTATGATCTGGATGGCCTCGCGTGACAGCCATTTTATGGAACTCATTTCGCCAATTCACGTAGCGCGACATGGTATTTTTTCATACCAATCCTGGCCGCTCGCAACTGTTCTGCGAGGTCGTCTTTCTGCGGTGCAAGCTCCAGAGTGCTCCCGGTTTCCTTCAGCTGAAACTCATCGCCGGCCTTCAACCCAAGGCGATCAAGGACTTCCTTGGGAATGATAATGCCCTCAGAGTTGCCAATCTTACGAATGGTGAGGTTCATGAGAAATCTCCGATGTTATAATTGAGTTATAACATCGGGTGATCCGAAGCGCAATTATTCTCAATGAAGCGGTGGGGGAACCGCGACAACGGATTTTTGCCGCATCTGCCAGACCGAATGTCCGACCAGCGCCAATATCAGCACCGCACCGCCGGCGAGTGTCTGAGAGGTTGGGACTTCCAGGAAAACGATCCAGATCCACAGTGGAGCCAGGATGGTTTCGAGCAGGTAGAACATGCCGACTTCAGGCGCCGATAGGTAGCGCGGGCCGGTGGCGAGGCAGAAGAAGGCGAGCGGGATCATGATCAGGCCGTCGAACATGATCCAGCCGGGATTGGCGATTGCAAGGCCTTCGGCTGGCGATAGCAGGTAGCCGATGATGGCGGGGAAGATCGCGGTGGCCAATGGCACCAGCCCCATGTCCTTGCCGCTGGCACGGCTGACGGTGATGGCTGAGGCGAGCATCAAAGCGGAGCAGACTGCCATCGCATCGCCGAAGAAATTGCCGCTCTTCAATCCGTCCTGAACGATCAGCCCGACGCCAAACACCATGACGGCCATCGTCACCAGCGTCGCGTTGGAGGGACGTTCTTTGAGAAAGACCCAGGAGAGGATGGCCGCGAACATCGAGGTGAAGGCAACGATGAAGACAACGTTTGCTGTCGCGGTGTTGAAGACGGACAGCAGGAAGGTGAAGGAGCCGAGCCCATAGAACAGGCCGGCGAGCAGTCCGGCCTTGCCGGGGACCAAGGCGATCTTCCGGCCGAGAAATTTGTTGAGAACGACCCAGGCGATCAGCGCGACAACGAAGGTGCAGAGGCTGCGTAGGGCCAGCAGCGACCAGACTTCGCCATCGGCGGAACGGATCAGTGGAATGTCGAAGGAAAGGGCAAGACCGCCAAGGCCGGTGATGAGAAGTCCGCGGCGGTGGTGGGCGGCATCGATGGCTTCACTCAAGATTTCGTCCTGTCAGGTGGCTGCGCTTTACCCTGTATAGCGCTCCCAGCCCGGGGCCATAAGGTGCTCCTGCGGCAGAAACTTTGTTTTATAGTCCATTTTGCGCGATCCCTTGACCCAATAGCCAAGATAAACGTGCGGCAGGCCACGTTCCTTCACTTTGCGGATGTGATCGAGAATCATGAAGGTGCCGAGCGAACGATCGGCCAGATCAGGATCGAAATAGGAATAGACCATCGACAGGCCGTCACCCATCTTGTCAGTGAGTGCAGCCGAGATCAGCGGTCCTTTCGCCAGTCCAATACCGTCGCCTTCGACTTTGAGCCGGTATTCGATGATCTTGGTGTTGACGTGGGTATCCTCGACCATCATCGCATAATCGAGCACAGACATGTCGGACATCCCGCCCTTCTGGTGGCGATGGTCGAGATAGCGGCGAAACAGGCTGTACTGTTCGCTGGAGGGCTCTGCCGGGTATTCCGTCGAGACAACGTCGCTATTCAACGCCAGGATACGCCGCATCGAGCGGGTTGGCGCAAATTCGCCGGCGATGATGCGCACCGAAACGCAGGCCCGGCAGCTTTCGCAGGCCGGCCGGTAGGCGATATTCTGCGAGCGGCGGAAACCGCCCTGGGTGAGGAGATCGTTCAGTTCAGGTGCCCGTTCACCCACCATATGGGTAAACACCTTCCGCTCCATCTCCTGCGGCAGATACGGGCAGGTTGCCGGCGCGGTCAGGTAGAATTGTGGAGACGGTGTAGTTTGCGTGTTCATATCGTGCGGAGATCGCTCTTCCTGGCCGCTTGGATAACATTAGCATGGCGCAAGATTAGAAAAGGTCAATCGCGACTTTTTGAACTGTCGCGTTACGAAGCAGTAAACCTGTCGATTTTAGACGATCGGCAGCATGACGGCGACGGAACTAACAATCATCCCATCGCACGTCAGGCGAATCAATAGACGTCGCGGCGCACCGTCACCGTGCCGATCAGCAGGTCGTGCAGAAGGCGGCCGCGGTCGGTGAACAGGCCGACAAGCAGCACCAGCGGCGTCAGGATCGCGTTGGCGATCCAGAAGATCACCAGATGAACGATGGCGGTGAGAAAATCCATCGGCCGTCCGTCGGTGCGGGCAATTGCCAGCCCCATCATGCTCATGCCGGGCGAAGCCTGCTTCGGGCCGCCCACCGTCATGCCGAAATACAGCATGGCGAGACCGGCAAAGAGCACGGGATAAAGGAAGAAACCGAGGCCGAATGTCAGGATTCCGAGGAAGAACACGACGACGGCGGCGGGAATCCAGAGAAGCCCGACGATGGCATAGTCGATGATGAACGCCATGATACGACGGCTGAGCACACCCTGATAGGCCCGCCAGTCATTGCTTGGAATTCTAAGATTTTCGTCCTGCACGCTCATATCGGTGTCTCCAGTTCTCTTCCTGATATGGGAAGTGGCAGCAAAAATGCAAATCATCAGACCGGCAAATCTCTCACGGTTGACGGTGCGCCGGCATAGGCTCTCTACTTGCTGGCGGCAACCCATCGGCGGGGGAACAGTGTGGCCGGATTTTCAGTCTGCGTTCATGTGGATATGCTAACGCTGATGCTGCACTGCAAATCTGGGACGCTCGTCTTCCTAAAAGACACTGGTTCCCGACCGGTTTGTCGAATAGCAGCCATGTATCCGCAGCCCTCCGGTTCTTCCCCATGCCTCTCCGCCTTTATGCAGATACCAATACCGGCCGGTTCGGCGGTCTTCGGGGCCGTCTCTGGTTTATGGCGCTGCTGGCTGTCATCTGCACGCTGCTGCTTGCAACATCGACGATTTCGGCTTCGATCGTCGCTTTTCGCAAGGCGCAAGCTGGCGCAGAAAGCATGCGCCAGTTCACGGCCATTTTCGATGCAGCAAACCTCATCTCGGCCGAGAGAGGGCCAGCCAACAGCCTGATGACCGCATCCGATGCCAAAAGGGCTGAGGAACTGCTGAAATGGCGTGGTTTCGTCACCAGCACCGACGTGGCGCTGGCTGTGCTTGAGCGGCGCGACATTCCGAATCCGATGATCGACGTGGTTCGCGTTCGGCTTGCCGCCGCTCGTGCCCTGATTGAGGCGATTGGACAAAAGCCGCGCCACTCCAGACGCTACGAGGAGATCCGCGCGGCCATTGGCGCAATGTTTGATGCCAGGGATTCCTACCGGAGGATCATCGAGTGGCAGAGCGGAGAAATCCTGAGACGGGATTCGGATCTTGCTGCGATCGTCCTGCAGGGCATCGCGCTTACTGATCTGCGGGAATACGCCGGGCGGTTGGGATCCTATTTGATTGCGCCGATGGCAGCGGGGATCGCCTTGACGCCGCAGGATATAGCGGCAAGCAACGCCGCACGCGGCAGGCTACTCGAAGTCTGGGATCTGATCGGCCCACGCTCTGCCTTGCCGGTATCAGATCCGATCCGGCTGAAGTGTCAGGAGGCGGACGACACCTTCATGCGGCAGGGCCTTGCGCTGATCGACGAGCAAATGGCTCTGGGCAAAAGGAACGGCCAGTTCTCCCTTGATGGTGTGGGCCTCACGCAGCGCTATGTCGCCCTGATGCAGCCACTCGGCGAATTGAGAAATATCTACCTGACTGAGATTGCCGGCCAGTTCGAGACCGCGGAGCGGGAAGCGCTGGTGGGTCTCTATCGCAACGGACTGACCACGGCCGTGCTTCTGATGCTGGTGCTTGGTCTCGTCGCAGCCGTTCAGGTCTATATCCTGCGGCCGTTGCTGAGAGGCGCGCAGGCCGTTATTGCGCTTGCCGACGAACGCCCCGCTAATCTCGGTTCCGCTCCGGGCGAGGTTCAGGAAATCAGGCGGCTCTACGGCGCCATCGGCATTCTGTCGCAGCGGCTTGGCGAGCGTGCGCTGCTGACGCGACAGCTCGAAATCCTTGCCACAACCGACGGACTGACGGGCCTTCTCAACCGTCGTGCGCTGGAGGACCGTGTCGCGGCCATGGCGGTGGACGGGGCGCGATATCTCATTCTTCTGGATATCGATCATTTCAAATCGATCAACGACCGCTACGGCCATCCCTTCGGCGACACAGTTTTGCGCGCTATCGCCGAACTCATGCGGCAATTCGTCGGCTCCTCCGGTTCCCTGGCCCGCTTCGGCGGTGAAGAATTCGCACTGCTGCTGGAAAGTGGATCGCTGGCCGAAGCGGCCTGTGTGGCGCGAAAACTCAGGAAGGCGATCGAGAATTGCCCGCTCGAGGGTCCAGATGGCGAGATGCTGACCGTGACGGCGAGTTTTGGCGTGGCGGGTGGCGCCCGTCTGGCGTGGAGCGAGATCGTCGTCCAGACCGACGCTGCGCTCTACAGGGCAAAGGATGCCGGCCGCAACCGGGTCAGAGTTTTTCGCGCGCCCGTCTAGGAGCGCGCGATGTTTGCAATTTGTTTGGTCAAACCAGGCTTTACCGTTTGGCCAGGATACGGGCTACATCGACAGCGAAATAGCTGAGGATGCCGTCGCAGCCGGCGCGCTTGAAGGCAAGCAGGGTTTCCAGCATGACGCGTTCGCCGTCGATCCAGCCATTGGCGGCTGCGGCCTTGATCTGCGAATACTCGCCAGAGACCTGATAGGCAAAGACCGGCAGGCCAAAGCTCTCCTTCATCCGCCAGCAGATATCGAGATAGGGCAGACCAGGCTTGACCATCAGCATGTCCGCGCCTTCCTCGACGTCAAGGGCGGCGTCACGCATGGCCTCGGTGCCGTTGGCCGGATCGATGTAATAGGTCTTCTTGTCGCCCTTGAGCAGGCCGCTGGTGCCGATCGCTTCACGGTAAGGGCCATAGAAGGCCGAGGCGAATTTGGTGGCATAGGCCATGATGCCGACATTCTGGTGCCCGGCTGCATCCAGTGCCCGGCGGATCGCACCGACGCGACCGTCCATCATGTCGGATGGGGCGATGATGTCGGCACCGGCATCGGCCTGAAGGATGGCAGCCCTGGCGATCTGCGCCACCGTCTCGTCATTGACGATCTCACCGTCGCGCAGGATGCCGTCATGGCCATGGCTGGTGAACGGGTCGAGCGCCACGTCGGTGATAACGCCGATATTCGGCACGGCTTTTTTGATGGCCCGCGTCGTCTCGTTGATCAGGTTGTTGGCGGCAAGGCTGTTGGAGCCGGTTTCATCGCGCAGGGAGATGTCGACGTTGGGGAAAGTCGCTAGCGCCGGGATGCCGAGATCTGCGGCGAGCTTCGCCGCCTCCACAGCCTTGTCGACGCTCATCCGGTTGACGCCGGGCATGGCGTCGATTGGCTCGACGATGCCGGAGCCCGGAACCACGAAGATCGGCCAGATCAGATCATCGACCGTCAGCCGGTTTTCCTGCACCATCCGCCGGCTCCAGTCGGCCTTGCGGTTACGGCGCATGCGGCGGTGGCCGGTAATGTGGTCAACGGTATCGGTCTTGTCGGTCATGGCGGTCGTCTTTCGTCAGCTTGGTCCTATCTCGTCGCGGTTTATCATGGGCGAGGATCAAAGGAAAATGATTGGGGTGCGGCTTTTCATCATCCGTGAAGGGAGTTCAGGCAATCCCGGCGCAAGCGGGATATCGCGCGCTCAATTCGCCTCCGGGAGCCACGACGGTACGTCACGAAATGGTCATCGCTACGGAACTATTTCGCCCGTCTCTGGTTTTGACCTCGTCTTGCGGAGTGCCTGATGCAAATCATCGATAAGCGGTGAGAGGCCTCCGAACCAGAGGAGAAGACCATGAACACTGTTGTCAAACTTGCCCTGGCGGCTGCCCTTTCCGCAACAACGCTGAGTGGTTATGCCTATGCGCAGACCACAAGCTCGACGACCCCGATGATGGCTGACGACATGATCACGATCGTCAATGTTGGCGAGGAAAGCAACGCCAATACGGACACGTCGTCCATTCCTGCGACCTATCGCAATCCGTCGCCCGAATCGATCACCAAGGCTCAGACTGAGATACAGAACGATCCGGCCCTGATGGCGACGCTGGTCGCGAAAAACGTGCAGCTGGAAAATGTCATCGGCATCCAGACGGCGGCCAATGGCGGGAAGATCGTCTACACGAAGTAAGTGCCGGCAATCGAAAAAGGGGGCTCCCTGTGTGTGGGGCCCCTTTCTACATGCCGTTTGATAGGCGTGGCATTGGGGCATAGTGCGGAAGCCAAACCGCCAATGCTGAGACCTGTTGGCCCGGATCTTGAAAGGGCCTCTCCGTGAGAGGAGAGGCCAAGTGTTCAAGGTCTTGCGTGCCCGGTCAGACTGCCAAGCGGCCGGGCTATCAAATGATTTCTCAATCCGCGCCTGCTCACAATTAACTTTGTTAATTCAGAAATCTTTTTTCCGGCGCCAGACTGGCCTCAGATGCGGCCGAACGGCCCGCAACCGGGATTATATACGTGCGGTGCATGCTCCCGGGCGTGTTCCGCTGTATGCGCTGGCTGAGGGGTTTTTCCTGCAGGTTGCAATCCCCATATCCTTATGAAGGCAACCGCGATAGCCTGGTTTGGGGAGCTGTGGGGGAATCATGAGCGAGACGCAACGCAAGCTGACGACGATTTTTTGCGCTGACGTGCAGGACTATACGCGGCTGATGGGGGAGGACGAGGAAGGCACGCTGGCGATGCTCAAGCGGTATCGCGATGCGATGTCCCGCCTGATCGGCGCGCATGGCGGCAGGGTGATCAATACCTGGGGCGATGGTGTCATCGCTGAATTCCCCAGCGTCGTGGAATGTCTGCGTGCTGCAATGGACGTTCAAAATGAGCTGGCTGGCGAGAACGCGCTACGACCAGCTGATGCGCGCATGCAGTTTCGCATCGGCATCAATCTCGGCGACGTGATCGTCGATGGCGACGATCTCTACGGCGACGGCGTCAATATTGCCGCGCGCCTGCAAGCCTCGGCCACGGCTGGCGGGATCGTGATCTCCAATACGGTCTACGATCAGGTTCGCAACAAGGTGGCGGTCAGCTTCGATTTTCTCGGACCGCTGGCGGTCAAGAATATCGCCGACGCGGTGCCGAGCTATGCGGTTCGCATCGGCGAGGTCGAGGCAGTGCCGCCGGCCGCTGCGACGCCTCACTCCGAGTTTAAGGCCGATGCGGATGCAGGCCCGCATACGCAGGCCAATTCTGCGCCAGCGATGCAAAAGCTGGCGGCGCTCACCCGCCCGATGTTTTGGCTGGCCGCGCTGGCGGTGGCCGTGCTGCTCGCCATCAATACCATGTCATGGCAGGGTGTTTTCTGGTCTGCCTGGCCTGTATTGGGGCTGGCCGTGCTTTCGGCACTGGTCTGGGTCACCATTCAGAATCGGTTCGACCGGATCCTCTCGACCCTTGGGGTCATTGGCCTCGGCGTTGCCGGGATCAATATTCTGACATGGCATGGGATTTTCTGGTCCGGCTGGCCGCTTCTCGGGATCGGCGTGGTTGCCGCCTTGTACCGGATTGCCCGCCGCTGACACGGTAGTCTGCCACCGGCGTGCCGATATCTGTGTTGTTGTGTCTTTCTGCAGGAGATGGCTGCTGCGCATTGTAGCGCCATGTTCGATGTGGGGCCGGTCGCGGAGAAATATCCGTCTGGCAAAGCGCTCGCTAGCGACCTATCTTCGCCGCCATGGCCCTTGATTCTGTCAAAATCCCCAAACTGTCGCTGACCGAAACGCTGTTCGGATTGTTCCTGCGGCTGGTAGCGGTGTCGTGTTTCTGGTTCGGTCTGAACTATTGGGCGATGCTGATCGGGTTCTCGTTCGGCGGCGGCGGGCGGTTCGATCTCTTGCCGGTGCCATGGCGGGTGGCCGCGACGGCGCTTGCCGTCATCTACCCTGTGGCTGCACTCGGATTGTGGCTTCTGGTCTCGTGGGGACCCGTCATCTGGCTGGTTGCGGCAGGTGCGGAAATCGTCATGTTTGCGGTCTATCCGCAGATCTTCGGGGCCAAGCCGCTGATCGTCATTCTGCACGCCGCAGTGGCCGTCACCTTCGTGCTTTTCCGGGCCGTGATCTTCTATCAGCGGGCCAAGCAGGCGCGGGCTGCAAGAATTGATTTACCGTGACACAAGGGCTGTGGATAGTAAGGCGCTGTTAAGGCTGGTGTTTAAGTAGAATTTTATACGTATTCGATAGTGTCTACCTCAAGGCGGGAAGAGAAACATACACCGCCAAACAAAACAGTGAGGCAGTCATCATGAACACCAAAATGAAGCCACAGGCCGTTGCCATCAAAGATCCCCACGAAGATGCGATCCGTTCGCTCTACATGGAATCCCTCCACCTGGTTGAACGTTTGCACCGTCGTCTGCTCGACGTCGTCAAGGACGAATTCGACCGGTCGGGCCGCTCCGATGTCAACGCCGTCCAGGCACTTCTCCTCTTCAACATCGGCAATTCGGAACTGACGGCCGGTGAACTGCGCTCGCGCGGTTACTATCTCGGCTCCAACGTATCATACAATGTTAAAAAGCTGGTTGATCTCGGCTTCATCAATCACCAGCGCTCGCGCGTTGACCGCCGTTCGGTCCGTATCAGCCTGACGGAAGAGGGCCAGGAGATCGCCGAAACGGTCGCCAAGCTCTATGAACGCCATATCGGCTCGATCCAGAAGGTCGGCGGCATCGGCACCGACGAGTTCGGCCAGATGAACAAGCTCCTGCAGCGCCTCGACCGCTTCTGGAACGACACGATGCTCTACAAGCTCTAAGCGCGAAGACCATCGCGAAAGACTGTGATGATTGCCGACGGGTGCGCAAAGACGCACCCGTTCGCGCGTTTGAGCAAGGCATCGCCTTTCGGGAAGGTGCCGCGGTTATCTCACACGCAATTCTTCATCTGCCTTTACATATTGCTGGCCTGTCAGCCCTGACCCTTTATGTTCCCAGATGAACTCGCCGCGCTCGTCATCATCATCATCGGTTTTCAGCGCCTGCACGGGCACTTGAGTGCCTGCTTCTATGACATCTTCGTAGAGGTTTTTTGACTCGTTGTTGTTGATCCTCTGGAAGATGCGGACTGTCGCGGTATCGCCGTCGTTTTTAACGTAGATTGTAAAAGCCATGTTCCTCTCCTTTGATTGAGTTGGATTGGTAAAGCCTGAGCTTCGTAAATGTCGGTTGCTTCAGCCGTCAGGTGGCTTGATCGGGATCGGCGGCGACACTGAGACGACGCGGGCCTGGGCTTCGACCATCTGGTTGAGCCGGGCAGGCGTGACATCGAGTGCCGGTCCACTGCCGCCCGCTTCTGAAAACAGCCAGTTGAAGTCGAAATGCGATGTGAAGGCCGGGCCGGGCGAATGCAGCAGCGAAACATCCGCCCAGAACTCGCCGGTGCCGCCGTCGGCTTTTATGTCAAGGAAGAAGCCGGGATTGTCGTTGCCGGCTGCAAGCAGACCGAGTTCGTCGGGGATTTTCGGGGCGAGCGATTTTAGCCGGACTGTTTCACCGTTGGAAAACAATAGAGCCGCCCGGTACGTCAATTTTTTAGCCACAGCTGTTCTTTCAATGAACAGTTCGACAGCGGTGACGAAAACTTCGCCGGAGGGGGCATTCAAGTCGATGGGAATTTCATGCGGAGTGGTGCTGTTTTCCAGAAAACGCAGATAGAGTGTCAGCCGGCCGAAATTTTGTAGATGCGCGGGAGGTCCCGAAAACCGGAAGAACAGCCGCGCCGAGGCGGCGCCGTCGCTGGTCTTGAAGCCGGTGGAGATGAGATCAAAATAGGCCCTCCGATAGGTTTCGGGCACGCTCACATCTGATCCGCACAGGATTGACGCCGGGGTTTCGAATTCGATGATACGGACGCAATCCTCCTGTTCGCCCGTTATCCCGGTCAGTGCCGCCGACGATTTACCGACAAGCAGTGCAGAGCGGCTGTATTGCTCGACCGGGCGGCCGGGCTCCTGCAGGTAACCGGTGGTCAAGACGGCGAGATGCCGCTGCACATGCAGCGGAAACGGTTTTGCAAAGGTCGAGCCGCAGAGCCAGGTGCGCTCCCCTATGCCGCTGCGATCGAAGCTCAGCATCGATGTTGTCGTGTCGAGTTTGGCAAGAAGCTCGCGTATCGGCACTTGCTGTTGCGCTGGAGAGGCGCCTAGCGGCGTGTGTACGGTGTCGAAGTTGCGGGCGGTGCGTGTCCAGGCGAGAAAGGTCGGTGCGCTGGCCATGGTTGAACGCGCCTTCACGCCAAGGGCTTTCAGGGGCAGCGCGATGGGGTTTGTCTCTTTCGGCAGGCCCCATTCGATATTGCAGACGAGAAGCGGGGCGTTGCTGCGGCCAAGCGCGACATTGCCCTGTTCTTCGTTAGGCAAAACGAACACCGATGCCGAATAACGATCGGGGGCGATGGGCTGGTGAAGAATTGCCAGACGATCGGAAAACGTGCGGTTCCAGCGGGCGCTGTCGACATCTTTTTCATTTGAACTAGCGTTGCCGCCATCGACAGCCGCTTTGCTGGTCTTGATGACAAAGTCATCGCCGTCGATGTCGAGCGCAAGCACTGGCACGTCAACGCCATCAGCCATGTAGCTGAGCAGGCTTGTTGGTGTAAGCGCGATGTCGCTGTCGATCCACCAGCATCGCCCGGCATCGAGCTCCGACAGGTTTTGGGCTCTGTTCTCGATCGTCCAGTTCGGGTCGATATAGCGACGCATCGAGATGCCGAGGAAATGCTCCTCAAGGTTCTGCTCGATGCCGTTCAGGCTGACCGGCGAGAGCGAGAACATCGAATTGGCAAAGGCGGGCGCTGGCGCATTGACTGCGTCGAAGGTCAGTCCCATCGGACCTTCTGCGTTGAGCGCCAGTCCGAGGGCGGCTTTTTCATCGATGGCATGGTAGCTGAGGCGCGGATCAGGGCCGATCTCCTTGCGCGAATCGAGGATTTCAACGGGCGTATCGTCTTTGGCAAAGCCGTAACCGAAGCCGGTTTTGATCTCGGCGACCACCCGGTCGGCCAGACCGCCGCGCGAAAAAGGCGGCTCCTGCAGAATGGCAAGCACCGGCGGTGCGCCCGGCAACTGGGCGTCATCACGGGGCGCGCTGGTCAGGGGTATGAGGGCGCGTTGCTGGGGCCGGGTCAGAAGCAGACGCGAAAGATCCGCCAGCATGGCGACGCGCAGGGTCCACGCCTCCGCAGCCCGGGTGCGGAGTCTTCTGTCGGTGATCCACGCCTTGACCTCGCGGTTGGCGATGTCCTTCAGAGCACCGGCATAGCGGGAGCGCAAGGTGAAGCGGTGGCGGAAATAGGTCGCGGACGGCGCATCCCAGAAATGCTGCTCAAGGAGCGTCACTGCCGGCAGCGGCAGCAGGCGCTGCGTCACTGTCTGGGAATCGATATTGGGGCGGTTGAAAAACGCTTCCTGCTCGAAGCGGGAGAGGGGGTATTGAGGTTCCATGCCGGATTCCCTCGTCGGCACTTCTTTGAGCGGCATGGCGAACGTTGCAGATTGCGGTTGATGAGAAAACGCATCCTCGTCGCGAAAATCCAGCGGTGCAATGTGATTGTAGATCGGTCGGCCGCTCGGGCGCCAGCGCTGGGTCGTCACATCGATTTCGCTGAGAAGCCGCCACTGCAGAGCGCGGCTTTGTTGGTCGATGCCGGGTAGTTCGGCCCGTGTTTGCAAATCGTACCGCCGGGATCGATCGATCGGCCGTACGGCGATCATGTCGGCGGCAAGCTGGATGGCGGGCTTGCCGCGTTCCCCATCCTTTCCTGTATCGAGCGCGTGCATGCCATCCAGCATGGTTTCGATCCGGATCGCTGCGGAAGGATAGGCGTAAAATGGCTCCTTGGAGCCAGGGCGCGCGATTTGCCGCGCTGCATGCTGCTTCAATCCTGCATGAAAGACGGCGGGATGTGTGCCTGATGCCTCAAAATATCCCGAGGGAACCAGCACGTCCATTGACAGCCGGGCAATGGTTCCGGCCGGAATGCTGGCCTGTAATCCTATCGCTTTCGATAGCCCCCAGGCATCTGATGCGATGTCGATCGAGAACCGGAAGGCGCGTTCGATCGGGGTAAACAACTTGGCATGCAGAGCCTGCGGACTCCATTGCTCCTTTCCGTGGGTGGCCAGAGTGTCGAGAATTGTTGCCATCGTCTGGTTGAAGCCGAACGGCAGCACAAGAGCCTGAGCAGCGTGAGAACCGTCGTGGAGCTGATCGGACACGGCCAGTTCCAGGCGCACGGCTTCGAAGGCGGGGTCGGGCAGGCGGTCGAGCGCGCGCGACAGGCTTTCGTCGGCATCGCGCAGGACATAGGCGGTCAGGAGGGCCCGCCGCAGATTTTCAGCCGATGTCGCGTCCAAGACCGCGTCGCGCAGGCTGGGATTGGCGAACCACCGCTCGAAATCGAGATAACCGACGCGTGGTGTATCCACCTGAACGGTCACGCCGCGGCGCAATGGTTCCTTCCACGGCGTTTCGTTGGGAGCCAGCAACAGCAATGGGGCGCCAACGTCATGTGGTTTGATATCCTCCGTGACGGCAAAGCTGAGAGAGGACGCATCGTCGGATTCGACTGTCAGCCGTATCCAGCCGGCAGTGATATCCTTCGCCGTGGTCAACACTGCCTTAGTGGTGGCCTTGCCGCAGTCGATGGTGATTTGCCGCTGTTGCGCCGGCGTACCTGCCTTTAGCGATCTCAGCGAAAAGACGATTGTGTCGATGGCGCTGAAATCGAACTATTCCGGGAAGATCAATGTGGCCTCGGCAATACCGTCGTCATCCGGCCCCACCGGTGCGGCATCGAAAAGCCGGACAACGAGCCTTGCCGGCTTGCCGGTGATGATCGTGCCGCTGACCCGGTAATCTATCGGCTTGCTGATCAGTGTTGGGATCGCGAGGGTACCGCCGCCATCGCGGTCTCGAAAAATGTCGCGGACACCGGGACTGCCGGCAAACGCGGCGATGACGGTGCGCGGATAGTCATCGGCCAGCGGAACCACGCCGTCTATCGGCACGGCGATCCGGCGGGGACCGCTGGCTGCAGGTATCTCGTTGACGGCCATCTGGCCGATGGCGGTGCGGCGCTGATTGGACGTCGTGGTGACCAGCGTCGGATCCGGCTTGCCACCAGCGGCCGGAGGCCCGAAATCCGCCTTCGGCATCCAGGGTAGGTCCGCCTGCAGTGCCAGCGGTAAGGAGCCGGCATTGGTTGTGACGAAGCTGAAGCTTTCGAAGTCCCGGCCATAGGCCAGGCGCGGGACTGCGGCAAAGCCGGACAGTTTGGCATTGTGGGCGCCATATCCGTAAAATGATGCATAGGCTTCAGGTGTCGAGACGATCGCTTGCGCCGCCGTGTTGCGGAATGTTGTCGCTGCGAACGGCAGACCTTCATAGTGGATGAACATCGGGCCGCGCCCGTCGCTTGTCGCAGGAAGCAGCGGATGAAGTGCGGCTGGGATGGTCGGTTCTGCTTGGTCATTGCTTGCCTTCGGCGGCAAGGGCCATGTCAGTTCGGCGAGGCTCGCATGCGCCCAGGGGTCGGTTCCCGTCCCGGTATCGATCCGGCGGATGGCCACCGCAATCCCATTGAAATGGCTGGAAAACGCATCGATTTCTTCACCATCGATATTGGCCGCGATCTGGATCGGCAGCGGCGATGGTGCGTGATCGGGAATGAAGCGGCTGGAAGGGGTGGCCAGCTCCGCCATCGGCGCAAGCGACGCCCGGTAGCTTGCTCGGAAGAAGGGCAGAAGCTGTGCTGGTGTCACCGGGGTGATGCCGTCCGGCCAAACGCCGGGAAACGGAACTCTGACGAGGCAATCCGCGATGACATGGAAGCAGCTGGAAAACGGTTGCGAGTTCTTTGGATCGGCATCCGGCCGCAGCAAGCGCTCGGCAAAATAGTCGGTGCCGGTGGCTATGGTGATCAACTGCTGAACTGACGGGAGCCCCGTCTGTTTGTGCTCCTCGACAAACCGGAGCAAAGCCTTGGTGAATTCGCTTGCTGCATCGCGCCGCACGGCTTCGGCACCGTTGAATGGGCCATCAAGCAGAATGCGATAGGAGCGCCAGGCCGAAGCGAAGGACGCGGCGACTGCGTTCAGCAGCGCTGCATCGCCGGGGCGTCCGACGCTTTCTGCGTAGGCACCGGCAAACAGGGCCGGCAGCCCGGTTCGTGTTTTGCCGCCGTCTTCTGATTTTTCGGTCGCTTCGAGCAGTCGGATGATCGCCGTCTCGGCGCCTGCTTCATCCTGTAACCGCTGCTCGGCGTCCGCCAACGCCCGGCGCAGGATCGCCTGTCCATTGCCGTTGATGTCTCGCCGCAGCTTTTCATCGCGGGAGACAGCTGTGCCGCTGGCGAATGAGGCCAGGAGCAGGTTGAGAAGCTGGAGTTCAAGCGGTGTTTCCGGCCCGGTGGGCTGCAAGCCGTGAACCCGTTTCAGGCTTTCGCAGAACGCGGCGCGCACATCGGCATCGGCCATATCGGCTGCCGTACGCATTAGTGGGTTGTGTAGCGACAAAGTGTTGCGCAGAAGGCCGGTAAGTTTGGCAAAGGCATAGCTGTCTTCCGGCAATGCGAAGGTCCCGGCGAGATCTTTCTGATAACGCTCGAAAAGGTTGAGGATCAACGGCGCAAGGATATCGCCCATTGCCCTGCTGCCCGACACCGGTTTCATCAGGCCGATAATGATGGGGTCGAGTGCGGCACCGAGGCTGGCGACGGTCAACCATGCGGCGGCGGGCGCGAGGATGGTGAGGATGGGGGGCTTCTCGCTGCCGTAATGCCATTGAAACAAGGCCTCGAAGTCTGCGTCGTCCTTCGAACCTCCACCGGCGCCTGGCCCAGCGAGTGCCATGGCCGGTGCCATCAGTGAAGCGGCGCGTGCTTCGAACCATTGGGTAATGCGCCAGAGGCTTTCGGCTTCCGGATCGACTTTGAGATAGCCGTCAGCAGTCAGAAACCCGTTGATATCCTGCGGGATGATCGTAAAGGCGGTCGGCGCTTCGAGGGTTTCTGTCCGGCCGATCGTTTGGCCAAGGCCGCCGCCGGCGTCATAGGCGAAATCCCACAGCGCGCCTTGCTGCGTTCCGGTCAGTATGGGTGGCGGAACAGGTCCGGCGAAAGACGGCAGTACGACGTAAATCTTACCGTCGGCGATCCCCTCGATCTGCAGGATATGGGTGAGCCAAAGCCGGTGTGCCACCGGTGCGTTCCAGGCATGCGCGGCGCGCAGCCGGTAGGTGGCGGGTGCTGTGGTCGCCTCTATCGGTGTGTCTGCATCGACGGCATCGGGCGTCGTCCAGTAATGGCGTATAGGGGTTCCCGGCGGTGCCGACTTTTCGAGCCATACAGAAATATCCTCAGCGGCATCAGGCGCTTTGCTATCGGATATCTGTTGGGTGATGGTGCCGATGTAGTCGAGGGAGCAGATCGCCGGCACGTCCAGATTTGCGTGGTAAAGGTGGAACTGGACCTGTTGAGCGGCTACGGCGAATTGGGCGAACATGTCTCTCGCTGCGGTTTCATCCGTCTTGAGTTCATCCTGTTTCTGTTGAGCGCCGTTCGCCGCCGCAACAATGGCGCTGCAAGGGATATCGGTGCGGCATTCAAAGCCGAGATTGACGGCGAGGGTTTTCAAGGCCGGGTCGGCCGGATGAAATGTGTCTGGCTCGGCGTCAAAGAGGCAGTGGATGATGGAGGGCTTCAGCGTCATGACTAGTTGCTCGCCTTCTGAAGTTGCTCGACGGCCTGTTTGGCTTTGTCAATCTTCTCTTTGAGTTTGGCGTCGTTGACCTCGCCGCTGACGCCGCTGCTGACCGAAGTCTCCGATTTGCCGCCGCGAAGCGTGTAATTGACATTGGCGTGCGCGTTGATCGTGAAGAAGCGGGAGATGCGGATGCTGACTGCCAGACTGCCCTGGCCATCGACCTGTCCGTTGTCGCGGTAGCTCAGACGCAGCATCAGCGTGATGCCGACCGACACCATGCCGCAAACTTCCACCTGACCGGCAATGACCACCACCACCGCCAACGATAGCCCGCCGCCGGATTTTCCGATCATCTTGCGATAGGTCATGACGCCGGAAAGCGTGATGAACACCTGGCCGACAAAGGGACCGACCGCGAAGGCAAGGGCCGCTGAACCGCCGGCTCCTGCCTCGACGCTGACCATCAATTGGCTGTCGAACGGCCGGTATTCCGCGTCGATCTGGATATAGCCCGTGCCGCCGATGACGAAGATGGAGAAGATGAATGGCCGCTCGATGGTCGACAGGTTGAAGCGGTTGGCCAAAAGGAAGTCCGGAAAGGCGAGCAGCTTGAAGTGGTTCTCGATGCAAAGGTTGCAGACGCCGCTGGTGCCAGCATTGAACGTCATCGGCGGGACGACGAAATCATGTTCGATACCGACGGGGATATTGTCCTGCTTGACGATCTTCAGGCCGCCCGCCTCGTCCGGAAACAGCGTCGACAGGAAATCCTGGATGAACTTGAAGGCGGGGTTGAGACGGATGTTCTTCGGGTCGAATTCGACGTTGAGGCCCTTTTCACGGGTGAAATTCAGGCCGAACTGTTCGAACTTCACGATGGACTGGCCGCCGGCGATGAGATCGATCGTGGTCTCGATGCGGCTGAAGCCTGTTTGGCTGATCCTGTCCTCGTCTTTGGATGCTTCCAGCCTGACCCGCCCGGTCAGGTGCATGTCGACGAAGTCGACCAGAAAGACGCCGAGGGAGAAGAGTGTCCGGCGTCCACGGATCCGGGCGTCGATATCGATCTGCACCCAGGCACGGGCCTGGGCCTTGTCGAAATCATGGCTGACCCGCACGCCCTCGCAGAGCTCGGCCCCCATTGGCTGGCCCTGAAAAAGATGTTCAAGGTCCATCCCGGCAAAGTTCTTGAGTTTCAGGTCCTTCAGCTGAAGCCGGTCGGTGATCTTGTCGAACGGCATGTCGAGGCCGAGCGCCTTCAACTCGTCACCGAACCGGTTGAACAGGGCGCTCGCCTCGGTGGTGTCGATGATATCGGTGACATCGTCGAAACCGGAGCGGATTCGGTCGATATCGGCTTTCAACGCAGCGATCTCGGGTGCAGAGCTGACCGCCGAGTAAAGTTTGAGAAGATTGGATGGCAACGCCATGGCATCGCCATTGGTTAGCTGGCTGGCAGCGTCAAACACGCGGTCGCCATACATCCGCGCGGTTTCCACCGAGCGGGACAGATTGTTGTGCAGGCTGCGCAGCGAACAATCGAAGGCGTTGACGGCCGAGATGAGCGTATCCGCCTTGGAACTCAATTCCTCGAGCGACTGGGTGATGCTATCGACGAGCGGTGCATACTGCGCCTGAACAGCGTCCAGCTTGCCGCCGATATACGAACTGAAGCCCGTTGAAAATTGGGACAGATAGGCCTTCGCATCATCGACGCCTTCAACCACGGCCTGGCAGGCTGCGGTGACCTCTTCGAGAGCACCCAGCGTGTCAGCAGTAATCGTGCGGACAATCGTGACAACAGCGGTGCTTAATTCGGTCAACCGGTCGTGGATTGCCGTCAAGGCGCCGGGCCTTGTCGAAAGGTCTTCCTCTATGGGGGCGAGCAGCAGAACCAGTGCCGGCTTGATCGCTTTTTCGCCCACGACGGTTTCGAGAAGCTTCCCCGGTGCAAGCGCTTGCTGGGCCGCTTTGAACCCATTCTCGACGTCGGCGATGAAAGACCCGGCCGCTGCCATGGTGTCGTGCAGGTTTCCAGCAACGGCGGCAATCGCCAAGTTCAGGCGTTTGGCAGTTGACGCAACTAGGAAATCGACCGGTTGGGTCATCTTCAACAGGTCATCGTCGAGCCATTTCGATACCAGACCCACAGTTTTGGCAATATCGGGCCACAACGTGGAAAAAGCCGTCGCGATGGCATCGAAACCCTCATCGGAAAAGGCTTTTGCAATGAGCGCAATGTCGTCGGTTTTGTCGGAAAGCGTTTTGACGAGAGCCGACACTTCGGCGATCAGACCGGCGATGACGGCAGCAAAGTCGCCGACCGTTTCGTCCGTCAGTGCGTTTGCTTTGGCCAGTCGTGCGCGGATTTCCGTGATCCGTGACTTTGCATGATTGGCGGCCGTGAGCAGCGCGTCGAGCGCATTGATGGCATCGTCCCGCAGTTTTTGGCTGATGCCCGGCTCGGCTTTGATCTGTCCGTTGATCGTGGTGATGGTGGCTATGGTGACATCTAGCTGGCCTGTTCCTGCGTTCGCAGACAGGGCGTTGACCGCTTTGGTCAGTTGGTCGAACAGCAGGGACATGCTGTCCGCTACCGTTCCGGCACCTGCAAGCGTGCTTTGAGGGGTACCGGTAAGCTTGCGCAGTGATTTTGACAGGTGGCCACCGATCGCCTGGCCTGCGCCAGACAGTTCGGCGGCAAAGCGTTGGCGGGCCTCGTCCACGGCTGCCGCGATATCGCCGGCGATGTTGCTGACGCAGGCCTGTAGGCCGGAACAGAACGCGCGGCGCCGTTCCGCCGACCAAGGCTTTTCCCGGTCGTAACCGGCCGAGAACTGTTCGAGCCGCTGCCGGGCGCGGGCATGGATCGCTTCGATCTCCATATCGATACCGGCAAGGATGGATTTGGCTTTTTCGGCACTTTGCCCGGCATTGCCGACATCCTGAGACGCGTTAGCGAAGATTGGGCGCAGATGGGAAACAAGCAGGCCGGTCAGCCCCTCGATCGCCTGCGTCTTCGTCGTGAGCGGCTTTCCATCGATGACAAGCGCCGGCAAATTTCGGTCGATATCTGCCACCCAGTCGGAAATGGCGGTGGCAAGCAGCATCTCCTTGCGCCTGATCATCCCCGCCGCATCGGATTTCAGCCTCGCGCAGTGTCTTTCACCATCGCCCGGAGTTCCGGCGTACAGCTTGAGCTTGGCAAACACGCTCGCGCCACCGCCGGCGGCTAGCGGGATTTCCTTCTTGAGGGTTTCAACGAGACCGCCCAATGTCCACCGGCTATCGAGGACTTTCAGCGCGGCCTCGACTCCGGCACTGTCCTTGTTTCTGATCCGCTCGACCAGCTGGCCGATCGCGGCAGAGTAATCGGCGGTGGCTGGAAGGCCCCCGGTTCCATCGGCCTGCCAATACTCCAAAGCCTTGATCGCTCCCAGCTCCTCCACATCATCGCGCAGGATCCCGGCGTTTCCCGTCACGTCGGTCAAATCCTGCGGCAATGTCTTTTGTGCCGTGGCGGTGTGAACGGCGCGCATGAAGCTGACGCTGTCGAGCCCGACATAAACAGGCTTTCCAGCGCGGCGTGCATTGATCGTGGTCTTTTGGGCGGCAGGCGCCAGCCGCCAGGTGAAGCGCCGCACGCCAGGCAGGACGCGGCTTACCGCGCGGCGGCGATGGCCGGCGTTGGGCGAATCCACGGGCTTTGGATCGGCGCTGGCGGCAATTGCCATGGCAACGGGCATGTTGGCATAGTCGATATCGAGATACGGCCGCCAGGCATTGGTGTTGCTGGTCTCTGCTTTGAAATCGGAGAAGAAGAACAGGTTGTCGGTATCGAGGCATTCCTGAGAAACCACAGGATTGTCGCCGTCGCCCTCGGCCGTGCTGACAAAGGCAATGTCCGGCATCGGATAGACCTGAGGGCGCTCACGGGCGCTCATCATGTTCCACAGCGGAATTTTCCAGCCGAAGTCACCGACCTCGCTGCCCCACGCGCTGTCGACATTGATGATTTTGGAGTTGAAGCGCAGCCGCTCCAGGAAGCCGGCAGAACGTGGTGCTGCTTCCGCAAAATCCGGATAGCTGCGCTCTGGCTCCAGAAGTTCGATATACTCCCGGACCTTGCGCAGGATCGGCCGGCGCGAGCGGGTACGGTGCTCGTCCTCGTCAAACTTGGGCGCGAACTGCGCAGACGCGTTGACGGTGCGCTCGTAGACGACGACATGCTTGGCCCGGTGCCAGAAGGCGCCGATGCGGCCGAGCACTTCCACCTTCTGCCGCTCAACATGGCCGTTGCGGGTCTCGCTGATGATGGTGACGATGCCGCCGAGGAAGGCGGCGTTCTGCGTCGCATCGCCGCCGCTCGGCGATAGGGCGATGGCTTCGATCGTACCGCCGCTCGATTCAGGTCTCTCCAGCAGGTAGTTGAAAAGGTTTATTGATTCCACCGGCCACAGGGCGCCGCCGCTCAGACCCTGCGGATGGCTGCGCGGCGTGCTGCGATCCTGCCTGCTTGTCTCGTCCATATCTCCGGTGACCGGTGTGGGTCGGCCGACCCTTGGCCAAAGCCCATGATCATGAGGCTTTTCGAGCTTCGCCAAAGGCGGCCGATGAAGCGCTGTGCCGCGCAAAGCGTAGGTGACACCACCGGCAAACCGGGCCGGGGTGAAGTCGATGGTCGAGTCTGGATCGCGTGCCCAGATTTCCAGCCGTTCCGGCCGCCGGGCGACTGCGCGCGCTAGCGCATTCCACCGTGCCGTGAGGTCATTGACGGCATCGACATCCCGGGCCGGGCCAGTCATCCGGCCGGTCAATGCTTCAATCTCTGCGACACGCGCTTGGCGGGATATCGCATCTCCCTTTGAGACATCGATCCCGACCGAAAGTCCGTAGAGAAATTCGCCGCGCAGGAAGGCCAGCGCAGCACCCAGACCATATTCGCCGCGCTGGCGGAAAATGTCGTGGCTGCTGGATTCCGGCATGAAATAGCCGCGCTCGACATCGCTCGGGCGAATCCAGAATTCGGTTGACGGGGTCAGACGAAACTCCACCGCCCGGCGTTTCAGGCTGGCTTCTGATCCCTCGATATAGGGTCGCCACGCATCGGACGGGTCCTTCGTGTTGGGGCTGTTGAGGTCGTGGATTTCCAGACGGCGCGGTTTGTCGGCACTCTCGCCGACGGCTTGCGGCGGCAGGATGTAATGGTAGTGATCGGCAACCTTGCGGTATTGCCAAATCCGGTCGTCGCCGGAGTAATAGGCGACTGATGCCGAGCCGACATCGCCGAGGTCGCTGATGGGCCTATGGCTGTAGCGAAACAGCGAGAAGGGCTCCTGCGACAGCACGACATAGCTCTTTTCACCGGCGTCCGGCGCGCTTTCGTAGATATCGGCCTCAATCCACCGGTCCAGGGTTGGCGCGACGGTTTCGCTGACACTCAGCCAATACCGGTAGCCGGACGGACTGCCTTCTGTGCCGGTGGCGGCATTATGGGGGATGAGAAGCGGTGCTGGACGCCCCGACCGGTCCCCTCGTGAAACATCGACGCTGACCGGCTTGACGTCGGTGACGGCCAGAACGAGGTGGATCGAGGCGGCGATCCGGCCCGATGCCAGGCTGACGGGAGGAGCGCCATCGCCCATTGCTTCGCGTGTACCCGGGCCACCGGCGCGCAGGTAGGTTCGGGTCAGTTCGTCGGGTCGTGCCGGCAGCGATCCTTCGACCGGGCTCAGATCGAACCTTAACGACGAAAGCCGTCCGGACCATGCCTTGCGCGGTGGCAGGACTTCCACGACATAGGACGCAAAAAAGGGCTCGCCATCGGCGATTTCGTTGCTTCGCGCCGTCGTCCAGCTATCATCGCAGGACAGAACCAGATTGACTTTCGTGGAGGGCGTCTGTTCGTTGAAGAAGGTCAGGTTTGTGGCGATCAGCTTGAGCGTGTTGTCCCCAAGCCCTGCCGTGTCGTCCGAGCCCTGGATGAGGTCGCTCAGCCGGGCGAGTGAGAGCCGCAGGCGTGGCCGGATGAAGGGTGTTTCTGCTGCTCCTGTTCCCGGCGGCCGCCCCCAGGTAATCAGCCCGGTATCGGCCTCTGTCTTACTCCCGTTCTTGATGAAACCCGCATCGGAGAGCTGTTGAGGGTGAACCTGACGGTCTGCTCACCATCCGCCTGAAGGTCCGGAAGAATGGAGCGCGGTTGCCCGGCCTCGGCCGGCTTCAGCGCCTCGCGTGTTTGCCTGAACGTATGGGCCGCATGGCGTAACAGTCCGAAATCGAGGTCTCCGACAGTCGCCGGGCTACCGCCAAGATTTTCACCGGTTGGGATCTCGTTCTTCCAGTGAAAACTGAGATGTATTCTCGGCGACCAGCGTTGAGCGTCGTCGTTCCACATGTCCCGTCCGTGGAGGGGGGCGTGATCGGCTATGTCCCATGTCAGTTTGCAATCGACATACAGCGCATCGGCGGTCTTGATCCATCCGCCGGTTTCCTTCGAAAGCCGAAGGCTGAGGACATTGCCGCTCTTCTTGATATCGTCGGCGGAGCTTGGCGCGCCCTTACCTGCCGAGATGGCGATACGATAGATGAAGGCCGGTTTTCTCGCGTCGGATCCTTCTTTTACAAAGCGGAGGCTGCGTTCGGCGGTCGTGTCCCCGGTTTTCAGGGTTGGCCATTCGGCAGAAGAAGGATCGATCGAAAAGCCAAAGCGGCCGAGGATATCCTGCATGAACGGCCGGGCGTTTGCGGGCCAGAATTCTGCAGCATTGATCGTTGTTGATTTTTGCGCGCCGCCGTAAATGGCAAAACCGCCTTGGGAGGGGGTTCCACGAGCCGAAAATCCGAATGATCCGAGGGACGCTCCGCTCGGGTATTTGGCATCACTGAACACGAAGGAGGTCTTGGATACTGGCTTGACTGATGTGTCGACGGAATCGCCTTCAATCCAGCCGCCGACGAGCGTGGTAAAATTGAGAATCGTGTTGAAGGGGCTTTTTTTGCCGGGCTCGTAGACCGCGCAGAACGGAAACGCGCTCGGATCGACGTTACTGCCCGACAGCAGCGTCGAGCGCCGCACCGGCAAGGGCAAATGCAGGTTCACGCAATAACGCGGGCCATGGCGTCGGCCGACATCCAGCCCGGAGAAGACCTTGTGGCCGGGTGCATAGGAGCAGGACCGGACCAGCGGCCACCGCAGATCGAGCGCTGCTTCCTGTTTCGGATCGGCCGCCCTGTATTGGTCGATCAGAAATGCCCCACGAAATGCCAGCCAGTCAGTGTTGGCGGTGTATTTTCCGGCATCGATCCAGATCGCATTGTCTTCGTCGGGTTTGAACTGAGCAACGGCGTCTTCAACGGTGAAATCGAACAGGGTGTGCTCGACTTTCGGGAGTGGGCTCGACGGCAAAAAATTTTCGCGCGGAGTCCAGCGCAGCACAGGCCGGAAGGTTCCTGCTGTTTCCTTTTCGAGGTAGTGGATTTCGACGACGCCGTCGCGCGTATTGTCGGACAGCTTGCCGATGTCCGGATGCGGTGGCCAGTGAAAATTGCCATAGAGCCGAAAAGCCAGAACCATTTTGCATCTCCCCCGGAAAGCAAAGGCATGTGATTTAGGGCTTATTAACTCACATTCGTTTTTCAACGTAAAGTATGTGTTGCAAATAAATTTAAACTTAAAAGTTGAATTTTGGTGTGGCCGGTTGCGCGGCGGCGACCCACCGTTGCATGGAGGATTTCGTTGATCGCGGGGTGAAGGAACCTATGGTGTTGCCCAAACTCCGTGCCATCGGATCTTGATCCATTCATTGGTTAGGGTGGACGCAAAGTGACACGAATTGGCCATATTACTGTGACAGCGACGATGCACGAGAATGCGGGTTCTGCGTTGCTTCTGTTGCCGATGGGCGACTGGCCGCAAGTTGCGTTCGTGATCTCACAAATGTGAACGGCGGGCAGGGACCTGCAAGTATAGTTTACGTTTGTTAACCGTGTTCGTGATAGCTCTGCGTTTTGCGTAGCAGCATTGGATGGTAGGAATTATGTCGAAAAAACCCGGAATTGATGCACTTTCGCGTCGTGGCTTCCTTGCTTCGGCGGCGGCTTTCGGCGCTGCAACATTCGCCGGCGGCGCATTTGCGCAGGACGCGCTCGACGAAATCATCAATGCACCGCGCCGCGGCGCCTGGGACGATCAGTTCGACGCCAAGGCTTCGCGTAGCGCAACGGCCGTCGTATCCAACACGCCGATCTTTGGCATGGACACGCTTGCCAATACCCAGAACGCCGTTGGCCAGTACCAGCAGATCGTTTCGGCCGGCGGCTGGCCGCAGGTCAATTCGTCGGTTCGCTTGGAAATGGGCGTCTCCGATCCGTCGGTGCAGGCGCTCCGCCAGCGCCTGATCATTTCGGGTGACCTTCCGCGCTCGGCCGGTATCTCCAATTCTTTCGACAGCTATGTCGATGGCGCGGTCAAGCGCTTCCAGGCCCGTCACGGCCTTCCGGCCGACGGCGTGCTTGGCGAATATTCGGTCAAGGCACTGAACATTGCTGCGGATGTGCGCCTCGGTCAGTTGAACACCAACATCGTGCGCCTGCAGTCGATGTCGGGCGATCTTGGCGAGCGCTATGTGCTGGTCAATATTCCGGCAGCCTATATCGAGGCCGTTGAAAATGGCCGCGTCGCGACACGTCACACGGCCGTTGTTGGCCGTATCAGCCGCCAGACGCACATTATCAACTCGAAGATCTACGAGGTTATCCTCAATCCGTATTGGACATCTCCGCGCTCGATCGTCGAGAAGGACATCGTTCCTTTGATGCGCAAGGATCCGGAATATCTGAAGAAGAATTCCATCCGCCTGATCGACGGCAAGGGCAACGAGGTTTCTCCGGAAACGATCGACTGGAATGCCGAGAAGGCACCGAACCTGACGTTCCGCCAGGATCCGGGCAAGACCAACGCCATGGCTTCGACGAAGATCAACTTCCACAACCCGAACAACGAATACATGCACGACACGCCGCAGCAGGGCCTGTTCAACAAGCTCGCCCGTTTCGAATCGTCCGGCTGCGTACGCGTCCAGAACGTGCGCGACCTGACAACCTGGCTGCTGCGTGACACGCCCGGCTGGTCGCGTCAGCAGATCGAGGCGACGATCCGTGCCGGCCAGAACTCGCCCATCAAGCTGGCAGTCGAAGTTCCAGTCTATTTCAAGTACATTACAGCCTGGGCTGCCACCGACGGCATCGTACAGTTCCGCGACGACATCTACGAGATGGACGGCGAGCAGGAATTGGCGCTGCAGACCACCACCGGTGTCGAGCAAGCCGCCGGTTCGGTCGAGCGCGACAACCTGCCGCAATAAGTCCGCCAGCATTTTCTCAGCGAAGGCCGCCCAAAGGCGGCCTTTTTCGTTTCCGATCGCTGTCGTATCTGAGGCGCGGCAAATGGGGGAAATGGCGCAAATCGCACAGCCCGTATTGCCCTTGCCATGCGAGGACGGTAAACACCGTGCCACCGCCTCTTAAGGAGCTTTGAGAATGAGCGCTTCCCTCGTCAACCCCGATGTTTTCTTCACCCGTACGCTTGCCGATACCGACCCGGAGATTTTCGGTGCGATTGGCAAGGAGCTGGGCCGCCAGCGCCACGAGATCGAATTGATCGCCTCTGAAAACATCGTCTCGCGCGCCGTTCTGGAAGCGCAGGGCTCGATCATGACGAACAAGTATGCCGAAGGCTATCCGGGCAAGCGCTATTACGGCGGCTGCCAGTTCGTCGACATCGCTGAAGAACTGGCCATAGAGCGCGCCAAGAAGCTGTTTGGCGTCAACTTCGCCAACGTTCAGCCGAACTCCGGCTCGCAGATGAACCAGGCCGTGTTCCTGGCGCTGCTGCAGCCCGGCGACACGTTCATGGGGCTCGACCTCAATTCGGGCGGTCACCTGACGCACGGTTCGCCGGTCAACATGTCCGGCAAGTGGTTCAACGTCGTTTCCTACGGCGTACGCGAAGGCGACAACCTGCTCGACATGGACGCGGTTGCCGAAAAGGCCCGCACGCACAAGCCGAAGCTGATCATCGCCGGCGGCACGGCATACTCCCGTATCTGGGACTGGAAGCGTTTCCGCGAGATCGCCGACGAAGTCGGTGCTTACCTGATGGTCGACATGGCCCACATTGCCGGTCTCGTTGCTGGTAACCAGCATCCGTCGCCGTTCCCGCATTGCCATGTTGCGACCACCACGACGCACAAGTCGCTGCGCGGCCCGCGCGGCGGTGTCATCCTCACCAATGACGAGGATCTGGCAAAGAAGTTCAATTCGGCCGTTTTCCCCGGTCTTCAGGGCGGTCCCCTGATGCACATCATCGCCGCCAAGGCCGTTGCCTTCGGTGAGGCGCTGCAGCCTGAGTTCCAGGACTATGCGGCACAGGTCGTCAAGAACGCCAAGGCATTGTCCGAAACGCTGGTTGCCGGTGGTCTCGACATCGTTTCCGGCGGCACCGACAACCATCTGATGCTGGTCGACCTTCGCAAGAAGAACGCCACCGGCAAGCGGGCGGAAGCAGCGCTTGGCCGCGGCTACATCACCTGCAACAAGAACGGTATCCCGTTCGATCCGGAAAAGCCGTTTGTCACCTCCGGTGTTCGCCTCGGCACACCGGCCGGCACGACGCGCGGCTTCAAGGAAGCTGACTTCCGCGAAATCGGCAACCTGATCGTCGACGTGCTCGATGGCCTGAAGGTCGCCAATTCCGACGAGGGCAATGCTGCTGTTGAGGCCGGTGTGCGTGAAAAGGTGGTCAAGTTGACCGACCGTTTCCCGATGTACCCGTACCTGTAATACCAAGCCTCTCATCAAGGAGCCGGAATGCGCTGCCCCTATTGCGGATCGGAAGACAGCCAGGTGAAGGATAGCCGTCCTGCAGAGGACGGCGCCGCCATCCGCCGCCGGCGCATCTGCCCGGATTGCGGCGGCCGCTTCACGACCTTCGAAAGGGTGCAGCTCAGAGAGCTGATGATCCTGAAGAAGACCGGCCGCAAGGCGCCGTTCGACCGCGACAAGCTGTTGCGGTCGTTCGAGATCGCGCTGCGCAAGCGGCCGATCGATCGCGACCGGATCGAACGTGCGGTGTCGGGCATCGTCCGGCGGCTGGAAAGCTCCGGCGAAACGGAAATTCCGTCGGAGGAAATCGGCTTGCAGGTGCTTGAGGCTTTGAAAAGTCTCGATGACGTTGCCTTTGTCCGCTATGCCTCGGTCTATCGCGATTTCTCCCACGCGGATGATTTCGAGAAGGTAATCGCCGAGATCAGCGCCAAGATCGCGCGCGACCCCGGCGCTTGATGGATGCCAAGACCTGCGCCGCCCGATAGGGCGGCGTTTGACGTTTGCAAGGTGAGGGATGGGCATCGATATGGCGCAAATGGCGGAAGACGAGCGGTTTATGGCTGAGGCGCTGCGCCTCGCACACCAGCATCTCGGGGCTACCGGCTCCAACCCGTCCGTCGGCTGCGTCATCGTTCGCAATGATGGCGATGGCCCGAAAATCGTCGGCAGTGCCGTCACGGCAAAGAGCGGCAGGCCGCATGCGGAAACGCAGGCCTTGGCCGCCGCCGGAGAGGCCGCGCGTGGCGCTACGGCTTATGTGACGCTCGAACCCTGTTCCCACCACGGCAAGACGCCGCCCTGCGCGAGCGCGCTGATCGCAGCCGGTATTGCCCGTGTCGTCGTCGCTGTGGTCGATCCGGATAAGCGCGTTTCGGGACATGGGCTGGAAATGCTGCGTGATGCCGGCATCGAGGTCGTCACCGGTGTGCTGGAAGAAGAGGGGGAGCGCGAGCTTGAGGGGTACCTCATGCGTAAGCGCAACAACCGGCCGTATGTGACTCTGAAGCTTGCCGTTTCCGCCGATGGCATGATTGGCATCAAAGGGCAGGGGCAGGTGAGCATCACCGGCGCGCCGGCGCGGGACATCGTCCATCGGCTGCGGGCTGAGACCGATGCTATCCTTGTCGGCATCGGTACGGCGATTGCCGACGATCCGGAATTGACCGCCCGCATCCCCGGACTTGAGCATCGCTCGCCGTTGCGCATCGTCATCGACGGTGATCTCAATCTGCCAGTCACCTCGAAGCTGGCACAGACGGCGCGTGCCGTTCCGGTCCTGATCGTGACCGGTGAGACTGATGGTTCGATTGCCTTTTTAGGGCGCCAGCATGCGCTGGAGGCGGCCGGTGTCGAGGTCGTGGTCTGCGACCAGAAGGCGCCGGCCGATTTGCTGGCGGCTCTGGCAACGCGCGGGGTGTCCTCGCTTCTGGTCGAAGGCGGCGCACGCACGGCACAGCAATTTCTCAATGACGGTTTGGTCGACCGGATTCTTCTGTTTACTGCGCCGCTCACTCTTGGCGAGGAGGGGGTGCCATCCCCACTTGACCGGAAGCTGATTCCGGTGGGATTCGTCCATCGGCGAACAGACACATTTGGCGACGACCTTCTCGACACCTACGAATACGAAAGAACCCATTGATGTTCACCGGCATTATCACCGATATCGGCACCGTCGAAACCATCACGCCCCTCGACGAGGGCATCAAGCTGCGCATCGCAACCGCTTACGATCCCAAAGGTATCGACATCGGCGCCTCGATTGCATGTTCCGGCGTCTGCCTGACGGTCACGACCCTGCCAGAAGAGGGCGCCAACGGCCGGTGGTTCGAGGTCGAGGCCTGGGAAGAGGCGTTGCGGCTGACGACGATTTCGTCGTGGACGGCCAGCCAGAAGATCAATCTGGAACGCTCGCTGAAGATCGGTGATGAACTGGGCGGCCATCTGGTCTCCGGCCACGTCGACGGCAAGGCAGAAATCCTCTCCGTCGAGGCAGAAGGTGAGGCGACCCGTTTTCGCCTGCGCGCGCCGGAACATCTGGCAAAATTCGTGGCCCCGAAGGGCTCCATCGCTCTGGATGGCACATCCCTGACGGTCAATGCCGTCAATGGTACGGATTTCGATGTGCTTTTGATCCGTCATTCGCTTGACGTGACGACCTGGGGACAGCGCAAGGCGGGTGATTTCGTCAATTTCGAAGTCGACACGATGGCGCGCTACGCTGCCAGGCTGGCAGAGTTTCCGGTAGCGAAGGCCGAGTAGTTTCCAGAAACCATCCCCATTCGTCGTCGCGCGATCCGCTCCGGATGACCGGGAGCGGATCGATGTACACGCCGACACTGTTTTGCCGCTGAGACAGCGTTACGGACACGTCAGCGCTCCAGCAAAATCACATTCGCCCCATGATAGGTTGTGCGGCCGGTTTCCTTGAACTGCAGTTTGGAGGCTACCCTCAGCGAAGCGAGGTTGCCGATGTCGATGATGCAGGTCTTCTTCATTGACGGAAATTGCTGATCGCCCCATTTCAAGGCCGCCGAGACAGCCTCTGTCGCGAGACCCTGGCCATGCGAGCGGGGCGAGAGCGCCCAGCCGGTTTCCATCGTGCCTTCGACCGAAGGGGTGATGCCACGGTGCAGATCGTGAAAGCCGGCTTCGCCGATGAACTGGCCGGTTTCGCGATCCTGCAAGACCAGAAAGCCGAAGCCGAAATGGTGCCACATGCCGATCTGGCGCAGGAAACGCGTCCAGGCCTGTTCGCGCGAAAACGGGATGCCGCCGACGAAGCGGGTGACTTCAGGATCGGCAAAAAGCGCGGCATAGGCGGTAAAGTCGTCGCGGCGATAGGGGCGCAGGATCAGACGTTCGGTTTCGATGGTGGGAACACTGTGCATGGGCTGTTCAGTCCGTTTAAAATGATGATTGCGGTATTCGATCAGATTCCCGGCTCGCCGTCCCAATAATCGACGGCACTGTCTTGCCGGCCGAGGAAGCGGAAGACAGGCTTGCCGCCCGGGGTGGCCCGCGACTTGGCGAGGAACTTGCCCGAATCCGGGTATTCGCAGATTTCGGCCTTCGCATTGGCCGAAATGGAAAGATAGGTGAGGGGGACGGTTCCGGTATTGATCAGATGGTGCGCGGTCTCCGGTCCACCGGCGGGAGCGCCGAGCACGTCGCCGGGCTTTACCGGGTAACGATCCGGGCCGAAGCGATATTCACCTTCACCGCTGATGATGATGAACAGCTCTTCTTCGATATGGTGATTGTGGAACGGGCAGCCTGATTTCCCCGGGGGCAGTTCGCTATAGCCAATGCCGAGGTCCGTCAGGCCAAGATCTTCGCCGAAAGACGCATCGCGGGATTCGAAGAATGTGCCTTCCTGCCAATGTTCCAGTTCAAGTTCGGCGGGATTGATGATAGGTTTTGATGGCCGTGTCATGTTTTTCTCCTCTTGGGGCAAACTTGTACAGAGGTGCCATCGGATTGAAAAGATGGTGGCAATTTCAGGTGTTCCGCATGTAGCGATGGTCAAACGTCCCGCCAAATCCAGACCTGCAGCGAAAAATGCTTGCCAACGGGGCTAGAGCGTGGTTTGACCGCCGCCTGCGCTGGAGATGTCCGGCCCCCAATTTCAGACAGGTGACTAATGTCCGATACCGAAAAACCACATATTCTGATTGTGGAAGCGCGTTTCTATGACGATATGGCTGACGCCTTGCTCGATGGTGCCACATCGGCGCTCAAGGATGCCGGTGTAACCTACGACGTCGTGACCGTTCCTGGCGCGCTGGAAATCCCAGCGGCGATCGCCATGGCGCTCGACGGCATCGACAATGGCGCCACCGAGTATGACGGTTTCGTCGCACTCGGCATGGTCATTCGCGGCGAAACGTACCACTTCGACATCGTCTCGAACGAATCTTCGCGCGCGCTGATGGATCTTGCTGTCAGTGAGAGCCTTGCAATCGGCAACGGCATCCTGACCGTCGAAAACGACGCGCAGGCTTGGGCCCGTGCGAAAAAGAGCGAAGGCGACAAGGGCGGCTTCGCAGCCCGCGCTGCGCTGACCATGATTGACCTGAAGGTCAAGCTGGGCGGCGAACAGTGAGCGATATTCCTACCAATCCGCCGGGCGACCAGCCGATCAAGCAGGCAAACCAGCGCGGTGCAGCCCGTCTTGCCGCCGTTCAGGCGCTCTACCAGATGGATGTCGGCGGCACTGGCGTGCTCGAGATCGTCGCAGAATACGAAACCCACCGGCTCGGCCAGGAAATTGACGGCGATACCTACCTGAAGGCGGATGCCTCGTGGTTTCGCTCGATCGTTGCCGGCGTCGTACGCGATCAGCGTTTGCTCGATCCGCTGATCGGCACTGCGCTTCAGGACGACTGGGCGCTGTCGCGTCTCGATTCGACCGTTCGCGCCATCCTGCGCGCCGGCACGTTCGAGCTGCGCGAACGCAAGGACGTCCCGGTTGCGGTCATCGTGACCGAATATGTCGAGATCGCCAAGGCCTTCTTCGAACAGGACGAACCGAAGCTCGTCAATGCCGTGCTCGACCGGATCGCCCGCACTATCAGAACCGACGTCAAGAAGTAAGGTCACGCAATGACAGGGCAGGCAGGCAAGGTGCAGGGCATGGTTCATGAACTGCACGGCGCCCGCCGCAATGTCTATCTGTTGACGGCGGCTCAAGCCATTCTCGGCACCATCGGACCGATTGTTTTTTCCGTCGGCGGCGTTGCCGGCTATCAGCTGCTGGGTGACGACAAGTCGCTGGCGACAGCACCACTGACCGGCTTCAACGTCGGTGTGGCGCTCGGAGCGGTGTTCGTCGCCGCCATGTCGCGATTGCTTGGCCGCAAGGCTGCCTTTATGGTCGGTGCTCTTCTCGGTGCTGGCGGTGGTCTGGTTGCCGCCTATGCTTTGTTTCAAAGCGACTTCTGGCTGTTTGCGCTCGGCTTGTGCATTTCAGGCATTGCCGGTGGCTTTACCCAGAAGCTGCGGTTCGCCGCCGCCGATGCGTCCCCCCGGCACTACAAGCCGCGCGCGATTTCCTGGATACTTGCAGGCGGCGTGATATCCGCCGTGCTCGGGCCGCAACTGGTTATCCTGACCAAGGATATGTTGGCGCCAGTGTTCTTTGCCGGCGCTTTCATCGCGCTGGTTCCCACTTGCCTTGCGGCGATCGCCATCCTTGCCTTCCTGCGGCTGCCGGATCTGCGTCCGGCCTCCGGCGCGGTATCCATGGGTCCCATCCGCCCGCTGCACGAGATCGTGCTGAACCAGCGCTTCATCACCGGCATGGTCTGCGGCATCTCCACCTATGCGCTGATGACCTTCATGATGACCGGTGCGCCGATCGCCATGGTCGTTGGCTGCGGCTTCTCTCAGGACCTGGCGACGCTTGGCATCCAGTGGCATGTGCTGGCGATGTTTGCGCCGAGCTTCTTCACCGGAATGCTGGTCAGCCGTTATGGGGCGGAGAGGGTGGTCGCCTGCGGACTGGTCATTCTGATGCTCTGCGCGCTGGTCGCCCATGCGGGAGTTGAGCTCTGGAATTTCTGGGGCGCTCTGATCCTGCTTGGAGCCGGATGGAATTTTGGTTTCATCGGTTCGACCGCCATTGTCGCTTCAAGCTACCGCCCCCAGGAAGCCGACAAGGTGCAGGGGTTCCACGATATCATCCTGTTCAGCGCGGTGGCACTTGCCTCTTTCGGTTCCGGTAAGGTGCTGACCGCCTATGGCTGGGATATGCTGAGCGCGGCCGTCTGGCCGGTCACGGCATTCTGCCTTTTGCTGCTTATTTCGCTGTTTGTCGCCGAAAGGCGGCGCACAGTCTGAGATTTATCTCCCAAAGCGGTATTCCACACCTGTAAGTCGCCGCCAACATACCGAAAAACGTGGGTTTTTCCGGTTTTCGCGGCTTGACGATCCCGATTCGCCACAGCACTCTGCAGCCACGTATGCGGCCCATGCTTGAAGAGGAGGCTTGGTCTGCTGCGCTTTTTTGGGGCCGGCGGAACGGAGTGAGCCCGCAGGCTAAATGGAGGAAATTGCGAAATGACCATACTTCTGGGCGTTATCGCATGCGGGTTGCTTTCGGTGGTCTATGCCATCTGGGCGACGCAATCGGTGCTGTCTGCCGATCAGGGCAATGCCCGCATGCAAGAGATTGCAGGCTTCATACGCGAGGGGGCGCAGGCCTATCTCACACGTCAATATATGACCATTGCCATCGTCGGTGCCGTCGTCTTTGTCGGTGCCTGGGTTCTTCTCTCCGTGACAGCCGCCATCGGCTTCCTGATCGGCGCAGTTCTGTCGGGTATGGCCGGTTTTATCGGCATGCACGTGTCTGTCCGCGCCAATGTCCGCACGGCGCAGGCGTCCTCCGTCAGTCTTGCGGCAGGTCTCGATATCGCTTTCAAGTCCGGTGCGATCACCGGCATGCTGGTTGCAGGTCTCGCCCTGCTCGGCGTCACCATCTACTACCTTATCCTCACGGCAGGCCTTGGGCTTGCAGTGGGCTCGCGTGACGTGATCGACGCTTTGGTGTCGCTCGGTTTCGGCGCATCGCTGATCTCGATCTTCGCCCGTCTCGGCGGCGGCATTTTCACCAAGGGGGCCGATGTCGGCGGCGATCTCGTCGGCAAGGTTGAAGCCGGCATTCCGGAAGACGATCCCCGCAACCCCGCCACCATCGCAGATAACGTCGGCGACAACGTCGGCGACTGCGCCGGCATGGCGGCCGACCTGTTCGAGACCTATGCGGTCTCGATCGTCGCCACCATGGTTCTTGCCGCCATCTTCTTTGCCGGCGGTGCCAATCTCAGCCTAGTCATGAGCTATCCGCTAGCCATTTGCGGTGCCTGCATCATCACCTCGATCATCGGTGCGTTTTTCGTCAAGCTTGGCGCGAACGGCTCGATCATGGGGGCGCTCTACAAGGGCCTGATCGTCACTGGCATGTTGTCGATCATCGGTCTTGCCATTGCCACATCTCTGACCATCGGCTGGGGCTCCATCGGCACCGTCGAGGGCAAGGATATTACCGGCACCAACCTGTTCATCTGCGGTATTCTCGGTCTTGTCGTTACCGCACTGATTGTTGTCATCACCGAGTACTATACCGGCACCAACAAGCGCCCGGTCAATTCCATCGCCCAGGCCTCCGTCAGCGGCCACGGCACCAACGTCATCCAGGGGCTCGCCGTGTCGCTGGAATCGACAGCACTTCCGGCTATCGTCATCGTCGGCGGCATTATCTCGACCTACCAGCTGGCAGGCCTGTTCGGCACCGGTATCGCTGTGACAGCCATGCTCGGCATTGCCGGCATGATCGTGGCTCTTGATGCCTTCGGTCCGGTCACCGACAATGCCGGCGGCATCGCCGAAATGGCCGGACTTCCGCCGGAAGTCCGCAAGTCGACTGACGCACTTGACGCGGTTGGCAATACGACCAAGGCAGTGACCAAGGGTTATGCGATCGGTTCCGCTGGTCTCGGTGCACTGGTGCTGTTTGCGGCTTACTCGAACGACCTCAAATACTTCGTTGCCAATGGCGACAAGTATCCGTACTTCGCCGACGTCGGGACGATCTCGTTCGATCTGTCCAATCCCTATGTCGTCGCCGGCCTGATTTTCGGCGGTCTTATTCCTTACCTGTTCGGTGGTATCGCCATGACGGCCGTTGGCCGTGCGGCCAGTGCCGTGGTGGAGGAAGTACGGCGGCAGTTTCGTGAGAAGCCGGGCATCATGGCAGGCACCGACCGGCCGGATTACGGCCGCGCCGTGGACATGCTGACCAAGGCAGCGATCCGCGAAATGATCGTGCCGTCGCTGTTGCCGGTGCTGGCGCCAATCGTCGTCTACTTCGGCGTACTTTTGATCTCTGGCTCGAAAGCTTCGGCCTTTGCAGCGCTTGGCGCCTCGCTTCTCGGCGTTATCGTCAACGGCATCTTCGTCGCCATCTCGATGACCTCGGGCGGTGGCGCCTGGGACAATGCCAAGAAGAGCTTTGAAGACGGTTTCGTCGACAAGGATGGCACCCGCCACCTGAAGGGATCAGAAGCCCACAAAGCCTCCGTGACTGGCGATACGGTCGGCGATCCCTACAAGGATACCGCTGGTCCCGCCGTCAATCCGGCGATCAAGATCACTAACATCGTCGCGCTTCTGCTTCTGGCCGTTCTCGCAGGATAGGACAGGAACGTCGGCTTGCGGCATCCATGGTGACGCCGCAAGCCGACATAACAACAGGCAAAGAAAAACCCGCCGGAGCATCTCCGGCGGGTTTTTTATGGTCCCTGCACACAACTCGGTTGCGGCAGCGATTATTGGTTGTTGGCGTTGCCGAGCACTGATTTCGCCATGCTCTTGCCGATACCGTTGCCGGTCAGCAGCTGGCCGAGGAAGGTCATTTCCTTGCCGCCGGTTGGCGTGGTACGGGAAATCGTGTCGAAGACCTTGCCGTCCTGCAGCGTGTAATGCGCCAGCTGCGAGACAACGCCGTCCTTGTCGAAATAGACGGCAAGCACGCTCTGATCGACCAGCTTCGGCTTCATGAAGGCGACCGGGCGCTGACGCTTCTGGGAGATATAGTAGAACACCTCATTGTCGAACGTTGCCGTCGTCGATGGCGTTCCCAGCGACAGGAGCACCTGTTCGCGGCTGGAGCCGACCGGCGCCAGCGCCAGCGTCTCGTTATCGACCACATAGCCCTGATTGATGGTTTCGCTGGTGTTCAGCATATCGGCTGTTTTACAGCCGGAAAGGGTGGTTACGCAAATTGCCAATGTAAAAGCGACGTTGTTCAGAAATTTCATGTCTGACCTGAAATACCGTTTCGTCAACGACATCTCCCTCAAGGTAACGCTGGCAGATGCGCCATTGCATTTCGTGCCTGCTTCGGTAAACCAGCTTCGGCAATCATGCAATAACAGGATGCGCGGGCTGACGCATTTTGAAGCAGGCAAACTTGGGCTTTATGATGATATTCGGACTGTTCGGAAAAAAAAACGGCAATGCGGCCATCGTTAAGCGCCAATACGCGCTTTTGACCGCCGCCGCCCGCCGTCCGTATCTCTATACAGACCTTGACGTGCCCGACACAGTGATGGGCCGTTTCGAGATGCTGTCGGCGTCGCTGATCCTTTACTTCCGCCGCACGCGCGGTTCGCAGCGCGCCGGCCAGGAGATCGCGCAGGAGATTATCGACGCGTTCTTTCAGGATGTCGACCATTCGATCCGCGAACTCGGCGTTGGCGATGTCGGCGTGCCCAAGCGCATGAAGAAATTCGCCTCGATGTTCTACGGCCGGCTTGAAAGTTATGCTGCGGCCTTGGAGCGCCGGGACCGTGATGAGCTGGCTGCGGCCCTGAAGCGTAATTTCCATCCGCAGACGGACGATCAGGCGCTGTCGATGCAGGGTCTTGCCGACTATCTGCTGGCTGCCGAAGCCCAGCTTGCGCTTGAGGGCGAGGATGTCGTAGAAACCGGCCGGATCGACCTGCTGCAAGCGGCCGCCTGATATCCGTCCGAGAGACGTGACGTCAGAGCTGCGCAGGCCGAAGCACTATCTTGGGCGGTATTGCCGCCCGAAAGGACCAGACGATGAACCATGACGAAAAACCCGCGTTTTCCTATCCGGTCAAGGTCGGCAATATCTCTGCCAATGCCGTGACGGTTCGCCTTGAGGCGAATGAAGCCGAGCGCAAGGCGTTGCAGGAACTATGGGGCGTGTTGGAAGTACAGTCGCTCGCAGCCGAGCTGCAGATCGCGCGCTGGAAAAGGGATGGCGTCAAGATCAAGGGCCGGGTCAAGGCCCGGATCGTCCAGGCCTGCGTGGTGACGCTTGAGCCGGTGGAATCGGACATCGATGAACCCGTCGAAGCGATCTTCGTGCCGGAAGGGTCACGGCTTGCGCGGATCGCCGCCAACGATAGCGGCGAGATGATTCTCGATCCGGAAGGCCCCGATCTTCCCGACATGTTTACAGGCGATACCATCGATGTCGGCATCACCGTTACGGAACATGCAGCACTCGCCATCGATCCCTATCCGCGAAAAGCGGGGGTAAGCTTTGGCGAGCGGATCGAAAGTAGCGAAAAAGACGATGTCCGCCCCAATCCCTTCGCTGCCCTCAAGGATTGGAAAAAGGACTGAGTGAACGGCGATACGTGGCATAAATCGGTTGTCACAACAGCGAAAAACGGTATTTTGGCCGAAATCCAGCCCGTTGGGCCGTTTTGTCCCGTCAGCGGGGCCGTTACGTCTCAAACGTTATGAAAACACGTGTGTCTCCATCGCCCAACCTGATTGCGCCGGAATGAAACATGCAGTGTGGCAGGAAAAAAGGATAGGGCACGCGTGGTCAGAATTTCTCTTGATGTGATGGGCGGCGACTTCGGTCCGCAGGTCGTCATTCCGGGCGCCGCCAAGGCGCTTGAACGGCATCCCGATATCCGTTTTGCGCTGTACGGGCTTGAAGATCAATGCGTCCCCCTTTTGGAAAAATATCCCAAGCTGAAGGCCAACAGCACGTTTCATGCGTCCGAACTGGCAATCGCCATGGACGAGAAGCCAAGCCAGGCGCTCCGGCGCGGCCGCGGCAAGGCGAGCATGTGGCAGGCGATCGAGGCCGTCAACAAAGGTGAGGCCGATGTCGTGGTCTCGGCGGGCAATACCGGCGCGCTGATGGCGATGTCGGTGTTCTGTCTGCGGATGATGCAGGGCATTCAGCGCCCTGCCATTGCGGCGATCTGGCCGACGCTGAAGGGCGAGAGCATCGTGCTGGACGTCGGTGCGACGATCGGTGCCGATGCGCAACAATTGATGGATTTTGCACTGATGGGCGGCGCCATGGCGCGTGCTTTGTTCGAGGTTGAGCGCCCGACGCTTGGCTTGCTTAATGTCGGCGTCGAAGAGATGAAGGGCCAGGAACAGGTCAAGGAAGCAGGCCGCCTGCTGCGCGAAGCCGGCATCGACAGTATTGACTATTTCGGCTTCGTCGAAGGTGACGATATCGGCCGTGGTACAGTCGATGTGGTGGTGACTGAAGGTTTTTCCGGCAATATCGCGCTCAAGACTGCCGAGGGTACGGCCCGCCAGATCGCCGAATATCTACGCGCGGCGATGTCGCGGACGCTGCTTGCCAAGATCGGCTATATTCTCGCCAAGGGCGCCTTTGACCGGCTGCGCGAAAAGATGGACCCGCGAAAGGTGAACGGTGGCGTCTTCCTCGGCCTTAATGGTGTCGTGATCAAGAGCCATGGAGGAACGGACGCGGAAGGTTTCGCAGCCGCCATTGACGTTGGTTACGACATGGTCCGCAATGGCCTGAAGGCCAAGATTGAAAACGATTTGCAAAAATACCATGCCTCGCGCCCTTCCGAAGGTGCAGCGACCGGCACGGCAGACGAGGTTTGAAAAGCATGATCCGTTCTGTGGTTCGCGGTTTCGGGGCATCGCTCCCGCAGCGGGTGATGACCAATCGCGAAATGGAAGACAAGGTCGACACGACCGATGAATGGATCGTGCAGCGGACCGGTATTCGCCAACGCTACATCGCGGGCGAGGGGGAAACCACTGCGTCACTCGGCGAAGGGGCCGCGCGTGCGGCGCTTGCCAATGCTGGCCTGACGCCGGCCGATATCGATGTGATCATCGTTGCGACCTCGACACCCGACAACACGTTTCCGGCAACCGCTGTCAATATCCAGAACCGCCTCGGCATGCATCACGGCGCAGCCTTCGATCTGCAGGCCGTCTGTTCCGGCTTCATCTTTGCCGTGACCACCGCCGATGCCTATATCCGCGGCGGGCTCGCCAAGCGGGTGCTGGTCATCGGTGCCGAAACCTTTTCACGCATTCTCGACTGGAACGACCGCACGACCTGCGTGCTGTTCGGCGATGGCGCTGGCGCGTTGATCCTGGAAGCCCAGGAAGGCAGTGGCACGACGGCTGATCGCGGCGTCCTGACCGCGCAGCTGCGCTCAGATGGCGCCCACAAGGAAAAACTCTATGTCGACGGCGGTCCCTCGACCACCGGCACGGTTGGCCATTTGCGCATGGAGGGCCGCGAGGTCTTCAAGCATGCTGTCGGCATGATCACCGACGTGATCGAGGCCGCGTTCGAAGCGACCGGCACGACAGCCGACGATCTCGACTGGCTGGTGCCGCATCAGGCCAATCGCCGGATCATCGACGGTTCGGCCAAGAAGCTCGGCATTCCGCTTGAAAAAGTAGTGGTGACCGTCGATCTTCACGGCAACACCTCGGCAGCCTCCATTCCGCTGGCGCTGAATGTCGCTGCGTCCGACGGACGTATCAAAAAGGGTGATCTCGTTCTGCTTGAGGCGATGGGGGGCGGCTTTACCTGGGGTTCCGTACTGCTGCGCTGGTAAAAAAATGTGATATGGTGCAGACGCTTGACCGGAATGGACAAGGGCAATACTCTTTCCGGGCTAATCGATATTTCAAGAAAATCGGTGGGGGAAGATGAGCGGAAAAACGGTGACACGAGCAGACCTGGCCGAATCGGTTTTTCGCAAGGTCGGTCTTTCCCGAACGGAATCGGCAGAATTGGTCGAGACCGTGATTGATGAAATCTGTAACGCCATCGTGCGGGGTGAAAGCGTCAAGCTTTCTTCCTTCGCAACGTTTCAGGTTCGAGACAAGAACGAGCGCATCGGGCGAAACCCGAAAACCGGCGAGGAAGTACCGATTTCTCCCCGCCGCGTCATGACGTTCAAGGCATCCAACGTGCTGAAGCAGCGCGTGCTCAAGGCGCATCTCCAGCGCAAGGCTAAGTTGAAACCGCAATCCCCGGCCGCCTAAATCCACGTCCCATCATTAAAGTGGTTGAAAACACGTCCATAAGCCGTTGAAATGCGCACGATTCGTGTAATCATTCGCATGGACGGAAATAAGTGACCGCTGGTGATAGCCTGCGGCACGGCGCCGGACGTTTCGACGCGGAATGGGGGAAGACATGGACAAGAGCCCGGATGCATTTCGCACCATCAGTGAAGTGGCCGACGATCTCGACCTGCCGCAGCATGTGCTGAGGTTCTGGGAAACGCGCTTCCTGCAGATCAAGCCGATGAAGCGAGGCGGCGGCCGGCGGTATTACCGGCCGGAAGACGTCGACCTGCTCAAGGGCATCCGTCACCTGCTCTATGATCACGGCTATACGATCAAGGGCGTCCAGAAACTCCTGAAAATGAACGGCAACAAGTTCGTCGCGGCAATCGCCAGCGGCGATCTCGCCACCGTCGAAGCGCTTGCCGCGGCCAATATCGAGGAGCAGGTCCAGCCGAAGATCGGCAATCCCGACGAGGACCAGATCGTCGGCCGCGCCAAGGCGCCGGCCAGCCGCCGGTTTTTCTCTTTCGTTGGCGGCAATGACGAGACGCCGGAAATCTCCATCGGCAAGACATCCGTCGGTAAGGAGGACAGGGCGCTGCTGCAGGAGGCGCTCTACGATCTTCTCGAATGCAAGCGGCTGCTCGATCAGGTGCGCTGACCTCTGCGGTATCGTAACGGCCGATTTTTGCCACTGCTTTCCCCTCGTGCCGCCATGGCGTTCATGGTAGGAACCCCGACGGAATTCTGAGCAAGGCGAGACAATGGAAAAACCCTGGACAAAAAGCGTGACGCTCGCCCTGGAAGGGCCGGACAAATACGTGACGATCTCCAACACCACCGAGGCATCCTGGGCGATGATCGAGGACTGGCCGCTGGAGGATGCGCCGGCGCTGGACCGGGCGCTCGAGATCTGCGCTGAGGTTGTTGAAGGCAAACGCCCGGCGGAAGACGCGCGAAAAGCCTTTCTGGCGGCCGCAGCCGAAGCCGAGATTGCGGTTCAGGACTGACGGCTTTGTGCGCCTGGTGTCGATGGCGGTCTTTTGGGCGTCGCAGCGATCCGGTAAACAGGCTCTTGGCGCAACTGGCCGGCATCGCCATATGTCCGTCGTGCGATTGAGAAAAGAAAGATATGAGCAAGACCCTGCAGGCGAAATTTCACGGCGAGATGCTGGCGCTCTACGATCATTGCGCTGCGATCGGCTTCCGGCCGGTCCTATTTCGCCGGCTCGTCATCCTGAAGGGCGGCGTCGAGGCAGCCAGGGAGCTTGTGTTCAAGCCCGGCACGACCGGTCTGGAACGGCTGATCGAGGCCAAGAAAACAGAACTCTCGATGGAGGCGATGATGACAAGGCCGGAATACCGTGCTCTTTTCGCGCCGCTCGAAATCAAGGAGGCTACCAAGCGGCTTGAGGGCAGCGCCACGCGCGAACGCTCCAGAGGCCGGCTCACCGCCGCAGTCACCAACACGAAACAGGCATGATGACCATGACGAAGAAGCAGAAGCTCGAACATTCCGATTTTTCCGGTGAATTCACCGAAGACGATATCACCGTGCTCGTCGATATCTTCCGCAAGGAAGGCAGTACCGACGGATGGACGCTGGAGGTGATCGATCAGGAGGAGGGGCTGACTGTCTGGGAAGAGCCGTTTGCAACGGACAAGGAAGCCTTCGAGGAGTTTTTGGCCACCGTCGAGCGCGACGGTATTGAATCTTTCCTGGAAGAACCGGAGACCGATGTTTCCGTTCATTGAACGGCGCAACCAAGCCCAACCGCCGCGATGTGCGGCGGGGCGATATGACAGGGATATCAAGAAGAAAATGGTCGGAGCGGCGGGATTCGAACTTTATATGGGATCGAACTGTTTAGTTGCGAACGTTTTGGCGGGCAATGCGCATATCAGGTGACACAAGGTGGCAGGCGTTGCACTGTGCCTGCAGAGAGCACTAGCCGTGTCAGAAAAGTCGGTGGTGCCGAGGGACGATTGCAGGATTCAGAAGTGCCGTATCCTGTTTCCCGGGAACAAGAGAGGTGGCTCGGTTCGTCTGAACAGCCGGGATAAGTGGAAATTCTGCCTGATTTTGGCTCAGATGCGGAGACAGGAGAGACCATGACGAGACGACCGCGCCGGAAGTATACTCTGGCTTTCGAGGCGAAGGTGGCGTTGCCGCGATCCGTGATGAGCAGACGCTGGTGGAAATGTCCCAGCAGTTCGACGTCCACGCCAATCAGATCAAGCAGTTGAAAGACCAACTCCTTGAGGGGGCGACGGGCATTTTTGGTGGCGAAACCTGGACCGGAGCGACGACACCAGCCGTCGAGATCACAACGCTTCACGCCAAAATAAGCGAGCTGACACTGGAGAACGTTTTTTTGTCCGGTGCGCCCGGCAAGGCCGGATGCTGAGTGGAAAGACATGATCAATCGCAAGCATAAATTGTCCGTCGTGCGACAAGTGAAACTTCTCGGCTTCGGCGGAGGCAGCGTCTACTATCTGCCCCGTCCTGTGTCTGAGGGCGGCCTGGCTCCTACGCATTCGCTCGGGGATCGACGACTGCACCTCGACCACCCATTCGCCGGAAGCCGCATGTCGCAGGGGCTTTTGAAGGCGGAAGAGTTTGTCACAGGCCGTCTTCACGTCGCCACGCTGATGAAGAGGATGGGCATCGAGGCGATCTACCGCCGTCCCAACACGTCGAAACCAACACCTGGCCACAAGGTTTCCCCCTATTTCCTGCGTAAACTGGCAGTCACCAGACCAAATCAGGTCTGGATATAACGCATGTTCCGATGGCGCGGGGCTTCGTCTATCTCTGCGCCGTCGTGGACCGGTTGAGCCGCCGGGTCCTGTCGCGGCGGTTGTCGATCACGATGGAAGGAGCTTTCTTTATTGAAGCAGTGGAGGAAGCGCTCGCCGGTTATGGCAAACCTGAAATCCCGGCCCAACGCACAGCATTGTCGCGGCAACACCGATCAAGGTTCGCAGTTCACCTCCATCGACTTTACGGCCGTGCTGAAGAAAGCCGAGATCGCCATCTCGATGGATGGCAAGGGTGCATGGCGGGACAACGTCGTCGTCGAGCGGCTCTGGAGATTGATCAAATATAAGGGCGTCTATCTCCACGCCTATAGAAGCGCGTGGGAGGCGCGAATAGGCATCAGTCGGTATCTGACTTTCTACAACACCCGGCGCCGACATTCATCCCTTGAGCGGCAAACGCTGGATCAGACTTATTTCAACGCGCTGACACCAATAATGGTCACAGCATAATCAAGGCGGAAATCCACTTAGCGAAACCCTCGAAACTGTTCGGACGAGCCGAGCAACCTCTCTCTTCAGTTGAGCGTTGTATTCAAACGACGTAATGCTGCCCGCGCGTATGCTCCTGCAATGCGCCGAAGTGTGCGCACGGCAGGAGGCGGCCGATCCGCAGAGAGGTTTACAGCATAATGTCGCTATAAGTATGCAATTCTCGCACGAGTTGCTTCCAAATCAATGGAAGCGTCGGTACTTTCAAGGCTCGCCAGCAATTCGGCATGTTCGACCCTGTGCCTCTGGGATTGTCCATGCAAGTTTCATTCTGTCAGCTCCATGATTTCTGGATAATTCCCATACCGCAACCGTCTTTATAGACGAGATCGTTTGCATCTATTCCGTCCTGAGCGAAACGATTGATCAGCATCGGCTGAATCTGCCTCCGTTGGCACCATTCGTTTACAGCGGACATCACGCCGCCGGCTTTGTCAGCATCATACTGTTGTGCGAAAATGCTGACGTCGTGCATGAGAAGAAACCCGCCTGGAGCTAGATGATCGTACCATAGATCTAGCTCCCGAAGCGTGTGGGCGTATTGATGGGAACTATCGATTAGTACCATCTGAGGTGCGCCGCCCAGCCATGCTGCGGCATCGGATACATTATTTGCAGCCGCAGAATCGTTGACGGCCAGTTTTACGTATTTTGTGAGCTCGGCTCGGTCAAGCCAGCTGTTAGTGTAGTCAGTCACTGATTGGTCGATATCGACGCTGTACACGGAACATTGCTGCCCCATACTGCGCATCAGAAAACCGAACATAAGGGATGAGAAGCCAACATAGTGACCGCACTGAACGACACGCTTGATGCCATTCCCGCCGATTAGACCGGCCATGAAGGAAAACCCGGGAACGCCAATTTCGCCTGGGCTGTGAACTTCTGTTCTGTGTCATAGAACCAGTCGTTCAGGATCTCCCATTCCTGATCTGACAAGTTCTGGAAAATAGGCGGGAGGTATTGGCTGTCCTTTAGACGGTACCACCAATATCGATTATGGCTGCGGTTCGCGAAAAGCTTTGATCTGTCTCTCATATTCGCACCTCTGGAATCTACTGTTTTTTGGTTGCATACTTTGGCGCATTGCGTGCCGTGATCCACGTACAGCTAGACTAGCTGTCGACAACTCAACAATGGTGAACCACATGGTTCGATCCTTCATATAAGCGTTGCTGCATGTCACCTAACCACGATGCCTAGGGCGCGGGCAAGTCGAAGTTGACAATAGCGGCGATCAATAGTGATAAGATGGACCAGTGAGGCAAAGAACGCATGAGGACGCCATGATCCCGTCGCTTTTGGTCAATGATTTGAACCAATTTTATTCCTCTGAATACCCGAAAATCCCGCCGCTTTCAGCTACCGGATATGTGGAATGTGCCGAAGGTGGACGCCAAATCTCGTTCGTGGACGCGTACTTCCTTCACAAGTACGCGTCATCAATCTCGCCCGAAGCGACAGAATATATCGATTTCGTTAGCACCATGCTTGCGCAGTTTCGGGAGATTGAGATCTATTTTAACGTCAATGTTAAAGCCGAAGGTGACCACAAGGACGCTGAAGCTAGGCCAGGAGGGTGGGCCGGATACGGTGTATTGCCTCTCGCTCTTGCGTTCTACACCCTCGCGAAAAATGGGGTCGAGGGCGACTACCTGGAGTGTGGCGTTTTCAAAGGCGGAAGTCTCACATGCATGAGTCATGTGGCCAATTATCTCGGCAGAAAAGCGATTGCAGCCGACACATTCGCCGGATTGCCCGAGGCTGACGTTAGCGGTTTCTGGCAAAAAAACCAGTTCGCCGGGCGGCTTGACGAAGTTCAGTCAAACTTAGCCGCCGCCGGTGTTCCTTCCGCGGTGTTATGGGAGAAAGGACTATTTTCCGATACTCTGCCGGTATTGGAGCGCCGCATTGCGTTAATGTTCCTTGATACCGATCTTTATAACTCCTCAATGAGCGCTTTGGAGTCCACAGTCACTAAATGGTCGCCAGGGTCGATGGTGGCATCTGACGGTGTGTCAGGGGTCGGCGATTTCTCCGGGGGAGATTATCGTCCGAGCGGCAATGAAAGCGCAGCAGTGCTGGATTTCTTCAATCGTCGGAATATCCCATTTCATGCCGTATGGACAGGCAACGGCAACATGACTCTTTTCGGCATCAAGACTGCCGATAGTAAAGCGCCGATCTACTCGACAGGGTTTGTGCACTACCTGACGAATGCCTTCTATGTCGGTCGCCGGTTTGGGGATCACATCGACCTTTTTGCCAGGCAGGATCTGCCGAACATCGCGAAAAAGTCACTGACGACATTTCGGGACATCGCCGATCTTATTGTCTCGGACATACTGAACGAGAAAATCGCCGGCAGCTACCACATCGGCGGCCTCGAATGGAAGCTAGCGAATATGGAAGCAAAGCCCCAGCCGAAGGAAGTAGGCCGCCGCGGTTTTTTCAATAAGCTATTGAAGGTGCGGCGCGCTTTTGTATCTGACCGCGATCAATAGAAGCCTCAATATCATGATAGTGACCGGCCAAAAATCGGTTGCTTGATCTCATTGCCATTTCCACATCTCGTAGGCTTCGAGGTGTGGTGGGTGCATTTGGACGGACACCTCAAAATCACGCTTCTCCTGGCCGTGAAAATGTCCAGAGGCAAAAACTAGTCCGATGATCAGGGCTGTACGGCGCATGAAGAGCACAAGGCCGAGAGCTGTAGCAACGGCGGAAATGCACAAAGATTCCGCGATGTGGCCCAGCCAGTCAAAATTGTTCTGAATATATTGCCAGTCTAAATCCATGTGATACTGAACGCGTCTCATCGGTTCATGTTCCGAACCGCACAACCACACCATCATTATCAGGAGAACCCAATGGGCGAGATCATCTCGGCTTATTAGCTTGGACGTGCGGACGGAATTGTGCCGTCGTCATCTTCTCGAAGGCTGTTTTGAAAGGCTGCCAACTGTAGAAACGGGAGGCACCTATGCTATGAGCCAAGCGGATTTTGAGAAAGACTTCTTTGAAGCTGTCGAGCGAATTAAGGCTGGCGAGGGACACACCCGACGCTCGTTGCAGCCAAGCTGAGGGGCAAGCTCAAGGTAAATATATCGAGTGTTGCCTTGTAAGCTGGGCACTCTCGAACGCTAATCGGAACCAAAGACTCTGAATATCCATCTGTCAGAGATGCGGTGCTGGGTAGAGACGAGCCACAAACTGAGACTAGAACTGCGCAAAATGCACAACAGCAGATGGTCCAGTTCAGACGAGAAAAGAAAGCGGCAGAGCTGGCCGTTGAAACAATCGCGACGCAACTCACTGAGGCGCAGAGGGAAATCTTCTTGTTGAAGAAGAAACCGCTGTCGAGCGAAAAAAGGCCGCCCGCTTTGAGCAAAAGGCCCTGTACCTAATCTGTTAGATGAAGTCTTTTGACCACGCTGAAACTGAACAAGCCCGGTCTGTGGTCGCGTCCAATCCGGCGAAACCGGAAAATGTCGGCCTTTCGACCGTCTTTTTTGTTTTTTAGAAGATAAGGCTGACTCAGCCTCGAACTAGGCTGCGCTGGATTAGCCTTATCTTCTAAAGGCATCCGCCTTGGCCGGATACTTATCTGGTAGAGGAGTGCATGCTGTTCATTCGCGTTTGGCGAACGGCGTTCACCATGGAAAAAAGGTGTTCATCTGTTCACACTAGATTGCGTTGTGTGAATAAAATCGACGTAGGAATTCAGTGCTTTCAATACATTGAACACCAAACGAGATTACAGATAATAATGAGACAATTGGACTTCCATATTTCGCCCGAAAATTGGAGAGGTTCGGCTTTCTTCGCTGAGAGCCTATTCTCCCACTCTCTTTGTTGGGCGAAGCAGCAGTGGTAAGCTGTTGAAGTATTTGAAGAAAACGTCGGAGTGGCGGGATTCGAACCCACGACCCCTTGACCCCCAGTCAAGTGCGCTACCGGGCTGCGCTACACTCCGTACGACGTTTCTGTTCGAGCGATGAACACAAATCATGACCCCGTATAACGAACCCACGACCCCTTGACCCCCAGTCAAGTGCGCTACCGGGCTGCGCTACGCTCCGAACCGAAGAGAGCCGTATATAATCGGGGGGTGGCGCGCAAGTGCTGATTTTGGAAAATGGCGTAAAACGCCGGAAAAAGCGGCGGTACCATTCGTCCTCCCACGATACGGTGCAATCTCACCCTTAGTGCTGAAATTTCACGATGCTTAAAGTTTTCGGCAATGCCTTGCCCTGATAATGCGCTGGCGAATCGGGGATAGGGTGATGGCAAAAGCGGCGGTCAGAAAAGGCCAGAAGCGGCGTACGGGCCGAAATCAGACAAAGACAAGCATGTGGCCGTGGTATCTGGCTGGCGTGCTGTCGGTGAGCGCGGTCCTTGGCTACGAACACCGGGCGCAGATCCTGCCGATCGCGGCTCCGTTCTATACGGCATCGATCGGCAAGCCGCGGTCCGTGGAAAAACAGACTGTTCCGGAAAGACGCGTGGAGAAAACGCAGGCCTCGGCAAAGCCGGAGCTCACGATGCCTGCCCTTGCTATGCCAGGCACGCGTCCTGTGGAGCAGGCAGCATTGGGGCCGGCCGCCGGTCTTCCAACCGGACGCAAGCCGGGAACCTTCTATTTCTGCACCGAAACGCTGGAAAACTGCGTCGTCGATGGCGGGACGTTCTGGTACGGGCGCCGCAAAGTCCAGATATCCGGCATCCAGGCTCCGCGTATCAAGCAGGCGAAATGCGATAACGAGCGCAAGCTCGGTTCGCTGGCAAAAAAGCGGCTTTGGGAAATCCTCAATACCGGCGGCGTTCAGCTGGCCTCCGTGTCCGGTTCCGACGTTCAAGTCACGGTCGGGCAGGGGCGATCGATCGGCGATATGCTGGTTTCCGAGGGGCTCGCCCGGCACACCTCCGGCGGCAAGCAGAGCTGGTGCGCGCAGGGGTGATTGTTGCCGTCTGTTGAGCGGCTGACGGCCGCTCAACACCTTGAATTTGCGTGTGAGTGATGTCTGGGCCTGCGGCCATGACAGAAAACCGCCGGGAACGTCTGGCAGCTTACCTCGTGGCAACGAGCTGCCGGTAGACGGCCTCGGTTTTGTCGATCATCTGTCCCATGGAGAAACTCGACATCCGAGCGAGTGCTGCCTCTGTGAGCTGGCGATGCCGGCTCGGATCGGCACTTTCCACCATGGCGTTGGCGAGTTTGGTAGTGTCGCCGTCATTGGCCACGATCAGGCCACTTCTGTCCTTGTCGATCGCGGTCGAGGCGCCGCCGACATCGGTCGACACGATCGGTTTTCCCGATGCTGCCGCCTCCAGCATGACATAGGACATCGCTTCATAGCGGCTCGGCATGACCAGCACATCAAAGGCGGGAACGGCCTGCGGGCCGGTGAAGGCGGAGGTCAGGCGAATGCGCTTCTGGAGGCCGCTTTCGGCAATGGCTGTGCGGACTTCCGGTTCGAGATCTCCGGATCCGACCATGATCAGTTCGGCGCTGGGCAATCTTGCGGCGGCATTGCGAAAGGCCTCGATCAGACGCTCGGGCGCTTTTTGATACGATAGCCGGCCGACGAAACCGAAGACGAACGTATCGGCTGCAATGCCAAAACTTGCTCGCACGGTGTTTGCCATGTCGAGCGGCGGCGGCGCCACGCCGTTGATGATGACGGACAATTTGCGGGCGGGCATGCCGAGCGACAGGGCGTGGGCATATTCGTCGTCGGACACGCAGATCAGGTGATCGGTAAACAGCTTGGCAAGGATGGTTTCGATGCTGCCGAAAATCAGCCGCCCGAGCCTGCCGAGCGTCGGGTCCATGGTGCGGAACGCATGCGGGGTGTAGACGCGCGGCGCATGGAAGCCGGGAAGGCGCAGGCGGGTCAGTGCGCCCGCCTTGGAGCTGTGGCCGTGGATGATGTCGAATGGCGTGCCGCCGTTGATGATGCGGCGCAACGCGCGATGGGCGGCGATGTCGGACAAGCCGGGGGAGCGCTTCATGGCGACGGCGTGCACGGCAGGCAGGGCCAGGGATTTCAATTCGCGCACGAAGGCGTCTTCTGCCCTGAGCGGTGAATAGACCGCTTCGACATGGTGGCCGCGTTCCTGCAATCCACGGCAAAGATCGAGGAAATGCCGGCCTGATCCGCCGCCGCTCGGTTCAAGCACCAGGAGGATGCGCAGGCCGTTTTCAGCCTCGGGGATGGAGGGGTCGATATTCATTCTGACAATCCGCCGCCGGCCTCGATATGGAGCCGGTCCGTTATCCTCTGTGTACAGGCTTGACGTTAACGCAGCGTTGGCGCCGGGGAGGGGCGGCGCACTTGGCCTCTTTTGAGGCCGCGCCTGTGACGATATTCCAGCGCACCGCAGCCCCAGATGATACCCAGCAGCAGGAAAAAATGCCGCCAGTGATCGGTATCGATGACATTGCCGATGGCCGCGTGACCGATCAGCACAATCCAAGCGATCATCAGATAGGGCTGCCAGGGACGGTCGAGCAGCAGGAAGCGAAAGCCCATCGATACCGTCCAAATGATCAGCGTGACGTAGGAGACGAAGCCCAACCAACCGTAGGAGGTCAGGGATTTCAGCCAGATATTGTGCTCGTCCTCGGGAAACATGGTGCTGAACACCATCGGGCCGATACCGAGCGGCTTTTCCATCGACATCAGGAAGCCGATCTTGTGGCGGTCGAAACGGCCGAGATGGCCCGCATCGTAATCCTGTTCGAGCTGGGCTCGGCTGGAAAACAGATCGGCGACCTTTGGTATCTGCAAGGCGATCGCCAGTGTAGCGACCATCATCACGACGCCGACCAAGGCCAACACGAGAATTTTCAGGCGGAATGCGCCAGTCCGTTCCTTGAGAAGCATGACGAGGACGAGAGCGCAGGCGCAAAACAGATAAAGTGCCCAGGCGGCCCGCGAGAACGAGAGAAACAACCCCAGCGCCATGATCATAATGGCGATGCCCCTGATGGGGGCCGTGGTTATGCGCTCGGTCAGCAGCCGGTACATCAAGTACAGCGAAGGCGCGACCAGAAACGGGCCGAAGACGTTGGGGTCCTGGAAGGCGCCCTTGGCGCGGTCGTAGAGCGTAAAGTTCGCAGCCCCGGGGATGGCGCCGAAATAGCCGAGAATGCCCAAAAGGGAAGTGATGACGCCGGCGGCGACCCAGGCATCGAAGATCAGCTTCAGCCGTTCATGGCGGGCTTCGATGATGGCGGCGTAAAAAACCGAGGTGAGGCAGAGGAAGCCGGACACCGCGATGTACATCGGTGCGGTGGCAAGGTCGCTCATGACGGTCAGGGAGAGAATACCGCCGGTCATGAACAGGATGAGCAAAGCCAAAAGCGGGGCAACCGAGCGAGAGATTTTCAGGCCGAATATAAACCACACCCCAATCAGGGCGGCCATGAAGACCTCGTAGGGAGCAGGCTCAGCAATGACGAAACCCGACAGGAAGACGCCAAACGTCACCATTGCCGAGCCGAGGATGGCGACGGCAGCCATTTGCGGGCGAAAGCCTGCAGCAGACGTGGCGGTTGGCGTGCTCAATAGGCATTTTCCGTATTGAGAAGCCGGATCGGCGTCAGGAACAGGATTTTCAGGTCCAGCCACAATGACCAGTTCTCGATATAGTAAAGGTCGAAGGCGGTGCGGAATCTGATCTTGTCGTCATTATCGACTTCGCCGCGCCAGCCGTTGATCTGCGCCCAGCCGGTGACACCAGGCTTGACGCGGTGGCGGGCAAAATAACCTTCGACGACGTCGGAATAGGTGCGATCGGCGGTTTGGGCCAGAACGGCATGCGGACGCGGCCCAACCAGCGACAACTGGCCCCTGAGCACGTTGAAAATTTGCGGCAGTTCGTCGATCGACGACTTGCGCAGGAAGCGCCCGACAGCCGTGACGCGCGGATCGCCCTTGGTGACAGCATTGCGTGCCGTCGGGTCGCTCATGTTGGTATACATCGAGCGGAACTTGTAGACGTCGATCGTCTCGTTGTTGAAGCCGTGGCGCTTCTGCTTGAAGATGATCGGGCCCGGCGAACTGACCTTTACGGCGATTGCAGCGCCGATGAACACCGGCCAGAGAAGAACCAGTGCGACGATGCTGAAGAACACGTCGAAGATGCGCTTGGCAACCGAATCCCAGTCGGCGATCGGCTTGTCGAAAATGTCGAGCATCGGCACCTGACCGACATGCGAATAGCTGCGTGGACGGAACCGCAGATTGTTGGCATGGGCGGCAAGGCGGATATCGGCCGGCAGGATCCAGAGCTGTTTCAAGAGTTCGAGAATGCGTGTCTCCGCCGATAGCGGCAAGGCGATGATCAGGATGTCGATTCGTGTGAGGCGGGCGAAATCGACCAGTTCGGCAACCGTGCCGAGTTTCGGGTAGCCGGCGATGATCTCGGGTGAACGGCGTTCGTCACGGTCATCGAAGATGCCGCAGATGCGGATATCGTTGTCTGTCTGCTGTTCGAGAGAGCGGATCAGGTCCTTGGCCCGCTGGCCACCGCCGACGATGACGGCACGGCGTTCCATGATGCCGTTCCGGGCCCAACGCCGAATGGAGAACGCGATGAAGGCGCGTTCCGCCAGCAGGAAGACCGCGCCAAGCACATACCAGCCACCGAAGGAGAGGCGGGAAAAACTCTCGCCGGTTTTGAGCAGGAACAGTACCAGCGTCATCGAGGCGAACGCCAGTGTCCAGCAGCCGATCAGCCGCGGTATGGCCCGTGCGGCGGAGCGCAGCGTCGGCACCTGATATCCGTCGCAAAGCTGCAGGAACATCACGGTCAACGCCGAGCCGCCGGCGATCAGTCCGCAATAGCCAAGCATTTCCTCCAGCGGCGGTGCGACGTAGAGCATGTGGATGGCATAGCCGATGGCAAACAGTGCGGTGAATTCGAGCAGCCGCATCAGACCGATGATCATATTGGGAGAATAGGTATCGGTGCGGAACTGCGCCGCGATCTTGCGTGCAAGCGGGTTGAGTTCACGTTTCGGCTCGTCGTCCCGTTTTTCGCTGGGCGCAATGGTCCGGATCTCGGCAATCTTCTTGCGCAATGCGTCGGTGTCGAAAGATTCCGGCTTGTCGATCTGGTTCATGATATCCGCCCGGGCCATTGTGTCCCTCCGGGATAGCAGAAAGCCCCTAAGAAACGTTTACGGGTTTCTGGGGGATGTTTCTCGTTCGCTGGCCTTTTCCGGTACAAGCTGCCGGTAGAGCCGCATGAGGCTGGCGGACATCGTCGAGGTTGCAAAGGCAGCCTTGAAGGCGTCCGCTTCAGGCATCACTTTTGCCGCCCAGTCCTTTTGCGTCATTGCAGCGGTCATGACATCGGCAAGAGACTGCGCATCGTTGGGCGTGGCAAGGGCAGCACTTTCAGTGCCGAGAATCTCCGGAATGCCCCCCACGCGAGAGGCGATCACCGGCTTGCGGGCGGCCAGGGCCTCCAGAACGATGTAGGGCATGGATTCGGCGCGCGACGGCACGACGACGTTGCGGGTGAAGGCGAAGGCATCGCGCGCCTTCATCGCCGGCAGCATCTGGATACGGCGGCCAAGGCCGCGTTCCAGCATCATCTGTTCGTATTCCTCTTTTTGCGGACCATCGCCGATCATCATGGCAGCAAGGGGTCTTCCGATATTTCGCTCTGTCCTGGCAAAGGCATCGATGAAGAGATCCGGTCCCTTCAGATCGCGCAGCATCCCGATGTAGAGGAAATCCACCGCATCGGGACGGGCATAGACAGTTTCGAAATCACGATCGTCGATACCGTTGTAGATGCGTTCGCTACGGATATGGGGCTTGCCGATTTTGTCTTCGTAGGTCTTGCGCTCGAAATCGCAAACGAACACGATGGCGTCCGTCAGATATTCCTGAAGACGCTCGAGCAGGAACACGATTTTCCCCGCCGGCTTCGTTCTGCAGTAATGTAGGCTACCGCCATGCGGCGAATAAAGGCGGGCTACGCAATACTTGTTCACCCGCAAGGCTGAGCCGATAATCCGGGCGAGGGCGCCGCCTTTGGCGCCATGACCGTGCAGGATATCCGGCTGCAAACTTCTAATTTCCTTGTAACTTCTCCACAGTGCGGCCAGATCTGAAGGGCCGACGGACCGGCGGATCGGCAGCCGGACAAGACCCAGCGCCAGAAATGGCCTTATCTCGTCGAAAAGCGCGTCTTCGTAGCTTCCGCCCGTGGTGCTGTCGCAGACGATACCGACCTCATGGCCTTCCCGCGCATGCGCTTCTGCCAGATCGCGCACATGGCGGAAAATTCCGCCAATCGGCGACCTGAAACAGTGAATGATGCGCAGCGGCTGGAGGTCACGCATGCTGTCAGAACAGCCGCTCACGGACATAGATCGTGTCGCCGGCCATGATCGGATCGGAGATCGAGACGCGGCCTGTGAGCACGCGGCCGTTGATCTTGCGGGTGACGTCGACATTGGCCTGGTTGGCACGTGGCGAGTAACCGCCGGCTACCGCAATGGCGTTCTGGACACTCATGCCCGGCACATAGGAATATTGCCCGGCCTGACCAACTTCGCCCATGATGAAGACGGAGCGGTAACGATCGACCTCGATGGTCACGTCCGGATCGCGCAAGTATCCCTGGCGCAGCTTGCCGGCGATGGCCTTTTCCATTTCGGGCAGGGTATGTCCGCGCGACGGCACAGCACCGATCAGCGGGAAGGCGACGTAGCCAGCCTGATCGACGGTGTAGCTGCCGGTGAGACCTGCCTGTTCGAAAACACTGATGCGCAATTTGTCGCCGCTATCGACACGATAGGGCTGGATGGTCGCCTCATGGAAGGCTTTGGGCGCCGGCTGGTAGCTGCTGCATCCTGAAATTGCAAGGCACAGCGAGAGTGCGGCCAAGGCTGGGCCTGTTTTCAATCGTGCGGACGTCATTGGGCTCTCGCGTTCCAGAAACCATGTCATGCCTGATGTTATCAATCCGTTAGGGTTAATAGCCGGTAAAGGCCGCGAAGAAATTCGCGTTTGGCGGCATGTTGGACGTCTCTGCACTCATGGTGCGCCAGTCTGGCGGCTCCAGCCTCATTAACTGTTGCGTTACCATGTTTGTTTACGGTGGCGCGGAGTTATGAAGGTTCGGGGTAAAGCGCATGTCGGGCGTCAACGATGGTCATCAAGATGTAGATATTGATCTCGGTGGGCTTTTCCGCGCCATTTGGCGACGGCGGGGCAGGGTGCTGTTGGCAACAGTGGCGTTCGCCGGCTTTGCCTTTATCGGTGCCAACCTGATGAGCCCGGAATATCAGGGCGAGGCGCGGCTTCTGATTGAATCACGCCAGGCGGAATTCAGTGGTGCCAACCAGGTGCAGTCGCAGACGGCCGATAGCCCGTTCGACGAATCCGGCATTTCCAGCCAGGTGCAGGTGTTGCGCTCGGCCGATCTGATCAAGCAGGTCGCCCGCGAGATGAAACTGTACGAATTGCCGGAGTTTGATCCGACCACCAACCCGTCGGCGATTTCCGATATTCTGGTGATGCTCGGCATCAAGAAGAACCCGCTTGACCTTCCACCCGAAGAGCGCGTTCTGAAGGAATTCCAGAAGAAGCTGCAGGTCTATCAGGTTGAAAAATCGCGGGTTATCGCAATGCAGTTCACTTCGGAAGACCCGAAGCTGGCGGCCGCGATCCCAAATGCGATGGCCAAGGTCTTCCTGTCGCTGCAAAGCGGCGCCAAGCTTGATTCCAATTCGGAGGCAAGCCGCTGGCTGGAACCGGAAATTGCCAATCTGCGCGAGAAGGTGCGTGAGGCTGAGGCCAAGGTTGCCGACTATCGTGCGTCGTCCGATCTGCTTTTGACTGGTGAAACCGGCGGCACGTTCGCGACCAAACAGCTGAATGACATTTCGACTGAGCTTGCCCGCGTGCGTGGCGAGCGTGCCAACGCCGAAGCTCGATCGGAAAACGTGCGCACGGCGCTTGCCAGCGGCCGGGCAGTCGATACGTTGAATGACGTCGTCGCTTCACCGATGATCCAGCGGCTGAAGGAAACTGAATCCAACATCCAGGGCCAGATTGCCGATTTGTCGACCACTCTGCTTGACGGGCATCCGCGCCTGAAGGGACTGAAATCCCAGCTTCAGGGAATACGGGCGCAAATCCTGAGCGAAACCAAGAAAATCCTGGGCAGCCTCGAAAATGAAGCGAATGTTTCGCAGTTGCGGGAGCGTCAGCTGATAGCGCAGCTCAATACGCTGAAGGCGAATTCGGCCAAGGCCGGCGAGGACGAAGTCGGCTTGCGGGCCTTGGAGCGGGAAGCAACAGCGCAGCGGCAGCTCCTGGAAACCTACCTGGCGCGCTACCGCGAAGCGACGTCGCGCAGCGGCGAAAATGCGGCCCCGGCCGATGCACGCGTCATTTCGCAGGCGGTCGAGCCGACCGAAGTCAGCTTCCCCAAAGTCCTGCCGATCACCATTGTCGCTGCCTTTGCCAGCTTCCTCGTCAGCTCCGTCGTCATCATGCTCTCCGAACTGTTCAGTGGCCGGGCTTTGCGCCCGGTTGGCCGCCGGGACGAGGAGATGTTTGACGAAGAGCAATTGGAAATCCAGCCATTGGAAATCCAGCCGGTGCCGCAAACCGCGACCCGCCTTGCGCATGCGCAGGCTGAGCCCATTGTTCCCCGGGAACCCGTCATTGCAACGGCAGTCGCGCCTGCACCTGTTAAAGTGGAACTCCCCGAGCCGGAGGAAGACGATTTTTCGATTGCCTCGGTTGCCGACCATCTGAGCGCTGACGATGTGCGCGTTGCGATCTCTGTGTCGCCTGCGGGCGACGAGGGTTCGGTGAATGCTGTAGCACTGGCACGGCTGGTGGCGGAGGAGGGGCGCAAGATCGTCCTGATCGACCTGACCGGCTCGGCTTGCCCGACGCAACTGATGACCCAGACGGCGGGTCTTGCCGGTATCACCAACCTGCTGATGGGCGAAGTTCCCTTCACGGAAACCATCCATGCGGACCGGCTTTCGGACGCACACATCATTCCGCAGGGAGACGCCGATCCGGTACTCGCCATGCGCGGGATCGAGCGGCTGCAGATGATCATCGACGCGCTCTCGAATGCCTACGACACGGTTTTGATCGAATGCGGGCCTGCCGACGTCAATGCGATCGGCAAGGTAACGCGCGCACGGGACACGAAGATCATCATTTCGGCGCCGGCTGTCGGCAACGAGGAAATCATCGAGCTCATCACCGGTTTTGGCGAAGCTGGCTTTGGCGAGATCGTGCTGATGACGGGAACTGGCTATCCGCAGCCGGGAAGTTCAGGCCGCCAGGCGGCTTGATCAGTCGCCGCCCGTTTCCGATGTGGTGGTATCGCCTGGGTTCTGGTGGCGCTGGCGCATCCGTTGCACGAAGGCATAGGCCTTCCTGTTCTTCTTGATAGCAGACTTGAGCCGAACAGCGGCACGATGCATCGATGCCGCCAACCGCCCGCGCAGCGTCAACGGCAGGACGATATCGCGCTGGACAGTCTCGACCGTGCACCACGAGCGCTTGTAGGCTTGATCACCGATGCCGAAATCAAACAGGGTAACCCCTTCGGCATTGTATTTTTGGATCATCAGATAGAACAAAAGCTCACCCGGGCTGGCGTCTGCGGCAATATCCTCGTCGATCGATCCGAACTGGCAGATGACGTGGTCGCCCTTGCGTGACAGTCCGGCAATGGCGACAATGCGGCCATTCTCTTGTCCGCGCAAACGGATCGCATTGAGTTCGAGCGGCTGGCCTTGATGGGTCGATTCCACGGCTGCGAGCGCATGGAAGAACGCCTGCGTTTCCTCGTCCTGGAAAACGTTGGGCAGGCCGAGTGCCTTGAAGCGGATGGCTTTCTGCTCGAAGAACAGATCCAGTATCTGGCGCCGTTCCGCGCAAGTCGTGGCAACAACGTGCTCGTAGCCACCCAATGCTTCCAGCCGCTTTTCCGAAACGCGAAACTTCTTGCGCCGCCGCTTGGCGTTGATCTGAGCCAGCGTGGCTTCGAAGTTTTCAAGGAGCGGCAACTGGAACGACGCATTCTGGTTGCGAACAGCCGGAAGCGAGGCGAGGGGATGGCGCGTTCCATGCCAGTCAAACGGCATCTTCTCCAGCGTCACAATATCGGCGACGCGCGACAGCTTGGCTGACAGGTCGGCAATCAACTCTGCAGCCAGCGTCGTGCAGGTAAGCGGATCGAAGTCGGCAGCGAACAGCCCGGTATTGATGTTGCTGTGCGGCGAGCCGATGAACCGCGCTGTGCGGAACAGCCGGCCGCGAACCAACTCCAGTGGCAGGATGAACACCGTCTTCTGGCCGATCCGGCCACGCACCAGCAGCAACTGGTTGGCATGGGTCGCAGCCCAGGCAGCGCACCAGTCAAAACTCTGATGAAGGGATGTGGCGGGGGAAGCCTCCAGCGCGCGCCAATCCGCTTCCAGCGCCCGCATGTCGACGTGCACGCTTAGCGTCAGCCCCTCGGCAAGCGCAATATCGCGCGTCTGGTCGTGCGGCTGATGCCGGATATGGCGGGAAGCCTTGCTCACGGGCATCATGTTGAAGTCAAGGTCAGTCATGATCGCTTGCTGTTCCGGTAACGGGATGACGTCTCATCTAGATCAAGCATGCCCCTAATTTCATTTAAATGGGACGGACACTGGGCGTGCCGTCCCGGATTTCCTCAAATGCAGTTACCGAATGGATAAAACGGCCCAGCCGGGGTCATCAGGCGATCACGGGAAACGGAAAACTGGATTTCCGGGGCGATCCCTGCTATTTCGAGCATCTGTTTTCATGGAGAGACCGATGCGCCACTGAACAAGGTTTGGACAATTCGCGGCAGTCGCGCGCGTTTCCAGACCGCTCTATGTCACCACGATTGTTGGACATACAGGTGGAGTTTCCCCATGCCAGACCTTCAAGACGTGCCGGATTCCGGTGCGGTCACCCCCGTCGCTACATTCCCGCGCATCGGTTTTCTCAAGAATATCGTGCGTTCGCCGCTGATCAGCGCTGGCGATTTCAGCTATTACGACGATCCGGCCGGGCCGGAGCATTTCGAGGAAAAATGCGTCCTCTACCACTACGATTTCATCGGCGACCGGCTTGAAATCGGCCGTTACTGCGCGCTGGCCGAAGGCGTGACGTTCATTATGAACGGTGCCAATCATGCGATGCAGGGTTTTTCGACCTATCCCTTCGGCATCTTTCCCGGCGCATGGCGCGACGGTTTCGATCCAGCCGGATATGCGAGCGGATACCGTGGCGATACCACGGTTGGAAATGATGTCTGGATCGGAACCAAGGCCACGATCATGCCGGGCGTGACGATCGGTGACGGCGCGATCATCGGCGCCCACGCGGTCGTTGCCAAGGATGTTCCGCCCTATAGCGTGGTAGCCGGCAACCCCCGACGGATAGTGAAACAACGTTTCAGCGACGATATCGTAGAGCGCCTCCTGGCAATTGGCTGGTGGAACTGGCCGGTCGAGAAGGTCACTCGACACATTGCCGCGATCACCGGCGCTGATATCGAAGTGCTCGAAAAAGCGGTCTAGTTGCTGAGCCAGCCGGTCGCGAGCGCGTTCGCCCACGTGTCGCGGCCGCGCGAGCGCGCAAGGTTCGACATAGCCATATGATCGTAGGCTACGCGCCGGAAGGCGACGTTCCAACGATCCCGCGTTTTTTCAAGGATGGCGTAGGATGCGTCCGGCGAGCCGGTTTCCACCTTGTGGAACACCGGTTCGTCATCGTCATAGCCGGGGCAGCCGACGCTGCCGGGATTGACGAGCAGCCGGCCGCCGGTGAGCCGCACGGCACGCGGAATATGGGTGTGGCCGCACAGGATGACGGGAAAATCTATCCCGTCCGCAAAACCTTCGATCCGCTTTCGTCCGGACATGTGCACTACGCCCTCGGCCGTCAGGTCTTCCAGCCAATAGGTGAGATCGTCCTGCGGCGTCGCATGGCAGAGAAAGAGCTCCTGTCTGTGGACCAGTGTTGCGGGCAGGGAGCGCAGCCAGTCGAAATGGTGCGCCTGCAGCTCGGCATGCGCCATTCTGTCGGAAAGGCCCATCTTCGCGGGGGCGAGGCTGACCAGCCAGCGATCGTGATTGCCCCGGATCGACGGAAAATCGCGCGCCATCAGGATGTCGGCCGTGCGACCCGCATTCATCGGGCCGCTCAGGTGATCGCCGAGATTGACCACATCGTCGATGCCCTCAGCCGCGATATCGGCAAGCACGGCTTCAAGCGCGAGGTCATTGCCGTGAATATCGGCGATCACTGCGATCTTCATGCGTTCATCCCTCGGTTCCGCGTGGTTTTGCGGGCTTTTCCATCCACTTGATGATCAGCATGGCGGGAAGAATCCACAACAGGCCGGTGAAGAAGAAATAGGCCAGATGTATCCACCACGGCGACGTGCCGAGCAGGAGTGAAGCAAAGGTGGTGGCCGCCAGCGCATAGACGATGACGAGGATGATGATCAGGACGGTGCCGATCAGTTTTCTCAGGCGTACAGGCATTCAGGTCTTTCCGGTTGGCAGGTTTCGCCGGACAAATTGCCGCGACGGCATGCCGCAAAGGGGTAAGCCTTGTTTTGCATGCTGCTCTGGTGCAAATCAACGCTTTTGATGCGCAGGTCTTCAGACAAATCTCCGCCTCCCGGCGGTACCTGTGTGTTTGGATAAGTGGAGGCCTCGATGGCAAGCACGAATTTGGCAACGGAACAGCGTCTTATGAGCGAGATCGGCACGGTCAGCCGCAATCGGACGCAGATCAGGATCTGGCTGGGTATCGTCGTTTTGGTGCTGTTCGGGCTTGTCCTTGTCGGCGGCGCGACGCGGCTGACGGAATCCGGCCTGTCGATCACCCAGTGGAAGCCGATCCATGGTGTCATCCCGCCGCTGAGCGCTGCCGAATGGCAGGAGGAATTCGAGCTCTACAAGCAGATCCCGCAATATGAGCAGATCAACAGCGACATGACCGTGGAAGGCTTCAAGACCATCTTCTGGTGGGAATGGGCGCACCGGCTGCTGGCCCGCTCGATCGGTCTGATCTTCGCGTTGCCGCTGGCCTTCTTCTGGATTCGCGGACAGATCGAGCCTCGGCTGAAGCTGCCGCTGGTCGGCATTCTGGCGCTGGGTGGGTTTCAGGGGTTCATCGGCTGGTGGATGGTCTCGTCCGGTCTCGCCGACCGCACCGAAGTCAGCCAGTACCGGCTGGCAACCCATCTCATCATTGCCTGTCTTATCTTCGTCTCCTGCATCTGGATCGGCAGGGGACTGGCACCGCATGCCAACGATCCGGCGCCGACGAAAAGCTCGAAGAAGATGGCCGTGATCATCGCCTGCATGGCATTGTTCCAGATCTATCTCGGCGCCCTGGTCGCAGGTCTCGATGCGGGCCTCAGCTACAACACCTGGCCGCTGATGGACGGTTCTGTCGTTCCGTCCGACCTGTTCATCCAGCAGCCCGCCTGGCTCAATCTGTTTGAAAACCCGAAGACCGTGCAGTTTGTCCACCGGGTCGGTGCCTATGTGCTGTTCGCCTTCGTTTTGATGCACATGATCGCCTCCCTGCGCAACGCACCGGATACGACGCATGCACGGCGCTCGGTTCTGCTGTTCGGGCTGGTGACCATCCAGGCGATGATTGGCATCATGACGCTGCTGTTGCAGGTGCCGGTCGGCTGGGGCGTGGCGCATCAGGGTGGCGCGCTCATCGTTCTTGGCTTTGCCGTCGCCCACTGGCGGGCGTTTACCGGTGAATATCCGCGCCCGCTGGAAATCGAAGTGCGGGGCTGATCAGCGCAGCAGCCCGTCGAGGGCGGGCATGCCGAGAATGGCGGATGCACCGATCAGCACGTAGCAGATGGTGCGGAACGTTGGCGGTCTGGCGAAGCCGAACAGGCGCGAGCCCATGTAAAGCCCGCCGGCATAGAGCGGCAGGATGATCAGCGTCAGTGCAAAGATCTGCTCGACGAACAGCCCGCCGACGAGATAGCTGACGGCTGTCAGTGCTGAGGAAATCGCGAAATACAGCATGATGTTGGAGCGGATGACCAGCACGTCGCTGGCACCGCTCAGCCAGTAGGCAACGACGGGCGGGCCGCCCAGCTGTGCGGCTCCGCTAAAGATCCCGGCAATGCCGCCCACTCCGGCGGTCAGCGGCGCCCGGGGCTGGCCGTGATAACGCCAGCCGGAGATCAAGAGGATAAGCAGGACAGCCGAGACGACGGTGATCGCCCAGCGCAGGATGAGCGGATCGGCATATGCCAGAGCCGCCGTGCCGAGCGGAACGCCGATCAGGGCGCCGGATGCCATGGTGAACACCTCGCGCCGGTTGGCCGCGCGCCACGCGGCGGGCAGCATACCGGCTGCCGCGATCGTATCGATGACCAGAAGAACCGGTGAAATGATCTTCGGCCCAAGGATGGAGCCGCCGATGGGAATCAGGATGAGAGCGGCACCAAAGCCGGAAAAGCCGCGGGCGAGACCGGCGATGAAGGTGCAAGCAAGCAGCACATAGAGGCCATGCTCCGGCAGCGCGATGGCGAGCCTTGCCAGAAGGGTCGCGAAGAAGCCGGTATCGCCCATGTCAGTTCAAAAGCCTTTTCGCACGCCCGGATCGGGGCTTTGACGTCCCGCACGATTGGTCATGTCACGCCGACAGCATGAGATCCATATTCTGAACAGCAGCGCCCGAGGCTCCCTTGCCGAGATTGTCGAGCAGCGCAACGAGATTGACCTGGTCGCCACCGGTCGAGCCGAAGACGAATAGCTTCATCGTGTCCTTGCCGGCAAGTTCGACGGCATCGACACGCGACAGCTTCGCACTGACGTCCAGCGGCACGACTTCGACAATCGACTGTCCGGCATAATGGGCAACCAATACTGCGTGGATGGTTTCCAGCGTCGCGCCATTGTTCAGCTGATCAAGGAACAGCGGCACCTGGACGATCATGCCCTGCGGGAAGCGGCCGACGGAGGGCGCGAAAATTGGTGCGCGATCGAGCATGCTATGGGTCTGCATCTCCGGCACATGCTTGTGCTTGAGCGTCAGGCCGTAGAGGAAATTCGGTGAATCGATCGGATCCGGATTGGCCGGATCTTCCATCTGCGCAATCATCTGCTTGCCACCGCCGGTATAACCGGAGACCGCGTTGACCGTGATCGGATAGCTTTGCGGCAGGATACCCGCCTGACGCAGCGGCCGGATCAGGCCGATGGCGCCGGTCGGGTAGCAGCCGGGATTGGCGACGAGGCGGGCATCACGGATCTTCTCTGCCTGCGCCGCATCCATTTCGGCAAAGCCATAGGCCCAGTCCGGCGCAATGCGATAGGCCGTCGAGGTGTCGATGATGCGCACCTTGTTGTTGCCTTCGAGCATCGAGACGGCCTGTTTGGAGGCATCGTCGGGCAGGCAGAGGATGGCGACATCGGCGCTGTTCAGGAGATCTTCGCGAATGGCGGCGTTGCGGCGTTCCGCTTCCGGAATTGACAGCAATTCCACATCCGAACGGCCAGCCATCCGGCTGCGGATCTGCAGGCCCGTGGTGCCGTGTTCGCCATCGATGAAGATCTTCGGTTTCATGGTTTTATCCTGTCCTGCCAAGGGATTGTCTGGTCTTGCGGAATCACTTTGGCATGCAATTGAATCAGTTTGACAACAGGGCGGTGGCGGTCGTTAGCCGCGTCGCTCCGCCAGCTGTTCTGCATGAAGGCCGAGCATATACATCGCGATGGTGGAGCCCGCAATGGCGGTGACATCGGCATGGTCATAGGCCGGAGCCACCTCGACAACATCGGCGCCCTTGATGACGAGCGCGCCGAGCTTGCGGATCACCGACAGGATCTTTGCCGAGGACGGGCCGCCTGCGACCGGCGTCCCTGTGCCGGGAGCATAGGCGGGATCGAGGCAGTCGATATCGAAGGTGAGATAGGCCGGGCGGTCGCCGACATGGTGCAGGATCACGTCGGCGATCTCGCCGGCGCTCATTTCCTCAAGGTCGTAGCCATAGAGAATGCGGATGCCGCAATCGTCGGGCGCATGGGTGCGGATGCCAAGTTGAATGGAGGCTGCGGTATCGATCAGCCCTTCGCGGGCGGCGCGGCCGACAAAGGAGCCATGGTCGATACGGCCCTTTTCATCGGCCCAGGTATCCTGATGTGCATCGAACTGGACGAGGGCAAGCGGGCCGTGCATGGCGGCATGAGCGCGCAACAACGGCAGGGTGACGAAATGATCGCCGCCCAGTGTCAGCAGGAAGGCGCCACTCTTGAGGATCTTGGCCGCTTCGCGCTCGATGGTTGCCGGGGTCTTGCCGTGATTGCCATAGTCGAGCAGGCAGTCGCCATAGTCGATCGTCGCCATGTCCGCAAACAGATCGCGGTCGAACGGGTATTGCGGATCATTGTCGAAGATGGCGGAGGCACGGCGGATCGCCTGCGGCCCGAAACGGGCTCCAGGACGATTGGACGTCGCTGCGTCGAATGGGATGCCCCAGACAACGGCGTCGACGCCTTTCAGGCTCTTGCTGTATTTCCGCCGCATGAAGGACAGGATGCCGGCATGGGTCGGGTCTGTCGCAGCACTTTTCAGCGAGGTGGCGGTAATCGCGTGGTCGATCGTTTTGTTGGCCATGATCCGTCTCGTCAGTTGCGTGACGAGACGTTGAACAATCGGCGGCTGGAAGGCAAGACCCGGATTATCGCAATCCGTCTTTCACGATGCCTTCTCTCATGATGCCTTGGCTTCGTAAGTCGGTGCGAAATCACCGAGCGACTTTGCCTTTTCGATCATCACGCCGATATCCTCAGCGACGATCGTTTCAAGATCGGCAAAGCTGTCGATGACGTAATAGATCGGCTGGACGATATCGATGCGGTAGGGGGTCCTGAGCACACTCATCAGATCGAACGGCCGGAACTCGCAGGCTGTGCCGTCCATGGCGGCCTTGGCTTCGCTCGGCGACGAGACGATGCCTGCGCCGAAGCAGCGGCGGCCTTGTGGCGTGTTGATCAGCCCAAATTCCACCGTGAACCAGAAGATGCGGAACAGATGCCAGGAATAACCCTTGCCCAGACCGACGGCGGCTTCGCCGAACTGACGGACGAAATTGGCATAGCTCTGGTTGGTGAGAAGCGGGCAGTGACCGAACACCTCGTGGAACAGGTCCGGTTCCTCGATATAGTCGATATGCTCGCGGCGGCGCAGGAATGTCGCCAGCGGGAACTTGCCCTGGCTCAGCAGCTCGTAGAATCGCGAGGGCGGAATGAGCGCGGGCACACCTTCGACGCCGAAGCCTGTGGTTTCGTGCAGGCGGCGGTCGACATCGAGAAGTTGCGGCACCTTGTCTGGTCGTAGCCCAAGGGTTTTTACCCCATCCAGATATTCCTGGCAGGCCATGTTGGCGAGCAGCTTCATCTGGCGCTGGTAGAGTTCGCCCCAGATAGCGTCTTCCTCCGCCGTGTATGCATAGAGGCCATCTGGCCCGGGCAATTTCGCGGAGTAGCTGCTTTCCTTGGTCATTGGTTCGATCCTCCCAGATGCGTGTTTCCTTGCAATTATGCTCCGGGATCGGAGGATTTTTCTTTCTTTCGTGCTGGTATTCCTCATAATCTTGGAAGGATTTTTCGGAGACCTAGAAAAAAATGAAAGAATCTGGGAATTTTCATCGCAAGCTTTTGCAGCTTGTCCAGGCCGATGGCAGCCTATCGCTGGCGGAGTTAGCGGAGAAGGCCGGCATGTCGCAGAGCTCGGCATGGCGCAAGATCCAGGAGCTGGAAGCGGACGGGGTTATCCGCAAGCGCGTGACGCTGCTTGATCCCGGCAAACTCGATCTGAAACTTTGCGTCATCGCGCATGTGACACTGGAAGATCATCATGAAGAGGCGGTCGCCTCGTTTGCTGCGGTCGTGCTGGAGCGGCCGGAGATCATGGAATGTTATGCGCTCTCCGGCGCGTTCGACTACATGCTGAAAATCCGGGCGAGCGATGTGGAGAGCTACGAGGCGTTCATGACGCGCTACCTGATGCGCAACCCGCATGTGCGCACTGTGGTGTCGAGCTTCGTGCTGCGCGAACTCAAGTTTTCTACGGAACTGCCGCTCTAGGGGATGCCGCTCAAACGTGAGCAGCGGTTTTGGTGGAGCGGCACGCGCAAAAAAATAGGCAAAGAAAAAGGCGGGACAAGCCCGCCTTTTCCAAATCGAAATCCTGGAAACGATTAACGCTTCGAGAACTGGAACGAACGGCGGGCCTTGGCCTTACCGTACTTCTTACGCTCGACAACGCGGCTGTCGCGGGTCAGGAAGCCACCCTTCTTCAGGACCGAGCGCAGGCCCGGTTCGAAGTAGGTGAGAGCCTTCGAGATACCGTGACGAACGGCACCGGCCTGGCCGGAAAGACCGCCGCCTGCAACCGTTGCATCGATGTCGAACTGACCATCACGGGCAGCTGCGAAGATCGGCTGGCGCAGGATCATCTGCAGAACCGGACGTGCGAAATAAGCCGCAAATTCCTTGCCGTTGACAGTGATCTTGCCGGAGCCCGGCTTGACCCAAACGCGGGCAACGGCGTTCTTGCGCTTGCCGGTCGCGTAGGAGCGGCCCTGGGCATCGACCTTGCGGACATGAACCGGAGCTGAAGCAGTTGCTTCAGTCGCCGTGCCGAGGTCTTTCAGAGAAGAGAGATCAGCCACGATTAGGCGCTCCTTGTGTTCTTGCTGTTCAGCGCGGCGACGTCGAGGACGGTCGGCTGCTGTGCTTCATGCGGATGATTGGTACCGGCGTATACGCGCAGGTTCTTCATCTGGCGACGGCCAAGCGGGCCACGCGGAACCATGCGCTCGACAGCCTTTTCGAGAACGCGCTCCGGGAAGCGGCCTTCGATGATCTGGCGCGCGGTGCGCTCCTTGATGCCGCCCGGGTAACCGGTGTGCCAGTAGTACTTCTTGTCGGTGTACTTCTTGCCGGTCAGGACAGCCTTCTCGGCGTTGATCACGATGACATTGTCACCATCGTCAACGTGAGGGGTGTAGGTGACTTTATTCTTGCCGCGCAGGATGTTGGCGATAAGGGAAGCGACGCGACCAACAACGAGGCCTTCGGCATCGATGAGGATCCACTTCTTCTCCACCTCTGCAGGCTTCTGAACGAAGGTTGACATGTTAAAACTCTTTCGTTTGAACCCGATACGTTGCCGCCGGGCGTTTCTTGTTGCTTGAATTTGGCAGGCGTTCAGCCAGCCAAAAATGAAAGCGGCCCCTAAGGACCGCGATCTGGTGCGGCTTATACGCAAACCGTGAAATGCGGTCAAGATTGCCGTTTTGATCGATCTGAAAAAATATCGTTATAAAACATGATGTTAGTGTTGTGGTATTTTAATACCACAATTTATCTCGGCGGAATCGAATAGGTGGCGGTGGCGTGCGCGACCAGTTCAGCGCCATCAAGCTCTGAAATTGCAGCGTCGAGCACGGCCAGCCGCTTGCCGAGCTTCAGGATTCGGCAGGTGCATTGCAGCGGCCCGAGCTTGGGTTTTCTCAGGAAGCTGATGTTGAGGTTGGTGGTGACCGCCAACGCCACCGGACCGATATGAGCCAGCAGCGTGATATAGGCCGTGACATCGGCCAGCGCGAACAGCGTCGGTCCGGAGACGGTACCGCCGGGGCGCAGATGCTTTTGCTGGGGATCGAGCCGCATTGTCGCAAAGCCGGGGCCAGTGGCGATGACCTCGAAGATCTTGCCGTCGGTATGCACCTCGGAAAAATCCGTTTCGAGGAAGTGATTGAGATCGGCGACGGTGAGGATCGGTTCCAACGGCATGTTTCACTCCCGGTTTAAAGGCCTTTTAGAGGCCAGCGGGTCATGGGAGCAAGCCGGACGAAAGTCCTAGCTGCGTCATGGCAGCTTGAAACGCTACGTGCGGCAGCGTACCAAACGCTGATCCGGGCAAGCCGTGACAACAGATCAGACAAAGACGACAGGTCAGACAGAGGAGAAGACAGATGGCGGATATCGTTCCCCTGCACAAGGAAGAATCCCGCGGCCCGGTGCTGCGCGAGGTGTCGGGCAATGTGCTGCGGTTGACGCTGAACAATCCTCCGGCCAACACACTTTCGATTGCCGTGATGGAGGCTCTGCACGCCGAACTCGACGCTGCTGCCCAGTCTGATGATATCCGGGTGGTGATCCTCGCCGCCTCTGGCGCGCTGTTTTCCGCAGGCCATGACCTGAAGGAAATGACCGCGCATCGCGCCGATGGCGACAATGGCAGGGCCTTCTTCGAAACATCCTTGCGGCTCTGCGCTGATCTGATGCTGAAGATCAACCAGCTTCCGCAGCCGGTGATCGCTGAAATCGATGGCCTTGCAACGGCCGCCGGTTGCCAGCTGGTCGCAAGCTGCGATCTGGCGATCTGCACCGATAGTTCGACCTTCTGCACGCCCGGCGTCAATATCGGGCTTTTCTGTTCGACACCGATGGTCGCCGTCTCGCGCGCCGCCCATCCCAAGCAGGCGATGGAAATGCTGTTGACCGGCGAAACCATCGATGCCTCGACCGCCAAGGATTTCGGTCTCGTCAATCGCATCGTGCCAAAGCAGTATCTGCAGCAGGTGGTCAACAAATATGCCGCCGTCATCGCCTCGAAATCACCGCAGGCGCTACGGATCGGCAAGCGGGCATTCTATCAGCAGGCGGAGATGAGCATCACCGAGGCCTATGATTTCGCCACCGGCGTGATGGTGGAGAATCTGCTGAAGTCGGACGCGCAGGAGGGGATCGACGCGGTTCTCGGCAAGCGGACGCCGGAGTGGAAGAAAGATTCAGGTCAGGAATAGTGATTTCGGCAAGCCGCGATTTCAAGCGTCTGGTTTTTATCCGTGCCTGAAACCCGGTAGACAAGTCGATGCTCCTGCGAGATCCGGCGAGACCACCAGCCCTTGAGCTCATTTCGCAGAGGTTCCGGCTTACCGGTTCCTGAAAATGGCGTGCGTTGGCACTCCTTAAGCAGGTTCAGAATTTTTTGCAGGATTTTCTCGTCGGCAGCGATCCAGTGCTGTAGGTCTTCCCAGGCATCCTGCGAAAACTGAATTTTCATTTGCTGGACAAAAGCGCGTCGAAATCGACTTCAATCCCTTTACCCTCATTAAGTTCGGCAATGGACCGCAGCAGGCGTTCCTTGTTGGTCGGGTTGGCCGTAAGGTACATCGTCTCCTTCCAGCTTTCGAAATCGCTGAGCGACATAACGACCATCGGTTCGCGGTTCTGCCGCGTCACGATGAGCTCGTCGTGATCTTGTTCGACCCTATCAAAATGCTTTGCCATATTGGCGCGAAGTTCGGAGAGGCTGATGACGTTCATGACTGGTCCTCTGTACGTTACCTTGTACATAAGGCATTTCAATGCATTTCTCAAGCAAGCTTCAGCATCAGCGCGCCGAGCGCGATCAGGCAGGCGGCGGCGATGCGGAAGATGCTGACGCGTTCTTTCAGAAAGACGATCGAGATGACGATGGCAAACAGGATCGATGTTTCGCGTAGCGCCGCCACAGTCGCGACCGGGGCTTTCGTCATCGCCCAGAGCGCTAGGCCATAGGCGCCAATTGATCCGCCACCGCCGATCAGCCCGCGCCACCATTGATGGCGCACGTGAAAGAGGACGGGGGCGAAGCCGCGCTTGGCAAAAGCCCATGAAAACAGCAGCACCGGCGGCAGAAGCGCCATCCATAATGTGTAGGAAATCGGGTTAAGCGCCAGCCTCGCGCCGATGCCATCGACAAAGGTGTAACTGGCGATGACGACGGCATTGGCAAGTGCCAGAAGAATGGCGCGTTTGCCGCCTTTGCGTGCCTCGAAGGCGAGGGTCAGCACCCCCACCGAGATGGTCAGCACGCCGGCCAGGGCGCCGTTCGATAGTTTTTCTCCAATCAGGGCGCCGCTTGCCGCTGCCACCAGCAACGGCGCCACACCGCGCATCAGCGGATAGACAAGGCCGATATCGCCGGCACGGTAGGCGGCAGCGACAAGCTGGAAATAGGCGAACTGAAAGACAGCCGATACCAGAATAAACGGCCAGGCATCCGGATGCGGCAGCGGCATGAAAGGAATGAAGGGCAGGGCAACGACCGCTGCACCCAGCGCGATCATCGCTGCATCAAGCGACTTTTCCGTTCCGGCTTTGACCAGTGCATTCCAGGTCGCATGCAGAAGCGCTCCGAACAGAACGAGAGCGATGACGTCGAGAGGCACGGGAAACCTTTGAGGGATGCGAGAAGACGGAGGATCGAAACAGTAGACGGCGCAATGGTCGAGTTTTGCTGCGAGGAATCTTGAAAAGCAATCCGATTTTGACTGAAGGCCAGATTTGGTCACACGGCAACCGTTGTCTCCCCGGAATTTACATGCGAGCCGAACATGATCGATTGACAGACGGGAATGCCGTCCCAATTATCGACCCAAAGATTTTAAAGCGCGGAATTCGACGATGAATCATGATGTATATCCGGACTACTACCTCGCCGATATTCTGCGCTCGACGAAAACCATAGCGCTCGTGGGCGCATCGCCCAATGTGGAGCGGCCGAGCCACCGGGTCATGGCATTTCTGCTGCGCAAGGGCTACACGGTCTTTCCGGTCAATCCGGGGCAGGCTGGCAAGGAAATCCATGGCCAGACGGTCTATGCGCGGCTTGCCGATATACCCGAGCCGATCGACATGGTCGATGTGTTCCGTGCCGCGGACGCACTTCCGGCACTGGTCGATGAAATCCTAGCCCTGAAAACCCGGCCGAAATTCATCTGGGCGCAATTGGCCGTGCGCGACGACCAAGCTGCGGCAAAGGCTGAGGAAAACGGCATTCAGGTGGTGATGGATCGCTGCCCGGCAATCGAGTATCCGCGGCTGGTCGGCTGAATTTCATTCAGGGCGCATCCGGTTTTGGAATTCCTTACCTGCTGGACGTGCAAAAGAGGCAAAACAGTCTTTGACCTTGGGCTATTGCCTCTGAAATAGTGCGCCGAACTTGATCAAGGGAGGACACATCCATGACGAACAAACCCGGTTTCAACACACTCGCGGTCCATGCAGGCGCGGCGCCCGATCCCACCACGGGCGCGCGGGCAACGCCGATCTACCAGACGACCAGCTTCGTTTTCAATGATACCGATCACGCCGCCTCGCTGTTTGGCCTGCAGGCTTTCGGCAATATCTATACCCGAATCATGAACCCGACCCAGGCGGTGCTCGAAGAGCGCGTCGCAGCACTTGAAGGCGGTACGGCAGCGCTGGCTGTCGCCTCCGGCCATGCGGCGCAGCTTCTGGTGTTCCACGCGATCATGAGCCCCGGCGACAATTTCCTGGCGGCCCGGCAGCTCTATGGCGGCTCGGTCAACCAGTTCGGCAATGCCTTCAAGTCTTTTGACTGGCAGGTGCGCTGGGTGGATACCAACGATATCGCCTCGTTTGAAAGCCAGATCGATGACCGCACCAAGGCGATCTTCATCGAGAGCCTGGCCAATCCGGGCGGCACTTTCGTCGATATCGCGGCCATTTCCGCCGTTGCCAAGAAGCATGGCCTGCCGCTAATCGTCGATAACACGATGGCAACGCCTTACCTGATCCAGCCGATCGAGCACGGTGCCGATATCATCGTGCATTCGCTGACCAAGTTCATGGGCGGCCACGGCAATTCGATGGGCGGCGTGATCGTTGATGGTGGCACGTTCGATTGGTCGAAGTCCGGCAAATATCCGATCCTCTCGGAACCGCGCCCGGAATATGCCGGCATGGTTCTGCATGCCACCTTCGGCAATTTCGCCTTCGCGATCGCTTGCCGGGTCCTTGGCCTGCGCGATTTCGGACCGGCGATCTCGCCCTTCAACGCTTTCCTGCTTCTGACCGGCATCGAGACGCTGCCGCTCAGGATGCAACGTCATTGCGACAATGCGCTGGCCGTTGCCACGTGGCTCAGCAGCCATGACAAGGTTGCGTGGGTGAAGTACGCGGGCCTCGAAAGCGATGCCAACCACACACTGCAGCAGAAATATTCCAAGCGCGGCGCCGGTGCCGTTTTCACCTTCGGTCTGAAGGACGGTTACGAAGCTGGAAAGCGTTTTGTCGAAGGCCTGGAAATGGTCTCGCATCTGGCCAATATCGGCGATACGCGCTCGCTGGTCATTCACCCTGCCTCGACGACGCACCGGCAGTTGACGCCGGAGCAGCAGACGGCGGCGGGCGCTGGCCCGGAAGTCGTTCGCCTGTCGGTCGGTATCGAGGATGTCGCCGACATCATCGCCGATCTCGAACAGTCGCTGGCGAAAGCCTGATTCATCCAGAAATGGCCGGTTCGCCGGCCATTTCTTTTTGCCCATGCGGAGCATCCATGACCCACGCGCTAATATTTGACCCGGCGTCTCTCGAGCCAGAAGCAGGCGCCCCGGCAGCGGACCGGCTGATTTCCGGCACACCAAAATTCCGCACCTGGAATTTCGAGGAAGCCGAAGGCGGCGTCTATGCCGGGATCTGGGAGGCAACGCCGGGCAAATGGCGCATTTCCTATGATGAATGGGAATATTTCCACGTCCTGTCCGGGGTCTCGGTCGTTACCGAAGACGGCGGTGCCGAGACGCATTTGAAGGCCGGCGACAGCATGATCCTCAGACCCGGCTTCAAGGGAACCTGGGAAGTGATTGAAACGACTCGCAAGGACTATGTCACTCGGGTTTAGTCTTCCTATATCCGATGGAGGTTACCTCAAGGACGGCGCTCGCCGTCACTTCCATCGTTAGGAGAAATCCAATGTCTCAAGCCGACAAACCCGTCTGGTTCATCACCGGATGTTCAACCGGTTTTGGCCGCGAACTGGCACAGCAGACCTTGTCGCTGGGCTATCCGACCGTCGTCACCGCCCGCAATCCGGCGCAGGTCGAAGATCTCGTCAAGGGCAACGAAGACAAGGCTTTGGCCTTGAAGCTCGATGTCACCAAGCCTGAAGAGGTCGACGCGGCGGTCAAGGCAGCGCTGGCCCGTTTCGGCCGCATCGACGTACTCGTCAACAATGCCGGCATCGGTTATTTCGGTTCGGTCGAGGAAAGCGAGCTGGATGAAGTCCGGCGCATGTTCGAAATCAATGTCTGGGGCCTTGCGGCGATGACCAGGGCAGTCTTGCCTGCCATGCGCAGACAGCATTCCGGCACTGTCGTCAACATATCCTCGATCGGCGGCATTCGAGGCGGACCGGCCGTCGGCTTCTACAACGCCACAAAGTTCGCCGTCGAAGGCCTGTCCGAGGCTCTGTCTCTCGAAACGGCACCGCTCGGCATCAAGGTTCTTCTGGTCGAGCCAAGCGGCTTTCGAACCGACTGGGCCGGACGCTCTGCCAACGAAGCGCCGCAGACGATCGACGACTACCGCGACACTGCCGGCAAGAATGCCTCGGTCATTCGCGAACGCAGTGGCAAGCAGGCGGGCGATCCGGAGCGTGCAGTGAAAGCTATCATCAAGGCCGTCGAGGCTGAAAAACCGCCGTTGCGCCTCTTGCTGGGCAAAGCGGCGCTGGCGGGTGGCCGGGCCAAGATCGAGATGCTGCGCCGCGATTTCGAAGCCTGGGCCGACGTCACCGAAGCTGCGGATTTTCCAGAGTAAAAACCGATCAGGCGCGGCGTGAAAGCCGCGCCGTCCTGGCTACCATTCAAGATCCAGCCGCTCCAGCCCGTGGAAATGATAGCTGTCCTTGACCTGTGGTTCGCTCGTGAGCCGCAGGCCGGGGAGGCGCTCGAACAGGATCGGCAACGACAGTTTCAGTTCCAGCCTTGCCAGCGGCGCACCGATACAGAAATGCACGCCAGCGCCGAATGACACATGCGCGCCTTCGTTCCTGTCTGGACGGAAGGCGAGGGGATCGGAGAATTTCTTCGGATCGACATTGGCTGCTCCCAGCAGAAGGCCGATCTTGTCGCCCTTTTTCAGGCTGATACCGTCTTCAAGCTCGATGTCGGACAGGGCGTAACGCTGGAAGATGTGGAGCGGAGCGGCGTAGCGCATCGTTTCTTCGATGGTGCGTTCGGTTGAGGTGTCGTTGGACAACACCTCTTTTGCCGATGTGCCGGTTTCAAGAAGGGTACGCACGGCGTTGCCAAGCTGATGCACGGTGGCCTCATGTCCGGCATTGAGCAGCAGCACTGCCGTCGATATCAGCTCGTCGTCGGACAGTCGCTCGCCGTCCTTCTCGGTGGTGATCATGTGGGTCAAAAGGTCATCGGCAGGATTTTGGCGCTTCCAGTCGATAATGTCCTTTAGGTAATCGGCGAACTCTGCCGAGGCTCGGTTGGCGTCGTGCTCGGTCTCAACCGTCGGATTGAACACGTACATCTTGACCATGCGATGCGACCAGTCGAGCAGTTTTGGCGCCATCTCCACCGGCACGCCGAGCATCCGGGCGATCACTGTGACCGGAACGATCTCGGCATAAGCTTTCAGAAGCTCAACCTGCCCATCCTTCTCGAACCCATCGATGAGGGAATGGGACAGGGCTGCGATTTCGGGTTTCAACTGTTCGATTTGGCGCGAGACGAAGGCGCGGTTGATCAGTGTGCGCAGCCGGGTGTGCGCCGGCGGCTCAAGCTCGAGCAGGGAATTGGCCTCCAGCCGGTCGAAATCCGCCAGATGCTGCTTGGGTTCGGGCAGACCCAGTTCCTCTCGGGTTGCCACATGCAGGATCTGCCGGCCGAAGCGGCGGTCGCGCAAAAGGCTGTTCACATGGTCATAACCCGCGAAATACCATTGCTGCTGCTCTTCCCAGAAGAACGACGGACATTGCGCATGCAGGGCGGCGTAAGTGGCCAGTGGGTTTCTGTAAAAACCGGGATTTCGAACGTCGATACTGGCGGTGCGGGTCGCGGGCGTGATGGAAATGGCTGAAGCTGCGGGCATTTTGCATTCTCACTGGATGAAACGGCGGTCTACGGTGCTGATTTATGGTCAGTATGGTGCGCGCGACAAGGAGATTGTCTTGCGGGCACACGTTTTCCCTACCTGGAAAAATCGAGGCTCAGGCTGCGAAAAGCGCGCATATACCGGATATCGTCTTGCCTTGCGGTGCGACATGTCTATGTCTTGGATGATGAACGGCAACGACCAGAGAGAGACTATGGCTTCGTCGCATACCAGCCTGTCAGGGGGCATTCTGGCCGCTATCCGCGGAAAGCGTGTGTCGCTCGCGGGCAGGGATCCGGCAGGCGAGCGTGGCGATACTGTGATCGCCTCGTACAACATCCATAAATGCGTCGGCACCGATAAGCGTTTCGACCCCGGCCGCACTACCGACGTGATCAGCGAAATCGGTGCCGATATCATTGCCCTGCAGGAAGCCGATCAGCGTTTTGGCGAACGGGCGGGGCTGCTCGATCTGGAGCGGCTTCACCGCGACTGTCATTTGATCGCAGTACCGATCGCCGCCTTCTCCGCCAAAGGGCACGGCTGGCACGGCAATGTGCTTCTGTTGCGCGAGGGCGCCGTCGCCAAGGTTCATCAATTGAAGCTGCCCGGTGTCGAACCGCGCGGTGCGCTGGTGGTTGATCTCGATTTGAAGGCGGGACCGTTGCGGATCGTTGCCGCGCATTTCGGTCTGCTCAGGCATTCGCGTGCCCGTCAGGCGGAGGCGATCCTTGCCGCCATCAGCGAGGCGGACGAGCGGCCGACCCTGTTGATTGGCGATCTCAACGAGTGGCGGATGGGCCGCCGCTCGGCGCTGAGTTCGCTCAGCCCCATCTTCGATCACGCCGCAACGGCCGTGCCGAGTTTTCCGTCGCGTTTCCCGCTTCTGGCACTCGACCGGGTGATGGGGAGCCCGCACAATCTGGTCACTGCCGTCGAGGTACACAACACGCCATTGTCCCGCGTGGCCTCCGATCATCTGCCGATCAAGGCCTATATCGATCTCAAGGCTGCGCTCGGCGGGGGAAATCCGATCGAAGCGGTTTCTGCCGCTCAACCATGACCAGCAGGTCGTCTTAGCATGCGTGCCCATATCGTCGCTCTGTCCGCTTCTGTGTCCGCTCTGTTGGCGCTGGTTGCCGTCTATGCCTATGGCCGTTTCGGACGTCATCTTCAGGGACCGGCCTCGTCTGCCCTTCAGCCGCAGGACGGCGAGACGGAACTTGACCGGCTGGCCGCGCCTCTTCTGGAGGAACACACCGGCCTCAACGGAATTTCGCTGATCTCCGATAACATGGCTGCTTTTGCGCTGAGGGCCGTATCGGCGCGCAGGGCGGGCCGTAGCCTCGATCTGCAGTACTACTACTGGAAGAACGATCTGACTGGACGGATGCTGATCCGCGAAGTGTTGGCTGCGGCCGATCGCGGCGTCCGGGTGCGGCTCCTGCTCGATGATATCAATGCCGGCCTGCACGACCGCATGTGTCTGGCGCTGGATGGTCATGACAATATTGAGGTTCGGCTGTTCAATCCAAGCCGGGCGCGCACCGATCGTTTAAAGCGCGGCTTGGAAATGATGATGCGGCCTTTCCGTGCCACGCGGCGCATGCACAACAAGCAATGGATTGCCGATGGCCGCCTGGTGATCGCTGGCGGCCGCAATATCGGCGACGCTTATTTCGATGCGGATGAACAATCGAATTTTCGCGATCTCGATGTCTGGATGCTAGGCCCCGTCGCCGACGAAGCATCCGTTGTCTTCGATCGCTACTGGAACAGCCCTGTCGTCGTGCCGATCGGCGCGCTGCGCACGCCGCGTGCGCACTATTTGCCGGCGTTCAGAGCCAAGCTGGAAACAATCGCGGCGACGTCAGGCGGCCGGCATTACCTGGCTCATGTCGATAAGATGATACCGGATGGCGTCCTCTTGCCGGGCAACGCCGTGCTGCATTGGACGAGCGCAGCCATGCTGGTGTCGGATCCACCGGAAAAAGCGTTTCTGCAGAAACGCAACAACTGGGTCATGCGCGAGTTGATGCCGGCCCTGACATCGGCGCAGCATGGTGTCCGGGTGATTTCACCCTATTTTATCCCCGGTACACAGGGCATCGCCGAAATCGCGCGGCTGGTGCAGCGGCAGGTCAAGGTCGAAGTGCTGACCAATTCTCTGGCTGCCACCGACGTTGCTGCCGTTCACGGCGCCTACGCAAACTACCGCAAGGCTCTGCTGAGGGGCGGGGCGGTCCTGTTCGAACTGAAGGCAACGCACGAATTCGGCGATCCGCAGCGGATGTCGCTGTTCGGCTCGCGGGGCGCCAGTCTGCATACCAAGGCATTCACCGTCGATGGTAAAACCGGCTTTGTCGGCTCGATGAATTTCGATCCCCGCTCGGCATCCCTGAATACGGAAATGGGGGTGCTCTTTACCCACCCTGCTCTGGTGAGGGAGGTCGAGGCGATTTTTGACGCGGAAACCAGTCCTGAAAACAGCTTCCGTCTGTCGCTCGAAAAGGGACGTCTGTGCTGGCATGACCGCGAAGGCGATGAAGCGCGGGTCCTTCGCCGCGAGCCGGAAGCCGGTTTCTGGCGCCGCCTGATTGCTGGCGTCATTGGTGTTCTGCCGATCGAATCGCAACTTTGATCCGCATTTACCGATTTTTCACTCAGAATGCTCCAAAGCCTGTGTGGAAAAGGAGAAATGGCCGATTGCCTCTATCCTGACAGTTAGAAGCCGCTAAAGGATCACCTGGATGCTTTGCGTGGCAACGTTCCGGCCCGGAACGGGTATTAACGTTATGAAGACTTCGCGACTTGAAGTCGGGTACTTGGACACTCTATGTATGGACAAGAGATATTCCCGATGATTCCCGGTGTGCAAAAGGGTTTGCGCGCCAGATAGACAAAGGTTTGACATGAGAAATCCCGTTGATACCGCTATGGCTCTGGTGCCGATGGTCGTTGAACAGACCAATCGCGGCGAGCGCTCCTACGATATCTTTTCGCGTCTCCTGAAAGAGCGCATCATCTTTTTGACGGGTCCAGTCGAAGATCACATGGCGACGCTGATCTGCGCCCAGCTGCTCTTCCTGGAAGCTGAAAACCCGAAGAAGGAAATCGCCCTCTACATCAATTCGCCGGGTGGCGTCGTCACCGCCGGCATGGCGATCTACGACACGATGCAGTTCATCAAGCCTGCCGTTTCGACGCTGTGCATCGGTCAGGCCGCCTCCATGGGCTCGCTGCTTCTGGCCGCCGGCCACAAGGACATGCGCTTTGCCACGCCGAACGCCCGCATCATGGTTCACCAGCCATCGGGCGGTTTCCAAGGCCAGGCGTCCGACATCGAACGGCATGCCCGCGACATTCTGAAAATGAAGCGCCGGCTGAACGAAGTTTACGTCAAGCACACTGGCCGGACCTTGGAAGAGGTTGAACAGACGCTTGATCGTGACCACTTCATGACTGCTGATGAAGCGATGAGCTGGGGTGTCCTTGACAAGGTCATCACGTCACGTGAGGCCATGGAAGCTGCTGCTGAGGCATGAAATCAAGCTTTTGTGTGCGGATAGATGCATTTGTGACACAATTGTAACTCTCATAGGGCTTTATCCGCAGGCCAAAGCCGTTAATATCGACCGTTAATGCTATGTTGAAGTTTGAAGTCCTAGCATTCGGTATTCGGTGGGAGATTCGTTGCTGCCGGACATCAAACATGGTTGTTTGAAGCCGGTTCGTACTCCCGAAGGCGCCGTCATTTTGCGCATGAACGCGGAAAATGTGCGGAGCGGGTTGAGTAGTCCGTTTCACCTTGCAAGGGGTGTCCGGCGTGCTGGAAGGAAAGTGATATGAGCAAGGTCAGCGGTAGCAACGGCGGTGACTCCAAGAATACCCTATACTGCTCCTTCTGCGGAAAGAGCCAGCACGAGGTCCGCAAGCTGATTGCTGGACCGACAGTGTTCATCTGCGATGAATGCGTCGAACTCTGCATGGACATCATCCGCGAAGAGAACAAGACATCGATGGTCAAGTCCCGCGATGGCGTTCCGACGCCTCAGGAGATCATCAAGGTTCTCGACGAATACGTCATTGGCCAGCAACAGGCCAAGCGCATCCTGTCGGTTGCCGTCCACAATCACTACAAGCGTCTGGCGCATTCCGCTAAGGGAAGCGACATCGAGCTTGCAAAGTCGAACATCATGCTCGTCGGACCGACCGGCTGCGGCAAGACCTATCTTGCGCAGACGCTCGCCCGTATCATCGACGTGCCGTTCACTATGGCGGATGCCACGACGCTCACCGAAGCCGGTTATGTCGGCGAAGACGTCGAGAACATCATCCTGAAGCTCCTGCAGTCGGCGGACTATAACGTCGAGCGTGCGCAGCGCGGCATCGTCTATATCGACGAAGTCGACAAGATCTCGCGCAAGTCCGACAATCCGTCGATCACCCGCGATGTTTCGGGCGAGGGCGTGCAGCAGGCACTGCTGAAGATCATGGAAGGCACGGTCGCATCCGTTCCTCCGCAGGGTGGCCGCAAGCATCCGCAGCAGGAGTTCCTGCAGGTTGATACGACCAACATCCTGTTCATCTGCGGCGGCGCGTTTGCCGGTCTCGACAAGATCATTTCGGCGCGCGGCGAAAAGACCTCGATCGGCTTCGGCGCTTCGGTGAAGTCTCCGGAAGATCGTCGCGTCGGCGAAGTCCTGCGCGAACTGGAGCCGGAAGATCTGGTAAAATTCGGTCTCATCCCTGAATTCATCGGCCGTCTGCCAGTCCTGGCGACGCTCGAGGATCTCGATGAGCCGGCCCTGATCCAGATCCTGTCGGAACCGAAGAACGCACTGATCAAGCAGTACCAGCGCCTGTTCGAGATGGAAGACGTTGAACTGACGTTCCACGAGGATGCGCTGCGCGAAATCGCCAAGCGTGCCATCATCCGCAAGACCGGTGCTCGCGGCCTGCGTTCGATCATGGAAAAGATCCTGCTCGACACGATGTTCGAATTGCCGACGCTGGAAGGCGTTCGCGAAGTTGTCATCTCCGACGAGGTGGTCAAGGGTTCGGCCCGTCCGCTCTACATCTACTCGGAACGTTCCGAGGAAAAGGCCAACGTTTCGGCTTGATCGGATCGGTATCTTTCAAAGAGGCCCGCCATGTGCGGGCCTTTTTTATGCGAAAATATGCTGAAAGGCTTGGTCCGTGCCTGCCGGGCAGGGCGCGCATAAGCAATAAGTGCAGGTCTGCCCTGCATATTTTGCGGATATCCAGCTGCAGAAAGCTTGATCGCTGGAGGTAGCCGCTGAATGAAAATTCGAGAGAATCAGCGATTGCTAAAAGCGGTCAACAACGCGATTATGTAACGATTCTGTGTCGATGTGTCCCGGCACGAAGCGTGTGCGTTAACTCCCGCGGCAAGGCTCGCAACAGTCAGATGCCGTTTACTATCCGGCTACGCTGCCTCCCAGATCGGTAGTCGGCAAAGGGTTGAAAACAGACGTCACACACTCCACCTGACAGTGGAAAGAATGAGGACCGGAAGCGCCCTTGAACGCTTCGGGTAACGGGCCCGGAAACGGGACGGAAAGGAAATGACATGACGAGCAAAACGTCTCCGGCAATCGAGAGCGCGACCTATCCGGTGCTGCCGCTGCGCGACATCGTGGTGTTCCCGCACATGATCGTGCCGCTGTTTGTTGGCCGTGAAAAGTCGATCCGCGCGCTGGAAGAAGTCATGGGCACCGACAAGCAGATCATGCTTGCCACCCAGATCAATGCCAGCGACGATGATCCGGAACCGGCTGCGATCTATCAGATCGGCACCATTGCCAATGTGCTGCAGCTCCTGAAGCTGCCCGACGGGACCGTCAAGGTTCTGGTCGAAGGTCGCGCGCGCGCCGAGATCGACGGCTATACCGGCCGCGAAGAATTTTATGAAGCAATGGCACATCCGCTTTCCGAGCCGGAAGAAGATCCGATCGAGGTCGAAGCGCTGAGCCGTTCCGTGGTGTCGGAATTCGAGAGCTATGTGAAGCTCAACAAGAAGATTTCCCCGGAAGTCGTCGGCGCCGCCAGCCAGATCGAAGATTATTCGAAGTTGGCCGATACTGTTGCATCGCATCTCTCCATCAAGATCGTCGAAAAGCAGGAAATGCTTGAGACGACCAGCGTCAAGCTGCGCCTTGAAAAGGCGCTCGGCTTCATGGAAGGCGAAATCTCGGTTTTGCAGGTCGAGAAGCGCATCCGCTCGCGCGTCAAGCGCCAGATGGAAAAGACCCAGCGCGAATATTACCTGAACGAACAGATGAAGGCGATCCAGAAGGAACTCGGCGACGGCGAGGAAGGCCGCGACGAGATGGCCGAGCTGGAAGACCGCATCACCAAGACCAAGCTCTCCAAGGAAGCCCGTGAAAAGGCCGACGCGGAAGTCAAGAAGCTGCGCCAGATGAGCCCGATGTCGGCGGAAGCCACCGTCGTGCGCAACTATCTGGATTGGCTGCTCGGCATTCCGTGGAGCAAAAAGTCCAAGGTCAAGACCGATCTCAACCACGCCGAAAAGGTGCTGGAGCTGGATCACTTCGGCCTCGACAAGGTCAAGGAACGGATCATCGAGTATCTGGCGGTCCAGGCGCGTTCGCAGAAGATCAAGGGGCCGATCCTGTGCCTCGTCGGTCCTCCAGGCGTCGGCAAGACCTCGCTTGCCAAGTCGATCGCCAAGGCGACCGGCCGCGAATATATCCGCATGGCACTCGGCGGCGTCCGTGACGAAGCCGAAATCCGCGGTCACCGCCGCACTTATATCGGTTCGATGCCCGGCAAGGTCATCCAGTCGATGAAGAAGGCAAAGAAGTCCAACCCGCTCTTCCTGCTCGATGAAATCGACAAGATGGGCCAGGATTTCCGCGGCGACCCGTCATCGGCTCTCCTGGAGGTTTTGGATCCAGAACAGAACTCGACGTTCATGGACCACTATCTGGAGGTCGAATACGATCTCTCGAACGTGATGTTCATCACCACGGCAAACACGCTTAACATCCCTGCACCGTTGATGGACCGCATGGAAGTGATCCGGATTGCCGGCTACACGGAAGAAGAAAAGCTGGAAATTGCCAAGCGGCACCTTTTGCCGAAGGCGATTGCCGACCACGCGCTTCAGCCGAAGGAGTTCTCGATCACCGACGGTGCCTTGTCGGCGATCATCCAGACCTACACCCGCGAAGCCGGTGTGCGTAGCCTTGAGCGCGAGCTGATGAAGGTTGCCCGCAAGGCCGTCACGGAAATCCTGAAGGGTCGCACCGACAAGGTTGAAGTGACTGCCGAGAACATCAACGACTATCTTGGTGTTCCACGCTATCGCCACGGCGAAGCCGAACGCACCGACCAGGTCGGTGTCGTCACTGGTCTCGCCTGGACGGAAGTTGGTGGTGAGCTTCTGACGATCGAAGGCGTCATGATGCCCGGCAAGGGCCGCATGACGGTGACCGGTAACCTGCGCGACGTGATGAAGGAATCGATTTCGGCTGCGGCATCCTATGTCCGCTCGCGTGCGATCGACTTCGGCATCGAGCCGCCACTGTTCGACAAGAGCGATATCCATGTGCACGTGCCGGAAGGCGCGACGCCGAAGGACGGTCCGTCCGCCGGTGTGGCCATGGCAACCGCGATCGTGTCGATCATGACCGGTATTGCCGTCAACAAGGATGTGGCGATGACGGGTGAAATCACCCTGCGCGGCCGTGTCCTGCCGATCGGTGGCCTGAAAGAAAAGCTGCTCGCAGCCCTTCGCGGTGGCATCAAGAAGGTGCTGATCCCGGAAGAAAACGCCAAGGATCTGGCGGATATTCCGGACAACGTGAAGAACAATATGGAGATCGTTCCGGTCTCGCATATTGGCGAGGTTCTGCAGCACGCTCTGTTGCGGGTTCCGGTGGCAATCGAATGGGATCCTGCCAAGCAGGCCGTGCCGATTGCGGCAGCCGATCCGGCCGATGATGCCGGCGCGTCGATTGCCCACTAACGCGCCGTGCGTCTTTATGGACGCACAAAGAACGCACTAGACTTTGTCTCTACGCACCGGCCCGAAAATCATTCCGATTTTCGGGCCGGTGTCGTTTGGACTTGACTTGAGTTCGAACTGGTGCCTGCCGCAGGTTGTGCACTGATTTGGAACGGAAACAGTGGAAGACCGGCATTTTTGCCGGTCTTTTTTATGTAAAACCTCCCGCAAAGCCTTGCATTCCATGGGATTCGGAGCGATTGGGTTTGCCAAGGCGGGGGTCGCGCGTATGCTGCTCCCGGCTTGAAAATTGAGTCGTTTCGAACCAGTATTGAAAGGGGTGGAAACATGAACAAGAATGAGCTCGTGTCCGCAGTTGCCGAGAAGGCCGGACTCTCGAAGACAGATGCATCTTCTGCAGTTGATGCAATCTTCGACGTTATCCAGGCAGAACTGAAGAACGGCGGCGACGTTCGCCTCGTTGGCTTCGGCAACTTTTCGGTCAGCCGCCGCGAAGCATCTAAGGGTCGTAACCCGTCCACCGGCGCAGAAGTCGATATCCCTGCCCGTAACGTGCCGAAGTTCTCGGCCGGTAAGGGTCTCAAGGACGCCGTGAACTAAGTTTCATGTTTCGTCTGCAGCACCGTGGCGAAGACGCCAACGGTTCGATAGCAGGTTGATTTGAGGCCCGGGTTTTCCCGGGCCTCTTTTCGTTTGAGTCTATGGCTTTTGTCTCTCGCCTTGCTGTTGTCTAATATACGCTGGCTGTCATGCGGGTGTTACACTGCGCGATCAAAACCCCTCCGTATTCATTGATCAGGAGGGACATCCCGTGAAGACATTTTCGCTCACCGCAGCACTCGCTGCCGTGCTCGCTGCTTCGACCGTGTCGGCCGTCAGCGCAGAACCCGTATTTAATCGTATTGCCTCGTTCGCCGTCGCCGACAATCTGCCTGAGGGCACTGACAAGAACTCCGTGACCTCGGCTGAAATTGTCGCCGCCAGCGAGGACGGCAATACGCTCGTCTATTCCGACAGCCCGAACAAGGCGATCGGTTTCATTGACATTACCGATGCAAAGGCCCCGAAGGCCGGTGGTTCCGTTGCTTTCGACGGCGAGCCAACCTCGGTCACTTTCGCTGCCGGCAAGGCGCTCGTGGCGATCAACACCCGCGAAAGCTTCGTCAAGCCGTCGGGCATGCTTGCTCAGGTCGATCTCGCTTCAAAGGCCATCGACACGACATGCGACCTCGGCGGCCAGCCTGATTCGATCGCCCTCAACAAGGACAAGACCCTCGCTGCGATCGCCATCGAGAACGAGCGTGATGAAGAGGTCAACGACGGTGCCATCCCGCAGATGCCGGCTGGTGATCTGGTCCTCCTTTCGCTCAAGGACGGCGTTGTCGATTGCGGTTCGATCAAGCACGTCACGCTGACCGGACTTGCCGACGTTGCTGGTGATGATCCGGAACCGGAGTTCGTTTCCTTCAACAGCCTCGATGAGGTTGCAGTTACCCTTCAGGAAAACAACTATGTCGTCATCGTCGACGGCAAGACCGGCGCCGTGAAGTCGCACTTCTCGGCCGGTACTGTCAGCCTCGAAGGCATCGATACCAAGAAGGACGGCGCGCTGAAGTTCACCGGCGAGATGAAGGATGTCGCCCGCGAGCCTGACGCTGTTAAGTGGCTGGACGACAACCGTCTCGTCGTCGCCAATGAAGGCGACTGGAAGGGCGGCGCACGCGGCTTCACCATCTTCGACAAGACCGGCAAGGTTCTTTACGAAAACGGTGCTGCTTTCGAGCGCGAGATCGCCAAGATCGGCCACTACCCGGACAAGCGCAACAAGAAGGGTGTCGAACCGGAAGGCCTGGAAGCAGCCAAGTTCGGTGATGACAACCTGTTCTTCGTGCTTGCCGAGCGCGCGTCTATCGTCGGCGTGTTCAAGGACACCGGTGCCGAGCCTGAGCTTCTTCAGCTCCTGCCCTCGGGTATCGCTCCGGAAGGCGCCGTTGCCATTCCAAGCCGCAACCTGTTCGTCACTGCCAACGAAGCCGACCTCGTGGAAGACGGCGGCGGTCGCTCGCACGTCATGATCTATGAACGTGCGGAAGGCGTACCCGCCTATCCGCAGATCGTCTCCACCGAGAAGGACGGCGAACTGATCGGCTTTGGCGCGCTTTCGGGTCTCGCTCCTGTCAAGGACAAGCCGGGCATGCTCTATGCGGTCAACGATTCGTTCTACGCGTCGCAGCCGACGATCTTCACGATCGACGCTACCGCAAAGCCTGCGAAGATCGTCGATGCCCTGCGCATCACGCGCAATGGCGCCGCGGCCCAGAAGCTCGACAGTGAAGGCCTGACGCCAGACGGTGAGGGCGGCTTCTGGCTCGCCAATGAAGGTGACGCCGACAAGCTCTATAGCCACGCGATCATCCACGTGAACAAGAAGGGCGAGATCGAAAAGGAAATCGCCATTCCCGCCGAGCTGCGTGCCGGTGAGAAGCGCTTCGGCTTTGAAGGCATCACCAGCGTCGGCAAAGGCGACGACATGATGCTGTGGATGGCCGTTCAGCGCGAATGGGGCGACGACGAGAAGGGTTTTGTGAAGCTCGTCTCCTACAAGCCGTCGTCCAAAGAATGGGGCGCCGTGCGCTACCCGCTCGAAAAGACGGAAAGTGGCTGGGTTGGCTTGTCCGAAATCACGGCCTATGGCGACTACGCCTATATCATCGAGCGTGACAACCTGATCGGTCAGGCTGCCAAGCTGAAGAAGCTCTACCGCGTAGCATTGGCCGACCTGAAGCCGGCCAAGCTGGGTGGCGCACTGCCCGTGGTCAAAAAGGAAGAGGTCCGTGACCTCATTCCCGACCTCAAGGCACTGAACGGCTACGTCATCGACAAGGTTGAAGGCTTCACCGTCGATGCGGCCGGCAATGGCTTCGTCGTCACCGACAATGATGGCGTTGACGACTCGTCGGGCGAAACCTTGTTCTTCTCGATCGGTACGATGAACGCGATGTAAGCGCTTCTCTACTGGTAACGGAAAAGGCCGGAACATGATGTTCCGGCCTTTTTTAATTTAACCTGATAAGACCGGCGAAAGGCACGCTACTGAGCGGCCGTTTCGTTCGCCCCTTCGGCTTCCTTGCGCTTGCGGATTTCATCCGCCTTGGCCACCAGACGGCTGACGATATCGTGCATCTGGTCGAGCTGCTGATCGTCGAGTGCAGAGAAGATTTCCTCGATCAGCTGCTTTCGCGGGTGTTCGGCTGCTTCGAGAACGACGCGGCCGACATCGGTGATCGAGACGATCTTGGCCCGGCGGTCTTCTGGATCGGGCTTGCGTACGACAAGCTTATCGCGCTCCAGCCCGTCGATGGCTTCCGTCACCGTCCGTGGTGCAAAATTCAGCGCCCCGGCGATATCGGTCGACCGACAGGGGCCAAGCTTGCTCAGGAAAAACAGGAACTTGCTGCGCGCCAGCGACACGCCTTCCTCCGTCATCGATTCGTTGATGAGGCGGTGGACGCGATGGTAAAGCTCAAAGAGCTTGTCGGAGACTTCGAATGTGGATTTCATGATGTTTCATATGGATATTATGAGGGGCCATGTCAAATGACGGTATTGTTGACGGTGTAGTCAAGTCTAATTCGGGACCCTTGCGCCAAGGTCCCGCATCTCCCCAATAATGTTGCTGTGCTGAAAGGGCTGAATAGACCCGTTGGCAGGGCACGCGCGGCATTGACGCAAGGCCGGACGGCAGGCCATGGTCGGCTATGCCATTTCGCTTCGTTCATACCGCCGACCTTCATCTCGATTCACCCTTGCGCAGTCTTGCGTTGAAAAATCCGGAACTTGCCGAGCTGGTGCGCGGCGCGACCCGGACCGCACTCGCCAGGATCGTCGACCTGTGTCTGTCAGAGAGTGTCGATGCCCTGCTGATTGTGGGCGACCTCTACGATGGGTCGCAGACCTCGATGAACACGGCGCTCTATCTGTCGAGCGAGTTGCGCCGGTTGGAGACGGCCGGGATCGGCGTATTCCTCATCCGTGGCAATCACGATTCGCAGTCGGCAATGACCCGCGAGCTGACATTCCCGGCCAATGTGCATGTGTTTTCGGGCCGGGCGAAGCCGGTGCTTGCCAAGTCTCTCGGCGATGGGCGGGACGTCCATATCCACGGTATCAGCTTTGCCAATCCGCATGCGCCCGAGAGCCTGTTGCCATCCTTCCAGCCGCCGGTCGCCGATGCTGTAAATATCGGCATGCTGCACACCAGCCTGGCCGGAACACCAGGGCATGATCCCTATGCGCCGACCAGCGTGGCCGAGCTTGCACGGCACGGTTTCGACTATTGGGCTCTCGGTCATGTTCACATGCGCCAGGTTCACTCCGAGGCACCGTTGATCGTCATGCCCGGCATGCCACAGGGCCGCGATATCAACGAGGCTGGGCCAAAGACGGTGACACTGGTCACTGTCGGCGACGACGGGTCGCTCGGATACCGGGAGCATCAGATAGGACAGGCGGTGTTCGAGCGTGTTACCATCGATCTGAGCGGAGCGCAGGACTGGCGCCAAATGCTGGAGAGGGTGGGCGAAACGCTGTCGTCGCTGCGAAGTGAGGCGGGTGCCGACCATCTCATTCTCCGAATCGCGCTGACAGGTCTAACGCCGCTCGCGTGGAAACTTCGCCGCGATCCCGATTTCCTGCTGGCCGAAATCACCAATCTTGCCGCAGGCCTCACCGGGTGCTGGGTCGAGAAGATCGATATCGATTGCCGGGGCATGGATGCGGGGATAGCCTTGACCGGCCCCGATCCTGTGGAAGAACTGGCCAGCCTGATCCGCACCGATGTGCTGGCGTCCCACGCCTTTCGCCAGGAAGCGGGTGTCGTGCTCGATGAACTGTTACTGCAGCTGCCGCGCGAATTGCGTGAAAGTCTGGCAGGTGATGAGCAGGCAGCCGGGGATTTGGCCGAGGCCATGGCGCTGGCCGGTAGCGATGATGTCCTCGCCTATCTGCATGGCGCGGAGGTTGACCGCTGATGCGCCTTAACCGTCTCGATCTGCTTCGCTATGGAAAATTCACCGGACGCAGCCTCGATTTTGGCGAGGCTCGCCCAGGGCAAGCGGATTTTCATCTTGTCTACGGCCCGAACGAAGCTGGAAAATCGACGCTGTTTTCCGCTTTCCTCGATCTGCTGTTCGGCATCGAGCGGCTGAGCGGCTACGGCTTCCTGCATCCCTACGCGACGATGCGTGTTGGTGGTGTCATCGAGACCGGCGGCAGGGTGCATGCGGTTTCGCGTGTCAAACGCAATCAGAACTCGCTTCTCGGCCCCGACGACCAGCCCCTGCCGGACAATCTGTTTTCGGCGGCACTCGGTTCGATCGACCGGGCAACCTACCAGATGATGTTCTCGCTCGATGATGACAGCATCGAAAAAGGTGGCGAAAGCATCCTGAAGAGTGAAGGCGAACTCGGTGCCCTGTTGTTTTCGGCCAGCTCCGGCCTGCCGGACAGCAGTGCCATCCTGTCCGGCCTGAAGGCTCAGGCTGATGCCTTCTACAAGCCGCAGGGCCGCAAACATAAGCTGGCGGAATTGAAGGCTGAGCTTGAGGCGCTGAAGGACGAAAAAGCCGCTATCGATATCAATGCCCGCGAATTTGCCGGTCTGCGCAAGGTGCGTGACGTGGCTGCCGAGCGACATGACGTTGCCGTGAGGGCGCGGGCGGAGCTGCGCGTTTCTCTCGATCATGCCCGTGACCGCATCGAGGCGCTGCCTCTTCTGGCGCGATTGCGCGGTTTGCGCTCCGAGCTTGCCGGTTTCGCGGATCTGCCGGAACCACCGGCCGCCTGGCATACTCTTTTGTCGCAATTGCAGCGCGAGGAAACCGAAATCGATGCCCGCCTGGCCCAGTTGGACGGCGACATTGACCGGAGAGCCGCAGAAATCGCTGGTATCGAGCGGGATGAAGCGGTGCTGGCACTGGCCGCCGATATCCGCGATCTTGAGAGTTCCGGTCTCGAAGCGCGCCACAGGACGGCGACCAGCGATATGCCGAATCGCCTCGACGAGCGCGCCAAGATCGTCGCCGACATTGCTGTCCGCGTTGGCCGCCTTGACCGGGCTGACGTGCCTGACGCCGCCACGCTCATTCTGCCAGCCGCCGTCACCGGCCGCCTGCAGGATCTGGCGCAAAAACATGCGGCTCTGAGCGAGCGGTTGATTGCTGCCCACAGGGAAAAGACGCTTGCCGAGACGGAAAATGCTGAGGCAATTAGGGGGCAGGTGGCACTTGCTTCGGAAGGCTCACCGCTTGCCGCCGATTCGGCGCCACTGACCGATCTGCTGCGAATGCTGCGCCAGAACGATTGCCTGCTGCGGCAACAGACGGCCAACCGTCAGATTGCCACGCTGGAAGACCTCCTGGCCGACAAACTTGCAACGCTGTTGCCCGCGCAACTGGATGCGGACACCCTGGCAGCCATTTTTATCCCCGAAGAAACCGATCTCGCTGAATGGACGGCGCGGCGGACAACCTTGAGCGAACAGCTGAAGCGGCTCGATGAGCGGATCGCCGAAGAAACGGCGTTGACGGCGGCTGACGAGGCGAAGCTTCTGGAGCTGACGCGGACGGGAGGCTTTGCCGCTGATGATGCCGCCTTGGCGCTGCGGCAGGAGCGTGACCGCGCCTGGCAGGCGCATGCGGGGCAATTGGACGGCGACAGCGTGCGTGCTTTCGAAACGGTGCTGAAGAGAGACGATGAGGCGACGGCGCTCAGGCTGGCGCGGTCGCAGGACCTTGCGCAGGCAAGGGGGCTTTCGCTGTCGATCGCGGAGCGGAACGGCAAGCTTTCGGCATTTCGCCAGCAGCATGAAGCAACGCATGCCGGGCTTGCGGCGCTACGTTTGGAAATATCGACGGCTGCGATTGCCTGCGGAATGCCCGAGGATACCAAGCTGAATCAGCTGGTGGCATGGCTTGCGCGACGGCTGGCAGCTCTGGAGGTTCGTAACCAGCTCCGCGCAGCGCGGCAGGATGCGCGGCTTGCCGTGGCGGATGAAACCAAGGCGATGGATCGTCTGACACGGGCGCTGGAGGCCAGCGGTGTGTCAAAGGGCATGCCCGTGAGGCTTGAGGATGCCATCGCGTTTGCCGAGCGCATCATCGCCGATCTGCAGTCAGCCCATCGAACGCATGCCACGGCTGCGGAAGCGGTTGAGCGGGCCGGGGCGGTCCTGCGCACGCGGACGGCTGCGTGGTCGTCAGCCGATGCGGAAATGGCAGAGTGGGTTGCGCTCTGGCAGGAATCCGTTGGCGCCACCTGGCTCGCTGAAGCGACAGCGCCTTTGTCGCCGCAGGAGATCGTGCCTGTCCTGACCATCCTTCAGGATCTGGACAAGCTCATCCAGCGCAAGGCGGATCTCGATCACCGAATCGATGGTATGCGAAAGGACCAGCTGGCCCTCGCAGCCATTGTCCAGACGCTCTCAGGTCAGCTTGCCATCGCAGCATCCGACGAACCCCTTCTTGCCATTCAGATGATTCGCGACCGGCTGGCCGGTGCCGAGCGGCAGGACGTGCTGTTTCGGCGCCTTTCAGACGAGAATGATGCACGCACCGCCGAACGACGCGTGTTGGGCGAATCGCAGGAACGCCACGATGCGCAGAAGCGCGGCATGCTGGATCTGTTCGAAAGCAGCTCGTTGCTGGAGGTTGGTGCGCATCTGGAAACGGTCAAGGCGCGGCAGCGTCTGCGCGAACGGATTGCCGAGGCTGAAGCCGATCTGGCAGCCCGGCTCGGCGTTGGCCGCGCCGACGAGGCGGAAATGCTGCTGAGCGCCGTCGATACGGACGGACTGCGCCTGGAAATGGCTGCCCTGCAGTCCCGGCTGGAACAGGCCGACCGGGACGGGGCTGAATTGCATGCGGAACGACGCGATGCCGAAAAAGCACTGGCCGCCATCGGTGGCGGTGATGCAGCGGCGCATATCGAGGAAAAGCGCCGCACGGTGCTTGCGGAGATCGAGGAGCGGGCAACGACCTATCTGCGGCTGCGCATGGGCATCCTTGCCGGTGAAACGGCGCTCAGGCTGTATCGCGAGCGTCATCGCAGCGCCATGATGCGCCGCGCGTCCACGGCCTTCAGCGTCATCAGCGGCGGTGATTACGAGGGACTGACGACACAGGCCGAGAAGGGCGAGGAGTTCCTGATCGCCAACGCAGCCGGTGGCGGATCGAAACTGGCGCGGGATTTGTCCAAGGGCACGCGCTTCCAGCTCTATCTGGCGCTGCGCATGGCCGGTTATCACGAGATTGCCGCAACGCGCGAATCGCTGCCGTTCATCGCTGACGACATCATGGAAACCTTCGATGATGGACGCGCAGAGCACGCCTTCTCGCTGATGGCCGATATGGCCGGGGTTGGACAGGTGATCTATCTGACCCACCACCAGCATCTCTGCGACATCGCCCGCAAGGCCTGCCCGGACGTGACGATCCATACGCTGTGATCGTTGCGATGGCAGGTTGGGCCTGAGCTGGGATGCCCCTGCCGGACAGGCAGGGGGAGACATCAGGCTGAAAGACGCTATGTCCATCATTCAGCATGCCCGCTGCGTTGGCGGCAAACACAAGGGAGCCTATCGCCATGGAGATTAAAGCCTGTGGATCACGTCCGTCGGTTCGGCCGCCGGCAGACTATTTTACCGGCAGTGTCCGGCAGGACCCGATACACGACGCGCCCGAACCGGCTCGTATCCGCTGTGTGTCGGTCACCTTCGAGGCGGGTGCCCGCACGGCCTGGCACACCCATCCGCTTGGCCAGACGCTGATCGTCACTGCTGGCAGCGGCCTTGCCCAGGCCTGGGGCGAACCGGTTCGCGAAATCAGGGCAGGGGACACCATCTGGTTCCCACCGGGCGAAAAACACTGGCACGGTGCTACAGCCACGACAGGCATGACCCACATCGCCATCCAGGAGGCACTTGACGGCAAGGCTGTCGACTGGATGGAGCTGGTGAGCGACGAGCAATATCAGACGAAATGAGTTCCGGCAGCAGCGAGCTGCGGCAGGGATACGTGATTCTTGCCGTTTCCGCGTTGCAATGGGCGGCTGAACACCGCTATTTGACGATAAGGATTTACGGTCTCGGCGGCATTTGCCCACAGACTGCCGCTTAAGGGTTTTGCCGATGAACAATTTTCATGTTGGACAAAAGGTCGTCTGTATCGACGACAAGTTCAAGAACGTCTCGATCGATCAGGGCATCCGCAAAGGGCAGATTTATACGATCCGCTGGGTCGGCCCCTACAGCCATTACATCGACGGCGAATTCATCGGCGTGAAACTTGCGGAAATCGACAGGGGCAATGACGATGGTCCGGAGGGATATGGCGCCGCCGATATGCCTTTTCGCGCAACGCGCTTTCGCCCGTTGTTGAAAGACCGGTTGTCGGCTCTGAAAAACCTTTTGGCACCGACCCCGAAGGGCGAAAAGCCCTATACGCCGGATGCCCCGGAAGAGCCCAAGCGCAAGGCGCCGGTTCGGAAAAAGGAAGAAGTCTAGTCTATACGCATGAAACCCGTCCGCTGATGCGGGCGGGTTTAACAATGAGGCGCTTTAGTTTGGGTCGACTATCTGCTGCCTGCGCACCAGCCGCAATGAGCGATCAGGCTCGATAATATATGTTTCCTCGGCACGTTTGCCGTATTGATCATCCAGCTGGTGATGCACGACGCTGCCGACGGGGGCCTTGGTCAGCTTGGTCGCCGGTTGGCCGCCATAGGTGATGCTGCCGGGGATCGGGCTTATTTCCGGTATTGCGTTACAGGCGGTTAGACCTGCAGCGAGTATCGCTGCCAGAATTGCTGTCCTCATGTGATATTTCCCTCTCAACGCCCTGATCGCCGGTCCCGGCCTGCCATTCTATGGAGGCTGGCTGTTTCGCTCGCAAACAGATGGCAATGCATTGGCTCTATCGCAAGAGCCCTCAATGCCGCTGTTTAAGGAAGCGTGCAAAAACACTTGAGAAGGTAATTTAGAAGCAGATTTTACAGGAAAAAGAAAATGGTGGGCGATGACGGACTCGAACCGCCGACATCCTCGGTGTAAACGAGGCGCTCTACCAACTGAGCTAATCGCCCTTCGCGAAGCAGAAGCAATGTCTGCCGCGTCGGTGGCCGTGATCTATGCGTATCGGCAGAAAACCGCAAGAGCGGAATGGAAGATTTTTTTGATTTTTTTGCAAAGTCCCATGAATGCTGGCCGCCGCCTGTAAATCGGATGTGGAAAACTCTCAGGTCCACGATGGGCAGCAAAGGGGAGGGCTGAAGAGACAAAATATGATGGAAGAGGAGAGGGTTCGCCAAGTCACCTGGATTTTTGAGGACGCTTTTTCATGCCTGTGGAAACAATTCGATGGCTGTCACTGTTTTGTCTCCAAACCTGCTTGACACCCAAAGACGAACCTCGTAGTTAGCCGCTCATCGAAACGGCAAGCCGGTTCGAGCGGATGCAAAAACATCCGGACGACTTGAAATGAAATGCGCGGGTGTAGCTCAGTTGGTTAGAGTGCCGGCCTGTCACGCCGGAGGTCGCGGGTTCGAGCCCCGTCACTCGCGCCATTTCAAGAATAGCAGTTTCTGCTTATGTCCGGGTACTTTGTAACATAATGCGCGGGTGTAGCTCAGTTGGTTAGAGTGCCGGCCTGTCACGCCGGAGGTCGCGGGTTCGAGCCCCGTCACTCGCGCCATTTTCCGCTAAGATTTCAAATGCAAGTGTGATTTGAAAGCCGACGGGACCTTTGGTCCCGGTCGGTTCTTGCCGTCTTCTGGGTGTCATGCGTCAATCAAGGGGCTTTGATGCCTGCCGCATCAGGCGTGCATGATTCTCTCGATCAGATAACTCGAGGTTCCCGACTCATCGCGCAGCTCGCATGCGCCAGCGTCCTCCGTCTGACTGCAGACGAAGCGCACTGTTGCCTCATCCAGCCCGAAGGTCAAAGAGAGCATGTCATGCAGGCCTGCCGCCGTCAGTGGTGTGGATTCGCCGGTGCGTTCTCTCTCGCACAGCTGGCTGATCCGCACGGTGTGCGGCGTGCATGTGGCGGCCTGCCCAGCGCGCCATGTGTCGCGTTCGAGGATATCCGGTGTGTGCCGCAATGCTGGTGGTCTCATCCCCGCAAAGAGGGGAGAGCGATGATGCGCAATCTTTTTCACGGCACACAGACCTTCCTCTGTTCCGTTGCAGGCAATTGCCAAAACGCTTGTATCTGTGGCGGCCGATATCCGGCGGTCATTCACATGTGTTGACGGTCAACTTGTGAGATGCTGATGGAGCGCGGCTTTACATAGATATGCGCTTCGATCGCTGCTGCGATGAGATCCTGACGGACAAGTTCGGGTGGTTGTTTTCCGCGGAAGGAATCGAGGCAGGTCATAACCGCCAGCTTGTAACTGGGGCCGCGTTTCTTCGGCCATTTGTTGAGCAAGAGATCCGCTGCCTCCAGCGAGCTGGAGACGGTGATCACGTCTTGGCGGTCGTTCAGTTCGAGTGAAACACTTTCATGCCAGGGAATATCATCCATGAGCTCTCCCTCTATTAGCAGAACATTACCCAATGAAGCTTGCGCGAGGATTGCGCTTATCCGCCAGGGTTGCACATCGCGCTGAAGACAGCCTTTGGTGTTTCGCTCTTGGTCTCGGGTTTTTCGGACACAACGGCATGTGTGCATCGCTACCCATGCAAAAGGCGGATAGGGGCCATGCAGTCTTGTTGCAGCTCCCGCCGGTATGCCGGGTGCGCCGCCGTGTCGCTCTTCCGGGTTTTTCGCAGCCGGATTTAAATCGATTTTAGCCAGCGCGACCATATGTCCCCGGCGTTGCCGCGCAAGGGCTTGGCGGCCTGTCTTGCATGGGGCGGCCGGGATTCCGCGATATTTGCGCCTGCCTGCTGGAGATGGTAGCTTTTGGCGGGTCTTCATTCCCGCCACACAAGGGGGTGAAAACCGTTCTGAAGGCTTGCACAGCGGCGCTGGCTGCGCTAACCACTTTGGCGTTGCAACATATTTTTCGGCCTGTGAGCCTTTGTTTTGCGCTTCTCCAGCGCGCCTCGCAGGCAGGGACGGATACAATGACAGACCTTCTCGGCTCCTACATTCCGATCGCGATTTTCATCGGTATTTCGCTGGTTATCGGCATCGCGCTGCTGATCGCGCCGTTCGCCGTCGCCCACAAGGCGCCTGACGACGAAAAGCTTTCGGCCTATGAGTGCGGCTTCAACGCATTCGACGACGCCCGCATGAAATTCGACATCCGATTCTACCTCGTGTCGATTCTCTTCATCATCTTCGACCTCGAAGTGGCGTTCCTGTTTCCTTGGGCCGTGTCGTTCAAGGACATGGGCTGGTTCGGCTTCTTCTCGATGATGTCGTTCCTCGGCGTGCTGACTATCGGCTTTATCTATGAATGGAAGAAGGGAGCGCTGGAATGGAACTGACATCCAGCACGACGCTCGTTGCGCCTAAGCCGAAGGGGATCGTCGATCCCTCGACTGGCCAGCTTATCGGCAGCAATGACAAGTATTTCGGCGAGATCAACAATGAGCTCGCCGACAAGGGGTTTCTGGTCACCTCGACCGACGAGCTGATCAACTGGGCCCGTACCGGCTCGCTGATGTGGATGACCTTTGGTCTGGCCTGCTGCGCCGTCGAAATGATGCAGATGTCGATGCCGCGTTACGACGCCGAGCGTTTCGGCTTTGCACCGCGCGCCTCACCGCGCCAGTCCGACGTGATGATCGTTGCTGGCACGCTGACCAACAAGATGGCTCCGGCTCTGCGGAAGGTCTATGACCAGATGCCCGAGCCGCGCTACGTCATCTCGATGGGATCCTGCGCCAATGGCGGCGGTTACTATCACTATTCTTATTCGGTGGTGCGCGGCTGTGACCGCGTTGTGCCGGTCGATATCTATGTGCCAGGCTGTCCTCCCACGGCAGAAGCGCTCCTCTACGGTGTGCTGCTGCTGCAGAAGAAGATCCGCCGCACAGGCACGATCGAACGGTAAGGGCAGGGGACCTGAACATGAGTGAAGCCCTGAACGGACTTGCTACTTATATCCGCGAAACACGCGGCGCTTTGATTTCGGATGCCGTCATCAGCTATGGCGAACTAACGCTGATGTCCACAGCGGACAATCTGATTGCGCTGCTGACATTCCTGCGGGATGACGCCCGCTGCGGCTTCATCAACTTTACGGATATTTGCGGCGTCGACTGGCCGCAGCGTCCGGATCGTTTCGATGTCGTCTATCATATGCTGTCGCCGAAGCAGAACCTGCGCATCCGCATTAAGATCGCGACCGGCGAAGATCAGCCGGTGCCGTCAGCCTGCGCCGTCTATCCAGGCGCCGACTGGTTCGAGCGGGAAGCCTACGACATGTATGGCATCCTCTTTACCGGCCATCCGGACCTGCGCCGCATCCTGACCGACTATGGTTTTGAAGGCTATCCGCTGCGCAAGGACTTCCCCACGACCGGTTTCGTCGAAGTTCGCTACAATGACGAAGTCAAGCGTGTCGTCTACGAGCCCGTCGAACTGAAGCAGGAATTCCGAAACTTCGACTTCATGTCGCCCTGGGAAGGAACGGACTACGTTCTGCCTGGCGACGAGAAGGCAAAGCAGTAAGAACAAGGAAGGCCGGCACCTACGCTTATCGTGAAGGTGTTTCGGCTCGGAGCAAGCGGCATGAACGAACATAACGTCCGGAATTTTAACATCAATTTCGGCCCGCAGCATCCGGCGGCGCACGGCGTGTTGCGTCTTGTGCTGGAGCTCGACGGCGAAATCGTCGAACGCGTCGATCCGCATATCGGCCTGTTGCATCGCGGTACTGAAAAGCTGATCGAGACCAAGACCTATTTGCAGGCCGTGCCCTATTTTGACCGGCTGGATTACGTCGCGCCGATGAACCAGGAGCATGCCTTTGCGCTGGCTGTCGAAAGACTGACCGCGACCGAGGTGCCGATCCGCGGCCAGCTGATCCGCGTTCTCTATTCGGAAATCGGCCGTATCCTGTCGCATCTTCTCAACGTTACGACGCAGGCCATGGACGTCGGCGCGCTGACGCCGCCGCTCTGGGGCTTTGAAGAGCGCGAAAAGCTGATGGTGTTTTATGAGCGGGCCTGCGGCGCGCGCATGCACTCGGCCTATTTCCGTCCGGGCGGCGTCCACCAGGACCTGCCCCACGAACTGGTCGAAGACATAGGCAAGTGGATCGATCCGTTCCTGAAGACCGTTGACGATATCGACGAATTGCTCACCGGCAACCGTATCTTCAAGCAGCGAAACGTGGATATCGGCGTCGTGACGCTGGACGATGCCTGGGCCTGGGGTTTCTCCGGTGTGATGGTTCGTGGCTCGGGTGCGCCTTGGGATCTGCGCAAGTCACAGCCCTATGAATGCTATGCCGACATGGATTTCGATATCCCGATCGGCAAGAACGGCGACTGCTTCGACCGTTACCTGATCCGCATGATCGAAATGCGTGAGTCCGCAAAGATCATGCGCCAGTGCGTCAATCGCTTGCTGGGCGACGCCAAGGTCGGTCCGGTCTCGTCGCTCGACGGCAAGATCGTGCCGCCGAAGCGCGGTGAGATGAAGCGCTCGATGGAAGCCTTGATCCACCATTTCAAGCTCTATACCGAAGGCTATCACGTGCCGGAGGGCGAGGTTTACGCGGCTGTCGAAGCGCCGAAGGGCGAGTTCGGCGTCTATCTGATCTCCGACGGCACCAACAAGCCGTATCGCTGCAAGATCCGCGCGCCGGGCTACGCCCATCTTCAGGCCATGGATTATATCTGTCGCGGCCACCAGCTGGCGGACGTTTCCGCTATTCTCGGCTCGCTTGATATCGTGTTCGGCGAGGTTGATCGTTGATGCGCAGGGTGGCCCTGACATTTTTGGCCTCGATGCTTGCTGCGGCTCCTGCTTTTGCGCAGGAAACCGCCCCGAAGTCCGATGAACCTGCGATGAGCGGTTCGTCCGGCAGCGGCATGGGCAGGCTTCTGAGCCAGGGTTATGAGATCAGGGCCGCAGTGCCGAACGGCACGCGCTACATCGTATTTTTGCAAAAAGACCAGTCAGCCTATGCCTGCGAATTCGTCACCCTGACGACATCGCGGTGCGGTTCGATTAACTGATAAGGTGCGGGAAGAATGTCCGTTCGTCGACTAGCCGAAGAAAATGTCCAGCCAGCGGCCTTTGCGTTCAGCAAGGATAACGCCGTATGGGCCAAGGCCACCATCAAGAAATATCCGAAGGGCCGCGAGCAATCGGCGGTCATTCCGCTGTTGATGCGCGCGCAGGAGCAGGATGGCTGGGTCACCAAGGCGGCGATCGAAAGCATCGCCGACATGCTGACCATGCCGTATATCCGCGCCCTTGAGGTCGCGACCTTCTACACCCAGTTCCAATTGAAGCCGGTCGGCACGCGCGCCCACGTTCAGGTCTGCGGCACGACGCCGTGCATGCTGCGTGGCTCGGAAGAGCTGATCAGTCTTTGCAAGAAACGCATTCATCCCAATCCGCTGACGCCGAACGAAGCAGGCACGCTGTCCTGGGAAGAAGTCGAGTGTCAGGGGACCTGCGTCAACGCGCCGATGGTGATGATCTTCAAGGATACCTATGAAGACCTCACGGTTCCGCAGCTGGAATACATCATCGACCGTTTCGACGCAGGCAAGGGTGCCGACGTCAAGCCGGGTCCGCAGATCGACCGTATCTTCTCGGCCCCAGTCGGTGGCCTCAGCACATTGACGACCCCGGAAAAGAAGCCAACCGCTCCGCGCGCCAAGAAGGTCAGCGATGACGCAGCCGTCAGCGTACCGCCATCGAACGCTGCGCGTGCCAAGACCGATACTCCGGAAACCGATCCGACCTTGAAGACGCCGGTGACGGCAAAGTCCGAATCCGCTGCAAACGACAAGGTTTCCGGCGAGACCAAGGCTGAAGGCGGCGCCAAGCCAGCCGCTTCGGCGGCCAAGCCGTCGCTCGAGGACAAGAACCGTCCCGCAGGCATTGCAAAGCCGGATGCACTGGATGACCTGAAGCTGATCTCCGGCGTTGGCCCGAAGATCGAAATCACCCTGCACGAACTCGGCATCTTCACCTTCACGCAGGTTGCGGGCTGGAAGAAGGCCGAGCGCGAGTGGGTGGACGGCTATCTGAATTTCAAAGGCCGCATCGAACGCGACGATTGGGTCAAGCAAGCCAAGGCGCTGGCCAAGGGCGGCGAAGCCGAATACATCAAAGTTTTCGGCAAGAAGCCGCGATAAGTTAGGTGAACCATGCTCGACGATAAAGATCGCATTTTTACCAATATCTACGGCATCCATGACAAGTCGCTCAAGGGCGCCATGGGCCGTGGCCACTGGGATGGCACCAAGCAGATCCTGGAAAAGGGCCGTGACTGGATCATCAACGAAATGAAGGCTTCCGGCCTTCGTGGACGTGGTGGTGCCGGCTTCCCAACAGGTCTGAAGTGGTCCTTCATGCCGAAGGAAAGCGACGGCCGCCCGCATTATCTCGTCGTCAACGCCGACGAATCGGAGCCCGGTACCTGCAAGGACCGCGACATCATGCGCCACGATCCGCATACGCTGATCGAAGGCTGCGTGATCGCGAGCTTCGCCATGGGCGCACATGTTGCCTATATTTACGTGCGCGGCGAATACGTCCGCGAACGCGAAGCGCTGCAGGCTGCGATCGACGAATGCTATGACGCCGGTCTTCTCGGCATCAACAACAAGCTCGGCTGGGACATGGAGATCTATGTCCATCACGGCGCCGGTGCCTATATCTGCGGCGAGGAAACAGCACTTCTCGAAAGCCTCGAAGGCAAGAAGGGCCAGCCGCGCCTGAAGCCTCCGTTCCCGGCCAATATGGGCCTCTACGGCTGCCCGACGACGGTCAACAATGTCGAATCGATCGCCGTTGCCCCGACCATCCTGCGCCGTGGTGCGTCCTGGTTCTCGGCTATCGGCCGTCCGAACAATGTCGGCACCAAGCTGTTTATGGTTTCCGGTCACGTCAACAAGCCGTGCACCTTCGAAGACGCGATGGGCACACCGTTCCGCGAGATGATCGAGCGCCATTGCGGTGGTATCCGCGGCGGCTGGGATAATCTTCTGGCCGTCATCCCTGGCGGTTCGTCCTGTCCGGTGGTCAAGGCCGAGGACATCATTGACGCACCGATGGACTTTGACGGCATGCGCGACGTCAAGTCGTCGTTCGGTACCGCCGCCATCATCGTCATGGATCGCTCCACCGACATCATCAAGGCCATCTGGCGCCTCGCTGCTTTCTACAAGCATGAGAGCTGCGGCCAGTGCACGCCGTGCCGTGAAGGCACCGGCTGGATGATGCGCGTCATGGAGCGCATGGTTCAGGGACGCGCCCAGAAGCGCGAAATCGACATGCTGTTCGATGTCACCAAGCAGGTCGAAGGCCACACCATCTGCGCGCTCGGCGACGCGGCCGCATGGCCGATCCAGGGCCTGATCCGCAACTTCCGTCCAGAGATGGAAGCACGCATCGACGAATACACCCGCAATTCATCATCGCATGGCGCGGTGCTGGCCGCGGCGGAGTAAACGATATGGCTCGGCCGGAAAACGAAACGGGGAAGGGGACACAGGCAGGATCTGCCGGAACCTCGACCGGTTCTCCGGCCAGCAACGATCCGTTCGGCATGGCCGAATGGTTGAAGGACATGCCAAAGGTAGAGCTGTATCCGCTGATGCAGCATCCGGCGGCAGCAATGGCAGCAGTGACGGCGATCGGTTTTGGTATGACCAGCCAGATCGCCGGCTTCATGCTCGGTGCGATGCAGGGGCTGGCCGATACGGCGCAGAAGACCGGCGTCGTGGCGGATGAAGAGCCGGCGGTAAAGGCAGTTGAACCGGTAGAGAAGCCGGTTGTTGTGGCGAAGGCCGCACCAGGGGCGAAGGCGCTCGCCAAGGCTCCGGGCAAGGCTCGGCCGATAAAGGCAAGGCCGGTTGCGAACGAACCGGTTTCGGTTGTTCCGGCGAAGGCTGAAAAGCCGAAGCTGCACAAAACCGTCCGCGTTGTTGAAACGCAGGCGGACGACTTGAAGCGGATTTCGGGCATCGGCCCGAAGCTGGAGCAGGTTTTGAATGGAATGGGCGTGCGGCGTTATGCCGATGTCGCTTTATGGAGCGATAAGGACGTGCAGCGTATCGACGACCAGCTGGGTTTTGGTGGTCGCATCGCGCGGGACGGCTGGGTCGCCCAGGCAAAGGCCCTGATGAAGGGCTGAGATTGAGTTTCGAGCGAGGCCCGGTGGTTTTCGTTCAACAGGTTAGCGTGCCTTTATAATATCTGTTCGCCGCTTTGGCTGGCGAATGAACGACAGGATTGAGTGCGAAGATGGCAAAGCTGAAAGTCGACGGAAAAGAGATCGAGGTCCCGGATCATTTCACGCTGCTGCAGGCGTGCGAAGAGGCCGGCGCTGAGGTTCCGCGCTTCTGTTTCCATGAGCGGCTGTCGGTCGCCGGAAACTGCCGCATGTGTCTGATCGAGGTGAAAGGAGGGCCGCCGAAACCGGCAGCCTCCTGCGCCATGGGTGTGCGCGACCTGCGTCCCGGCCCGAACGGCGAAGCACCGGAAGTCTTCACGACCACGCCAATGGTCAAAAAGGCCCGCGAAGGCGTGATGGAGTTCCTGCTGATCAACCATCCGCTCGACTGCCCGATTTGTGACCAGGGCGGCGAATGCGACCTGCAGGACCAGGCGATGGCCTTCGGCGTCGATTCGACCCGCTACACCGAAAACAAGCGGGCTGTCGAAGACAAGTATATCGGCCCGCTGGTCAGCACGGTGATGAACCGCTGCATTCACTGCACGCGTTGCGTCCGCTTCACCACTGAAGTCGCCGGTATTGCCGAACTCGGCCTGATTGGCCGCGGCGAAGATGCCGAGATCACCACCTATCTCGAGCAGGCGATGACGTCGGAGCTTCAGGGCAATGTGGTCGATCTCTGCCCGGTCGGCGCTCTGACGTCCAAGCCCTACGCTTTCAACGCCCGCCCGTGGGAACTCGGTAAGACCGAATCGATCGACGTCATGGACGCCGTCGGCTCGGCAATCCGCGTCGATACTCGTGGCCGCGAAGTCATGCGCGTCATGCCGCGCGTCAATGAAGAGATCAACGAAGAGTGGATCTCCGACAAGACCCGCTTCATCTGGGATGGCCTGAAGACGCAGCGTCTCGACCGCCCCTATGTGAAGAAGGACGGACGCCTGCAGCCCGCCAGCTGGAACGAGGCTTTTGCGGCAATTAAGGGCGCTGTTGCCAAGACCAGCGGCGACAAGATCGGCGCTATCGCGGGCGATCTGGCTTCCGTCGAGGAAATGTACGCGCTGAAGGCACTGATCTCCTCGCTGGGTTCGACGAATATCGACTGCCGTCAGGATGGCGCAGCGCTCGATCCTTCGTTCGGCCGTGCAAGCTACCTCTTCAACCCGACGATCCAGGGTATCGAAAACGCCGATGCGCTTTTGATCATCGGTTCGAACCCGCGCTTTGAAGCGTCAGTTCTCAACGCCCGTATCCGCAAGCGGTTCCGGATGGCCAATTTCCCGATCGGTGTGATCGGCGAACAGGCTGAGCTGCGCTACTCTTATGAGTATCTCGGTGCAGGCACGGATTCGCTGGCCGAACTGGTCAGCGGTAAAGGCAAGTTCCTCAGTGTCTTGAAAAAGGCAGAGCGCCCGATGATCATCATCGGCCAAGGCGCGATCTCCGGCGGCAACGGCGCTTCGGTTCTGGCCGCCGCTGCCAAGCTCGCTGGTGCCGTTGGCGCAGTGACCGCAGACTGGAACGGTTTTGCCGTTCTCCACACAGCAGCGTCGCGCGTCGGTGGTCTCGATCTCGGCTTCGTGCCGGGTGAGGGGGGCAAGACTGCCGCGGAGATGTTGACTGGAACCGACGTTCTGTTCCTGCTCGGCGCCGACGAGATGGATTTCTCCGGCAAGACCGCTGGCTTCACCGTCTATATCGGTTCACATGGCGACGAAGGTGCGCATGGCGCCGACGTTGTGCTGCCGGGCGCGACCTATACCGAAAAGTCCGGTATCTGGGTCAACACCGAAGGCCGTGTCCAGATGGGCAACCGTGCAGGCTTTGCACCGGGCGACGCCCGCGAGGACTGGGCGATCATTCGCGCGCTTTCTGACGTGCTTGGCAAGAAGCTGCCGTTTGATTCGCTTGCAGAATTGCGCGGCAAGCTCTACGCGGCGCATCCGCATTTCGCTGCGATCGACATGATTGCAACGAGCGCAAGCGGTGAAATTGCCGCACTTGCACAAAAAGCCGGTGAGATGGGCAAATCGGTGTTTGCGTCTCCGGTCAAAGACTTCTATTTGACGAACCCGATAGCACGCGCATCTGCCGTCATGGCCGAATGTTCGGCTTTGGCACGCAACAATTTCAAAGCTGCGGCGGAATGAGCGCGAAGGAATAAGACGAAAATGGACGCTTTCATTTCGACCTATGTCTGGCCAACGGCCATCATGATCGGCCAGTCGCTGCTGCTACTGGTCGCGCTTCTGATCTTCATCGCCTACATTCTGCTGGCTGACCGCAAGATCTGGGCCGCGGTGCAGATGCGCCGTGGACCGAATGTGGTAGGCCCGTGGGGACTTTTCCAGTCCTTCGCCGACCTTTTGAAGTTCGTCTTCAAGGAACCGGTCATTCCAGCCGGCTCGAACAAAATTTTGTTCCTGCTAGCGCCGCTGGTTTCCGTGACGCTGGCCTTGGCAGCATGGGCGGTTATCCCGCTCAACGACAACTGGGTCATGGCCAATATCAATGTCGGCATTCTCTATGTTTTCGCCATTTCCTCGCTAGAGGTTTACGGCGTCATCATCGGCGGCTGGGCATCGAACTCCAAGTATCCGTTCCTCTCGGCGCTGCGTTCGGCGGCCCAGATGGTCTCCTACGAAGTCTCGATCGGCTTCGTCATCGTCACCGTGCTGCTCTGCGCCGGTTCGCTCAATCTGACGGATATTGTCGATTCACAGCGCGATGGTCTCGGAACGATGATGGGCCTGCCAGGATCCTTCCTGGATTGGTACTGGCTGCCGCTGTTCCCGATGTTCATCATCTTCTTCATCTCGGCGCTCGCTGAAACCAACCGTCCGCCCTTCGACCTCGTGGAAGCGGAATCGGAACTGGTCGCCGGCTTCATGGTCGAATATGGCTCGACCCCGTACATGATGTTCATGCTCGGCGAATACGCAGCCATCTGCCTGATGTGTGCGCTGACGACGATCCTGTTCCTCGGTGGCTGGCTGCCTCCGGTCGATGTATGGTTCCTCAATTGGGTTCCGGGCATCATCTGGTTCATCCTGAAGTCCTCGATGGTGTTCTTCATGTTCGCCATGGTGAAGGCCTTCGTACCTCGCTATCGCTACGACCAGCTGATGCGCCTCGGCTGGAAGGTCTTCCTTCCGCTGTCGCTCGCCATGGTCTTTATTGTTGCAGTCACGTTGAAACTGGTGGTGTGGGCCTGATGTCCGATCACCGTTTCGCAAAATCAGCCGGCGCCTCCCAGGCCGGCACGTTTGGAGGTTGATGATGGCAAGTCTGTCGCAAGCCGTCAGTTCGCTGTTCCTCAAGGAATTCGTCAACGCGTTTTTCCTGTCGATGCGCTATTTCTTCGCACCGAAGTCGACGCTGAACTATCCGTTTGAAAAGGGGCCGGTCAGCCCTCGCTTCCGTGGTGAACACGCTCTGCGCCGTTATCCGAATGGCGAAGAACGCTGCATCGCCTGCAAGCTGTGCGAAGCGATCTGTCCTGCCCAGGCGATTACCATCGAAGCTGGCCCGCGCCGCAACGATGGCACGCGCCGTACGGTCCGTTACGACATCGACATGGTGAAGTGCATCTATTGCGGTTTCTGCCAGGAAGCCTGTCCGGTAGACGCGATCGTGGAAGGCCCGAACTTCGAGTTCGCCACCGAGACGCGCGAAGAGCTCTACTACGACAAGGACCGGCTGCTTTCCAACGGCGACCGTTGGGAACGCGAAATTGCCCGCAACATCGCAATAGACTCGCCTTACCGGTAAGACTTTGCATGGGGACTGCGTCTGCCATTTGCGGCAGGCGTTACACTGATCTTGGGCGTGGCCGGCATGACCGGTGCGCCAGTGGGAAGGATGGCTCTTGGCCATGCCTGCCCGGGGAAGACGAAAAAGGCACCGATCATGGGTCTGCAGGCTCTTTTTTTCTATCTTTTTTCATTCGTCGCGGTTGCGTCGGCGTTCATGGTGATTTCTGCGCGGAACCCCGTTTATTCCGTGCTGTTTCTGATCCTGACGTTCTTCAACGCGGCTGGCCTGTTTCTTCTGACGGGCGCCGAGTTCCTGGCGATGATCCTGCTGGTCGTTTATATCGGCGCGGTTGCGGTTCTCTTCCTCTTCGTGGTGATGATGCTCGACATCGACTTCACGCAGCTGAGATCGGGCGTGCTTGACTATGCGCCGGTCGGCGCGCTGATCGGCCTGGTACTTGCCGCTGAATTGATCATCGTGGTCGGTGGCAGCTCGTTCTCGCCGGAAATTGCCAAGTCGATCTCGATGCCGATCCCGGCGATCACGGATCGGACCAACACGGCAGCGCTCGGCGACGTGCTCTATACGCACTACGTCTACTTCTTCCAGATTGCCGGCCTGGTTCTGTTGGTCGCCATGATCGGCGCCATCGTTCTGACGTTGCGCCATCGCGACAACATCAAGCGCCAGGATATTCCCACACAGGTTGCCCGTTCGCCCAAGACCGCTGTTGAAGTGGTCAAGGTGAAGTCGGGGCAGGGCCTTTAAGACGGACGCGAGGTCAAGGAACACATCATGGAAATCGGTATTTCCCACTATCTGACCGTCAGCGCCATCCTGTTCATACTGGGCGTCTTCGGCATCTTCCTCAACCGGAAGAACGTCATCATCATCCTGATGTCGGTGGAACTCATTCTGCTGGCGGTCAACATCAACATGGTCGCGTTCTCGCACTTCCTGAACGACATCACCGGCCAGGTGTTCGCCCTGTTCATTCTGACCGTTGCGGCTGCGGAAGCTGCCATCGGTCTTGCAATTCTCGTCGTCTTCTACCGTAACCGCGGCTCCATCGCCGTGGAAGACGTCAACATGATGAAGGGCTGAGCGGCCAATGAATACGATTATTCAAGCCATCGTCTTCCTGCCGCTGATCGGCTTCCTGATCGCGGGCCTGTTCGGCACCTCGATCGGTGCCAAGGCTTCGGAATACGTCACAACCGGATTCATGATTATTGTCGCGGTCCTGTCCTGGGTCGTTTTCTTCCACGTCGCGCTTGGCGAGACGGAGCTGATCAAGGTTACCGTGATGCGCTGGATCCAGTCCGGCAGCTTCGATGCCGAATGGGCCTTCCGGGTCGATACGCTGACAGCCGTCATGTTCGTCGTCGTCAACACGGTGTCCTGCCTGGTTCACCTGTATTCGATCGGCTACATGCACCACGATCCGCATCGGCCGCGCTTCTTTGCCTATCTGTCGCTGTTCACCTTCGCCATGCTGATGCTGGTGACGTCGGACAACCTGTTGCAGATGTTCTTCGGCTGGGAAGGCGTGGGTCTCGCGTCCTATCTGCTGATCGGCTTCTGGTACAAGAAGCCATCGGCATCGGCTGCGGCAATGAAGGCGTTCATCGTCAACCGCGTCGGTGACTTTGGCTTTGCGCTCGGCATCTTCGGCGTCTTCGTCCTGTTCGGCTCGATCAGCTTCGAAACCATCTTTGCCGCTGCTGCCAGCTATCTGCCCGCCGAAGGCGCGGTCGAAGGTGGCGAAGTCGTCATCAACTTGTTCGGCATGCATCTCGACAAGGCCCATGCGATCACCGGCGTCTGCTTGCTGTTGTTCATGGGCGCTATGGGCAAGTCGGCGCAGTTCCTGCTGCACACCTGGCTGCCGGACGCCATGGAAGGCCCGACGCCTGTGTCGGCGCTGATCCACGCCGCGACCATGGTCACTGCCGGTGTCTTCCTCGTCGCCCGCATGTCGCCGCTGTTCGAACTGTCCCATACGGCTCTGATGGTCGTCACCGTCATCGGCGCGATCACCGCATTTTTCGCGGCGACCGTCGGTCTCGTCCAGAACGATATCAAGCGCGTTATCGCCTATTCGACCTGTTCGCAGCTCGGCTACATGTTCGTGGCGCTCGGAACAGGCGCCTATGGCGCTGCTATCTTCCACCTGTTCACGCACGCCTTCTTCAAGGCACTGCTGTTCCTATGCGCCGGCTCGGTCATCCATGCCGTCGATGGTGAGCAGGACATGCGCCACATGGGCGGCCTGCGTCCGCACATCAAGGTGACCTTCACCATGATGCTGATCGGCACCTTGGCGATCACCGGCGTCGGGATTCCGTTCACGTCGTTTGGTTTTGCTGGCTTCTTCTCCAAGGACGTGATCATCGAGGCGGCCTACGCATCGCATTCCTCGGTTGGCGGCTTCGCCTTCACGCTTCTGGTCATTGCGGCGCTGTTCACGAGTTTCTACTCGTGGCGCCTGATGTTCCTGACCTTCTTCGGCAAGCCGCGTGCGTCCCACGAGGTCATGCACCACGTGCACGAATCGCCGCAAGTCATGCTGGTCCCGCTCTACATCCTGGCTTTCGGTGCAGTGGTTGCCGGTTTCCTCGGTGAGGGATACTTCTACGGCCATGAATATACTGAGTTCTGGCAGGGCGCATTGTTCACGCTGCCGGGCAACGAGCTTGTCGATGAATTCCATCACGTTCCGGCATGGGTCGCACTCAGCCCGTTCATTGCCATGATCCTTGGTTTCGTCACCGCTTGGTACATGTATATCCGCTCGCCGGAGACACCGAAGTACCTGGCCGAGCAGCACCGCGGTCTCTACCAGTTCCTGCTCAACAAGTGGTATTTCGACGAACTTTACGACTTCCTGTTCGTGCGTCCGGCCAAACGGCTTGGTACTTTCCTCTGGAAGGAAGGTGATGGCCGCGTCATCGACGGCTATGGCCCGAACGGCATTGCCGCTCGCGTCATGGACGTGACTGACCGTGTCGTTCGTCTGCAGACCGGTTACCTCTATCACTACGCATTCGTGATGCTCATTGGCATTGCGGCGCTCGTTACCTGGATGATGCTCGGGAGCTCCTTCTGATGACCGATTGGCCCATTCTCTCCGCGGTCACCTTCCTGCCGCTGGTCGGTGTTGCTCTTCTGCTTTTGACGCGTGAAGACAGCGCCTCCGGCCGCCGCAATATCCTGAACATCTCGCTGCTGACGACGATTGTTACTTTCCTGGTATCCTGCTGGATCTGGTGGAGCTTCGATCAGTCGAACCCAGGCTTCCAGATGGTCGAGAAGCATGCCTGGCTTGGTACCGGCATTTCCTATCATCTCGGCATCGACGGCATTTCCATGCTGTTCGTCGTGCTGTCGGCTTTCCTGATGCCGTTCTGCGTCGTGGCCAGCTGGGTCTCCGTCGAAAAGCGCCTGAAGCAGTACATGATCGCCTTCCTTCTGTTGGAAGTGTTCATGATCGGCGTCTTCGTGTCGCTCGATATCGTGCTGTTCTATGTGTTCTTCGAAGCTGGCCTGATCCCGATGTTCATCATCATCGGTGTCTGGGGTGGCAAGGAACGCGTCTACGCAGCCTACAAGTTCTTCCTCTACACGCTGCTCGGCTCGGTGCTGATGCTGCTCGCCATCATGGCGATGTACTGGCAGGCCGGCACGACCGATATCGCTGAATTGCTTGCCTACCAGTTCCCGGCCCAGATGCAGACATGGCTATGGCTCGCCTTCTTCGCCTCGTTCGCGGTGAAGATGCCGATGTGGCCGGTCCATACATGGCTTCCCGACGCGCACGTTCAGGCGCCGACGGCGGGCTCGGTCATTCTGGCTGGGGTTCTCCTGAAGCTCGGCGGCTACGGCTTCCTGCGCTTCTCGCTGCCGATGTTCCCGCTGGCGTCTGAATATTTCGCACCTTTCGTCTTCACGCTTTCAGTCGTCGCGATCATCTACACCTCGCTGGTGGCGATGATGCAGTCGGACATCAAGAAGCTGATTGCCTATTCGTCGGTCGCCCACATGGGCTACGTGACCATGGGTATCTTTGCCGCCAATACGCAGGGCGTGCAGGGTGCGATCTTCCAGATGCTGTCGCACGGCCTCGTGTCCGGCGCACTCTTCCTTTGTGTCGGCGTGGTCTACGACCGTACCCACACACGTGAGATCAGTGCCTATGGCGGCCTCGTCAACAACATGCCGAAATACGCGGTAGCCTTCATGATCTTCACCATGGCCAATGTCGGCCTTCCGGGCACGTCCGGCTTCGTCGGTGAAATCACCGTGCTGGTCGGCGCCTTCCGGGCCAACACCTGGGTTGCGTTCTTCGCCACCACCGGCGTTATCCTGTCGGCGTGTTATGCTCTGTGGCTCTACCGCCGGGTAATCTTCGGCACACTCGACAAGGACAGCCTGAAATCGCTGCTGGATCTCTCCGGCCGTGAAAAGGCGCTGCTCTATCCGCTGATCGTGCTGACCATCTTCTTCGGGGTCTATCCGGCTCCGGTATTCGATGCGACGGCAGCCTCGGTGGACGTGCTTATCAACAACTACACTGCGGCCGTGCAGGCAGCGCAAAATGTTGCGCTTTCGGCGAAATGACGACAGGACGGGATTGAAATGACGACTGAAACATTCCTTCTGAGCCTGCACCTGTCGATGCCCGAGCTGATCCTTGCGGTTGGCGCCATGGTGTTGTTGATGATCGGCGTCTTTTCCGGCGAGAAATCGTCCGGTCTGGTGACGTGGCTTGCCGTTGGCCTGCTCGCCGTTTCCGGCGTCTGGCTGGTCTGGCAGACCGGCGACGGTCAGGCCTATAACGGCGCTTTCCTCTCCGATCCGTTCGGCAAGTTCATGAAGGTTCTGACGCTGTTCGGCTCCATCGTGGCGCTGATCATGGCGGCGGGCGAGGCGCGTTCGAGCGGTATCGACCGGTTCGAATTCCCGGTTCTGATCGTTCTGGCCACGCTTGGCATGCTGCTGATGATTTCCGCCAACGACCTGATCTCGGTCTATCTGGCACTCGAACTGCAGTCGCTGGCACTCTACGTCGTCGCTGCGATGAACCGCGACAATCTGCGGTCGACAGAAGCGGGTCTTAAATATTTCGTCCTCGGCGCCCTGTCCTCCGGCATGCTGCTCTATGGCATGTCTCTGGTCTACGGTTTCACCGGGCATACCGGTTTTGAAGGCATCGCGGCCGCCCTGTCGGCAGAGGGCCGTTCGCTCGGCCTGGTCTTCGGTCTGGTCTTCATTCTTGCGGGCGTCGCCTTCAAGATTTCGGCGGTTCCGTTCCATATGTGGACGCCGGACGTTTACGAGGGCGCACCGACCCCGGTGACGGCATTCTTCGCAGCCGCTCCGAAGGTTGCTGCGATGGCGATGTTGATCCGGCTGGTGATCATGCCGTTCGAGCCGATCGTTACCGACTGGCAGCAGATCATCGTCTTCATCTCGATTGCCTCAATGCTGCTCGGCTCGTTTGCGGCTATCGGCCAGAAGAACATCAAGCGGCTGATGGCCTATTCGTCGATCGGCCACATGGGCTATGCGCTCGTCGGTCTGTCCAGCGGTTCGATGGCCGGTGTGCGCGGCGTATTGATCTATATGCTGGTCTATGTGGTCATGACGCTTGGCACCTTTGCCTGCATCATGGCGATGAAGCGCAAAGACGGTAATCACGTCGAAAGCGTCGACGATCTCGCTGGCCTGTCGCAGACCAATCCGCTGATGGCGTCGGTCCTGACGGTGATGATGTTCTCGCTGGCTGGTATCCCGCCACTGGCAGGCTTCTTTGCCAAGTATTTCGTGTTCATGGCGGCAATCGAAGCGCATCTTTATGCCTTGGCAATCATCGGCGTTCTCGCCTCCGTCGTCGGTGCTTACTATTATCTGCGCGTCATCAAGCTGATGTGGTTCGATGATCCGAAGGGCGAGTTTGCACGTCCGTCCGGCGTGCTGCGTCTGGTCTACGGCCTTTCCGGTCTGTTCGTTCTTGCCTATGTTCTGATCGGTGGACCGATCGGTACTGCGGCCGAAGTCGCAGCGCGGACGTTCTTTTGATAGGACAGGACCGGATCGGCAGGGTTTCGCTCGATAACTTCCGGCATACGGCGCTTGGCGATGTCGGATCGACGAATACGGAATGCCTGATCCGGGCGCGTGCGGGTGATCCGGGACTTCACTGGATCACCGCAGCGCGGCAGATGTCCGGCCGTGGCCGGCGTGGCCGCAGCTGGGCATCGGAACCGGGCAATCTCTACGCCTCGCTTTTGCTGATCGATCCGGCGCCAATGGCAAAACTGCAATCGCTGCCGCTTGCGGTCGCCGTTGCAGTCCACCGCGCGATCCAGGCGGTGATGCCGGCAGGGACCAATCCGGTCTCGATCAAATGGCCGAACGATATTCTGATTGCAGGCAAGAAGTGCTGCGGTATCCTGCTGGAAGGCGAGGGGCTGCCGGACGGGCATCATGCACTGGTGATCGGCTGCGGCATCAATGTCGCGCTGGCGCCGGATCATGGGCTCTATCCTGTGACCAGCCTGCAGGCTGAAGGTGCCGCCGTTTCACCGGACGAACTGTTTGCCCATCTGTTTCGCAGCATGGCCGACGCTTTGAACACCTGGAACCATGGCGACGGCATCGCAGAGATTATCGCACAATGGCGGTCCGCGGCAGGCGGCATAGGCCAGAAGATTACAGTCAACCTGCCGGATCGCTCGCTTTCCGGACGGTTCGAAGGCATAGATGAAGACGGCCGGCTGATGCTCGATCTCGGAGCAGGCGCGGTTCAACGCATCGCCGCAGGCGATGTATTTTTTGGATAGACCCCATTTCGGGTGACATAAGGCGCAATCAATCAATGAGCAAACAAGACGAACTCGTCTTCCTGCCGCTGGGCGGAGTGGGGGAAATCGGCATGAACCTGGCCCTTTACGGCTATGGTTCGCCCGCCCACCGCCAGTGGATCATGGTCGATTGCGGCGTAACCTTCCCGGGCCTCGATCTGCCCGGCGTTGACCTGGTGCTGCCCGATATCCGGTTCCTTGCCGAAGAGCGCAAGAACCTCAAGGGCATCATCATCACCCACGCCCATGAAGACCATTATGGCGCGCTGGCCGATCTGTGGCCGGGTCTGAACGTGCCGGTTTATGCCTCGCCATTTACGGCGGGCATGCTGGAAGCCAAACGCTCCTACGAGCGCAGCCGCGCCCAGGTGCCGATCACCATCTTCAAGGAAGGCGACCGCATCAATGTCGGGCCTTTCGAGATCGAAGCCGTCGGTGTCAACCACTCGATTCCCGAGCCGATGTCGCTGGTCATTCGCACGCCGCTGGGAAATGTCGTCCACACCGGCGACTGGAAGATCGATCACGCGCCGTCGCTCGGGCCTTTCACCGATGAAGCGCGGTTCCGTGCCGTTGGCGACGAGGGCGTGCTGGCGCTGATGTGCGACAGCACCAATGCGATGCGTGATGGTGTCTCTCCTTCGGAGGAGGAAGTTTCGACCAGCCTCACCAAGATCATTGAGAACGCCAAGGGTCGCGTGGCCATCACCACCTTTTCGTCGAATGTCGGCCGCATCCGCTCGATTGCGAAGGCATCGGCTGCTGCCGGCCGCGAAGTGCTGCTTCTGGGCAGCTCGATGAAACGCGTCTGCGACGTCGCCCGCGATGTCGGGTTGATGGAAGGGCTGAACCCGTTCATCGCCGAAGACGAATTTGGCTATATCCCGCGTGACAAGGTCGTGGTGATCTTGACCGGCAGCCAGGGCGAATCCCGCGCTGCACTCGCCAAGATCTCGCGCGACGAGATGCGGAATGTGGCGCTGACTGCTGGCGATACCGTCGTGTTTTCCTCGCGCGCCATTCCCGGCAACGAGAAGGCGATCAACGATATCAAGAACGGCCTCGTCGAGCAGGGCATTCATATCGTCACCGATAATGAAGCGCTGGTCCACGTTTCCGGCCATCCCCGCCGCAACGAGTTGCAGCAGATGTACCAGTGGACGCGCCCGCAGATGCTGGTGCCCGTGCATGGTGAAGCGGCACATCTGAGCGCGCAGGCCGAACTTGGCCTGCAATCCGGTATCAAGACCGTTCCACGGGTTCGCAACGGTGACATTCTCCGCCTTGCGCCGGGACCGGCAACCGTGATCGGCACCGCGCCACACGGCCGCATCTACAAGGACGGCAGCCTGATCGGTGATTTCGAGGAGATGGGGATCGGCGATCGCCGCAAGCTGTCCTTTGCCGGTCATGTCGCAGTCAATGTGGTTCTGGACGCACGCTACGATTTCGCTGCTGATCCGATCGTCGTTCCAATCGGCCTGCCGGAGTTCGACGACGAAGGCGAAGACATGAACGACACGCTTTATGATGCGGTCCTGGGTGCTGTCGAAAGCATCCCGCGCGGCAAGCGCAAGGATATCGCCATGGTGACGGAAGCCGTCCGCCGGGCTATCCGCGGCACGGCCAATGACGTCTGGGGTAAGAAGCCGGTCGTTACCGTCTTCATCAACAAGCTCTGATAGCCGGGATCAGCTCCAATGCTTGGACGTGTCAACCATATCGCTCTTGCCGTTCCGGATCTTGCCGAAGCGGCGGAGCGGTACCGGTCGGTGCTCGGGGCGTCGGTGACCGAGCCGGAAACATTGCCGGAACACGGCGTCAACGTCGTGTTCGTAACGCTTGCGAATACCAAGGTCGAACTGCTGGAGCCGATCGGCGCTGAATCGCCGATCGCGGCGTTCCTTGCGAAAAACCCCGCGGGCGGTATGCACCATATCTGCTACGAGGTTGACGATATCCTGGCTGCGCGCGATAGCCTTGTTGCCGCCGGGGGCAGGGTGCTTGGGGATGGCAATCCGAAGATCGGCGCCCACGGCAAGCCCGTGCTGTTTCTTCATCCGAAGGATTTCTTCGGCACGTTGATCGAACTCGAACAGGTGTGACAGAAGACCGCGCGCCGGTATTTATCGGGCGCAGTATTTGTCGGGCAGATGCGAAAGCGCTATAACGTCGCTCCAGCGCGCAATGCCAAGAGGCGAGACATCCATCTCCCTTCGTAATGAGAGACCACCATGCCGATCTTTTCCACCTTCGCGATCTACTTCATCATCTGGTGGCTGACACTGTTCATTGTTCTGCCGATCGGCCTGCGCACGCAGGCGGAAGAGAACGAAGTCGTGCCGGGTAGTGTTGAAAGTGCGCCTGCGCGGTTTCGCGCCCTTTGGGTCTTTCTGATGACCTCGGTGCTCGCTGCGGTGATCCATGCCATCTGGTATGTTCTTTCGGTCCGTATGGGCTACGGCCTGGACTCAATCCCGCAATTTGCGCCGAAGTTCTATTGAGGGGATGATCGGTGTTACTGCGGCTGCGATAGCAGCGGCTTACCCGGCTTCGGGGCGGGCAATCTGATATTGACGCCACAGAATTGCCGCGATTCAGGCCGCGATCGCATTTTCTGCCGATGCGTCCAGTATAAAAGTCAAAAAAAAACAAGGCTAAAAGCCTTGTTCTTTAAAGTATCGCGTGATCCTTATCCGTTACCGGTGGCTGCGTGTAAACGCGCCTAAGATCTTATCCTCCCAAGACTTGACCGCGAAATCGACAAGAATTTAATCTCCCTGCCTCTTTTGTGGGCCAAAACTAGCCCAAACATTATGCGTTGTCATCCGATTTTTTTGCATTTTTGCTACACTCTAGTAAAATTTTTCCGTTGACAACTTCTGTCAAAATCCTGTTACTACCGTGCCTTTTTGACGCAGGTATTTTTGTTTTTCCCGGTCTTGAAATCCACTGCTCCTTCACGTGTTCTGCCAAAGAAGATGACGGGTTTTCTTCCTGCCGCGAAGCGTCTATGAACGCTTGAGCGCGGTGCATCCCCTTCTGGAATCAGCTGGCCGGATGATCGCGGCAAACAGTCAAACGGCAGTGTCCGGTTTGTGCGCCTGGTGCGTGCGCGGCCTGCAGGCTCAACGTTATTTCGCCCGAATCCAACGATAGTGCGAAGTGCTTTTAACTTCTGGAACCTGTTCATGCGCCTGTCCCGCTTTTTCATGCCCATTCTGAAGGAAACCCCGAAGGAAGCGGAAATTGTCTCGCACCGGCTGATGCTGCGTGCCGGCATGGTGCGCCAGCAGTCCGCGGGCATCTATACATGGCTGCCACTTGGAAAGCGGGTTCTCGACAAGGTCAACAAGATCATCCGGGAAGAACAGAACCGCGCCGGCGCCGTTGAGCTTTTGATGCCGACGCTGCAATCGGCCGAGCTCTGGCAGGAGAGTGGCCGCTACGACGCCTATGGCGACGAAATGCTGCGGATCAAGGATCGCAACAAGCGCGACATGCTCTATGGGCCGACCAACGAAGAAATGGTCACGGACATATTCCGGTCCTACGTCAAGTCTTACAAGGACCTGCCGCTCAATCTCTATCATATCCAGCTGAAATTCCGTGACGAGCGCCGTCCGCGTTTCGGCACCATGCGTTCGCGCGAGTTTCTGATGAAGGATGCCTATTCCTTCGATCTCAACCGCGAAGGCGCGGTGGACAGCTACAATCGCATGTTCGCCTCCTATCTGCGCACCTTTGCGCGGCTCGGCCTGCGCGCCATTCCGATGCGGGCTGATACCGGTCCGATCGGTGGCGATCTCAGCCACGAGTTCATCATCCTTGCCGATACCGGTGAATCGGAAGTCTTCTGCCACAAGCACTTCCTCGATTTCGACATTCCATCCGACGATACGGATTTCTGGGATGCCGCCGCGATGAAGGCGATCTTTGACAAGTGGACGTCGCTCTACGCCGCCACCTCCGAGATGCATGACGAAGCGGCATTTAACGCTATCGATGACGCTTCGAAGGTTTCGGCACGCGGTATCGAAGTCGGCCACATCTTCTATTTCGGCACCAAGTATTCCGAAGCCATGGGCGCCAAGGTTCAGGGCCCCGACGGCAAGGAACACACGGTGCACATGGGCTCCTACGGCATTGGCCCGACCCGCTTGGTTCCCGCCATCATCGAAGCCTCGCATGACGAGAACGGCATCATCTGGCCGGCCTCGATCGCGCCATTCGATGCAGTTGTGATCAACATGAAATCCGGCGACGAAGCATGCGACGCGGCGTGCGAAACCATCTATGCTGCACTCAACAACGCAGGATTCGATACACTGTATGACGACAAGGACGACCGCGCCGGCACGAAGTTTGCCACTGCCGACCTGATCGGGGTTCCCGTGCAGATCATTGCCGGTCCGCGCTCGGTCGCTAATGGTGAGGTCGAGCTCAAGGACCGCAAGACCGGCGCCCGCGAAACATTGACGATCGAGGCTGCCATCAACAAGCTGACAGCCTCGAAATAAGGGACCAAGGAATGAGCGCTGCGACGCTAGAACAGGAAAAGGCAGCGACCGCCAAGGCGCCGTCGAGCCGTCCGTTTTCCACATTCGAGCGCATGGTGGCCTGGCGCTATCTGCGCTCGCGCCGCAAGGAAGCGTTCATTTCGGTGATCGCCGGCTTTTCTTTCATTGGCATCATGCTCGGTGTGGCAACGCTGATCATCGTCATGGCTGTCATGAACGGTTTCCGCACCGAGTTGATTTCGCGAATCCTTGGCATCAATGGTCATATGATCGTCCAGCCGCTGGATGGGCCGTTGGATAACTATGCCGACCTTGCGACCAAGTTTTCCGGCGTCAAGGGCGTGACCATGGCAATCCCGATGATCGAAGGCCAGACGCTGGCCTCCGGCCAAGGGGGAGCCAGCACTGGTGCCTTGGTTCGTGGCGTGCGTGCCGACGATCTCGTCAAGATGAAGTCGATTTCCGATCATATCCAGTCCGGTGATCTCGTCGGTTATGCCGCTGGAACCGGTGTCGCGATCGGTTCGCGCATGGCCCAGCAACTGGGAATCACGGCTGGCGGGACGATAACGCTGGTGTCGCAGGACGGCGATATCACGCCGATGGGCGTCACGCCGCGGGTCAAGTCCTATACCGTGTCGGCGATCTTCGAGATCGGCATGTCGGAATATGATGCCTCTATCATCTTCATGCCGCTTGAAGAGGCCCAGCTCTATTTCAACGCCGAGGGCATTGCCCAATCGATCGAACTGTTCGTCACCAATCCGGACACTGTTGATGATTTGCGCCAGCCGATCGAGGATGCTGCCGGCCGGCCGGTGCTGATCAGCGACTGGCGTGACCGCAATAAGACCTTCTTCTCCGCCCTTCAGGTGGAGCGCAACGTCATGTTCATGATCCTAACGCTGATCATTCTGGTGGCGGCGCTCAACATCGTCTCCGGCCTGATCATGCTGGTGAAGGACAAGGGGCGCGACATCGCCATCATGCGCACCATGGGCGCCTCATCAGGTTCCATTATGCGGATATTCTTTATGACAGGGGCGGCGATCGGTATCGTCGGTACCATCGCAGGTGTGCTTCTGGGGGTTGTGGTCTGTCTCAACATCGAGTCTATCCGCCAGTTCTTCTCCTGGATGTCGGGCACGACCTTGTTCAATCCCGAACTCTATTTCTTAAGCCAGCTTCCGGCCGATATGAACCTGGGCGAAACGACTTCGGTCGTGCTCATGGCCATCGGCCTGTCCTTTCTTGCCACGATCTTTCCGGCCTGGCGTGCTTCGCGCCTCGATCCGGTTCAGGCTCTGCGCTACGAATAACGAGGGATTACAGACACGATGAATGCGCGCGTGGCATTGCAGCTTTCCGGCGTCGAACGTCATTTCAGCCAGGGCGACGAAACTCTGTCGATCCTGAAGGGCGCGGATTTTTCGCTGTTTGGCGGTCAGACCGTGGCGCTTGTGGCGCCGTCTGGCACCGGCAAGTCGACACTGCTGCACTTAGCGGGCCTGCTTGAGCGGCCAGATGCAGGTGAAGTGCTGATCAAGGGGCAGTCCTGCGGTACGCTCAGTGACGAGCAACGCACGTCGATCCGCCGCAATGAAATCGGCTTTGTCTATCAAGCCCATCACCTGCTGCCCGAATTCACGGCAATCGAAAACATCATGATGCCGCAGCTGATCGCCGGTCTCAACAAGGCCGAGGCGCGGGTACGTGCGGCAGCATTGCTGGATTATATGCGCATCGGCCACCGCGCCGAGCATCGCCCATCGGAGCTGTCCGGCGGCGAACAGCAGCGTGTCGCCATTGCCCGCGCCGTCGCCAATGCGCCACTGGTGCTCTTGGCCGACGAGCCGACCGGCAATCTCGACCCCGAAACCGCCGGTTATGTTTTCGAAGCATTGGAAGCGCTGGTGCGCCAGTCCGGCCTCGCGGCGATGATCGCCACGCACAATTACGAACTGGCAGCACGCATGGACCGTCGCGTCACCATTGAGGACGGCAAGGTTGTCGAGCTTTAACGGCTGCCTCGAAAAAGCACTCCATCCTTTTGTTTCTGAGCAATTCCAGCAAAATCGCTACGCACTTTTGCTGGAATTGTTCCAACAGCCGCCGCCTCATTTAGGGCGGGCTGCTTGTGGCTAGTCGATACCACAGACCGTTTGTCCGCGATCGTCGGACCAATCCTTGAGTAGAACGATTTCGCCCATTGTGGCGACGGGCTTGCCGCTGCTCTTTCCTTTGCCGGTCAGCACATTGAGATCGCATTCTGCGGAGTTGTCGGGGTTGAGCGTGTCGTAGGACGTGTAGGTATATCCGGCCACGACGAAGTCGAAATTGCGATAGGCGACCGTCAGCTTCTGTTCCCAGCGATCCCGGCCGACGGAATCATTGTGGGTGGTGATCAGGATCGAGCCGTTCTCAAGAGCGGTGATCGATGGCGCACGCCCGGCCATGGTCAGATCTCCCCACACCTTGTTCGGCACCACGGTCTTCAGTTTCAACCGGTCAGTATCGCCGTCATTGAGATAGATATAAACAGCGTGATCTTCATCTATGCCCTCTGCCGGCGCCACCAGCATGGCGAGGTCTGACCGGCCGTCCTTGTCCCAATCGCCTGTCGCGGCGGAGACAATGCGGCCCGGATCGATGGTTTCCGCCGCCTGCGCTGTGGAGGCAGTCAGGCCCAGTAATGCCGTCATGACGGCCAGTGACATCTTCATCAATCATCCCCTGATTTGCATTTGAGACGCAGACTAATCGGCGGCCCGGCCTGCGTCCAGATGCCAGATTGCCGGGCCGCAAGGCTGGGTGAAAAGTGTTTACCATCTCCGTTTCTCGCCGGTCGAAGATTTGCCGTTGCTACTTGACGCATGAACATAAATAGAACATTATAAGAACATAACGGAAAAGGGAGCCGACCAATGACTGACTTCATTCGTGATCTCGCCGCTTTGGCCTCCATCGCCATGTTTATCGCCAGCTTTTCAATCATCGTCATCGGGATGTAAGAGCGGCGCAATCCGCCGGTCATTTTTGCGCGTTTGCCGTCTCGCGAAAATGAAAGGAGTGCTGGACTGTGGACAAGGTGGATCTGGTTTGAAAATGCTGCCATGTGGCGGATGAAAACTAGACATCTACTGACGGAAACGGGATATCCTGCTGCCTTCACGGGAATCGGGGTGTGCCATGGCAGATGCAGTAAACGGCAAGCGGCAGGATAGTTCCGCTCAGGGCGGCGCATCTCCCCAGTTCGTTCATCTTCGGGTGCACTCCGCCTTTTCGCTTCTCGAAGGCGCTTTGCCGATCAAGAAGATCATCGGCAAAGCTGTTGCCGACGGCCAACCGGCCATCGGTATTGCCGATACCAACAATCTGTTTGCCGCGCTGGAATTCTCGCAGAAATGCATGGACGATGGCCTGCAGCCGCTGATTGGCTGCCAGCTGTCGATCGACATGGAGGATGAAGGCGAGGGCGACAAGCGTGGCCACGCGCAGCATCTGGCAAAACTCCCGGCGATCGTTCTGATCGCGGCGACAGATGCTGGCTATGTCCGCCTCGTCGATATCGTCAGCCGGGTCTATCTCGGCAGCGAAGGAAACCAGTCGGTTCGCATTGCACTGTCCTGGCTGCAGGAAGGTGGAGCGGAAGGACTGATCGCCTTGACCGGTGCCTCGGGCGGGCCGGTCGACATGGCCTTGAAGTCTGGGCAGCATGCACTGGCGGAAACGCGCCTGAAGGCGCTTGCGGATGTCTTCGGCGACCGTCTCTATGTCGAGCTTCAGCGTCATGGCAAATATGACCGCCGCCACGAAAACCGCGTCGTCGATCTCGCCTACAAGCTCGAACTGCCGATCGTGGCAACCAACGAGCCATTCTTTCCGTCTCCGGCCGAATTCGAGGCGCATGATGCGCTGATGGCGGTGGCGCACAATGCGATGGTCTCAGACGACACACGCTTCCGGTTGACGCCGGATCATTATCTGAAGAGCCGCAAGGACATGGCGGCCTTGTTTGCCGATCTGCCGGAGGCGCTGGAAAACACCATAGAGGTCGCCAAGCGCTGCTCCTTCGTCCTGAAGACGCGTGGGCCGATCCTGCCTCGTTTCACCGGTGCATCGGACGATCCGCAGGAATCCGAGCGTGCAGAGGAACTAGAGCTACGCCGCCAGGCCGTCGAGGGGCTGGAAGACCGGATGCGGAAGCTCGGGCTTTCGGCCGGCTATACCGAAACCGATTACCGCGAGCGTCTGGATTTCGAGCTCTCCGTCATCGAGAAGATGAAGTTTCCGGGCTACTTCCTGATCGTTGCCGACTTCATCAAATGGGCAAAACTTCAGGATATTCCGGTCGGCCCGGGCCGCGGATCGGGTGCAGGCTCGCTGGTCGCCTATGCGCTGACCATCACGGACGTTGACCCCTTGCGCTTTTCTTTGCTGTTCGAACGCTTCCTCAATCCCGACCGCGTCTCGATGCCCGACTTCGACATCGACTTCTGCCAGGACCGGCGCGAAGAGGTGATCCGCTACGTGCAGCGCAAGTATGGCCGCGAGCAGGTGGCGCAGATCATCACGTTCGGATCGCTGCAGGCGCGTGCCGCCTTGCGCGACGTCGGCCGCGTGCTGGAAATGCCCTATGGCCAGGTCGACAAGATCTGCAAGATGGTGCCGAACAATCCCGCCAATCCGACCACGCTCGCCAAGGCGATCGAGGAAGAGCCGCGCTTTCAGGAAGAGGTCGACAAGGAGCCGGTGATCGGCCGCCTGCTCGATATCGCCCAGAAGATCGAGGGGCTTTATCGCCACGCCTCGACCCACGCCGCCGGTATCGTCATCGGCGACCGGCCGCTGTCGCAACTGGTGCCGATGTACCGCGATCCGCGTTCCGACATGCCGGTTACCCAGTTCAATATGAAATGGGTCGAGCAGGCCGGCCTCGTCAAGTTCGACTTTCTCGGACTTAAGACGCTGACGGTGTTGAAGGTCGCGGTGGATTTCATCAAAAAACGCGATATCGAGGTCAAGCTCGAAGCGCTGCCGCTCGATGACCAGACTACCTACGAGATGCTGTCCAAGGGCGACACGGTCGGCGTGTTCCAGGTGGAAAGTGCCGGCATGCGCAAGGCGCTGATCGGCATGCGGCCAGACTGCATCGAGGACATTATTGCGCTGGTGGCGCTCTATCGACCGGGCCCGATGGAAAACATCCCGGTCTACAATGCCCGCAAGCACGGCGAAGAAGAGATCGAATCGATCCATCCGAAGATCGATTACCTGTTGAAGGAAACCCAGGGCGTTATCGTCTACCAGGAACAGGTGATGCAGATCGCACAGGTTCTGTCGGGCTATTCGCTCGGCGAAGCCGACCTTCTGCGCCGCGCCATGGGTAAGAAGATCAAGGAGGAGATGGACAAGCAGCGGGCCCGTTTCGTCACGGGTGCCGTCGACAACGGCGTCTCGAAGCCGCAATCGGACCTGATCTTCGATCTGTTGGCCAAGTTCGCCAACTACGGCTTCAACAAGTCGCACGCCGCCGCCTACGCCATCGTCTCCTACCAGACCGCCTATCTAAAGGCGCATTTCCCGGTCGAGTTCCTCGCGGCGTCGATGACGCTCGACATGTCGAACACCGACAAGATCAACGACTTTCGCCAGGATGCCAAGCGGCTCGGCATCGAGGTCATCCCGCCATCGGTACAGACCTCGTTCCGCCGTTTCGAGACCGGCGACAACCGCATTTACTATTCGCTCTCAGCCATCAAGGGCGTTGGCGAAGCAGCCGTCGATCATATCGTCGAGGTGCGCGGTGACGAGCCTTTCGCCGATCTTGAGGATTTCTGCCTCAGGATCGATCCGAAGCTTTTGAACCGGCGGGTGTTCGACAGCCTGATCTGCGCCGGTGCCTTCGATTGCTTTGGCTACGACCGGGCGGAGCTGGTGGGTGGTCTCGACCGTATTCTCGGCTTCGCACAGATCGCCCAGGCCAACAAGATCAGCGGTCAGAGCGACATGTTCGGCGCGGGTGCGGCGACGGGGCCGGAAAAGATCAACCTGCCACCATATTCCCCCTGGCTGGCATCGGAAAAGCTGCATCGCGAGTTTCAGGTTCTGGGTTTCTATCTGTCCGCCCACCCGCTGGACAGCTACAACGAACTGCTCAGCAAAATTCGTGTCCAGACCTTCGCCGATTTCGCCGCGTCGGTGAAAAAAGGGGCCGCCGCCGGCCGGCTCGCAGGCACAGTAACCTCGAAGCAGGAGCGCAAGACTCGCACCGGCAACAAGATGGGCATCATCGCCTTTTCCGATTCGACCGGCCAGTTCGAGGCCGTGCTGTTTTCGGAAGCGCTCAATCAATACCGCGATCTGTTGGAGCCCGGTAAATCGCTTGTCATGACGGTGCAGGCCGAAGAGCGGCCGGAAGGCATCGGCATGCGTATCCAGACGCTGCAATCGCTGGAAGAACGGTCACTGCAGATGCAGAAGGCGCTGCGCGTCTATGTCCGAGATGCAGGGCCGTTGCGCTCCGTGGCTACGCATTTGAATACGCGTGGTGATGGTTTGGTGTCGTTTATCGTCATCAAAGACAACGGCCAACGCGAGATTGAGGTGGAGTTGAACGAGCGGTACCGGATCTCGCCCGAGATCGCTGCGGCGCTGCGGACGGCGCCGGGTGTCATCGATATCGAACTGGTATAGCGCCGGGCTGTTCAGGGTTTCGATCGGCTTCGTGTGACGGTCACGAAGTCCGTGCCGGCGCCCGTTTCCTGGCCAAGCCCCATATCGGAGATGGTGAGAGACGAGCCTTCGGCGAGCAATTCCTCGATCCGCTGGCGCGTCTCGTCCGGCACCGTGATACGGTCCAGCGTACGGTTGGCGGCATTGAAAGCAGTCGGGTCTTCTTCGCTGGTGATTCCAAGGCGTTTCTTCATCGGCCCGGACAGCGCGTTGTCGAGCGTCATGGCGAACCAAGCGCCTTTGCCGGTGGAAACGTCGATATCCTGAAACTGGAAGAAATGCGTGCCGAGTGCGATTTCCGGCTTGTCGATCACCACTGGCGTTTCGAACAGAGGTTCGAAGTCACGGCGAACCAGAAGCTGACCGTTCGGTGGCTTGCCCTTGCCTGCCTTGGCATAAAGCGCTTCGATGAAGGCCGGGGTCGGCTTGCCATCGACAATCAGCTTCTCCGCGGCCTGGAAGGCTTTGATGGCATCGGCAGTCTGAACACCGGCATATCCATCGGCTAGACCGGCCGCATAACCAAGCTCGTCGAGCAGGTTCTGGATATCCATCGTGATTTCGCGTGTGCCGCGATGGGTGATCAGCATCCGGATTGGCGGCAGCTTTTCCATCTCGGCGGCAACCGGCTTTTCCGGTGTGGGCTCGATCGTGGCAACTTCGACGGACTGGGTTTGTATCTGCGAAACACTCGGCCGCAGTGTCGCGTCCGACAGCAGTTCCGGCTCTTTGCCCTTGGGCTGGAACAGGAACGGATCGGAGATGGCGACGGGTGTCAGCTGGCGGTCAGACACCAGCACGTGCAGGCCGCGCCCGGTCATCTTGAACAGCTGTTTGGCAAAGGCATCGGGCATCCGCACGCAACCATGTGAAGCCGGGTAGCTCGGAACATGATTGGAGGCGTGCAGCGCAATGCCTGACCATGTCAGCCGCTGCATGAACGGCATCGGTGCGTTCGAATAGATGTTCGATTTATGGAACCGGCGTTTTTCAAGGATCGAGAAAATGCCTGTCGGCGTCGAATGTCCAGCCTTGCCCGTCGAAACATTGGACGTGGCAACGACCGTATCACCGTCATAGACCACCAGCGATTGCTGATCCCTGGACACGACGATCTGCAGGGGAGCCTGCTCGCCGGCAAACGCGACGCTGGCAGACAGGGCAATGGCGAAGCCGAGGCCAAATGTAAAACGCAAAACCATAGGAACATCCGGACACAAGAAACACAGGATGAGCCTAACCTGAGAGGTTTAAGGAAACTTTGCGGTCATGCGCGAACACGGGAATGTGAAGCCGGCTACTTTCGCCGGCCTTTGCCAAATGTATAGCCGGTCTCGACTGTCGCCTTGCCAAACTTGTCGCGCAACGTATTGATTGCGGCTTCGGCCGCTGCGCGCCGGGTTGCCTGCGTGTCGACGAGATCCGGCGGATCGGCAAGATCGGGATTGGACAGGTCTGAGACGCCGATGCCGATCAGACGGAATTTCGTGCCGTCGGTTTCCTTATCGAGAAGCTGCATGCCGGTGCGGAAAATGCGGTCGGCAAGCCGGGTCGGGCTGTCGAGGCGGCGGTTGCGCGTCCGGCTCTTGAAATCGGCGGTCTTCAGCTTGAGCACGACGGTCTGCCCGGCAATGTCGGCCTTGCGTAGCCGGTGCGCCACCTGTTCGCTCAACCGCCGCAGATGCGTGACCAGATCGTCATAATTGCAGAGATCGTCGTTGAAGGTTGTCTCCGAGGAAACGCTCTTGGCCTCGCCATCGATATCGACGGTGCGCTCGTCCTGGCCGCGCGACAGGCGATAGAGGCGCTGACCCATCGTGCCATAACGCTTCATCAGGTCTGTTTCGTCCATTGTTTGCAACTGGCCTATGGTGCGGATGCCGTCGCGCTCCAGTGTCGCTGCAAAGGCTTTGCCAACGCCCCAGATCAGTGTCACCGATCTGTCTTTCAGAAAGTCCAGCGCTTCTGCAGCCCCGATCACGGAAAAGCCGCGCGGCTTTTGCAGGTCGGACGCCACCTTGGCGAGGAACTTGCAATAGGACAGGCCGACCGAAACGGAAATGCCGATCTCCTGTTCGACCCGGCGGGCGAATTTTGCCAGTGTGCGGGCAGGTGGATCGTGGTGCAGCCGCTCGGTGCCTTTCAGTTCCAGAAACGCCTCATCAATCGACAGTGGCTGAACCAGTGGCGTCAACTCCTGCATCAACGTGCGCACCTGCCGTCCGACCCGCACATATTTCTCCATGTCGGGCTTGATGACGATGGCTTGTGGACAAGCCTCCAATGCCTTGAACATCGGCATGGCGGAGCGCACGCCGTGGATACGTGCAATGTAGCAGGCGGTGGAGACGACGCCACGTTTGCCACCGCCGATGATCACCGGCTTGTCGGCCAGCTCCGGATTGTCGCGTTTTTCCACCGAGGCATAGAAGGCATCGCAATCGATATGGGCGAGCGTCAGCTGATAGAGTTCGGAGTGGAACAGCAGGCGCGGGCTGCCGCAGGCCCGGCAACGGCGAATGCCGGCCGGTTGGCCTGTCAGGCAGTCTCGGCAAAACCCTGGAAGTTGCTGCGCGTCTGTTTGCATCGATCAGAACAAAAGTTGAACATTTTCACGATACGCCCTAAACTGACGAGTCTCAAGGCATGGAAAGGCAATCTTGATGACCTTCCCAGGAAAGGTGATCTTCAGCGGTATTTTTGCCCGGCATCGGTTTTCCGCCTGTCGTTCAGCGCAGGAAATGCGTGCGGATGATGGTGGCCACATCCGTCCAGCTGTCCGCCTTGGTGATGCCATCGCCCGGATCTGGCGCCAGCGCACGGAATTCTGCATTGGCCATCAGATTGATCAGCAGGCAATCCGGCGTATGGGTCTGAACGGACTGCAGATTGCGCAGGATATCATCGATGAAGACCAGCGGCACATCCCGGGCCTCGTGCAAGCGCTTGATGATCGGCCCCTTGGGCTCTTCGCTGGCAAGCAGCGGGTAGCTCAAGCCATGGCGGTCAAGCAGCGAGCGGCGCACGCCGGAATGTCGCGGCGGCATCGCGGTCAGGAAGATGATGTCCGCATCGACGGAAAGCCCGGCCAAGGTCTCGACGACGAGATCGGCAGGTGTCTGCCACTGGTCCTGCAGCCGGAAGAATGTCTCCAGCAGTTCGCTCGTCATGCCGTCATCGACTGGCAGACCGGTATCAAGCGCCACGACATTGCCATGCAGGCGGAAGGAGCGGGGCAAGAGATCACGCCCCGAGGCGCGCAGGAAGTTGCGAAACGGCGTGAGGAATTCGAGCACCACTTCGTCGATATCGCAGACGATCAACGGGCGATCCGTCAGCCGGATATGGTCGAGATCAAGCGTATCCGCCACGGTCAGAAATCTCCCGGATTGTCCGGGCCAGACAGCATGGCATGGGCGCGCACCACATCCTCGGGCCGCGTGCCGGTCGCCTCGCAAAAAGCCAGCAGCGTCGGCTCATGGCCCATCAGGAAATCGACGACGCCGGCAAGAAAACCGGGGTCGGCTGCTGCATGGCGCAAGGACGATGGATCGGTGCCCGTCAATGCCAGGAAACGTCCGAGCAATTCGGGCTCGTTTGCAAGCCAGCCGAGGATGGCAATCGCTGTTTCTTCGGATGGGGTCACTGTCATTCGTCCTTATCGCATTCCGGTAATTTTCTACGGAATATTACCGGTTTTTCAACCAAATCACTGTAGCTTCAAGCTTCCGGGATGAATGAGTCCAACCGTGCCGCAACTTATAGCGATGCGACGGCCATGCAAGCCGGAACCGCAAATCAAGGGATCGAAATGCCCAAACAGGTTATGATTGTTGAAGACAACGAGCTGAACATGAAGCTCTTTCGTGACCTGATCGAGGCGTCCGGGTATACGACGATTCAAACCAGAAATGGTATGGAAGCCCTTGATCTTGCACGAAAACATCGGCCAGACCTGATCCTTATGGACATCCAGCTTCCGGAGGTTTCCGGGCTCGAGGTGACCAAATGGCTGAAGGAAGACGACGAATTGCATGTCATTCCGGTCATCGCCGTTACGGCGTTTGCGATGAAGGGTGACGAAGAGCGCATCCGGCAGGGGGGCTGCGAAGCGTATGTTTCCAAGCCGATCTCTGTGCCGAAATTTATTGAAACGATCAAAACTTATTTGGGCGATGCCTGATGCGGCGCCAGGGGCTTTCGACAAAAATGCCCCTCAACGATATTCTTGCGCGTGAAACGAATATGAAAGTTGAACCGGCTTTCTGTTTCAGGCGCTTATTGGCAGGAAAGATTGCATGACTGCACGGATCCTTGTCGTTGATGACATACCGGCCAACGTCAAGTTGCTCGAGGCGCGTCTTGTGGCCGAGTATTTTGACGTTCTGACGGCGGCCGATGGCTATCAGGCTCTGGCAATCTGCGAGAAGCACCCGGTCGATCTCATCCTGCTCGACATCATGATGCCGGGCATCGACGGGTTCGAAGTGTGCGAGCGGCTGAAGTCGAACCCGCGCACCGCGCATATCCCCGTCGTGATGGTGACAGCTCTTGATCAGCCGTCGGACCGGGTGAGGGGGCTGAAAGCCGGCGCCGATGATTTTCTGACCAAGCCGGTCAACGATCTGCAACTGATGTCGCGTGTCAAAAGCCTGGTTCGGCTGAAGAATGTCAGCGACGAACTGCGGCTTCGCGCCGAAACTGCCCACAATGTCGGCTTGCAGGATCTGAGTTCGACCGACCGCCCGGACGAGTTTGGTAATGTCCTGCTTGTCGATGGCAGAGGCAGCTCGCAGGAACGCATCATCCGCGCCTTGAAGCCGGTCGCCGAAGTGACGGCGATGTCGGACCCGCAGGCAGCCTTGTTCGAGGCCGCTGAAAACAGTTTCGATCTGGTCATCGTCAACTCGAATTTTGACGATTACGATCCGCTGCGGCTCTGCTCGCAGCTGCGCTCACTGGAGCGCACACGTTACATTCCGCTCCTGATCATCGCCGAGCAGGGGCATGACGAGATGGTGGTTCGGGCGCTCGATCTTGGCGTTACCGACTATTTGATGCGACCTGTCGACCCGAATGAGCTCGTTGCCCGTAGCCTGACGCAAATCCGCCGCAAGCATTGCAATGACCGGCTGCGTGCCAGCGTTAAGCAGACCATAGAGCTGGCGGTTACGGACGGGCTGACCGGCCTGCACAACCGCCGCTATCTCGACAACCATCTGAAGCTGCTCATTGACCGTGCTCTGGCGCGCGGCCGCCCGCTATCGATCTGCATCACCGATATCGATCGCTTCAAGAGCGTCAACGATACTCATGGGCATGATGCCGGAGACGAGGTTCTGCGTGAATTCGCCCATCGCGTCCGTTCCACGGTACGTGGCGCCGATCTTGCTTGCCGGTTTGGCGGCGAGGAATTTGTCGTCGTCATGCCGGACACATCGGCGGATGCGGCCGCAGCGATTGCTGAGCGCCTGCGCAGTATTGTCGAGGACAGGAGTTTTGCTCTGCCGAATTCCGGGACGCCGCTGTCGATAACTGCGTCGCTTGGTATTGCGACGCTGAACCCGCAAGGTGATACGGCGGAGGCTCTGTTGAAACGCGCGGATATGGCGCTCTATCAGGCCAAGAACAATGGCCGTAACCAGGTGGTTGCCGCCGCTGCGTGAGCGGGAGCTGCCTGCGATTTCGGCCTTTCCCTAGGTTTTCCACAGGAAAAGAAAATGCGATCAATCTAGCGCCGGAAGTTAACCGGAAAGCGTGCTTTCGTGGTTGTGCTCGTGTGATGGTAGCAAGGTGAACCGGTAGATATTGCCCTGTCGGATCGGAAAATGTCCATCAAGATTCCATGGATATCGATTTAAAGTAATAAATTCATACGTTTATATATGTGCGGTGGCTTAATGAGGCTTGTCACATTGCTATTTCGAAAATTTGTGAAACAATAATATTGCTTTACAAAAATTTACATTCGAGGATCGGCTGACTGCGGAAACGGTGACGGATAGTATATTAGGGAGTGGTGAGATTAACCATGCCTGCGTGTTGTGTTGTGCCGTAGTTAAGAATGCATTGATTTTTTTTTAGTTTTGGTCAACTCTCAGCCCAAGAGAGAAAAAACTCTCAACAGTTACCCCATGATGTCAGGTCCGCCGCATCTCCTGGGTCGTGGGGTTTGTCGGCTGATTTGTTGCCAATGCGGTTCCTCGTGCCGCGGTCGCGGTCAGCCGACGCCCATTAAAACGCCGTCCCTGTCATGGGGACGGCGTTTTTTGTTTTGGGCTTCTTCCCGGTGAGATCATCGTCCCGGACGAACCAAAATCAACGACAAGAAAAAGGCGCCAGGCTTTTCAGCCGGCGCCTTCCTAATTCCACAAGGAGAACCAGATCTTACTTGATCTTGGTTTCCTTGAATTCAACGTGCTTCCGGATGACCGGGTCGTACTTGGTGAAGGACATCTTGTCCGTCTTCGTACGGCTGTTCTTCGAGGTCACGTAGAAAGTACCTGTGTCGGCCGTCGACAGCAGCTTGATCTTGATTTTTGCAGCTTTCGCCATGGTCGTCCTGCCTTTATAAAAAAACAAAGCCGCGGACTTCCAGAGGAAGGGTCCCGGCAAACTTGGCGCGAAACTACAAATCGCGCCCGAAAAGTCAAGTCCGTTTTGGATTGAAAACGATTCTCACCACGGAAAGTAGCACATAAAGCCCGAAGAATCCGGCAATTGCCCAGGCAAAACCGTTATTCCCCGAAATATCCATGGCAGCGCCGATGGCTTGGGGACCAGCAACTGTTCCCACCGCATAGGAGAAGATGAAGGCGGCATTGGCGGCCGCAAGATCGGCGCCGGTGAGGCGGGAGCCGAGATGGCTCAGGCCGACCGTATAAAGGCCTGAGACGCTGCCGCCCCAGAACAGCAGCACGATCGCCATCAGCCACCAGTTGCCCTGCAGGAGGGGCAGACAGAGCGCGCCGATTAAGCCAACAACGGTCATCAGGGCCAGCAGGTTGCGACGGTCCTTCATACGGTCCGACAACATGCCCAGCGGAATTTGAAAAATCACATTGCCGATGCCCATCACTGTCAAAAGCAATGCTGCCTGCGCTTCGGTGAAACCGCTGCGGGTGCCGTAGATCGGAAAGAGCGAAAGGCCGCCCGATTCGACTGCGCCGAAAATGAAGACGGCGGCGGTGGCGGTGGGCACCAGGAACACATAGCGCATGAAATGCAGCTCCGGCTTCTCGTTGAGTTCCGGGCTTTCATTGCGGGCAAGGAAGATCGGGATGGCCGCCAACAGGATGACGCTGGCACCAAAGGCAAACGGAAGGATCCCTTCGCTGCCGAGGATGGAGAAGAGCAGGGGGCCGGTTGCAAATCCGAGCGACAGGACCGTGCCATAGATGCCGAGAACGAGCCCGCGGCGGCTTGGCGGCGCCGTGGCGTTGATCCAGAACTCGGAAAGGACAAACAGCACGGTGATGGCGCCGTGAAAGACGACGCGCAGAGGAAACCACAGCCAGAAATTTTCGATGTAATAGAAGCCGAGTGCGCTGATCGCGGCAAAGACAATGGCGAGCAGCATCGTGTTGGCAACGCCGAATCGGTGGGCAATCTTGGCCGTGACCGTCGCAGCCGCCATCGAGGCAAGGCCAGCCATGGCCGAGTTGAGCCCGATCATCGTCGAGGAGATGCCGCGCTTTTCCATGATAATGCTGAGCAGCGGCAGGCCGAGGCCGATCGCGATGCCAACGGCCGAAATGGCGGCAATGGCGGCAACCAGCGATGGCCAGTGTATTTCCTCAACCGGCGCAGGCGTGCCGGACGGCGGCTGTGACATGTAAAGTAATTCCCTAAAGGAGGTCGCGGACAAATCGCCCATGACGCATATAGTAGAACGGTACCGGTCTCCCGAAGGGTAGAGATGCGTCGGATTGAAGGTTTGCCCTCAAATCTCCAAGGATGATCTTGGTAATGTCCGGCAACCGCACCGCCGAAACATCGTCTACATCAATCCATCTCAAATCTTCGAGCTCCCGGCTGTCGCGGATATCGTCCGGATTGACGCCCGCCTCGTCCGTGAACAGGGCGAAGAAATGGGTGTCGAACCGGCGCGGATGTCCCGGCGGCGTAATCGCCCGTGCCATATAGCGCAAGTTTGTCAGATCGGGAAGGAAAGGTAACGGAGTGTTTCCGCAGTCTGTGCTGCCGACTGCGATGCTCGCCTCTTCGTGCAGTTCACGAACAGCCGCAAGCGCAATGGCGCGAAGCCTGCTTTCGGAGGCAGAGTGCTTGTAACCGGCTTTCAGGCGCTCCAGCACAGCTGGGTGGATATCGCCGCGAAAAGCGAGCCTGTGGTCGCCGGGATCTCTGCGCCCGCCCGGAAAAACATGCAGGTCCGGCATGAACACATGTGCCTTGTTGCGGCGGCCGACGAGCACGCGCACATGAGCCTGCGAACGATCAAGCAGCATGATCGAGGCGGCATCGCGCGGCCGCGGCGAGCGCATTTTGCCGCTATCGAGGGGCGGGCCGTTGACCGGCCCGTCACTACTGGTGGTCACGCAGCCCGGTCCGTGACCGGCAGCGCGTCCGCCGGTTCGTCATCGTGCTCGCCGAAGCCGTGCATCTTCAGGGCCCATTGCAGGCCGACAACACCGCCCTTGACCGGCTGCATCATAGCGAGCGAGCCGATGATGGTGATCGGGACCCAGATTGCCAGGTGGCCCCAGTTGGACATCGGCAGGAGCATTTCCGTTGCCATGAAGCCGCCGAGTACGACGTGCCCCATGATGGTGACGACGATATAGGGCGGAAAGTCATCAGCGCGATGCTGGTCGAGCTGTTCACCGCAGGCCGAGCATTCATGCACGGTCTTCAGGAAACGGCCGAACAGCTTGCCGCTGCCGCAGGCTGGGCACTTGTTCAAAAGCCCGCGCTTGATCGATTGTCCAACCGGACGATCGGCTTCGCGTGTCTGCTCGAAGCGGACTGTTTCCGGAGTGCTGCCAGTTGCCTGCATGTCCATATCCTCAATCTGCGGACGCGAGGCAAAGCCTCACATCCTTTATCGCTTGCCGCGCGGTGGTCGCGTTCCCGGCATCTTGCGAGCGCCACCGTGATCCCGGCGGCCGGACTTGTGGAAGGAGCGCGTTGCCGTCGGCATCTTGCGTCCTTCGCTGATCATCTCGAAGCGGAGCGCACCAGCAAGCGGCACGGCTTCCACCAGTTTGACGCGGATCTGGTCGCCAAGACGATATCCAAGTCCGGTTTTTTCGCCGGAAAGGGCCTGATGGGCTTCGTCGTAGATGAAGTAATCGCGTCCAAGCGTAGATATAGGCACGAACCCATCGGCACCATAGGCCGGAAGAGTGACAAATAGTCCCGCCTTGGTCACACCTGATATGCGTCCGTCGAATTCCTCGTTCACCCTGCCGCTGAGATGATGGGCAATCAGCCTGTCGACCGTATCGCGTTCGGCGGCCATAGCCCGGCGCTCGAAGGTGGAAATCTCAGCCGCGATATCGTTGAGGGCTGCTTCCTCGGCCGGCGTGATGCCGCCTTCGCCAAGACCCAGCGTACCGACCAGCGCGCGGTGCACGATCAGATCAGCGTAGCGGCGGATCGGCGAGGTGAAATGGGCATATTTCATCAGGTTGAGGCCGAAATGGCCGATATTTTCCGGGCTGTAGATCGCCTGGCTCTGCGACCGCAGCACCATCTCGTTGACCATGGTCTCGTAGGGCTTGTCCACGGCCTGCGACAGAATGCCGTTGAAATGATTGGACCGCAGGTTGCCGCCCTTGACGAGCGAAAGGTCGAGCGTTGCCAAAAATTCGCGCAGCGTCTCCTGCTTGGCGAGCGACGGCGCATCGTGGACGCGGTAGACCAGCGGCTGACGCTTGATCTCCAGCGTCTCGGCAGCCGCGACGTTAGCCTGGATCATCATCTCCTCGATCAGCTTGTGGGCATCGAGGCGGTCCGGCACGAGGACGCGGTCGACGGTTCCATCGGGCTTAACCACGATCTTGCGTTCGGGCATGTTGAGCTCGAGCGGTTGGCGCCGGTCTCGGCCGCGCGTCAGGATAGCGTAAGCGTTCCACAACGGCTTCAGGATCGGCTCCAGCAGCGGCCCAGTCTGATCATCGGGATTGCCGTCGATCGCTGCCTGCGCCTGATTATAGGAGAGCTTGGCGGCACTCTTCATCATGATGCGGTGGAATGTGTGGCCAGCCTTGCGGCCTTCTTTCGAAAACCGCATGCGCACGGCCAGAGCCGGCCGGTCGACGCCTTCTTTCAACGAGCAGAGTTCGTTGGAAATCCGCTCCGGCAGCATTGGCACAACGCGGTCGGGGAAATAGACGGAATTGCCGCGCTTGGCCGCTTCCTGGTCGAGCGCTGATTTTGGCCGCACATACCAGCAGACGTCGGCGATCGCCACGGTGACGATGACGCCGCCTTCGTTGTCGGGCGACGGGTCGGGCTCGGCATGAACCGCGTCGTCATGGTCCTTGGCGTCGGCAGGGTCGATGGTGATCAGCGGCAGCGAGCGCCAGTCCTCGCGGTGCGACATGGTTGCAGGACCGGCCGCATCCGCTTCTTTGATCACGCTGTCGGGGAAAATATAGGGAATGCTGTGGGCATGGATGGCGATCATCGAGATCGCTTTTTCGGTGGCAACCGATCCGATGACGTTCTTGACCGCGGCGCGGGGGAGACCAAAACGGCCGGAGCGGACGATTTCGACTTCGACGAGATCGCCGTCCTTTGCCGGTCCCTGATGCTCGGCATCGACCTGCATTTCCTCGCCGCGCTTCTCGATCGGCATGATTCGCCCGCCGCCATCCGGCATTTCCCGGAAGACGCCGAGTGCAGCGTTGTTGTTACGCTTGCGGTCGAGCACCTTGATGATCCGCGCGGTATAGGCCGGGCCGCCGCGATCCTTGGCCGGGAAAATCTTGGCTAGTACCCGGTCGCCAATACCGCCGACGGGCATCTTGCCCTTGGACTGGCCGACGCTCGACTGACGGATCGACACGGCGGGTGCAACACCCGCGTCATCCGGCCATTCGGCTGGACGGCCGATCAGTTCGCCGTCCTTGTCGCGGGTGGTGATGTCGAGAACGGTAACGGGGGGCAGGGCACCGGGCCGCACCAGTGAATTGCGCTTCTTTTCCAGGAGGCCGTCCTGTTCCATGTCGCGCAGCAGGGATTTCAGCTCGATTCGGGTTTCGCCCTTCAGGCCAAAAGCCTTGTAGATCTCACGTTTGGAGGCCTTGTCCGGATTTTCCGAAATGAAGCGCATCAGCACGTCGCGTGGGGGCACGGCGCCGTGAATGATGACGGTGCCGTCTGCCGGCATGCTGACGTTCTTGCCCGCGCGTCCGATCCGGACTGCGGGTTTTCCGGGCCGTTCGGTTCGATCGCGCGGGTTTCTGGTCACGTTCAGTCTTTCTTCGCTTTTGCAGCTGTCTTCGGCTTTGCTGCGGCTTTCGGTTTCGCAGCCGCTTTAGGCTTGGCTGACTTGGCGGCTGCAGTATCGGTTTTGGCTGCGGCCTTCGGCTTGGCGGCGGCTTTGGTTGCCTTGCCCTTGGCTGGCTTGATGCCGCCCTTGGCGATCCGTTCGGCGATCAACAGCAGCGCGTCTTCCAGGGTTACCGATACCGGGTCCTTGCCCTTCGGCAGGGTCGCATTGACCTTACCCCAGTTGACGTAAGCACCGTATTTTCCGTCCTTGACGGTAATCGGTCCGCCATCCGGGTGGTCGCCCACTTCCTTCAGTGGAGCAGCTGTAGCGCCGCGTCCGCCCGGTCCCTTTGCCTGCTTGTCGGCAAGAACGGAGACGGCACGGTTGAGGCCGATGGAAAACACGTCCTCGATGCTTTCGACATTGGCATATTTGCCGTCATGCAGGATGAACGGTCCATAGCGGCCAAGGCCGGACGAGATCATCTTGCCGGTTTCGGGATGCGCGCCGATATCACGCGGTAGCGACAGAAGGGCCAGCGCCTTTTCATGATCGACGGTCGCTGGCGTCCAGCCCTTGGGCAGGCTCGAGCGCTTGGCTTCCTTGCCATCGCCGCGCTGGACATAGGGTCCGAAACGGCCGGAACGCAGGGTGATTTCCTCGCCCGTATGCGGATCCTTGCCGAGTGCCAGCGGCTCGTTCGAAACTGCAGCTTCGTCGCCGCCATTGCTGTCCGAGGACAACTGGCGGGTGAAGTTGCATTCCGGATAGTTCGAGCAGCCGACGAAGGCGCCGTATTTGCCGAGTTTCAGCGACAGCTTGCCGGTGCCACAGACTTGGCAGATGCGCGGATCGCTACCGTCCTCGCGCTTCGGGAAGACCAGCGGTGCCAATTCTTCGTTGAGCGCGTCGAGCACGTTGGTAACGCGCAGTTCCTTGGTACCCTCGATCTGGGCGAAGAAGTCCTTCCAGAAGTCGCGAAGAACATCTTTCCAGTTCAGTTCGCCAGCGGAAATCTGGTCGAGCTTTTCCTCAAGCGACGCCGTGAAATCATATTCCACATAACGCGCAAAGAAGCTTTCCAGGAACGCTGTCACCAGCCGGCCCTTGGCCTCGGGGATGAGTTTGCGCTTGTCGTTGATAATGTATTCGCGGTCGAGAAGCGTCGTCACCGTCGCAGCATAGGTGGACGGGCGGCCGATGCCGAGCTCTTCCATCTTCTTGATCAGCGATGCTTCCGAATAGCGCGGCGGCGGTTCGGTGAAATGCTGGCTCGAGTTGATCTTCTGCTTGGCGAGGTTTTCGCGCGCGTTGATTTCCGGCAGGCGGCCATCTTCGTCGTCGCCATCACTCTGCTCGCCGTCTTCCTTGGCGTCGGTATAGGCGGCAATAAAGCCGTCGAAACGGATAACCGAGCCAACAGCCCGCAGACCGGCCTTCTCGCCCTTGTTGTCGGCGGTGATCTCGGCGGTGGTGCGCTCGATTTCGGCCGATGCCATCTGGCTGGCGATGCCACGCTTCCAGATCAGGTCGTAGAGACGCAGCTGGTCGGCATCGAGAAATTTGCGCACATGGTCGGGAATGCGGGTGAAGTCGGTCGGCCGGATCGCCTCGTGCGCTTCCTGGGCATTCTTGGCCTTGGTCGTGTAGATACGGGCCTTGTCCGGTACATAGCGGCTGCCGAACTGGTCGCCGATGGCACTGCGGGCAGCGTCGATCGCTTCCGCTGCCATCTGAACGCCGTCGGTACGCATATAGGTAATGAGACCGACGGTCTCGCCGCCGATATCGATACCTTCATAGAGCTTCTGTGCAACCTGCATGGTGCGTGATGCTGAAAAGCCGAGCTTGGAGGAAGCGGCCTGCTGCAGCGTCGAGGTGGTGAAGGGCGGGGAAGGGTTGCGCTTGACCGGCTTGGCTTCGATGCTGTCGACCGTATAGGCGGCACCTTCCAGCAAAGCTTTCAGCTTGCCGGCGTCTTCTCCATTGGTCACGGCGCGCGGTGCCAGCCGGTTGCCGGCGGCAGATACCAGCCGCGCCTCGAACTCATCACCGCGCGGTGTCTTCAACAGCGCCGAGAGATTCCAGTATTCTTCGGAAACGAAACGCTCGATTTCCGATTCGCGGTCGCAGACAAGACGCAGTGTCACCGATTGCACGCGGCCGGCCGAACGGGCGCCAGGCAGCTTGCGCCACAGCACAGGCGACAGGTTGAAGCCGACGAGATAATCGAGCGCCCGACGCGCCAGATAGGCATCGACCAGCGGAATATCGATATCACGCGGATTGGCCATCGCGTCGAGCACGGCCTTCTTGGTGATGGCGTTGAACACGACCCGCTGGACGGGCTTTGAGCCGATCAGCTTCTTCTTGTTCAGTAGATCGAGTACGTGCCAGGAAATCGCTTCTCCCTCGCGATCCGGGTCGGTTGCGAGAATGAGGCGGTCAGCCGTTTTCAGGGCATCGCTGATGTCCTTCATGTGCTTGGCGGATTTGGTATCCACTTCCCACAGCATGGCAAAGTCGTCATCCGGAAGCACCGAGCCATCCTTGGCCGGTAGGTCGCGAACGTGACCGAAGGAAGCGAGCACCTTGTAGCCGGGACCCAGATACTTGTTGATGGTCTTCGCCTTTGAAGGCGATTCCACGACGACGACATTCATGGTCATATTCTCAAAGCAACCGTTCAAAGCTGTGCCAGGCCGGGGAGAGGCGGCACAATGGGAAATATCGATGCCCCGACATGGACAGGGATTCGCCTGCGGTCAAGTGCTGCGCCCAAAATAAGCGACCACAACGCTATGCAACCTATAAGGGATTACGTGTGTATTGCAATTAAAGATAAATGCGATATCGTCTTTGAAGTGTAGTTTCGATCTCGCAGGGCACAGGCAGAAAGCGATGCTTTTGGACCCGTGCCTTGAGGTGGGAACCGACACGACTGATCGGTTTTGTATCGCGTTCCGCTCGACCAATACGTGCCTGTCTACGGGCGGATTTTGAAGACACCACAGGGAAAACCGATGATTCCGAATTCAACCGGGGCCGGCAGGAAAGAAGCCCAGGCCCGCGAAAAGGTCGCCTATATCCGGCAGATGCTCGGAGAACTTCGCGGCGTTGCCGCCAACGAAGGGGCCGATATGCTGTGCTACCTGATCGAAATGGCCTTTGTGGAGGCGGGCGATATCCTGTCCGGCAAGCGGCAGCTGTCATTCTCCAATGTTGAGGGAAACAAGACCGCCGGGATGCCGGTGAAGCCGGCCGGCAAGATCCAGTTCTAGCAGTACCAGGTAAACGGCGGAGGCTGAAAGGCTGGTGTGCCGGATGATGTCGTCGATCTCGACGGGTGTCGGCCCCAGTGCATCGGTGATCCGTCCGCGATCGTTCTCGCTCGGCGGCGGTGCCATTGGCCCAACATCGCGTTCGCCCGGCTCCTCCGCCTGCGGTGGTGCAAACAGATCAATACGGCTAAGCGGCGCCAGTGCCTGCAAGATGTCCTGCGCCTCGGTCGTGACGATCGCGCCGTCCTTCAAAAGACCATTGGTGCCATGACAGCGTGGATCGAGCGGCGAGCCCGGCACAGCAAAGACCAACCGGCCGAAATCGGCGGCATAGCGTGCGGTGATCAGAGAACCTGAACGGGACGCGGCTTCAACGACGGCAAGCCCGAGGCTGACGCCTGCAATCAACCTATTGCGCCGCGGGAAGTCACGGGCACGCGGTTCCCAGCCGAACGGCATTTCGCTGATGGCCAGGCCATTGCCCTGCGTGATCTCCTCCAGCAAGCCGATGTTTTCAGGAGGATAGGGTTGGTCCAAGCCACCGGCCAGCGCTGCGATCGTTCCCGTCTCCAGGCTGGCGCGGTGCGCTGCCGTGTCAATGCCGCGCGCAAGTCCGGATATAATGGAGTAACCGGCGCGTCCAACGTCGCGGGCGATCATCGCCGCGAATTTGGCGCCGCTGATCGAGGCATTGCGCGAACCGACAATACCGAGGGAAGGGATCGTGCCGATGGCCGTGTTGCCCTTGACAGCCAGCAATGGCGGAGCGCCGTCGATCTGGCGCAGGGCAGGGGGATAATCAGGCTCGCCGATGCCGATGAAACGGGCGCCGAACCGATGGGCGGCAATGAGTTCTTTTTCCGCCTCAGCCACAGAGGCGATGCGGATCGCACGGGTTGAGCCGCCGCGCCGCGACAGTTCCGGGAGCATGTCGAGCGCGGTTTCGGCCGAGCCGAAATGATTGATGAGATCGCGGAAGGTCGCAGGACCAACATTGTCACTGCGGATCAGCCTCAGCCAGGCAATTTTTTGTCGTTCCGAAAGCGCAATCCCGTTTCTTTCTGCGCCGCCGTCCGACATGTTGCCCTATCCTTTTTCCCCGATCCGGCCTTCCGTACCGGCCAAGAGCCGCTGGATATTGGCCCGGTGCTTGATCCAGGTGATGATGCTCATCACCGCGAACAGCAGACCGATCTTTCCATAGCCCGTTGCCAACAATACAACCGGAACGACAAGCGTTGCAACCAGTGCTGAAAGGGAGGAGTAACGGGTGATCTTGGCCATCGCCAGCCAGATTGCGGCGAACAGCAGAACCATGATGGGTGCCAGCCCGAGCAGCACGCCGATATAGGTGGCAATGCCCTTGCCGCCTTTGAAACCGAGCCAGACGGGATAGAGGTGACCGAGGAAAGCTGCAAAGCCAGCAGCAATGCCGGCTTCGATGCCCCAGCGTGAGGCGATTGCCGCCGCAGCAGTTCCCTTCAGAGCATCAAGCAGCAGCGTGGCGGCAGCAAGCTTCTTGTTGCCGGTGCGCAGCACATTGGTTGCTCCGATATTACCAGAGCCGATCTTGCGCACATCGCCCAGCCCGGCCATGCGGGTGAGGATCAATCCAAAGGGGATGGAGCCGAGCAGGTAGCCAAAGATCGCAGCACCGGCTGTCAGCGCCAGCCCGAGTTGCCAGACAAAAAGTTCCACCGGTTCCCCTCCCGTCGTCCATGGCGCCTAGATGGCGTGGACCAGTTTTCCCGCAACATAGGTTTGAACGGCCCGGCCGGTAAAGCGGGCATTTTCGAACGGCGTGTTTTTCGAGCGGGATATGATGGAGTCTTTTCCAAAAATCCACGGCTCTTCGAGATCGATCACCGTGATGTCCGCCTTGGCGCCCGGTTTCAGCGTGCCTGCATCAAGCCCGAAGATCTGTGCCGGCCGGGTCGACATGGCGTCGATCAACCGCATCAGGGGCACGGTGCCGCTGTGATGGAGGCGCAAAGCCGCCGCAAGCATGGTCTCCAGCCCGATCGCACCATCGGCGGCATCGGCAAACGGCAGGCGCTTGGTGTCGACGTCCTGCGGATCGTGCGAGGAAACGATAATATCGATCGTGCCATTGGCCAGCGCCTCAACCATCGCGACGCGATCGTCTTCGCCGCGCAGGGGCGGCGAGAGCTTGAAGAAGGTCCGGTATTCGCCGATGTCGTTCTCGTTCAATGTCAGGTGATTGATCGAGATGCCGCAGGTGACGTTGGCGCCGCGCTTGCGGGCGGTGGCGATCGCTTCGGCCGATTCCGGCAGCGAGATCTTTGCAGCATGATAGGCGCCCTTGGTCAGCCCGGCGATGCGCAGGTCGCGCTCCAGCGGAATGATTTCGGCTTCGCGTGGGACGCCGGAAAGGCCGAGCCAGCTGGCGAGCAGCCCCTCGTTCATCACGCCGTCGGCACCGAGATATTTGTCGCGGGTCTCCAGTGAAATGACCACGCCGAATTCGCGGGCATAGGTCATGGCGCGGCGAAGGACGAGCGTGTCGTGAACCGGACGGCGGCCATTTGTGAAGCAGACGGCACCGGCTTCCCGCAACAGGCCAAACTCGGTCATCTCTTCACCGTCGAGATGTTTGGTGAGCGCTGCTGCCGGATAGACATTGATCAGTGCCTTGTCGCGCGCTGTCTTCTGGACGAACTGCACCAGCGCGATATCGTCGATTACGGGATCGGTATCCGGCATGGTGATGATCGAGGTGACGCCGCCGGCAGCTGCCGCGCGGGATGCGGATTCGATGGTTTCGCGATATTCGCCGCCGGGTTCGCCGACGAAGACGCGGGCATCGACGAGGCCGGGAACGGCGAGCAGGCCGTTGCAGTCCTTGACCTCGGCACCGTCAGGAGTTCCCTGGTTCTGGGCTGCTTGTCCGGCGGCAACGATCAGGCCGTTTTTGACGATGATATCGCCGGTTTCATCGAGATTGCGCGAGGGGTCGATGATGCGCAGGTTTTTCAGGACGACGGAGTTGCTCATGTGCGCGGCCCCTGGTTCTGCGAGAGAAGAAGCGTTTCCATGACCGCCATGCGCACGGCAACCCCCATTTCAACCTGTTGCTCGATCACGCTCTGCGGACCGTCGGCAATTTCCGAGGCGATCTCGACGCCCCGGTTCATCGGGCCGGGATGCATGACGAGTGCGTCTTCCTTTGCCGCCTTCAGTTTTTCGGCATCAAGGCCGTAATAGCGGAAATATTCGCGCACCGACGGGACGAAGGAGCCTGCCATGCGCTCGCGCTGCAGGCGCAGCATCATCACCACGTCAGCGTCCTTCAGGCCTTCTTCCATCGAATGATAGACTTCCGCCCCCATGTCGGCGATGCCGGAGGGGAGCAGAGTTGCAGGAGCGACCACGCGGACGCGGGCGCCCATCTGGTTGAGGAGAAGGATATTGGAGCGGGCAACACGCGAATGCAGCACGTCGCCGCAGATGGCGACGATGATGCGCGACAGCTTGCCCTTGGCGCGGCGGATGGTCAGCGCGTCGAGCAGCGCCTGTGTTGGATGTTCATGCTGGCCGTCGCCGGCATTGACGACGGAGCAGGAAACCTTTTGAGCGAGCAGGGCTGCGGCACCGGCCGACGCGTGGCGCACCACCAGCACATCCGGGTGCATGGCGTTCAGCGTCATCGCCGTATCGATCAGCGTTTCGCCCTTTTTCACCGAAGAATTGCTGACCGACATGTTCATCACGTCGGCGCCAAGCCGTTTTCCGGCGAGTTCGAAGGAGGCTTGCGTCCGGGTCGAGGCTTCGAAGAACAGGTTGATCTGCGTCAGTCCGCGCAGCGTCGTGGTCTTCTTTTCTCTCTGACGCGAAATCTTGACGGCTTCGTCGGCCCGGTCGAGCAGGAGTGTGATGTCCTGTTCGTTCAGGCCTTTGATGCCGAGCAGGTGGCGATGCGGAAAGAAATCCATGGGGAAGCCGCCTCATTTGGTGAAGTTGCGTGGGTCTATAATGACTGCAGGGCGACGCGGCAAGGCAGAGGCGGCGCAAACCGGTGACATCCCCCGGCTTTTGTGGCGATTGCGCACCTTGCGTAAAATGTTGCGGGAAGCAGCGCTTATCCCGTCCCGGTGCTGTTCCTAAGCATTCGGACTTGGGTTAGAAACGCCACATGACTCTGAACCGTACCGAACAGAAACTCGCCGATCTGAACCAGCCGAAACCCTGGTCGGGGATCAATGCTTTCCGCTCCGACCCGCTGCTGGTCGACATCGCCGCGTCGATGCCGCGTACATTGCGCGACGATTTCGAGACGATCGGCCGCTATGTGACCTCGCCCGAGGCACAGGATCTGGCGCGCATGGCCAACGAGGGCGTGCCGAAGCTGCGCACCCACGGGCCACGCGGCGAGCGGCTTGATCAGGTGGAATTCCATCCCGCCTGGCATGCCCTGATGCGCCGTTCGGTGACATCGGGCCTGCACGCGTCTGCCTGGGAAAATATAGCCGATGAACGGGGCCGCTCGCACAAGGCGCGGGCGTTGCGGTTCTACCTGACGGCGCAGCTTGAATGCGGCCATCTCTGCCCGCTGACCATGACCAGCGCCTCCGTGGCTGCGATCTCGGCGTCTCCGGCCGTCCAGAAAGAATGGGCGCCAAAGATTCTGTCGCGGAAATATGATTCGTCCAACCGGCCCTGGATGCAGAAAGCGTCTGTGACCATCGGCATGGGCATGACGGAAAAGCAGGGCGGCACGGATGTGCGCGCCAACACCTCGACGGCTGAACGGGTCGGCGAGGGGATCTATCGGCTGAACGGCCACAAGTGGTTCATGTCGGCGCCGATGAGCGATGCCTTCGTCATGCTGGCGCAGACCCGCGACGGTCTCGGCTGTTTCCTCGTCCCGCGTCTGCTGGAAGACGGTTCGGCCAATGGCCTGCGGTTCCAGCGTCTGAAGGACAAGCTTGGCAACCGCTCGAATGCATCTTCCGAGGTCGAGTTTTCCGATACATTCGGCTTCGTGCTCGGTTCGCCTGATGCCGGCATCCGCACCATCCTCGACATGGTGACGCTGACGCGCCTCGATTGCTCGCTGGCCTCCGCCGGCATGATGCGCGCCTCGCTGGCCGAAGCCGTGCATCATGTGCGCGGCCGCAAGGTCTCCGGCAAAGCGCTGGTGGCACAGCCGATGATGACGCGGGTACTTGCGGATATGGCGCTCGATGTCGCCGCCGCCAGCGCATTGTCGTTCCGCCTTGCCGAAGCCTTCGACAAGGCACGCGACAGTGCTGAAGATGCGGCCTATGCGCGGATCATGACGCCGGTTGCCAAATACTGGAGCTGCAAGATCGCGCCCGGGCTGATCGCCGAGGCGATGGAGTGCATCGGCGGCAGCGGTTATGTCGAGGAGCGGCCGATCGCACGGCATTATCGCGAGGCCCCGGTCAACGCAATTTGGGAAGGCTCCGGCAATGTCATGGCGCTGGACGTTCTGAGGGTCCTGACACGCGGCAAAGATCTGTTTGAATTGCTGTTCCAGGTGATCAGCCGCGATCTTGGCCCATCCGCCAAAAAGACTGTCGATGTGCTTCGAGCGGCAGCGTCGCTCTGCGAGCGTGACGAGGGGGCTGCCCGCATGCTGGTCGAACAGCTGGCGCTGGCTGCTGCGGCTGCCGAACTCTACCGGCTGGGGGCCGGGCGGATTGCCGATGCGTTCCTCGAGTCGCGGTTGGCGGCCGGTTGGCGCTCGACCTATGGCATGCTCGATTCGCGGTTTGATTCCGCCTATATCGTCGATCTGCTCTACCCGGCAGCAATATAGCCGGTCACGGTCAAGACGAGCGGAATGGTAAAGAACGACACGACCGTCTGAACGGTGGCGACGGCGGCATAGAGCGGCGCGTCGCCGCCCATCTGTTTGGCGAGCAGATAGCCGTTCATGGCTGTCGGCACGCTGGCACCAAGCGCGATCACCAGCAACGCATCGCCGCGAATGCCAAGCAGATAGGCGGTGCCGACCATGAAAACCGGCATTACGATCAGTTTCAGAAAGACCGCGAGCAAGGCGGCCATGCTCGGCCGCAGCGCGTCCGAAACCTTCAGACCAGCACCGACCATGACCAGCCCGAGGCTGAGCGAGGCACTCGCCAGCATCTCGACGGCGGTCAGAACCGGCCCATAGACGGGCAACTGAAAGAAATTCAGCAAAATACCGAAGACCGAAGCGACGATCAGCGGGTTGGTGGCGATCTTGAAGGCGAAGAATTTCAGTCCCTTCTGTCCACCGTTGAAGCTGATGAGCACGCCGATATTGTAGAGATTGATCGGAATGATGATCAGGGTCATCACCAGCGCTGTCAGGCTCAGCCCAAGCGGCCCATAGAGTTTTTGCGCGATGGCCAGCGCCATGAAGCCGTTCCAGCGCGTAGAGGTCTGGAAGATAGACGTGAAGGCTGCCGACGAAACGTGACGCGCGCGCAGCAGCGGCCAGAGCAACAAAAGGGCGCCGGACATCAGGGTGATGCTGCCGATCGTTGCCAGTGCCGTCGCATCCGTTTTCATGCCGGCAAAGTCGGCCGTTGCCAGCGTCGAGAAGAGCAGGGCGGGGAACAGGATATAGTAGCCGAGCTGCTCCAGTCCTTCCCATAGCGTATTATCAACCAGCGGCGAGCGCTTGAGCCAGACGCCCAGTGACACGAGCAGGAAGATCGGCAGGATGCTTTCGAAGATGATCGTCATGGGAAGGAAGGCCTGAAGGAGGGGAGCCCATCGATAGACCCTTGTCCACAGCACGGCAACCGCGCCGCCCGGAAATTAACCTTAACAAATGGTTTACGTTGCGCGCTCAGGGTTAACGGGCAAGAGTGACGTCAAGACAATGTTAACGCTTTGCGGAATGGAGCACGTTCGGTGAGAACTGGCTTGGTCATCATCATGACGATGTTTTTTGCGAGCCTTGCGCTCGATCTGACGGTTCCGGCTGTCATCCTCGTGAGCTTGCTCGCTCTGGATTGGCTATCGGGACAGTTCAAGCAGGGCGCGTTCCTTGAGGGGAGAACAGCATGAAGTGGTTCCTGATCCTCTGGGCCTGCCCGGTCATCCTGCTTACCGGCTGGTACGGTCTTTCCTATTACGACATGAGTTTCGGCATTTTCATGCTGACGCGGCAGGCGCACGATCTCGTCTTCGCGATCTATGGCAACGTGCTGGGTATTCCGCCGGAAACCATTCCTCCGCTGGTCGCCCGCGCCATCGTGTTCGACAGTTTCATCGTGTTTGCGATCATCGCATACCGCAAACGCCGTGAAATCCGCGCCTGGTATAGCAAGCGTTTTCCATCCGTTCAGAAGGACGACTCCGGTGCCGCAGCCTTCGCCAAAGATGCCAACCTGTCGAGCGCGCCCTGAAGAATGAAGGAGGCGGCCGCCGAATCGATCCGGTCGGCCCGCTTCTTTCTGGAAACATCCATCTCGATCAACACCCGCTCGGCCGCCACGGTCGATAGCCGTTCGTCCCAGTAGATGAACGGCAGATCCGTCTTCTGCGCCATGTTGTGGACGAAAGCCCTGGTCGCCTGAGCCCGGGGACCAGCCGAACCATCCATATTGATCGGCAGACCAATGACGAAGGCGACGATTCGCTCCTTGGCGGCCATGGCCAGCAGCGCCTGCGCGTCGAGGCCGAACTTGACCCGCTTGATCACCTCGCGCGGCGTGGCGAACCGGCGTCCGAGATCAGATACTGAAATGCCGATCGTCTTGGTGCCAAGATCAAGGCCTGCGATGGCCTGACTGGGCAGGAGGGTGGATGCGAGGTCTTCGATGCTGAGAACAGCCATGTGATTTGCCGATTCGGTCTTTTAGGATTACTCGGGTGATCCATATCCCCATCCTGCGGCCAAAGCATCCCCGCTGTAAATCAAGGAGTATTGTCATGAAGATCAAGTGGCTCGGACATTCCGCGTTCCATCTGGAAACCGCCAAGTCGAAAATCCTCATCGATCCATTCTTCACCGGCAATCCATCCTTCGATGAATCATCCCGTAAGGATGCCGCCGCCGGGCTGACCCATATTCTATTGACCCACGGCCATGGCGATCATGTCGGCGATACGATTGCGCTGGCGAAGGAAACCGGTGCGACCGTCGTTGCCAATGCCGATCTGGCGGCGTGGCTGGGATCCAAAGGCGTTCAGGCGCTCGAAATGGGCAATACCGGGGGCACGATCCATCTCGACGGCTTTTCCACCACCTTCGTCAATGCACTGCACTCCTCGGCGCAGTTGACCGAGGACGGAGTGTCGCATTCGCTGGGGAGTGCCAACGGGCTAGTATTGCATTTCGAGGACGAGCCGACGCTCTATCATATGGGCGATACCGACATCTTCTCCGACATGGCGCTGATCCACGAACTGCACCAGCCGGAAATCGGTCTTGTACCGATCGGCGACCGGTTCACCATGGGCGGTGCCGTGGCAGCACTCGCCTGCCAGCGTTTCTTCAAGTTCAAAACCGTGATGCCCTGTCACTATGGTTCGTTCGGCATTATCGACCAGACGCCGGACCTGTTCATCACCGGCATGGACGGCGCATCGGCGAAGGTCGAGGCACCTGCAGTCAGTGGCATTGTTGCCGTCTAAGCGGCTCTGCGTGCATTCCCCCGTTGCGTGGCAGCACTCCGGCCATTATAGCGGGGGAAAGTTCCTTGAAGACCGGAGACACCCATGTCCGTAGACCTCGCCACCGTAAAGCGCGTCGCGCGCCTTGCCCGCATTGCCGTCACCGAAGAGGAAGCGCAGCGCATGACCGGCGAATTGAACGGCATCCTCGGCTTCGTCGAGCAGCTTTCCGAGGTCAATGTCGATGGCGTCGAGCCGATGACATCCGTGACCCCGATGGCAATGAAGAAGCGCGTCGATGTCGTGACCGATGGCAATAAAGCCGACGATATCGTCGCCAATGCGCCGAACGAGGATCGCAATTTCTTCCTCGTCCCGAAGGTTGTCGAATAAGCCTTGCCGCTGCCGCCGTCCGAACGCACCCGATTTTGAAAGCCTGCCATGACCGACCTGACCCGCCTGACCATCGCTGAAGCGCGCACCAAGCTGAGCTCCAAGGAAATCTCTGCCGTCGAACTGACCGAGGCCTATATCGGTGCGATCGACGCAGCCAATGGTGCGCTGAATGCCTATGTCGTCACCACGCCGGACAAGGCGCGCGAGATGGCCAAGGCATCGGATGCCCGTATCGCCGCCGGTAACGCCGGTGCGCTCGAAGGCATTCCGCTGGGGATCAAGGACCTGTTCGGCACAGAGGGTGTTCACACCCAGGCCTGCAGCCACATCCTCGACGGCTTCAAGCCGCGTTACGAATCCACCGTCACCCAGAACCTCTGGAACGACGGCGCGGTCATGCTCGGCAAACTCAACATGGACGAGTTCGCCATGGGCTCATCGAACGAAAGCTCCTATTACGGCCCGGTGAAAAACCCCTGGCGCGCCACCGGCTCGAACCTCGATCTGGTGCCGGGTGGTTCTTCCGGCGGTTCGGCCGCAGCCGTTGCCGCATTCCTTTGCGCCGGTGCTACCGCGACCGACACGGGCGGCTCGATCCGCCAGCCGGCAGCCTTCACCGGCACCGTCGGCATCAAACCGACCTATGGCCGCTGCTCGCGCTGGGGTATCGTCGCCTTCGCATCGTCGCTCGATCAGGCTGGTCCGATCGCCCGCGATGTGCGTGATGCGGCCATCTTGTTGAGGTCGATGGCATCGGTCGATGCCAAGGACACCACCTCCGTCGATTTGCCGGTGCCTGATTACGAAGCCTCGCTCGGCCAGTCGCTGAAGGGCATGAAGATCGGCATTCCGAAGGAATATCGCGTCGATGGCATGCCGGAAGAGATCGAAACCCTTTGGCAGCAGGGCATTGCCTGGCTGAAGGACGCCGGTGCCGAGATCGTCGATATCAGCCTGCCGCACACCAAATATGCGCTGCCGGCGTACTACATCGTCGCCCCGGCTGAAGCCTCGTCCAACCTTGCCCGTTATGACGGCGTTCGCTACGGCCTGCGCGTCGACGGCAAGGACATTGCCGACATGTACGAAAAAACTCGCGCTGCAGGCTTCGGTACCGAGGTCAAGCGCCGCATCATGATCGGCACCTATGTGCTGTCGGCTGGTTACTACGACGCCTATTATCTGCAGGCCCAGAAGGTTCGCACGCTGATCAAGCGCGACTTCGAACTGGCGTTCCACGCCGGCGTCGATGCGATCCTGACACCGGCCACGCCTTCCTCTGCCTTCGGCATCGCCGATGAGGATCTGGCGTCGGATCCGGTGAAAATGTACCTGAACGACATCTTCACGGTGACGGTGAACATGGCCGGCCTGCCGGGCATCGCCGTTCCCGCCGGTCTTGACCACAAGGGCCTGCCGCTCGGCCTGCAGCTGATCGGTAAGCCGTTCGAGGAGGAAACGCTGTTCAAGACGGCGTATGTCATCGAGCAGGCTGCTGGAAAATTCCAGCCAGCCAAGTGGTGGTAAAGACGGGTTTCCGTCTTCGCGACATGACTGCCTCGGACGCCGAGGCAGTCGCACGCATCGGATTTGAAGCCTGGAAATCGAACCGTATTCACCAGAGCTGGTTTGCCCCGGCTGTCGAAACGCGGGTTGAAGATGCATTTCTGACGTTTGCCAGCCGGCCAGACGCTGAAGTCGTGGTGGCCGTTGCGGCGGGTGAGATTATCGGCTGGGGTGCCCGCGACAGCCGGGAACATCCCGGTGACCGCTCACGCGGCTGGGATTACATCTCCGATATCTGGATTGCTCCGCGCTGGCAGGGCAAGGGGGTCGGTTCAGTGCTGATCGGCGAGCTTCTTGCGCGGATGCGCTTTGAAAATCTGGGCGTTGCAAGCATCGAGACTGATGCATCCAACGAAACGGCACTTTCTCTCTACAAGAAACTTGGTTTTAGCGAGATCTGGCAAGGTACAGATTTTTCGCCGTCGCTGGGCCTCGATCATATTAAGGTGCGTCTGGAAAAGCCGCTCCTGTGATGCTCTACTTGCAGCGGAAAGGATCCGTTGCATGATGATCGTCCGCCTTGCACGCGAAAATGAAGTTCCGGTTCTGGCGGCAATCGGGCTGAATGCCTGGGAAAGAGCGGTGTCCGGCGTGGCCGATGCGCAGGCCATGCGCCGTGTGGCCGAATTGTCTTTCCTGTCTTTTCTGAGATCCAGGTGGTTTTCGGTGAGTGTCGTCGAAAACAGCGGCATCGTTACCGGCTGGGCGGCGCGTGAGGACAATGACGGGGCGATCTCTGATCTCTGGATCGAGCCGTCGCTGCAGCGAAACGGCCTCGGCTCATCGTTGCTTGCTGATCTGGAGCACAGGATTCTGGCTGACGGCTTTGAGGCCGCCGTGATCAAGACGCATGCACAGAATGCCCCGGCCATTGGCTTTTTCCGCAAGCACGGATATGCGATCAGTTCGCTATCGACAGCCTATGCGCCGAAGCTCGACCGGGATGTCGAATCGGTCGGTATGACGAAAATGTTTGCAGAGCCTGCAGTCCCAAAGGACCAGCAGTGGTTCTGAGTGGTGGCCTTACAGCTGAACTCCCAGTATGAAAAACCGGCGAGACCGCTCATTCGGTCTCGCCGGTTTTCGCGTTAGCGGTTGTTCAACTGCGCGCGCACGAGAACGAGGCCGCGTTGGGTGATCCGGTACGGTTTCCCGCCGGAGGAGGAGATCGCTTTCTTCCGCTTCAGTTTGCGAAACATATCAAGGCCGAAGCCGGGATAGAGCCAACCGTCGCGGCTGAAGCATCGGGCCTCGTCGATCACCTTGCCGTCCGAGCGGAGGATTTCGATGCGGCCGCCTTGAGCCATAAGATGTAGAATACGCTGTTCTTCGCGTGAAATGTCCATTTGTGATGAGATCCGAAAAGCGTTCGATTGAACGCATGAAAACGGGTCTGCCGTTCTGTCGAACGTCAGGGCTTCGTTTTCCGGCCCATGCCCGCAAAAGACGTTTGCAGGCAGGGCCTTCAGGCAATCTCAGATATCGAGAACATCAAAACTCCATAGGACGGTCGCTTTTATGCGAAGGATGACCGCATCGTCAAGAATGTGCTGTGAACATCAATGACTGATGCATGCCGAGACCGGCCATGACGCCATCGGCGGACACAAGCGTGATATTGCCAAAGGCGCGGGCATTGTCGCCGGCGGCATAGACGCCGGGGATGCTGGTCGCCTTGATGGCGTCGGTGGTGAGGATCTTGCCAGCGGGCGTGTCCTGCAGCTCGCAGCCCAGGCTTTGGGCAATCGTGCCGCGCAGATGCAGATCAGCGGCGACGAACAGCGCCTTGACGTCGAAGGTCCGGCCATTCTCCAGCCGCACCCGCAGCCTGTCGCAGGTGCCGGTCTCGATCATGCTGACCGCGCCCGGCTGGAGGCTGACATTGCGTCTTTCGAGAAGGGCTAGCGTTGCCTCGTCCGGTTCAGGCATTGCGTTGGTGAACAGCGTGACATCGCCCCAGTCGGCAACGACGGTTGCCTGATGCGCAGACATCGGGTGTGTCGCCAGAACGCCGATCGGGCCGCCGCCGATTTCGTAACCATGGCAATAGGGGCAATGAAGAACGGTTTTCCCCCAACGCTCGGCAAGGCCCGGAATATCGGGGAGGCGGTCCTCGATGCCACTGGCCAGAAGCAGCCGCCTGGCGGCAATCGAACCGTGTCCGGTAACGCCAATATGGAAGTCATCGATTGTGCCTTCCGCCGCGTGAGCCTCGCCCTCCACGAAGGTCACCGTGGGGTAGGCGGTGAGCTGTGCCCGCGCATCGGCCAATATCTCCAGCCCGGATTTACCGTCGAGCGCCAGTACGCCGTGGGAGTGTGCGGCAAAACGATTGCGCGGCGTGCCGCTGTCGATGATCGTCACATGACGCCGGGCGCGGGCGAGAATGTAGGCGGCCGACAGTCCGGCAAAACCGCCGCCGATGATGACTGCATCCTGTTGCATGGTCTTTCCTTCCATAGCTCCGCCCTCCGGAAACGTTTAGGGATTTGGGCGAGGGACATTGTGTTGATGTGAATGTTAGCCGGGCTGTTTCAGCGTGGCCCTGTGTTCGGCAAAGCGCCGCTTGAAATCGTCTGCCAGCGTGGCGAGCGTCACTTCGCCAAGGCGCGCGATCAACATGGCTTCGGCATCGCGAAAGGCGTCGTCGAGCGCGTGGTTGACGGCCTGTTCGACGAGGCAGCCCGGACTTTCCGTGGCATTGCCCATCTGGAACAGCATCGGCTCGCCAAGGGCTGTGTAGATGTCGCGCATGGTGACATCCTCCAGCGGCCGGACAAGCGTCCAACCGCCGCCATGGCCACGGCCGGAGGTTACAAGGCCCGCCTCGCGCAGTCCGGCCATGGTGCGCCGGACGACGACGGGGTTTGTCTGGAGGCAGAGGGCGAGCTCGTCCGATGTCATCGGGCGTTCGCGTTCTGCCATATGCAGCAGCGCGTGCAGCACTGCGGAGAGGCGGCTGTTTCTTTTCATGTAATAATAATAGTTACGAATCTTTGCGTGAGTCAAGTCGCAACGTGCGGTTCGCAAACCCAGCGAACGGTCTGTCGTGCGTCAGGAGTGGAAAATGTAACCGGCAAGCACCCATGGCAACGCCAGAAGTCCAACGGAGACAACGGCGGCGTGCAGGATGAGGATTGCTGTCAGCCGGGTTCGGAAGGGTTCCTTGCGGGTTTTGTGCCGCAACAGGCGCTGGGCGGCAAATGCCCCGAGACTACCGCCGAAAAACGCCAGGCTCAAAAGCTTGCTTTCGGCAACGCGCCACCCTCCATCGCGCGCAGCCGTCTTGTCCCACCAGAAGACGCAGAACGTCACGATGTTGACAACAAGAAACAGGACAAGGAGCGTGAGACAGATGGTCATTCGGATAGAGTGTCGCAAAAACTTGAACAGATCGCAAACGCCGGCCTCTTAGGCATCAATACGCGGCGCTGAATGCGACAAGCCTTGCACCCCAAAGCCATTTGTTCTACCCAGAGACACACGAATTCGAGCTTACAGAAGAGCATTCCATGACCCTCGTCGACGTCCGCATCTCCGAACCGAAACGCTATATTCCGGGCGCCACAGGCGACTGGGAAGTCATCATTGGCCTGGAAGTCCATGCTCAGGTGACCAGCAATTCGAAGCTGTTTTCGGGTGCCTCGACAACATTCGGCAATGCACCGAACTCCAACGTTTCGCTGGTCGATGCGGCGATGCCCGGCATGCTGCCCGTGATCAACGAGGAATGCGTGGCCCAGGCCGTGCGCACGGGTCTCGGCCTCAAGGCGCAGATCAACAAGCGCTCGATCTTCGACCGCAAGAACTATTTCTATCCGGACCTGCCGCAGGGATATCAGATCTCCCAGTTCAAGGACCCGATCGTCGGTGAAGGCAAGATCGTGATTTCGGTCGGTCCGGATCGTCAGGGCCAGTTCGAGGATATCGAAATCGGCATCGAGCGTCTGCATCTGGAACAGGATGCCGGCAAGTCGATGCACGACCAGAGCCCGACCATGTCCTATGTCGACCTCAATCGTTCCGGCGTGGCGCTGATGGAGATTGTCTCGAAGCCGGACATGCGCTCGTCTGATGAAGCCAAGGCCTATGTGACCAAGCTGCGGTCGATCGTGCGTTATCTCGGCACCTGCGATGGTAATATGGACGAGGGCTCGATGCGCGCTGACGTCAACGTCTCCGTGCGCCGCCCGGGCGAGGGTTTCGGTACGCGTTGCGAGATCAAGAACGTCAACTCCATCCGCTTCATCGGTCAGGCGATCGAATACGAAGCCCGCCGCCAGATCGGTATTCTCGAAGATGGCGGCTCCATCGATCAGGAGACCCGTCTGTTCGATCCGAACAAGGGCGAGACCCGCTCGATGCGCTCCAAGGAAGATGCGCATGACTACCGCTATTTCCCGGACCCGGATCTGCTGCCGCTCGAGTTCGACGATGCTTTCGTCGAAGCGCTGAAGGCCAGTCTGCCGGAATTGCCCGACGACAAGAAGGAGCGCTTCGTACGCGATCTCGGCCTGTCGATCTACGACGCGTCCGTACTTGTCTCGGAAAAGGCGATTGCCGATTATTTCGAAGCCGTTGCCGCTGGCCGCGACGGCAAGATCGCCGCCAACTGGGTCATCAACGACCTCCTGGGCGCCTTGAACAAAGCCGGCAAAGGCATTGAAGAGACTCCGGTTTCCCCCGCCCAGCTCGGTGGCATTCTCGACCTCATCAAGTCGGAAGTCATCTCGGGCAAGATTGCCAAGGATCTCTTCGAAATCGTCTGGAGCGAAGGTGGCGATCCGGCTGAACTGGTCGAAAGCCGCGGCATGAAGCAGGTGACCGACACCGGCGCCATCGAAAAGGCCGTGGACGAGATCATCGCTGCCAACCCCGATCAGGTCGCCAAGGTCCAGGCCAAGCCGTCGCTTGCAGGCTGGTTCGTCGGCCAGGTAATCAAGTCGACCGGCGGCAAGGCCAACCCGCAAGCTGTACAGGCACTGGTCAAGGCCAAGCTTGGCATCGAGGACTGAGCAATTCCAGGAAAAATGTGAGGCGGTTTTCCGTCCGGAATTGCTATTGAAAAGGGCTCAATGATGTTCTTCGTCCGCACAGCCACCGAGCGCGATCTGGCGAAAGTCAGCGCGCTTCTGGGTGAGACCGCGCATGCGACCTATGATGTGCAGTACGGTGCCGACAAGATCAACGAGATGACCGCGAAATGGCATTCGGTGGCGGTGCTGAAGGCCAATCTTCAGCGCAAGAACGGCGAATTTCTCGTTGCCGACGATGGCAAGATGATCGGCGGCATGGGCTTTGCATCCATGTCAGAAACGCTGCATGAAACGGCCGTGCTGCACCAGCTTTATGTCCTGCCGCAATTTCAGCGGCAGGGAATTGCACGCGACATCTTCGCCGAGCTTGAGACCTGCTTTCCCTATGCGGGCACGATGCGCGTTGAGGTCGAGGAGAACAACGCCAAGGCCATCGCTTTCTATGAAACGCACGGCTTCACCAAGGTGGGCGCAGGTGCTGCGACCTGGGGCATTGCGACCATCGCCATGGAAAAGCCTCTGAACTGAGGCTTGACCGGGTGCAGCCACGCGCTTTTGTCACATTTCCTTCTTCATCCGCTGGCAAGCCACGGTCAGAAATCGGGAATCGGAAGACATGCACGCACCCAGATTAAACGTGTCTATCAGGCAGGCCAACCGCAAAGACCTTGCTGACATTATCGCCCTGTTCGCCTCCGATACGGTCGGCGGTCATGGCGATACGACGGATCCTGAGGCTTTGCCTGATTATCTCGCGGCATTTGAGCAGATCATTGCTGCACCGAACGAAACGCTCTATGTCGCCCAATTGGACGGCGAGGTCGTCGGTACGTTCCAGACAACAGCTTTGAGAACGCTTGTCGGCCGGGGCAGCTCCAACATGATGATCGAAGCCGTTCAGACCCGTGCCGACATGCGTGGAAAAGGCATCGGCGAGGCGATGATGCGGTTTGCCGTCGATGTGGCCCGCGCACAAGGCTTTTCAAAAGTGCAACTGGCGTCGAACAAGGAGCGCCGGGATGCCCACCGGTTTTATGAGCGGGTGGGGTTCGAGCCCTCCCATCTTGGCTTCAAGATTCGGTTGAAATAACCGCGCCGTAACGGAATCGCTGGACAATCGGCAGGCTGCGCGGCATAAGCGGAGCATCACTCTAGGATATCCCGCGCAGTCTTTTGGCGCGGTCAAGGACGGACATCATGAAGTCTCTGCTGCAGATTTTTACCTGGTGGAATGGACAGACGATCGGCACCCGCTTTCACACCTGGCGCTTCGGCACCCGGGTCGGTGAAGATGCGGCCGGCAACGTCTACTATCAGGGCGGCAAGGACTCCGAGGGCCGCACCCGCCGTTGGGTAATCTATAACGGTTATGCCGATGCCTCCGCCATTCCTCCGGGCTGGCACGGCTGGATGCATCACCGCACCGACGTTTCGCCGGCCGACGAAAGCTACAAGGCGCGCGAGTGGCAGAAGCCGCACCAGCCAAACGGCACCGGTTCCGCGCAGGCCTACCGGCCGCCGGGATCGATCAATGCTGCCGGCGAGCGTCCGCGGGTGACGGGCGACTATGATGCCTGGACGCCGCGCTCCTGAACCGATTGGCGAGCAGGCCTTCCTGTCTTGTTGATTGCACCCCGGGCATCATGTCTCGGCCACATTTGATGTTTAGCGCCTGATACCGGCACTTTGATCGGGATTGCGCGGGAGACGGGCATTAATGGTAGTTTCAAATCAGCGAGTTCAGAAGCGCCGGATGTTTGCGGCTGCTGCGCTGGCCGCGATTGCCGGTACCTCGTTTCTGTCCATGATCGCATCGGCACAGGCTGCACGGATCACCAATCCGGTTGCCGTCTTTTCGGGTATCGACAAGATCACCGGCCGCATCACCACCTTTGACGTCTATATCGGCGAGACCGTCCAGTTCGGCGCCCTGCAGGTGACGCCGCGCGTCTGTTACAGCCGTGACGACACGGAAGCGCCGAAGACCGACACGTTTGTCGAGGTCGATGAGATCACGCTCGACCGCAAGATCCGCCGCATCTTCACCGGCTGGATGTTTGCCGACAGCCCTGGCCTGAACGCCGTCGAGCATCCGGTCTATGACGTCTGGTTGAACAGCTGCAAGGCGAAGTCAGACCTGCCGCCGCCGGATTCTGCGGCCAAGCAGTAATGCTTCGAGGATCGCGTTGACCATAGAGTTCCGCTCCGATCCCTTTCCCGCCAATGACCAGATGAATACGCTGTGGGCCGCCGCCTGGGGCGAACACGTGCCCAGAGATTTTTCAGGTGTTCTGTCGCACAGCCTTGCCCATGTCGGCGCCTATGACGACGAGCAGCTGATCGGCTTCGTCAACGTCGCCTGGGACGGCGGTATCCACGCATTCATTCTGGATACCTGCGTGCATCCCCATAAACGCCGCAAGGGCATCGCAACCCGACTGGTAAAGGCGGCAGAGACGCTTGCCCGCGAGCGGGGCGCCGTGTGGCTGCATGTCGATTTCGAAGGACATCTGGCCACGTTCTATCGCAACTGCGGTTTCAGCCCCACCGAAGCGGGCGTGATGAAGCTGCGATAGGTTTTTAGATTCCCTATCCGGTAAGCCGACGACGCGCTTGCGTCTAGAACCTCAGATGGACTGTTGCTATGGCGCGCGCCAGCATTTTTTCATATCGCGCTTTCGGCACGTCGATCGCGCCGAAGTTTTTCAGATGTTCGGTGGTGAATTGCGTGTCGAGCAGGACAAAGCCCTGTTTGCGAAGGCGCTGCACCAGATGCACGAGGCAAATCTTCGAGGCATCCGTGCGGCGCGAAAACATGCTTTCGCCGAAGAAGGCCGATCCAAGCGAAACGCCGTATAGGCCGCCGACCAGTTCATCACCCTCCCAGGCTTCTACACAATGGGCATGGCCCATGCTGTGCAGCGTTGCATAGAGCGAGCGGATTTTTGCGTTGATCCAGGTGGTGGGGCGATCCGGGGCAGGGGCGGCGCAGCCCTCCATCACCTGTTCGAAGGCCGTGTCATAACGGATATCGAAAGGCGCGCGCTTGATTGTCTTCGCAAGGCTTTTGGAGACGTGGAAATTGTCGAGCGGGATGATGCCCCGCAATTCAGGCTCGACCCAGAACAGTTCGGGATCATCAGCGCTGTCGGCCATCGGGAACAGGCCTATGGAATAGGCCCGCAACAGCAAATCCGGTGTAATGTCCGGCTGCCTGCTGCGGGTCCCTTTCATTCAAAACCTCATTCGGCCGACTTGGCCAGGTAGTTTTCCAGCCAATGGATGTCGTAGTCGCCGTTGGCGATGTCCTGATTGTTGATCAGGTCCTGGAACAGAGGCAAGGTCGTCTTGATACCGTCGATGACAAATTCATCGAGCACGCGGCGCAGGCGCATCATGCATTCGACGCGAGTGCGTCCATGCACGATCAGTTTGCCGATCAGGCTGTCGTAGTAAGGCGGAATCTTGTAGCCCTGATAGACACCTGAATCGACGCGAACACCGAGACCGCCGGGCGCATGGAAATGCGTGATCGTGCCGGGGGACGGCACGAAGGTGCGCGGATCCTCGGCATTGATGCGGCATTCGATGGCATGGCCGGAAAAGACGACCTCTTCCTGCGTCACTGACAGACCACCGCCGGACGCGACGCGGATCTGCTCATGCACCAGATCGATGCCGGTAATGGCTTCGGTGATCGGATGCTCGACCTGCAGGCGGGTGTTCATCTCGATGAAAAAGAACTCGCCGTTTTCGTAGAGGAACTCGATCGTACCGGCGCCGCGGTATTTCAGCTTGCGCATGGCATCGGCGCAGATTTCGCCGATCTTCATCCGCTGCTCGACATTGAGTGCCGGCGAGTTGGCTTCTTCCCAGACCTTCTGGTGACGGCGCTGCAAAGAGCAGTCGCGTTCGCCGAGATGGATGGCATTGCCTTCACCGTCGCCGACGACCTGAACTTCGATATGGCGCGGCTTGCTGAGATACTTTTCCATGTAGACGGCTTCGTTGCCGAAAGCGGCAAGCGCCTCGGAACGGGCCGTGGACACAGCCTCGGAGAGCTCTTCCTCGTTCTTGGCGACCTTCATACCGCGCCCACCACCACCGGCAGTGGCCTTGATCAGCACGGGGAAGCCGATTTCGCGGGCAATCTCCAGCGCGTTCTCCGGCTTCACTTCGCCGGCAGAACCAGGAACGACCGGAATGCCAAGCGACTTGGCGGTTTCCTTCGCGGTGATTTTGTCACCCATGATGCGGATGTGGTCGGCGGTCGGTCCGATAAAGGTAATGCCATGCGCGTCGAGAATATCGGCGAACTTGGCATTTTCCGACAGAAAGCCGTAGCCCGGATGCACGGCATCCGCGCCGGTGATTTCGCAGGCAGCAACGATCTGGTGGATGTTCAGATAGCTGTCGCGCGACGGCGGCGGACCGATGCAGACGCTTTCGTCGGCAAGACGCACATGCATCGCATTGGCGTCAGCGGTCGAATGGACGGCGACGGTGGCGATGCCGAGTTCCTTGCAGGCACGCAGCACCCGAAGGGCGATTTCGCCGCGATTGGCGATGAGGATTTTTGAAATCATCTGCGCGGCCTATTCGATGATGACAAGCGCTTCGCCGTACTCAACCGGCGCGCCGTCTTCAACGAAGATTTGGGTAACCTTGCCGGAGCGGGGCGCCGGGATCTGGTTCATCGTCTTCATGGCTTCGATGATCAGGATGGTCTGGCCTTCCTTGACGGTGGCGCCGACTTCAACGAAGGGGCGCGAACCGGGAGCCGGCGACAGATAGGCCGTGCCGACCATCGGTGCGGTGAGGGCGTTCTTGGAGGTCTTTGCTGTTTCCGCAGCCGAGACGGCGGAAACGCCAGCGGAGGCGACCTGGACCGGTGCGGCGACCGGAACCGGAGCGGACACGTATTGCGGCGTACCGGCGCGCGACACGCGGATACGCAGGTCGTCCTGTTGCACTTCGATTTCGGTGAGATCGGTTTCGTTCAGGATGTTGGCGAGATCGCGGATCAGCGTCTGGTCGATGCCGGGTTTCTTGTCAGCCATGATAGGAGCCTCGTGTTCTTTTTATTTCGTGTGTTGTGTGAGTGTCTTTAGCGCATTGAGCGCAAGAATGTAACTGTCGGCACCAAAGCCGCAGATCACGCCTTTCGCCGCTGGTGCCAGCATCGATTTATGCCGGAATTCCTCGCGGGCGTGAACATTGGACAGGTGCACTTCGACGACCGGAATGCCGATCGCCTTTGCCGCATCGTGCAATGCGATCGATGTATGGGTATAGGCGCCGGCATTGATGGCGATGCCCTGTGCCACACTGCCTGCCTCATGGAACCAGTCGATGAGGTCGCCTTCGTGGTTGCTTTGACGGCAAACGACGTTGAGGCCCAGTGCATTGCCATGCTCGACGCACATTGCCTCGATGTCGGCCAGCGTCTGCCCCCCATAAATACCGGGCTCGCGTTTTCCGAGCGCGTTGAGGTTGGGGCCGTTCAGCACGAAAATGGTCGATGGCATAAGAGGTCCGGTCCGATAATCGAGCGCTACCTATAGACCGGCGGACTGCCAAGGAAAAGCCCTTTGGCCCCCCTCGGCATTTGTCCACAAGCCATAACGTGCTGCTTTAGCCAAAAGTGGGCTCAGCAGACGGTCTTGCCGCAGGTACGGACATTGGTGACTTTAGTTTCAATCTCTTCGGCGCCGACGGCACCATAGACGGCTTCCTTGCCGATGACATAGGACGGCGTGCCGGTGATGCCGAGATCGTTGGCAAGTGTGTAGACTTCCTTGACGGCGTCGTCCTGGGTGTTCTCGGCCATCTTCTTGCGCAGATCGGCTTCGGCAACGCCAAGACCGGTGGCAACGGCCATTGCTGTTTCTTCGTTGGCGCGGTCTTCACCACCCAAAAGGGCGCGGTGGAAGTCGCCGTATTTTTCCGGCGCGATTGCGCGGAATGCGGTGCTGACCTTATGTGCGGCCATCGAATCCGGTCCGAGAATCGGCAGTTCCTTCAGGACGAAGCGGACGTTCTTGTCCTTTTCCAGAATGGTTTCCATGTCGGACAGAGCGCGTTTGCAGTAGCCGCAATTATAATCGTAGAACTCGACGATGGTGACGTCGCCATTCGGATTGCCGAGCGTCACGTCGTAGGCAGACTGGAAGATCGCTTTTTCATTGCCGGTGATGGCGGCCTGCGCCTGCGCCGACTGTTCGTCGGCCTGCTTCTGCTTCAGCGATTTCTGGGCTTCGAGCAGGACTTCCGGATTGGCGACGAGGTATTCCTTGATGAAATCGCCGATTTCCTGCTTCTGCTTGGCATCCAGCGCGTAGGCTGCGGGAGTGGCAGCAGCACTCGCCGTCAAAAGGATAAGCGAAGCTGCGATGATCTTGCGAGCGTTGAATGCCATGATGGTCCTCGTTGTCTTTCGTTGCTGCAGTCTGTCGTTCAAGTGCTAAGGCCGCGTCAACAGACTTGTTTGAAGGACAACAGAATATCGTCGCCGACCATAGGGTGGCGCGGCGCCAAACGAAACCGCAAAATCGGCGGAAATACGGCGCTCGCGCACTTGTGAAGGCCTTTGCGATCGGGCACATGCCTGTCACGTCAAATATATCGAGGATGTGCCGATGAAGCCCCTTTCCGTTCGCAGCGCTGTCGAGCCATTTCATGCCATGGACGTTCTGGCCGAGGCCACCAAACGCCGCGAGGCCGGTTATCCGGTGATCTCGATGGCCGTGGGCCAGCCCAGTCATCCCGCGCCGAAGGCGGCTCTGGAGGCCGCACGAACGGCGCTCGATCATGGCCGTCTCGGCTATACCGATGCGCTGGGAACTATGTCGCTGCGCATCGCCATCGCCCGCCACTATCGGTCCCGCTACGGCATTGATATCGATCCGCAGCGCGTCGCGGTCACGACAGGCTCGTCGGCGGGCTTCAATCTGGCTTTCCTGGCGCTGTTTGATCCCGGCGATTGTGTTGCCATCGCCCGCCCGGGCTATCCGGCTTACCGCAACATTCTGTCGGCCCTCGGACTGACCGTGGTTGAGGTCGAAGCGGATGCCGAGAGCGGCTTTACGCTGACACCGAAAAGCCTGGAAGCCGCCGCTGTAAAAGCTGGCAAACCGCTGAACGGCGTCTTGCTTGCCAGCCCGGCCAACCCGACAGGCACGGTCACCGGCAGGGCGGGGTTGAAGGCCTTGGCGGATTATTGCCATGACAATGACATCGCCTTCATCTCGGACGAGATCTATCACGGCCTGACATTTGCAGGCGACGAGACGACGGCGCTTGCAGTCACCGATGAGGCCGTGATCATCAACTCGTTCTCGAAATATTATTGCATGACCGGCTGGCGGATCGGCTGGATGGTTTTGCCGGAAGCCAAAGTTCGCGCCTTCGAGCGGATCGCCCAGAGCCTCTATATCTCGCCGCCGGAATTGTCGCAGATCGCCGCAGAGGCAGCGCTCGGCTGCGAGGCCGAACTGGATGTCTACAAGGCATCCTATAGCGCCAATCGCGACCTCTTGCTGAAGCGCCTGCCGGAGATCGGCTTTTCCATCGCCTCGCCGATGGATGGTGCCTTCTATGCCTATGCCGATGTCAGCCGCTTCACCAATGACAGCATGGATTTTGCCCGCAAGATGCTGGCTGAGATCAGTGTTGCAGCAACACCGGGCCTCGATTTCGATCCGCTCGAGGGGCATCGCACGATGCGGTTTTCCTATGCGGGCGCGCAAGCGGATATGGTTGATGCAATGGATCGCATCGCGCGTTGGTTGGCGTGACGCTTTAACGATTTCAGTCTGTTAAAGGACTTTCCGGAATCAAACTGTTACGGTCGTGAATCCGATTGGCAGGTGGGTCTACGGCGGAAACGGTGTCTCATGCGCGCTCATCGAACGCGCATGCCTGCAACGCATGTCAAACCGCTGACCTCAGTGGCAGATGCGAACCTTCTGGATGATGCGGTTGCCGTACGCGTCCGTCGTCCGAACCGTCTTGACCACACAGACAGGTTCAAAGGCCGTGTCATATCTTCCGTAATAAAAATCATTATAGCGCTGGCGGCTCCTACCGTCGGCTTGTGATGGGGTTGCAAGCGAAATCGTGGGAATGGCGACAAGAGCCGCTGCGACCAGAAAACGTCGCATGATTGCCTCCTCTGGCAGATGCGGGGCGAGCCCATCTCGTCCAGCGAAACACACTCTGCTACAGCCGTGATATTTTCACAGTTACGGATGGAACAGGCCTTGAAACGAAAAAAACCGGCCAATCACTTGGCCGGTTTTTCATCTCTTAAGTGTCAGTCTTGGCTCAGAAGAAGCCGCGCTTCTGCCACCAGCCGCCCTTCTTGGGCTTTGCCGGCTCCGCGTCGCCGTCGTCCTTCTGGACGGTGGATGACGACTTGATCACCGGTTCGCTGGCGATCGTTTCGATATCGCGGTTGGCGCGGACTGGCTTGATCTCCTCCAGCTTCGTTTCGTCGAGGTCTGCCGCTGCCTTTTCGACAGCTGGCTCTTCTGCGACGGCAACCACTTCCGGCTTTGCTTCGACAGCAGCCTGAGCATCCGCATCGGCGGTCGCTACAGGAGTTTGTTCGGCAACTGCCTCTTCGACTGCAGCGACAGCCTTCTTGCGGCTGCGCTTCGGCTTGGCGGGCTTTACCTCTTCCGCGGCAACAACCGGGGCTTCAGCAACGACCTCGACGGCAACCGCGGTAACAACGGCTTCGGCAGCTTCTGCTTCTGGCGCAACCGTCGAAACGTCTTCGCCATTGGTTTCGCCGTCAGCTTCCAGGTTTTCACCCTCTGCCTCGTCCGGACGATTACGGCGGCCACCACGCTTGCCGCGACGGCGGCGCTTGCGCTTCTGGCGTTCTTCTTCGCTCAGGCCTGCATCCTGTGCATCTTCGCCAGCGGCCTGTGCAGCGACGTCATCGGCTTCGTCCTCGTCGCCATCCTCATCGGATGTATCCTCGGAAGTAGCACCGGCTTCTGCACCCTGATCGCCACCCGGGCGGCCACCACGCCGGCGCCGGCGGCGCTTGCGCTTGCGGTTGCCCTGTTCGTCAGTCTGCTCGGCAGGTGCCCGTTCGCTGCGCTCGGCCCGCTCAGTGCGTTCCGGCTTGGCTTCTGCCACGACTTCTTCTTCGTCCTCGATGTCCTCTTCGATGATGATATCGTCGTCTTCATCGATTTCCGGCTCGAACTGAAGGATCTGCTCGATCTTGACCGGGTTTTCGACAGCTTCGCCGCGATCGATGGCGAAATGCTGGGCGCCGACATGGGCGTCCGCTTCGATGATGATCTGAACGCCAAAGCGCTCTTCATAATCGATGATCGTGCCGCGCTTGTGGTTGAGCAGGTAGAGCGCGATATCCGGCGTCGTGCGCACGGTGATGTTGTGCGTGGTGTTCTTCAGCAGATATTCCTCGACGCCGCGCAGGACATGCAGGGCAACGGAGGACTGCGACCGGACGTGGCCCGTACCGTTGCAATGCGAGCAAACCTGCATCGTCGATTCAAGCACCGAAGCGCGAATGCGCTGGCGCGACATTTCGAGCAGACCGAAATGCGAGATACGGCCAACCTGGATGCGGGCGCGGTCGTTCTTCAGGTGATCCTTCAGACGCTTTTCAACCGAGCGGTTGTTGCGCTTCTCTTCCATGTCGATGAAGTCGACGACCACGAGACCGGCCAAGTCGCGGAGGCGCAACTGGCGAGCCACTTCTTCGGCAGCTTCAAGGTTGGTCTGAAGTGCCGTGTCTTCGATCGAGTGTTCGCGGGTCGAACGGCCCGAGTTGACGTCGATCGCCACCAGCGCTTCGGTCTGGTTGATGATGATGTAGCCACCGGACTTCAGCGTCACCTGCGGTACAAGCATCCGGTCGAGCTGGGCTTCGATGCCCGAGCGCGAGAAGATCGGGTGCACGTCGCGGTAAGGCTGAACCACCTTGGCGTGGCTCGGCATCAGCATCTTCATGAAGCCCTTGGCTTCCTTGTAACCTTCTTCACCGGCAACGATGATCTCGCTGATATCCTTGTTGTAAAGGTCGCGGATCGAGCGCTTGATCAGGCTGCCTTCTTCATAGACGAGGCAAGGGGCCGTGGAAGAAAGGGTCAGCGTCCGGACGTTTTCCCACAGGCGCATCAGATATTCGAAGTCGCGCTTGACTTCGACCTTGGTGCGGTTGGCACCGGCGGTGCGCAGGATAACGCCCATGCCCTGCGGCACGTCGAGCGCGCGGGCAATTTCCTTCAGACGCTTGCGGTCCGGCAGGTTGGTGATCTTGCGGGAAATGCCACCGCCACGCGCGGTGTTTGGCATCAGAACCGAATAGCGGCCAGCCAGCGACAGATAGGTGGTGAGGGCAGCGCCCTTGTTGCCGCGTTCTTCCTTGGCCACCTGCACGAGCAGGATCTGCCGGCGCTTGATGACTTCCTGGATGCGATACTGCTTGCGCGGGCGGCGGTTGACCTGGCGGTCCGGCACTTCTTCCATCGCGTCTTCTGCGCCGACGGATTCAATGACTTCCTTTTCTTCGTGATGACCATCGTCATCATCGTCGTCATCATGACCACGGCGTCCGCCACGGGTGTCTTCCGAAATGCTGTCGGTATCGACCATGGCAGCCATTTCGCCGCCATTGCCTTCGTCGCCGTCAGCAACGGTTGCATCTGCTTCGGCGGCAGCAGCCTTTTTGGTCCGGCGCGGGCGCTTGGCTTTTGCCTTCGGCTTTTCTTCAGCCGCGACAGCTGTTTCTACTGTCTCGACCGGCTCGGCAGCCGTCTCAATGATCTCGACAACGTTTTCAACAGTCGTCTCATCTGTTTCCTCATCGGAATCAGGACCGAGATCCGTGCCGGTTTCGACATGCTCGATGTCGTCGTCACGGCGCGCTTCTTCGGCTTCCTGCCGCAGAAGGGCCTGCCGGTCGGCGAGCGGGATCTGGTAATAATCGGGGTGGATTTCGGCGAAGGCCAGGAAGCCGTGGCGGTTGCCACCGTAATCGACGAAGGCCGCCTGCAGCGACGGCTCTACGCGCGTTACTTTCGCGAGATAGATATTGCCGCGGATCTGTTTCTTGTGTTCGGATTCGAAGTCGAATTCTTCTATGCGGTTTCCGCGTACGACAACGACGCGCGTCTCTTCAGCGTGAGACGCATCGATAAGCATTTTCTCTGCCATGTAAGTGGTGCTCCTCGGCGCACCTTGAAAACGGCAGGAAAATAGCGTCCCGGAAGAGACTTTCCATGCAGCTCAGGTTTTTCGCCGGATGTGAATGTTCCTGTATGGTTGGGGAGATCGTCCAACAGCCAGACAGCAGCCGGAACTAGTCTGTTCCGGGGCCTGTTTACTTCTGACCGATACTGCTGGGACAACGTTAATGACCAAACAAGAATGCCAATGTAGTAGGCCCTGAAGCCCGATGAATGTGCCCGGTCACGGGCCTGCGGTGATCGTCACCATAAACGCTCCGGCCACCGCCGGAATTTCTCGATTCAGCATACGAAGAAAAAGTGGAGCGACGGCGGATGAAGCGCGACTGCTTGTCCGAGACGTGATCTGCGTTGAAGCGGTATTACCCGTCCCGATCACGCTCTGGCGCCAGGGCTTAAAAAACCCTCTGGCTGCCGGTCGTCGATTCTATCCCGTCAACACTTTCTCCCTGCAAGGCTTTTATGTTTTCTATGTCACAATGGCAAGGGAAAAGCCGGAACCGCCATAATATTGATTGATTCGCTTGTCTGGGTGTGTACTGCGGGAGGGCCGGTTTCCAGCCATCTTTATGCGCTTTAGCTGTGGTGGGAGAGGCGAGGCGGCGCATCTTAAGGGTGGGGAAAGCAAGGTTTAGTTAACCATATGACGTCATGGATGCTACAGGCAGAAACGCGCCAGGTGTAGGGCTATGTCCCGAAATGAAACGCCAGGACCGGATGGCGGGAAACGCTACCACGGGGTTCCGGCTGGCGTGTGAAACTAAGGAAGAGCGGATTTGATCCTGTCAGCGATGATACGACGGTGCCTGCTGGGCCTTTTACTTGTCTCTGCGGCGCCGGTCGCTCATGCTGCCGACGCACCTTTGCTCGCCTACGGCGCCCGGATCGCCGGTGACGATGCCCGCACAAGGGTCGTGATCGATTTCGATCGCAAGCCGATATTCTTCGTCCACTATGTTGCTAATCCGCCTCGCGTCATCGTCGATCTGCCGGAAACATCCTTCGGCCTGAAGCCAGACGACTTGAAGGCGCGTGGCCTGTTCACTGAAATTCGCTATGGAGCCATGGGACCGGGCAGCGCTCGTGTCGTGCTCACGGCAAGCAAGCCCGTCGCTGTCACTGTCGCTGACGTCAAGCCAGACGAAGAAGGGAAGGGCTTTCGCCTTATTCTCGATACTGAAAAAGTGAGCGAGGCGCGGTTCTCCAGCCTGATCGAAGAGCAGAAGTGGACCGGTAGCGTCACTGCTGCGAAAACCGATCGCCTGGTCGAGCCCGCAGCTCCAGGGGCATTTGTCGTTGCCGTCGATGCAGGCCATGGCGGTATCGATACCGGCGCTATCGGCAGCGAGACCAAGATGGAGGAAAAGAGTGTGACGCTCGCCTTCGCCACCCAGCTGGTCGAGACGCTCAACAAGGAGAATGGTGTCAAGGCGTTCCTGACGCGCGACAAGGATGAGTTCCTGTCGCTGCCGGAACGCGTGCAGGTCGCCCGCCAGCACGGCGCCAATCTGTTCATCTCCATCCATGCCGATACATTGAAGCAGCGCGATATTCGCGGCGCCACCGTCTATACCATCTCCGACAAGGCCTCCGACCATCTGGCAGCCAACCTCGCGGCACGCGAAAATCTGTCGGACGAGATCGCTGGCGTCACATTCAAAAGTGAACCGGCTGAAGTCGCCGACATTCTGATCGATCTGACGCGCCGCGAAACGCAGGCGTTCTCGGTCAACCTGGCACGGTCTGTCGTTTCTTCATTCGAGGGACAGATCAACCTGATCAACAATCCCCACCGCCATGCTGGATTCCGTGTGCTACAGGCGCCGGACGTGCCATCTATCTTGCTGGAACTGGGTTTCTTGTCCAACAAGGAGGATGAAAAGCTCCTCGTCGATCCGGTTTGGCGCAGCAAGGTTGCCGATCTGCTGGCCGTTGCCGTGCGCCGCTATCGCGGCGAGGCGGTTGCAAACGGCGGTTGACCACGGTTTGGACGGGCTTCATCCGTTGCTAGCCCGCGGTTTGGACTGGCAAGAGTGGCTCTTGTGATTTGTGTCGCCAGAGTAACAGCGATATCGTTTTCAAGGGGATGACCTGTGTTTAATCGGCCGCAAGCCCTATTTTCCTCACAATCCGGTCGCTATCCGGAAACCTGAATTGCACGGCGGGTGATCTGAAAGACGATGGCCAGTCGTAAACATGCAGCGTGGAGAAGCGTCACCGGCCATCCGGAACGCTATTCATTCGTTGTTTAATTCGTTGGCGTGATTGCATTCGGGCAAGGTGCGGGTTAGGCCCACCGGCAGCGTGTTCTCCGCATAGATAAACGATAACTGGATACCGGTACCTGGCTGATGATCAGACTGATTGGATATTTCTTCGGTATTGGCGCATTTCTGGTGCTCGGCGTTGCCGCAGCGGCTGCCATCTATCTTGGCCATGTGACCAAGGACCTGCCAGACTATGAGGTCCTCAACAGCTATGCGCCGCCGGTAACGACGCGCGTTCATGCCGGTAACGGTGCGCTGATGGCCGAATATGCCCGCGAGCGGCGCCTCTATCTGCCGATCCAGGCCATTCCCGATCGCGTCAAGGCGGCCTTCATTTCGGCCGAAGACAAGAATTTCTACCAGCATCCGGGCGTCGACATCACTGGTCTTGGCCGCGCTATCTTCGTCAACCTGCAGAATTTCGGCTCTGGCCGCCGTCCGGTTGGTGCCTCGACCATTACCCAGCAGGTTGCCAAGAACTTCCTTCTGTCCGCCGACCAGACGATCGACCGCAAGGTCAAGGAAGCGATCCTGTCGTTCCGCATCGAGCAGGCCTACAGCAAGGACCGCATTCTCGAACTCTATCTCAACGAGATTTTCTTCGGCCTGAACTCCTATGGTATCGCTGGCGCGGCACTGACCTATTTCGACAAGTCGGTGACTGAACTGACCATTGCGGAAACGGCCTATCTGGCAGCCCTGCCGAAGGGGCCGGCCAACTATCATCCGTTCCGCAAGGCCCCGGCCGCAATCGAGCGCCGCAACTGGGTCATCGACCGCATGGTCGAAAATGGTTACGTCGCCAAGAGCGATGGTGAGGAAGCCAAGAAGCAGCCGCTCGGCGTCAGCGTTCGCCGTGGCGGATCGCATCTGTTCGCGTCAGACTATTTCGCCGAGGAAGTCCGCCGCCAGATCATCCAGCGCTACGGCGACAACGCTCTCTATGAAGGCGGTCTTTCCGTTCGCACCTCGCTCGACCCGCGGATTCAGGTGGAAGCCCGCCGGGCGCTGCAGAATGCACTGGTCTCCTATGACGAGCGCCGTGGTTTCCACGGTCCGATGAAGTCGATCGAGATCGGTGGCGACTGGGGCGACCCGCTCGGCAAGTTGAATGCGCTGTCGGATGTTCCCGAGTGGAAACTCGCAGTCGTTCTGGCCGTCGATGGCAACGGCGCCGATATCGGCATCCAGCCGGAAAAGGATGCGGGCGGCAAGGTCGGCGCTGATCGCCTGACCGGCCATATCACAGCGAAGAACATGCAATGGGCCTACCGTTCCTCGACCGGCGACCGCAAATCGGCAAAGTCACCGGAAGGTGTCGTTGGTCCGGGCGATGTTGTTTATGTCGAAGCGACAACGGAATCGGGCGAATACCGCCTGCGCCAGCCGCCGAAAGTGCAGGGCGGTCTTGTCGCCATGGATCCGCATACCGGGCGCGTTCTCGCCATGGCAGGCGGTTTTTCCTACGGCCAGTCGGAATTCAATCGCGCAACGCAGGCGATGCGTCAGCCGGGATCTTCTTTCAAGCCTTTCGTCTACGCGGCAGCGCTCGACAACGGCTATACGCCCGCGTCCGTCATTCTCGATGCGCCGTTCGAACTCGTCACCGGCGGTCAGGTCTGGCGTCCGGAAAACTATGGCGGCGGTTCGGCTGGTCCCTCGACGCTGCGCCTTGGCATCGAAAAGTCGCGTAACCTGATGACGGTCCGTCTTGCCAACGATATGGGCATGAACCTCGTGGCCGAATATGCCGAACGTTTCGGCATCTACGACAAGATGCTGCCGGTTCTGGCGATGTCGCTCGGCTCAGGCGAAACGACGGTGCTGCGCATGGTCTCCGCCTATTCCGTGCTTGCCAACGGCGGCAAGCAGATCAAGCCATCGATGATCGACCGCATTCAAGACCGCTACGGCAAGACAATCTTCCGTCACGAAGAGCGGACCTGCGACAATTGTAATGCTGCCGATTGGGAAGGTCAGGAAGAGCCGGTTCTCACCGACAACCGCGAGCAGGTCCTCGATCCGATGACCGCCTATCAGATTACCTCGATGATGGAGGGCGTGATTTCCCGGGGCACCGCTGCCGGCAAGATCAAGTTGGATCGTCCGGTGGCCGGCAAGACCGGGACAACCAATGACGAAAAGGACGCCTGGTTCGTTGGCTATACACCGGACATGGTCGCCGGCCTCTATCTTGGCTTCGACAGCCCGGCGCCGCTTGGCCGCGGTGCGACCGGTGGCGGTCTTGCAGCTCCCGTGTTTAACGATTTCATGCAAGCCGCAACGCAGGGCACGCGCCCGAGCAAGTTCGTTGTTCCTGAAGGCATGAGCCTGATCCCGGTCAGCCGCAAGACTGGTATGGCTGCCGCTGAAGGCGATCCGGATACGATCATCGAAGCCTTCAAGCCCGGCACCGGTCCAGCTGATACCTTCTCGGTCATCGGTGGCGCCGACCAGTATATCCCGCCGGAAGAGATCCTGAAGGCTTCGCCGCAGGCAAACGACGCCATCAACCGCGGCTCCAGCGGGCTGTTCTAACCCCATCCTTCCACTTTGCTGACGCCTGCCGGTCTTTACACAAGCGGCAGGCGTCGCTATTCACGGCGCACATTCCATACGAACGCAAGAAGCGGAACCATGCGGACTGAAATCGAAAATATTGTCGACGAAATCAAGCAGGCCATAAGCCTGCTGAGGAGGCATCTTTGACTGGGATCAGGCGGTAAGACGGCTGGACTGGTTGAACAACAAGTCGGAGGATCCAAACCTCTGGAATGATGCAGCCGAAGCCCAGAAGCTGATGCGCGAGCGCCAGCATCTCGATGATGGTATCAGTAGCGTCCGCGCCTTCGAGCAGCAGATGCAGGACGCCATCGATCTCATCGAATTGGGTGAGGAAGAGGGCGACGCTGACATCATCAAGGAAGCCGAGGATGCGTTGCGCGTCTTGCGTACCGAGGCGGCCCGCCGCCAGGTGGAGGCGATGTTGTCTGGCGAAGCCGACAGCAACGACACCTATCTTGAAGTTCATTCCGGTGCCGGTGGTACCGAGAGCCAGGACTGGGCGAATATCCTGTTGCGCATGTACACGCGCTGGGCCGAACGCCAGGGCTACAAGGTCGAGCTGCTCGAAGTTCATGATGGCGAAGAAGCAGGCATCAAGTCGGCAACGCTGCTGATCAAAGGGCACAATGCCTATGGCTGGCTGAAGACGGAATCGGGCGTCCATCGCCTCGTTCGCATTTCGCCGTTCGACAGCAATGCCCGTCGCCACACCTCGTTCTCGTCGATCTGGGTCTATCCGGTCATCGATGATTCGATCCAGATCGATATCAACGAAAGCGATTGCCGCATCGACACCTACCGTTCGTCCGGCGCCGGCGGCCAGCACGTCAACACCACCGACTCGGCCGTGCGCATCACGCATATGCCGTCCGGTATCGTTGTGCAGTGCCAGCAGGAGCGTTCGCAGCACAAGAACAAGGCCAAGGCCTGGGACATGCTGCGCGCCCGCCTCTATGAAGCCGAATTGAAGAAGCGCGAAGACGCGGCCAATATCGAAGCGGCGTCAAAGAGCGATATCGGCTGGGGACACCAGATCCGCTCCTACGTGCTGCAACCCTACCAGCTGGTCAAGGACATGCGCACCGGAGTTTCCAGCACAGCGCCCGACGATGTGTTGGATGGTGACCTGAACCAGTTCATGGAAGCGGCGCTCGCCCACCGCGTCAATGGCGGCGCCGATGCCGTGGTCGACGATCTGGCGTAAGCCGGGTTCTCAGATGTTCTGAAAATTCAAAAGCCGGGCACCGATCGCCCGGCTTTTCTTTTGAACTGCTTTCAAGCCGTCAGTTTGTTTCCCGCTCGACCTTAATGTCGCCGATGTCGTCGATCAGCACGGTCCAGGTCTCAGGTTCGCCGGCTGCCGGATCGGTCTTCAGATAGACCGTAGCGAATAGCCCTGGTTGGGCTGCGACGCCATCTGACGTTTCCGGTCTGATATCCGTGACATAGGCCTTCATAGCGGAAAACTCCTCGAGCTCCGCTGATGACACCACCTTGGGTCCTGCGGCATCCAGCGCCACCTGCTGCAGGAAGATGTGGGCGTTGCCCTCGGGCTGACGCACCGCAACGAGCTTGTAATAACCCCGCTGAGCCAGCGGTACCGTTGCCGGTTGATTGCCTGCTGTCGTGCCAACCTTTGGATCCAGGACTGCCAATGGATCGCCGCTTTCCTCCCAGTACCCCGTACTCGTCACGAAAATGATGTTGGACGGCATCAGGACAGTCTCGTCCGCGCGGGCAGGTGATCCCGCAACAAGAGGCAGCATCAGAATAAGCGCAGTCAGGGACTGAACGAAAAGCGAGGCGGCACGCGGCTGGACCTCAAACCTTTGCGGTTGTAGCAGCAGCCCCCGCTCAAGCGAAAGCACGCGGAAACGTCGGTTAGGGAGCATCGTCTTCGCCTTAGGTAAACTCGTGTGAAAAGCTGGATGCTCTGTTGCTTCGATCCGTTTGGGGCATCAAGGCACGCTTAACTCTGCCACAATTTTTGGCTGAAATCGATTCGAAATCAAAGCATTGCGGCAGGGAGCGGCGAGGGCGGCTGCAGCTTCTAGTTGGAAAACTGTTCCGCAAGGATACGGTCTGACCAGGAATAATCAGGATCTGACAGAATATGCGCAGTGATGTTTTCCGATTCGGCGATCCGCACCTGAACCACCGACTTCACCTCGACATGATCGGCAACCGCGTTGACCGGCCGTTTTTCCGGCTCAAGAATGGTGATGTCGACGGTGACCTTGTTGGGCAGCAGTGCGCCGCGCCACCGTCGTGGCCGGAAAGGGCTGACCGGCGTCAAGGCTAGGAGCGGGGCCTCGAGCGGCAGGATCGGGCCATGGGCAGAGAGATTATAAGCCGTTGAGCCGGCGGGCGTGGAGAGCAGCACGCCGTCGCAGACGAGCTCCTCCAGCCTTACGCGATCATCGACGGCCACTCTTAGCTTGGCTGCCTGATAGGACTGGCGAAAGAGATAGACCTCGTTGATCGCCAGCGCCTTGAAACTGTTGCCGTCGGCATCAATGGTCTGCATTTCCAGCGGCCGGAATGTATTTTCAACGGCATCCGCCAGCCGCTTGTGAAGATTTTCCGTGCTGTAGCGGTTCATCAGAAAGCCGATCGAGCCGCGGTTCATGCCGTAGATCAGCTTGCCGGAATTCATCGTCTTGTGGAGCGTCTGCAGCATGAATCCATCGCCACCGAGTGCCACGATTACATCCGCTTCCTCCGGATCTTCCTGGCCGTAGAGAGCGATCAATTCCGTCTCCGCCGCCTGTGCTTCGTCGGTGGCGGAAGCGGCAAAGGCGATGGTGTTGAACGTGCGAGCCATGAAATGCCTGTCTGCTTTATAAAAAGGGTCGTTTCCTGCGGAAAGGCCCCGAATATGGTTCATTCGAGCGTCCGACAGAAGGCGCCGCTTGAGAGAATACAGACATTATCATGCACAAAAGAACATCGCGGGGAAGGGAGGATCGAACCTCATTCCCGCCAATGGTCGGCGACCCACGGTGTTGGGAGAATATATTGGCGCAGGTATTTGAACGGCTCGTTTCCCTTTCGCTGGGCGGGGTCAAACAAGCCAAGAATGTGATCGAGTGGTTTCGCTGGACGTCCTCTAATGCCGAACTGACCGTCAATCGCATGCTGCGGGAAAAAGTTGCGGGGAAACAGGATGACCTTGGAATTCGAGGGCAGGCGGGGTACCAGGAAATAGTTCAGCGGGATCGGCCAGCGACAGTCCTGCTTGAAATGCAGGACCCAGCGGCGCGGGAAGAATTTGACCCCACCGGGAGCATTGCGAGTAACAAACCGTTGTTCAAATTGATATTTGTCAGCGACGCCTTGCGGGTCGGCGCGGAATTTTTCCAGCAGGGGAACAAGCTTTCCGACCGGAAACCGGAACAGAGACGTCTGGCCGAGGCGCTCGAATGGCGTGGTCTGGTTCCGGGCGATCATCACGTCATCTGGCCCACCGGCTTCGAAGAAAGAATCCAGGGAGCCGACGATCACGAGGTCGAGGTCGAGAAATAGGACCGGGCCGCTGAGGTTGCCCAGTTTCGGACCCCAGAGGCGCGCCTTCGGCCAGATGCCTTTGGTCTTGACCGGCATCTTTTCGATGTCCAGCGGCGGCAAGTCCTCCAGGAGAATTTCCGGATGCAGACCATCCCGATTGTCGGTGAAGCAGGTGAAGGTGAAGGGAGGGGTGATGTTACGGGCCACCATTGCGTAGAGCCGATTGATGAACGGCGCGCCGTATTTCGTGCCCCAATTGATGCAAATTACCTGCTTCACGCCACCGCTTGCCGCCAGAACGTCTGCCATCATGCTTGTCATTCCTCATTTCGCGCCGGGCCTTGTCGCTTCGGCGTTCAAGCTCATTCCCGCGGGATGTCGAGTGCATATAGACTTGCGGCGATCTGATTCCAGGTTACGGCGTGCAAATCCTCCGAATGCGCCGACTCACCGGAGAAAATCTCCAGACAGTGTGTCTAAACATTCGATAAATGAGAATTTGAATTTATGAAAAAAAATGGTGCCCCCATCAGGATTCGAACCCGAGACCCCCTGATTACAAATCAGGTGCTCTACCAACTGAGCTATAAGGGCAGCACTTGCGGCAGGGAATTAGCATATTCTGATCGTGTGTAAAGCAAAAATGCAGACTTTCCGCCGCTTTTTCGTCGTCCCGCAAATGATTTGCGCTGCAAGGCCGATATTTGCTGGCAACGGCCTTTTGTTCGGCAGGCTGTGGACAAGGTGTTGGCGCAGATACCGGCTGGTTTCGTTTTCACCGATTCGGCTTTTCGGTACGCTTGAACCTGACGCTGCGCGTATTTGCCTGCCGGGGTGTCTCTGGTGTTATTCTGCAGCGTCCAGCATTGCCGGGCTGGGGTCGATTTCCGTGCAACGGGACATTGCGCTTGGCAGATTGTCGGCAAGAAAGTCGATGAGCGCGCGGACCGACGGCAGCATGCCATGGCGCGACGTGAAGACCAAATGGGCGATGGTGGCGTTCGAACACCATTCCGGCAGCACCGGGACCAGCACGCCGGTCCTGATCCCCCGTCCGCAAAGATGATCCGGTAGAAGCGCAATACCAACGCCTTCGATGGCAGCCCGTTCGAGAATGCCGAAATCACCGCAGCCGATAATGGGTTGATGGCTGATGTCGCGTGTGGCGCCATCGGTGTGGTTTAAATGCCAAGTATCGGAAAGATGCTGCTCGTTCATCGACAGCGTCGGCATGGTGCCCAGGGTATCAATCGTGACATTGCCTATCCGCGCCATCAGAGCCGGGCTTGCCACGAGAAACTGGCGCGCTTCGCCCAGCTTGCGAATGATCAGGTTGTTGTCGGTATCAAGCTGGTCGCGTGCTCGCAGCGCAATGTCGATGCGTTCCTCGACCAGATCGATGCGGCGATTGGTGGCGGTGATCAGCAGGCGGACACCCGGATAACGCCGGTGGAACGCGGGCAGGATGGCTGCGACCATGGGTGTGAACCCGATCGGGCATGCGAGGCGCACGACACCGGCCGGCTCGCTCTTTGCGGCAGCGACCACCGCTTCGGCAGCCTCCACACCGGACAGGATCGTTTCGCAGCGCTCATAGAAGGCCTGTCCGATCTCTGTCACCCGCAGCTTGCGGGTCGAGCGTTCGAGAAGGCGGACATCGAGTTGCTGCTCCAGCCGCGCCACATGCTTGCTGAGCTTGGATTTGGGGACATTGAGAACGCGGGCAGCCGCGGAAAACCCCTTGTATTTCACCACCGCCGCAAACAGCGCGAGATCATTCAGGTCCTGCATGTCACACCTTCAGTTTCATCGATGACTGGCTTTCATTGTTTCTATCAGGAAACGGCTTGTCGAAAAAGGGGCGACTTATCGGCCGATTGTTTTAAATTCATATGTGATGCACCCAAACGCCACACAAGCACATGAAGGTGCCCACCATGAATATTCTTCATATCGACTCCGGCATTCTCGGAGATCACTCCGTTTCACGTCGCCTGACGGCATCGATCGTTGCACGGATCAAGGCTGAGCGCCCAAGCGATAGCGTCACCTACCGCGATCTCGCCGCTGCTCCGCTTGCCCACCTCAATGGGTCCCACCTGATGGCGGCTTCCGCCAATCCGGAAGGTCTCGATGCGACGCTGGTGTCCGAGCTCGATGCCGGCCGCGCTTCGCTCAACGAATTCCTCGCTGCCGATGTCGTCGTTATCGGCGCGCCGATGTACAATTTTGCAATTCCGAGCCAGCTGAAGACCTGGATCGACCGCATTCTCGTGGCCGGAACCACCTTCCGCTACACCGAGGCAGGCGTCGAAGGCCTTGCCAAAGGCAAGAAGGTGATCGTTGCCTCGACCCGTGGTGGCCATTACTCCGGCGCGTCCCCGATCAGTGCCATGGATCACCAGGAAACCTATCTGAGCACGGTATTCGGCTTCATCGGCATCACCGATATCGAGTTCGTTCGTGCCGAAGGCCTGGCCATCAGCCCGGACTCGAAGGATGCGGCGATCGCTGAGGCAGAAAAGGCCATTGCCGGCCGCGGACATTTCGATATCGCCGCCTGATCATCTGGCTTTGTCAGTGTGATTGGAGAGCCGGGCACTCGCGCCCGGCTTTTTCGTGACCTGTTTTGGCGTGTTGCAACGCAAGCTGGACACATCTGCCGTGAGGAGATAGAGCCCGGAACACGCGGCTTCGGGCGGCAGAATACAGATTGGAATGGCAAATGACGGATGTCAGGGACAGCAACGGAACGATTCTCATCGAGGGAGACAATGTCACTCTGATCAAGGACCTCAAGGTGAAGGGCACGTCCGAGACCTTGAAGCGCGGAACGATGATCAAGGGCATTCACCTGACGGGAGACCCGGACGAGGTTGAATGCCGTCATGCCAAGATCAAGGGCCTGGTGTTGCGCACGGAGTTCCTGAAGAAGGCCTGAGCGAGCGCGAAGCGCTATAGACGTCCGGCGGGCTGGACGGCCGGTATTTTTGTATTACACTCTGCTTATGAAAAGCGTTCCGGCTCTTGTGATGGCAGCGCTTGTTTCGGTCGTTGCCGGAACCTCTACGGCTGCGCCGCTTTCAGCCCCGCCTGATGCGCAATGCACCTGCAGGAATCGTGACGGTTCGAAACTCGAACTTGGACAGACAGCCTGCATTCGCGTCGGCGACGTCGCCTATCTGGCGCGTTGTGAAATGGAGCTCAATGTCACCACATGGCGCAAGCTTCGGGATGGTTGTCCCGAAGCCCGGTTATCGATTGGCATCATGTCTTTGACGCAGTAGCCGCTCAGGCTTTGGCCAGATGGCCGCGCGCGGCATACATGGCGATCGCTGCAGCATTTGACACATTCAGCGATTTGATGGCTCCCGGCATATCGAGTCGCGCCAGCGCATTCACGGTGTCGCGTGTCTTCTGCCGCAATCCCTTGCCCTCTGCACCGAGAACGAGTGCAATCTTGGCGCCGGTGAGCGTCTGCTCGAGTGGTGCTGGTGCGTCCGAATCAAGGCCGATCGAGACGAAGCCGAGCTTGTGCAACTCTTCCAGCGCGTCGGCGAGGTTGGTGATCTGGATATAGGGGATCATTTCCAGCGCGCCGGAGGCCGATTTGGCCATGACGCCTGATTCGGTTGGGCTGTGACGCTGCGTGGTGATCACTGCGCCGGCATCGAAGGCAACGGCGGACCGCATGATGGCGCCGACATTGTGCGGATCGGTCACCTGGTCCAGCACGAGAATCAGCGGACTGTCATTCAACGCCGAAAGACGGCGGACGGGCAGGGGAACGGTTTCCAGCATCGCACCCTGGTGGATGGCATCAGGCCCGAGAATCTTGTCTAGGTCCTGCGGGGTGACGATTTCCACCGGAAATCCAAGTTCTTCGACCGGACCGGTTTCCAGGCGCACCAGCGCATTCTGCGTCACCGAAAGCTTGGTGATCTTGCGCTCGGGATTGTCGAGCGCTGCGCGCACCGTGTGGATGCCGTAAAGCAGCACCTGGTCTGGTGCCAATTGCGGCGCCTTCCAGTCTGGTGCAGCGCTTCTCTTGCGCTTGTCCTGCACAGGTGTCGGAATTTCGCCGCGTTCGCGTTTGCCATCGCGATGCGCGCGGCGAAGAGTGGCGTAATGGGTGTCTTTGGCGTTCTTATCGCCCGGATTATCTTTGCTCATGTCTGTCTTATACTGATGATGCGGTTCGCGTGGAACCGTTTTTAGCGAAATCGGCCGCTGGCGATCTTTATCGCGATTTTCCCAACTTTTTCTGAGGCGCTGTGTTGACAGGATGAAACGGGACCGTCATATACCCGGCGCAGATTGAAGGGCTGACTTGCCCCGGCAAACAACACTTCGATCTGCAAAGCTTGGTCGCTTGATCCCGACAGAATAATGGAGGGATGCCCGAGTGGTTAAAGGGGACGGACTGTAAATCCGTTGGCTCAGCCTACGTTGGTTCAAATCCAACTCCCTCCACCATTCTGTCAGACGGATCTTGACCCGCGGGTATAGCTCAATGGTAGAGCAGCAGCCTTCCAAGCTGAATACGCGGGTTCGATTCCCGCTACCCGCTCCATCAAAAAGCTCCCAATACCTTGTTACGTTATCGCTCTGCTTTAAGCGCTTCCGGTAAGTCGCTGATTCGGCCCCATTTCCGCATTTGGCGTGACGGGCATTGGAATTGGGTGCCATCATCCCCACATAGGCATCATCAGGCCCCAAAGGGCCTTACGGCGCGCAAAATAATTAAGTCTTGCGCATTCCGCCCGAAACCCTTAAACGCCTCCCCAAACCGGCGCCGCCGGTATGGTGCATTCTCATTGATCACAGGAAACTTGACCCCATGGCAAAGAGCAAATTTGAGCGCAATAAGCCGCACGTTAACATTGGCACGATCGGCCACGTCGACCATGGCAAGACGTCGCTGACGGCAGCGATCACGAAGTATTTCGGCGAATACAAGGCG
>NZ_JAWQUM010000013.1:0-211264 GCF_033447125.1 Rhizobium sp. PL01 | reverse complement strand
CTCGGGGGAAGGCAGCTACCCGGCAAGAGGAAACATAACTGTTCATTCGCTGTCAACGGCGGTTAATGCTGTCCGGGATTTGCTCAAATCGCCGTTTGCATAATCTAATTTATGGAACTTTTGGCATCATCCACCTTGGCTTTTGCGGGGCGAATATCTCTTCACATCACAATCTCCATTCAATTTTCAAAAGGCAAACTATCGCTGTAAAGGACAGATCTTCGCAAGGTCGTTGCGAATGGAAGTCGCGGCAACAGCGGCTTGCCCCATCGCATGGCAAATCTGATCGAGGCCAAGCACCAAATCGCCTGCAGCGTAAACGCCTTTGACCGTGGTCCTTTGATGTGAATCGACGACCGGGCATCCGTCGTTCGAAATACGTGCACCAACATCGATTGCGAGATCTGACTGGATCATCGTGCCAAGGGCAGGATAAAGGCTGGCGAAGGATCGGTTGCCCTCGGGAATGGAAACTTCTATTCGATCTGACCTAAGACTGTATCCGAGACAGGCACCATCAAGAAGTTCAATGCCTGCAGCCTTTGCTCGGGCACGCTGCATATGGTCGAGCTCGTGAGGGGCATCCGGGGAAATAAGTGTCAGGTTGGAAGTAAAACCTCTCAAAAATTCTGCTTCGCAAAGCCCATGTTCGCCGGTTCCAATCACACCGATCTGACGATCGGTAACCTCATATCCATCGCATACCGGACAGTAGCGCAAAAGACCGCGTGCCAAGGCTTCATCATGAATAGATTCAGACATTTTCGGGCGCTTGTTGACGACACCGGTGGCGAGCAGCACCGTTTTTGCGCGCCGTTCGCATCCTGCCGCACCTACCACCAGTAGCGGTCCAACTTCCAGCTTCAGCGACAACACTTTTCCGGCCTCAAAACTGGTACCGTATTGAAATGCCTGATCTCGCATACGCGACAAAAGTTCAATTCCGGCAATGCCTCTGGGAAATCCTGCATGATTATGGGTAACTGGGATCATGGCTGCGCGGCTTTTGCCACCGTCGATGACAAGAACCGAAAGGTGAAATCGCGCGAGATAGATTGCCGCGGTCAGTCCGGCTGGACCGGCGCCGATGACGATGCAGTCAAAAGCTCCAGCATTCTGTTTTATATTCATAGCAAACTTCCAGTTTAGGCCGTCCGAAGTCAGCCATACAAAAGAACAATCAAGCCGGCATGGTTTTGAGAGGCCAGCCGCAGGACCTAGTGGTTTGATCGAGACAAAGGAGTCCGATTTGGGATTCCAATTTTTGCATGAATGTGCGACGATCCTGCATGCGCACAGGTGTCACATTTGAGGTTTCCGCTGCCGACCGGGTTCGGCTGAACGCAATCGTTTCGGCAGGCAGCTCGCCGCAAAAGCATGTGTGGCGGGCGAAGATCATCTTGATGACCGACGAGGGCCTGGGAACGGTCTCGATCATGGAGGCGACGGCTAAGTCGAAGACCTGCGTCTGGCGTTGGCAGGAGCGCTTCATGACGGAAGGCGTAGACGGCCTTTTGCGCGACAAGAGCCGGCCGCCCGGCACTGCGCCGCTTGAGGTTGACCTTGTCGACCGGGTTGTTGCTCTGACGCAGGAGCCGCCCACGCAGGAAGCCACACACTGGACGGTTCGTGCGATGGCAAAGGCTGTGGGGATTGCGGCATCCTCAGTCGTCAAGATCTGGCATGAGCATGGTCTCGCACCCCATCGGTGGCGCAGCTTCAAACTATCGAACGACAAGGCTTTCGCCGAGAAGCTTCATGATGTGGTCGGTCTCTATGTCTCGCCGCCTGCCCATGCGATTGTCCTTTCCGTCGATGAAAAAAGTCAGATCCAGGCGCTGGATAGGACGCAGCCGGGTCTTCCCATGAAGAAGGGTCGTGCCGGCACGATGACCCATGATTACAAGCGCCACGGCACCACCACACTTTTCGCTGCCCTGAATGTTCTCGACGGCTCCGTCATCGGCCGCAACATGCAGCGCCACCGGCATCAGGAGTTCATCCGCTTCCTCAACACGATTGAGGCTCAGTTGCCGAAGGATAAGGCGGTTCACGTCATCCTGGACAACTACGCCACACACAAACAGCCCAAAGTCCGGGCCTGGTTGGCGCGGCACCCACGCTGGACCTTCCACTTCGTTCCGACATCATGTTCCTGGTTGAATGCCGTCGAGGGTTTCTTCGCAAAACTCACCCGCCGTCGGCTGAAGAACGGCGTCTTTCATTCGGTCGTTGATCTTCAGGCAGCCATTAACCGCTTTATCAAAGAGCACAACGAAGAGCCGAAGCCGTTCATCTGGAAAGCAGACCCTGACGACATCATCGCAGCCGTCAGACGAGGGCACCAAGTGTTGGAATCAAACCACTAGCGGGCTGAAAAGGGATCAGCCAACGCTGCCGCAGGACGACTTATAGGGTAGCTGATGTCCGATACACGTTGGGCAAGCTTGATGTCGCCATTCTGCTTTAGGAGCGTCCTGAAACTCGGATGCATCCCGCCGTCCTGGTACGCAAGCGGCTCCAACGATTTATTGGACAGAGAGTTGAAGGCATCCTCTTCCTTCTGACTTTTCGCAGCCACCAATAGGTCGGGCGCATCAATCCTCACCGGACACGTCGCCAACGGATTAGCTGGTTGTTGTCCGCCAAAATCGGCATTGAACACGTAGCGTTTTTCGCACACGGCGGCCTCTGGCTCACGCCTTGTTACATCGAAAATGTCAGAACCCTCCTTAAGGTTTTTCCAGAACGCCAGGTTTTCGTCGTCTCTGTGTGCCGCAAGGTTTCTCGGCGTCATATGGAAAGGAAACGCCTGAACCTGGACGGCCTTCTGCCCCCCTTTCAATGCTCTATCCATCACCGCGTAAATTTCCCCGACACCTTGGTCGGTCAAGGCAAAACAACCTGAGGATGAGCATGCGCCATGCACCATCAGGGCCTCTCCGGTATGGCCAAGCGCAGCTTCGAGCCGGTTAGGATATCCAAGATTGAAGGATAGATAGAATTGCGATTTTGGGTTCAAGCTGCCCTGGGTGACCCGGTAAAAACCTTCCGGCGCCTGACGATCACCCGTCTTGGTTTTAGGCCCGAGCTTCCCAGACCATCGACAGATGGGAAAAATCTTGAGAAGCGCGTATTTTCCACTTCCATCGATTTTCCAGACCTCAAGTTCACTTTCCATCTTGAAGATGCGGATCAAAACAGGGCTGTCCGGTTGCATTCCTTTTTTCCGCATATCAGCGAGAAGGTTAGCTGGAATTTCCTGAGAAGGCTGACCAAGATCGTCCAACGACATTTGAACGCAACCGCTGAGGCTCGCTGAAATCATCATGAAAACAACGACAGCGGTCAGCAATCCGCCGATCCTGTATGCCCTATTCGTAAACTTCGTAAATCGCACCTGCTGATGCCAGGATGCAAAGACAGACCCATGCAAGGCCATAATGTCCCTCTTCAAAAACCTAAAAATCCAAACGGAGATTTAAGCTCAAAGAATGGGAGGGCGTTGAGCAACAGACAATTGTTGACCGGGGAACGCGCGCGTCGATTCAGGAACAAAAAGGGCAGTCTCATCGTCATCGGCGCGTTGAGTAGAAAAAGCTACAAACAAGCCATCTGGCTGGCAATGATTGCCAGACCGACTTTCGCCACCTTTTGTATGATGGCGGGCTGCCTCCACCGAATTCTGATAAGCGATTGATGCATTCGGCCCAACATTCTGCCGTTCAAGTCCAATATCGCTGGCGTTGCATGGCACGTACAGTGCGGCAAAGAGCATGACAGCGATGATTGCTTTGATCAGTCCGCGCATCTGGTCCGTTGGAACAATAATGATTCACTCCAGTGACCATGAGCAAAAATGGGACGCGCGTCAATGCTACCAGAACCCAGCAATATTATCCTAGGACAGCAAATATTCTCATATACGACTTTACGGTATGCCTGTTCCAGACATCCACCCATCCTAGGATAGAAAGCACTCCCCTTTGAACGACAGCTGAAATCGCGTCTTATAGGAGCGACAAAAACATGTTCATCCAGCCTATCGATTACATTCTTTTCGGCTGGTTCGTCGGCACGGGTTTGAGTACGCTCTGCGTCGCGTGGGATCAGTTTCGAAACCACCCGGAGCCCACTGTCATGAAGTGTGGTTTCATCCCGCTTTATCTTGGCCCCGTGGGCTCCTACTCTACGCCCTTGCCGACAAGGGACCGGTGTCCGGGAACCCACAAACGCTTCATCAAACTCTTGTGGAAATAAGGCCACGCAACAAACAAGAACATTGAGGTGCAAGGCGCCGCCTTATGCCGTTGATCCATGTGCAAGCCTAGTTTTAAGCCGTTGAGCATCTGATAGCGCCTGCGAAAACCGGCCTTTTGATATTCTGGCGATCTTTAACTCATGTTTGGCCTTAGGCTTTGCGGCGCACTTGCAAGTATACCGAGTGCGATCCAGTTTTCCCCACAGCATAGACATCATATTCTGCTTTGGGGTCCTCTCCCATGCCAAGTGTACCCGCTGGCATGCCGGGAACTGCGATCCCCGCAATACCGGGCGCTTCCTTTAATATTTTCTCGACCGCCTCCAAAGGCACATGGCCTTCAATGAAGAAGGGGCCGATGACCGCGGTGTGGCAACCTTGCATCACGTCTGGAATGCCGTACTTCATCTTGATGGAGCTCAGGTCTTCCATATCCCGTATGGTGACCGCGAAGTCGGCATCCTTCATTGCCTGGGCCCAGGCATGGCAGCACCCGCAATTTGGGTCCTTGTAGACCGTCATTTCAAGCTGGGATGCCCGTGCCGGGGCGGTCTTCGTTGCAGCAAGGCTGGCGACTGCCGAGCAGAGGAATTGTCTCCGGTTCATACGATTTTTCCTTTCCGTAATGACAGCATATCTGGCTCGATTGCGTTCTGTGTCGATGAATTTTCATTCGAGAGTGTGGCGTTCGGCAGTCGCCAGCCTTTGACACTTCCGTAGACGGCCGGAATAACGACAAGCGTGAGAAGGGTCGATGATACCATACCGCCGATCATCGGCACGGCGATTCGTTGCATAATTTCGGAGCCGACACCCGTGCTCCAGAGGATCGGCACCAATCCCGCCATGATAGCGACGACGGTCATCATCTTTGGCCGAACACGTTCGACCGCCCCGACCATGATCGCCCTATTGAGGTCTTCTTTTTCGAATGTCCTGCCTTCGGCCACGCATTTCGCCCTCTCGTCCCTCAGAGCCTGGTCGAGGTAGATGAGCATGATCACCCCGGTCTCCGCGGCGACGCCGGCGAGCGCGATGAAGCCGACTGCGACGGCAACCGACGCGTTGAAGCCGAGCCACCACATCATCCAGATGCCGCCGACCAGCGCGAACGGCAGCGACAGCATGACGATCAGCGTCTCTGTTAGCGCCCTGAAGTTCAGGTACAGCAGCAGGAAAATCAGCGCGAGCGTCAGCGGAACGACGATCATCAGACGAGCCTTCGCCCGTTCGAGATATTCGAACTGGCCGCTCCATGCGACGGAATAACCCGCGGGCATCTCGACGCTTGCGGCGACGGCAGCCTGGGCTTCCGCTACGTAACCCCCGAGGTCGCGGTTGGCGATATCGACGAAGATGTAGACGGCAAGCTGGCCGTTCTCCGTCCGGATGGTCGTAGCACCGCGGGTGAGCTTGACCTCCGCGACTTCGCCCAGCGGAACTGTACCGCCGCCCGGCAGGGAGACCTGAACGTCGCGGGCGATGGATTGCGGGTCGCTGCGAAAGGCCCGCGGGTAACGGATGGCGACGCCATACCGCTCCCTGCCCTCGACTGTCGACGTGACAACCTCGGACCCCAGGGCCATCCCGATGACGTCCTGCACGTCGTCTATGGTGAGACCGTAGCGGCCGAGCGCGTTGCGGTCCGGGATGATGTCGAGATAGTAGCCGCCGATGACCCGTTCGGCGTAGGCGCTCGACGTTCCCGGAACCGCCTTCAGGACAGTCTCGATCTTCCTTGCGACCTTTTCCATCTCCTTGAGGTCGGTGCCATAGACCTTGACGCCTACCGGAGTTCTGATCCCTGTCGAGAGCATGTCGATGCGGGCGCGGATCGGCATGGTCCAGGCGTTTGAGACGCCGGGAAACTGCAGGGCAGCGTCCATCTCCTGCTTGAGGCTGTCGGAGGTGACGCCTGGCCGCCATTCGGATTTCGGCTTCAACGTGATGATGGTCTCAAACATTTCGGTGGGAGCCGGATCGGTTGCCGTCAACGCACGCCCCGCCTTGCCGAACACTGTCTCCACTTCCGGGAACGACTTGATGATGCGGTCCTGCGTCTGCATCAGTTCGGCGGCTTTGGTCACCGACAAGCCCGGAAGCGTCGTCGGCATGTACATCAGCGTACCCTCGTCGAGATTGGGCATGAACTCGCTGCCGATATGCTGGACGGGCCAGGCGGTAACCGCGAGAACCGCGACGGCTGCGAGGATCGTCAGGGTCTTGGCCTTCAGGACGCCCGCAATGACCGGACGGTATATCCAGATCAGCAGACGGTTGAGCGGGTTCTTGTGTTCCGGGACAATGCGGCCCCGGACAAATAGGATCATGAGTGCCGGCACAAGCGTGATGGACAGCAGCGCGGCCGCTGCCATCGCGAAGGTCTTGGTGAAGGCCAGCGGTCCGAACAGGCGTCCTTCCTGCGATTCCAGCGTGAAAATCGGCAGGAACGACACCGTGATAATCAGCAGGCTGAAGAACAGCGGCGGGCCGACTTCGCTTGCCGCTTCGATCAGGACTTCGGTTCGAGGCTTTCCCGGTGGCGCGCGCTCCAGATGCTTGTGGGCGTTTTCGATCATGACGATGGCGGCGTCGATCATCGCACCGATGGCGATGGCGATACCGCCGAGGCTCATGATGTTCGCCCCCAGGCCGAGCGCCCGCATCGCCATGAAGGCGATCAGGATGCCGATCGGCAGCATGATGATCGCCACCAGCGCGCTGCGCACATGCAGGAGGAAGGCAATCGTCACCAACGCGACGACGATCGATTCCTCGATCAGCGTGCCCTTCAGAGTCTCGATCGCCGCTTCGATGAGTTTCGAACGGTCGTAGACGGGAACGATCTCGGTTCCGGCAGGCAGGCTGCTCTGGATCGCCGCAAGGCTCTCCTTGGCGTTTTCGATGACAGTCAGAGCATTGGCTCCAACGCGTTGAAGGACGATGCCGCTTGCGACCTCGCCCTCGCCGTTCAGCTCGGTGATGCCGCGCCGCTCGTCCGGGACCAGCTCGACCCTCGCGACGTCCGACAGACGCAGCGGGATACCAGCATTCGTCTTCAGGACGATGTTCTCGATGTCCTTGATACCCTGCAGGTAGCCCTTGCCGCGCACCATGAACTCAAACTCGGAGATTTCCACGGTCCGGCCGCCGACGTCGCGGTTGCTGGAGCGCACGGCGTCGGCGATATCCGACAGCGAGACGTTCTGTGCCTTCAAGCGCGCGGGATCAACGACGATGGAATACTGCTTGACGAAGCCGCCGACACTGGCGACTTCCGCCACGCCATCGGACTTGGAGACGGCGAAGCGCACCACCCAGTCCTGAAGCGACCGAAGTTCGGCCAGCGACAGTTCCTTGGCGACAACGGCGTACTGGTAGACCCAGCCCACGCCGGTCGCATCCGGGCCGAGGCTCGGTGAAACACCGTCCGGCAGACGGCTTGCGGCCGCGTTCAGATATTCGAGCACGCGGCTGCGCGCCCAGTAGGGATCGGTGCCGTCCTCGAAGATCACATAGACGAACGAAACGCCGAAGAACGAGAAGCCGCGCACGACCTTCGACCTCGGCACGGTCAGCATCGACGTGGTCAACGGATAGGTGACCTGGTCCTCGACAACCTGCGGAGCCTGTCCCGGATAGTCGGTGAAGACGATGACCTGGACGTCGGACAGGTCAGGGATTGCATCAAGCGGCAAGGTGCGCAACGCATAGACGCCGCCCGCGATGGACAGCGCCGCGCCGAAAAAGACCAACAGGAGATTGCGGGCGGACCATGCGATGATATGCGCGATCATGGTTTCACCTCGTCGGTCGTCAGGGCGCTCAACGCGGCATTCAGGTTGCTTTCGGCGTCCAGCAGGAAGTTGGCGGAAACGACGACGCGGTCGCCTGTGGCGATGCCTTTGGTGATCTCGGTCATATCCTCGCCTCGAACGCCCAGTCCGACATCGATCGGTTCGAACCTGCCCTCGCCCTTGTCGAGGAAGACGATCTGGCGGTCGCCCGTATCGATGACCGAACTGTTGGGAACGGCGACGACCGGATTCCCGGCTCCGGCTTCGATCTCAACCTCTGCATACATGTTGGACATTAGTTGGCCGTCCGGATTTGGAAGCTCGATCCTCACCTTCGTGGTCCGGGTTTGCATCTGGATCTCAGGATAAATGAGGTCAACCGTTCCCTTGAACGTCGTGCCAGGCAGATTGCGAACGGCCACGGAGACGATAGCACCCTTGCGGACGGAGGCCAGCTCATATTCAGGAACGTCTGCGATCACCCAGACCTTCGAGATGTCGGCGATGCGAAAGAGAATGTCTCCAGCCTCGGCCATCATGCCACTCACGGCCATGCGCTCCAGCACGACCCCGTCCCGGGGCGAGGTGTAGGCGATGCTCTGGGGCACCTTCCGCTCAGTAGCGATGCTGGTGATCGTTGCCGTCGGCACGCCCAGATTCTTCAGCCGCAGAGCGGACCCGGTATAGGGGCCCAGCTTGCCGCCGTTGCGCATCTCGGTCGCGTATTCGGCCCCAGCAGTGGCGATCTCCTTCGAATAGAAGTGAAAGAGGTCTTCTCCCTTCGCGATCCGGTCGCCCGTGGTGACGTCTGAAACCTCCTCAACGAAGGCGTCCGCCCGCATAGAGACGATGCTGACCATGCGCTCATCGAGTGTGACGGTTCCGGGCACCCGGATTTTCCGGCTGACGCTCATCTTTTCGGCGAGCGCGGTCTTCACTCCCGTCCGCTGGAGTTTGCCGAGCGTAACCTCGACGGTGGAACTGTCGCTGACTTCGCCGTCATAGACAGGGAGATAGTCCATTCCCATGGAGTCCTTCTTCGGCACCTTGGAAGTGTCGGGAAGGCCCATGGGGTTGCGGTAGTACAGGACCTTCCGTTCGGGTGTAACGGCTGCCGTGCCGGCCTCAGGCGCGACTGAGCCGGTCGCACCGAGGCTGATCTCCTCGCTTCCCCGGACGGGCGTGAACGGCCGCCCGTCATCCGTGTTCGCCGGTTTGGCGGAGTATTCGGCCGCGCCGTCCGGGTGGCGATAGTAGATCACCGCTCCCGTCCCTTCGCGGCGCGGTTCCGCCTCTGCGGCCATCCCGGTGCCTTTGACGTATCGCTGCAAGTATGCACCGACATCGTTCTTTCCGGCCCAATAGCCTCCCCCGCCGACGATCGCGGCGAGGGAGAGCGTGGCAATGATGCGCGAGGTGCTCACGGGACAGCCTTGAAGACGACTTCGCCTTTGACCGTCTCAGGCTCACCCTGAACCTTGGCGGCGACCTGGAACCGCCATCCGCCTTCCATGGAAAGGTTCGTCGTGAAGGCGTAGACGCCCGGTTCAGCGGAGGTTGACGGGTCCACAGTCGTAGTCATCATCTCCATGCCTTCTGGAGCCATATCCATACGGGTGGTAAAGATGACTGCATCTGGGACCGTCTTGCCAGTTCGCTTATCGATCAGGCGGACGGATACTGATTGCCCAGCCCCCTGTTTGATGTCCGTCCTGACGGCCTGGAATTCGTAGTCCTGCGCTCCGGCGAAGGAAACGGTGGCGGTGCTGGACAGCATTGCGCCAGCAAGGAGCGCGATCCTCGCGTAAAATGTGGTCTGTTTCATGATTCAATGTCTCATCCTGACGGGTCTGCGACCTCGTCTTCAGTCAATATGGATCACCATCGGTACCGCGTGGATGCAACCTTGCGACCGTGCGGAATCGACGACGTGTTCGATGACCTGGGATCAGACTCTTGGAGGGCGCACTGGCGGATCAACCAGCGAGGAGACAAGCTCGGCATGTGGAGAAATAAGGAATCGATGGGCGGTCCACCCGACGTTCAACGACCACGAATGTGAGGTCGTCACCTGAGCGACGATCGCCGTCGTGCAGAGCACTGCAAGCGGGCAGGATTTGCTCCCGCAGTCAGGCTTGGTCGGTTGTTCGTCGGGACAGCACGGCATGTCGTCAGGCATATCCATGCCAGCCATACCGTCCATCGCGACAGGTCCCGAGGCGGCCATGACACTGTCAGCCGCCCCGATACTCATGGGACCGACGATGATCCCGAGCATGGCGGTCACGAACAGCAGTCGATGGATGACCTTCATGAACCTCATGGTGTTAGTCTGGCACGGAGCCACCTTCATTGGAAGACATCTCACGAAAAAGTGCAGTTGCTTGGTTCCTCGTGGGGAAACATGGTCGCAAATGGTTGATATTCCTTCGCGTGTACGGAAATGCAAAAAAACGTTATATTCTGACCGGGGCCCCTTGACCCTCCCATCGTTGGAAGCCCTACATTCATGGCAACACATCGAAAGGAGACAACAGATGTACGAGTTCGATATCCCCAACATGACATGCGGCCACTGCAAGGGTACCGTGGAGAAAGCTATCAAATCCGCCGACCCGAGCGCCGCTGCTACAATCGATCTAGCGTCAAGGAAGGCGAAGGTGGAGACAGCTCTTGATCCTTCCGTGATTGGCCAGGCGATTGAGAAAGCTGGTTATCCTGTGACTGTCAGCCGACTTTATTGAGCAAGGTGATGCCTCCGCTGACGAGCGAGGGCATCACCTGCTGCGATATATCCGTGAGTTTGCCATGGCAATTATGCGATGAAGTGGTATCTGCCTGGCCGAGCCATGCGGAAACGGCGAGTTTACCGGCTTGCTTCGGACAGGACTGAATGAATTCTTCGAGCTACCCGACGGTCAATTCATTATATGTCGATGTTGGACGCACGGCATCGCTGCCGTTGAGGTGTAACGGCGCGAGGTCGAAGCACAGAGGCTGGAACTGGAGCGTCCTTGCCTCTGTTATCGCCCACTTGGTTTTCGGTTGTATCGTTTTGACCATCATTCCCAGCGTGCGGAAATTTGTCCCACCGGATGACGAGGGTATCACCGTTGAAATGGTCTCACCGCAAAATGTGGACCTCGCGGTACAGCCGCCAATAGCCACCGAGCGCATTGGCCCTGTTGCGGAGGCCCCAGCTGTTCAGGCCGAGGAAACCAACAAGGCGAGTGCCGAAGAACTGCCGCCTATCGGAAAACGCGATGTCGAGCCCGCGCGAATGGTTGCTGCGAGCCAGCTGTATGCCGCCAAGATACTGGCGGCCCCAAGGAGCAAGAAGGTTCGAGAAGCTCTCCGCAAATTGGCGACCGAAGAGCATATGATTCAGCTGTGCAACATCGAAGCGATGGAGCAGGTCCATAGATGGAACAAAACGTTTCAACCGGACTATCTCGTGGCCTACGCGATGTCAGACCCGAAAATGGCAGCCACCGCAATTGACGCCGGCGGCGGTGCATTTCGAAGTAGAAGTCATTGGTACAACATCGGTTTCAAATGTGCCGTGACCGCCGACATCAGTAGGATTGTCTCGTTTGCGTTTTTGGTGGGTAGCGAAATCCCCAAGCAGGAATGGCGAGCCCACAATTTGGCTCCCGATGACGGACCGGACGACTAATACGCCGAGCGGACTCTTGCACACCGTTGGACATCGGTGTCGGTCGATTATTACAGCCTTCGCAGTGATGTTTAAGGACGCTGTCTGGAACCGGCTCGACCGAGCGCGAAAAACCCGGCTGCTGAGGCCGGGTTCTCGACTATAAGGGGCAGTTTGAACCCGCTAGTGCGTGGTGCTGTTGATCAGTGCGTCGATGAGCGCGATCTGTGAACGATTGCCGCGCTTGTATTCATTGATCAATATTTTCGCTTCGGTAGTCGCATCCTTGCGCAGAATGCGATGCTGAGTGCACCAAGCGTCAAGAACCGTCTGGAGCATATTAAGGTCTTTTGGCGGTATTGCGATATCGGATTTTTGCATCATTTCCCTCCCAAGAATTGACATCTTTTTTTGCGAAAAGCCGCCTCCCAACGGCATGCAACTTTAGTCTAAAGTATCAGGGGTTCAAGATGAAAATGTGACATTCTGGTTGAGGTACGCACCCGTTGTCTACCAGTGGTAATCGCCGCCCACGACCCCTTGTCGGCGAGATAAAACCCTGTGTTCTTGCATTTAATTCAACGAATTGCTGTTTCGCTATTGACCTTACCATCATGGGAAGGATTACTTATATGTGCAGTTCAATGAGGATAGTCCCATGACTGCATCATCAAAAATAGAAATCGCGGCCGCGACGCCGATAGCTGCGGACTTTGGTATCGAAGGGATGTCCTGCGCCTCCTGCGTCGTTCGCGTGGAAAAAGCGATTGCGGCCGTCCCTGGCGTTGCTTCGGCCAACGTGAACTTGGCTACGGAACGAGCAACCGTTCGCTTCACGGGAGCGCCGGATACCAATGGGGTACTCCGCGCAATCGAAAATGCCGGATACGAGCCCAAGATTGTCACCCAGGAACTCGGCATCGAAGGCATGACCTGTTCCTCGTGCGTGTCCCGCGTCGAGAAGGCTTTGAAAACCGTTCCAGGTGTGAAGGACGCCTCGGTCAACCTCGCGACCGAGAGGGCGACCGTCCGTATTGTCTCCGGGACTTCCGCACTCTCCCTGGAGGATGCCGTGCGCGCTGCGGGCTATGAGGTGCGCAGGATCACCACGGACCGCTCCACGGATAACAACGAGGATCGTCGAGACCGCGAGGCCAACCGCCTGAAGATGTCGCTGGCTCTGTCAGCCGCGCTGACGCTTCCCCTGTTTGTCCTCGAGATGGGGTCGCATTTCATCCCGGCCATCCATGACTGGATCATGGTGAACATCGGCATGGGCAACAACCTTGTCATCCAGTTCGTCCTCGCCACCATCGTCCTGTTCGGACCTGGCCTCCGCTTCTTCAGGAAGGGCGTTCCCAACCTGCTTCGTTGGACCCCCGACATGAATTCGCTGGTGGTGCTCGGCACCTCGGCCGCCTGGAGCTATTCGGTCGTCGCGACGTTCCTGCCGGGCGTGCTGCCTTCTGGCACGGCCAACGTCTACTACGAGGCGGCCGCCGTCATCGTCACGCTGATCCTGCTCGGCCGCTACCTCGAGGCGCGCGCCAAAGGCAAGACCAGCCAGGCGATCAAGCACCTCATCGGCCTGCAGGCGAAGACCGCGCACGTGAAGCGAGGCGAGGACTTCGTCGAGATCGAAATCGGGGACGTGGCCCTCGGCGATTTCGTCCGCATCCGCCCCGGCGAAAAAGTCCCGGTCGACGGCCGCGTCACCGACGGCACGTCCTACGTGGACGAGTCCATGATCACGGGCGAACCCGTTCCGGTTAAGAAATCCGCTGGCGCCGAGGTGATCGGCGGCACGATCAACAAGACCGGGTCATTCACCTTCGAGGCGACGAAGATCGGTTCGGACACGCTGCTCGCCCAGATCATCAAGATGGTCGAGGCCGCGCAAGGCTCCAAGCTACCGATTCAGGCGCTGGTCGACCGCGTGACAGGCTGGTTCGTGCCGGCCGTGATCGCAGCGGCAACCCTCACCTTCATGGCATGGCTTCTCTTCGGCCCCTCGCCTGCGCTGACCTTCGCGTTGGTCAATGCCGTGGCGGTGCTGATCATCGCCTGCCCCTGCGCTATGGGCCTGGCGACCCCGACATCCATCATGGTCGGCACGGGCCGCGCGGCCGAACTCGGCATCCTCTTCAGAAAGGGCGAAGCTCTCCAGACCCTGCGCGATGTCGACGTCGTGGCACTGGACAAGACCGGCACACTGACCAAGGGCAAGCCGGAATTGACAGACTTCGTTGTCAGCGCTGGCTTCGACCGTGCCGAAACGCTTCGACTTGTGGCCAGCCTGGAGACGCAGTCCGAGCACCCGATCGCCGAAGCCATCGTCGCCGCAGCGAAAGCCGATGGCCTTTCACTCCCCGACGTCTCGGATTTCGAGGCTTCGCCCGGCTACGGTGTCAGCGGTCGGATCGACGGTCGGTCGGTGCTAGTCGGCGCGGACAGGTCCATGACGAGGAGCGGAATCGATATCTCATCGTTCTCGGACCAGGCCGCCGCCCTGGGCAATGCGGGCAAGTCTCCGCTCTATGCCGCCATCGACGGCAGACTGGCCGCCATCATCGCCGTGTCCGATCCCGTCAAGGAAACGACGCCACAAGCGATCAAGGCTCTGCATGCGCTCGGCCTGAAGGTCGCTATGATCACGGGGGACAACAGGCGCACTGCGCAGGCGATCGCCCGCCAGCTCGGCATCGACGAGGTCGTCGCCGAAGTCCTGCCCGACGGCAAGGTCGAAGCGGTCCGCAAGCTGCGGAGCGGCGGGCGCAAGGTGGCTTTCATCGGCGACGGCATCAACGATGCACCCGCCCTGACAGAGGCCGACATCGGTCTTGCGGTCGGAACTGGAACAGACATCGCTATCGAGAGCGCCGACGTGGTGCTGATGTCGGGCGATCTCAACGGAGTGCCGCGAGCGATTGCCATCAGCAAGGCGACGATCCGCAACATCCGGCAGAACCTGTTCTGGGCCTTCGCCTACAACGTCAGCCTCGTTCCGGTGGCGGCGGGCGTCCTCTATCCAGTGAACGGCACGCTGCTGTCGCCGATCCTCGCCGCTGGCGCGATGGGCCTGTCCAGCGTGTTCGTGCTGGCCAACGCGCTGCGCCTGCGGCGCTTCAAGACAACCTGACGGAAGGAAACCACGATGAACATCGGTGAAGCATCCAAGGCCTCGGGCGTCTCGACCAAGATGATACGCTACTACGAGCAGATCAAATTGATCACGCCGGCGCACCGTACCGAGTCGAGTTACCGCACATATGGCGACAACGACGTTCATACGCTGCAATTCATTCGCCGTGCTCGCGACCTCGGGTTCTCGGTCGAACAAATGAAGACGCTGCTAGCCTTGTGGCGGGACCGTTCGCGAGCAAGTTCCGACGTCAAGGCGATCGCGCTTGAACACATCGCGGAACTCGAGCGCAAGGCTGCGGCGATTGCCGCGATGACAAAGACGCTCAAGCATTTGGCCAGTCACTGCCACGGCGACGAGCGGCCGGACTGCCCGATCATCGAAGGTTTCGCCGACACCCTGGAGGACAGCGGGACTGGCGTGCCGTCCAAGTTCGGCCTCGCCAACGTTGTCTAAATGAATTTGATCAGTCCGTCTTGACCCGGAACTTCGCGTGGCACGATGTGCAAGTTTGAAGCATCATGTGGAAAGCATGTTCTGCCGGCATCGATGCTGCATCTCTCGCTGCATCGACCTTTCTTGCGAACGGTCCGCCTCCCATGGCATCTCCCGTTTGCATCCGCATTCCGGGGCCGAGCGTGTCAGGATTTCGATCCGCTGCGACGGACAGGGCCGACGCGTAAATGCCAAGATCGTTTGCCAGCTTGTCGAACTGTTGGCGGTCGGTTTCAATGCTTGGGCTAGCTTTTGAGACAGCCGTGGTGCCGGAACCGTCGAACAGCGCCGACAGGGTAGCTCCCGAGTGAACCCGAATGGTCTCGGCGGCCGCTTTGAACGCTCTTGCGTCGTAGGGCGACGTGTCCTTGAACATGGCGTTGATGGACTTGGCGGCGTTTGCCATCGCCTTCATGCCGTCCTGTCTTTGGACAACGTTGCCGGGCGCGGCGGTCTGGGCGGTTGCTATGGAGATCGCCGTGGCGAATACGGCTATCGGAAGCACAAGAACGGCTAGTTTCTTCGCGCTCGCATTCATCCCCATGCTACACTCCATTTTCCCGGAGGCTGTTCCTCCCGCTTTTGACCATCCCGGCAGACGGACGCCCAACCTTCGGTGTCTGGAAACGTCCTCGCGTTTGATCAAGATCAACGCAACTCTTGCAACGGCACGGCACTGTGCTTGAATACGATAATAGGGTCCGAGCGAAAACATGTTCGCCGTAAGCCAAACCATTCGACGATACGTGAAAGAATTGCTGGCCGTTTTGGTCGCAATTATGTTCCTCGTTGCGCCGATGGCCGAGGCTGCTCCCGTTATTTGCGATAACGGCTCACCTCAAGTTGCACATATCGAAACGTCCATGGGCGACGTAGCTGGACAAGGTGATTTCCACCCTGCCGAGCAGAAGGGTTGCTGCAAAAACGTATGCAGCCTATGCAACGTCATTCTTCCGGCTTCGGACCCTGTTGTTTTTCACCTGGATTCTGGCGCTCAGCGATACTTTGATCCGCAGCAGTCCATCACCGGCCTCCGCTCCTCACCTGCTCTCGGCCCTCCCCGAACCATTGGTTGAATACCTCCGCTCAACGGCGGAATGATCGTCGGTTGCCTGCGATACCGCGCGGCGACCATTTCGGTGACAATTGCCGACACCTCGATACTGGGTCTCCTTGCAAAGTCTTGGGTCAGCCAGGTGGAACGTTCGGAATGAGACGAACCAATAGGGAACTAAATCCAATGGACGTTCAAAAGGGCCATAAAGGTCTCCACCACCATCATCACGGCCACGATGCTCAGGCCACGCTGGCAGCCGAAAAAAGTCCGGTCACCGATCAGACGGAAGGCGTGATTTACACTTGCCCTATGCACCCGCAGGTAAGGCAGATAGGGCCTGGAAACTGCCCAATCTGCGGGATGACGCTGGAACCGGAAGTGGTCACAGCAGAAACCGGACCCAGCGCGGAATATCTCGACATGAGACGCCGTTTTTGGATCGGGCTCGTTCTGTCCGTGCCTGTGCTCATGCTGGAGATGGGTGGCCACCTCACCAATCTCCACATGGTGCTTGGTGCGCAGACTTCGAACTGGATTCAGCTTGTTCTTGCTACACCTGTCGTCCTATGGGCAGGCTTTCCATTCTTCGAGCGAGCATGGAAGTCGCTCGTCACTATGCGCCTGAACATGTTCACATTGATAGCAATGGGGACCGGTGTCTCATGGATTTACAGCGTCGTTGCCACGCTTTCACCTAGTCTTTTTCCGGCGACTCTTCGCTCGGCGGACGGTTCTGTCGCCATCTACTTCGAGGCGGCCGCCGTCATCACGGTACTGGTGTTGCTTGGACAGGTGCTGGAACTGCAAGCACGTGAGCAGACCGGTGGTGCCATCCGTGCACTTCTTGACCTTGCTCCCAAGACGGCACGCCGGGTCCGCGATGGTGTCGATGAGGACATCGACCTGGAGATGGTTGTCGTCGGGGATCGGCTTCGGGTTCGCCCCGGTGAAAAGGTCCCAGTCGATGGCAGCCTTATCGAAGGTCGCAGTTCGGTTGATGAATCGATGATCACAGGCGAATCGATGCCCGTCACCAAAGAGGCCGGTGCAAAGCTGATCGGCGGCACGATGAACCAGACCGGTGGTTTCGTCATGGAGGCAGGAAAAGTTGGCCGAGACACAATGCTATCGCAGATCGTCCGGATGGTCGCAGATGCCCAGCGCTCGCGAGCACCGATCCAGCGCTTGGCCGACGAGGTGTCAGGTTGGTTCGTGCCTGTGGTGATCGGGATTGCCATCGTGGCATTCGCAGCGTGGATGATATGGGGACCAGAACCGCGCTTTGCCCACGGCCTTGTAGCCGCAGTCGCAGTGCTCATCATCGCATGCCCCTGCGCATTGGGTCTTGCGACCCCAATGTCGATCATGGTCGGCGTCGGCCGAGGTGCAGGTCTTGGTGTCCTGATCAAGAATGCCGAAGCGTTAGAGCATTTCGAGAAGATCGACACGCTGGTCGTCGACAAGACTGGAACCCTGACCGAGGGAAAACCCAAGGTAACGTCGATGGCGGCGATAAATGGGTTCACAGAATCCGAACTGCTGCGCCTGGCGGCAACACTGGAACGGGCGAGCGAGCATCCACTGGCAACCGCTATTGTCAACGCGGCGACGGAACGGCAGCTGGTTCTCGGCGTCGCGCTCGATTTCGATAGCCCGGTTGCGAAAGGGGTCACGGGAAGTGTCGACGGACGCAGGCTCATCATAGGCAGCCACCGCATCATGGAGGAAGCTCATATCGATGTCTCGGCTCTTATCAGCCAGGCCGAAGCGATGAGGGGTGAAGGCGCAACGGTAATCTTCATCGCGATAGACGGCCGGGTTGGAGGCCTCTTGGCGATCTCCGACCCGATCAAGACGACGACGCCAGATGCAGTTCAAGCTTTGCTAAAGGCTGGGGTCCGGGTCGTCATGCTGACGGGCGACAACAAGACGACGGCCGACGCAGTTGCGCGAAAACTCGGGATCACCGAGATCGAGGCTGAAATCCTGCCGGAAGACAAGAGCAAGATCGTCAAACGCTTGCGGGAAGAAGGCCGAATCGTTGCTATGGCTGGAGATGGAGTGAACGACGCCCCTGCCCTGGCTGCTGCAGATGTCGGAATTGCTATGGGAACCGGCACGGATGTCGCGATTGAGAGCGCAGGCGTTACTCTGCTCAAAGGCGATCTGCAAGGGATTGTGCGGGCTCGCCAACTGAGTCATGCGACAATGAACAATATCCGGCAGAACCTGTTCTTCGCCTTCATATATAATGCGGCTGGCGTCCCAATTGCCGCCGGAGTGCTCTACCCCTCGTTCGGACTTTTGCTGTCGCCGATCATAGCAGCGGCCGCCATGGCGCTCTCGTCAGTTAGCGTGATTGGCAACGCCCTGAGATTGAGGAGCGTACGGATATGAAATGGGATCGCAAATGGACGCTGATTGCTGCGTCACTGGGCGTCATTCTCGCCTTCTTCCTGCTGCGTGAGCACTGGGCGCATGCATTGGGTCTCGCCCCCTACATTCTCCTGTTAGCTTGCCCCGTCCTGCATCTATTCCATGGTCACGGTGGGCACGGTGGTCACGGCCGCAGCGACGACCGCGTAGGTAAGGATGAAACACGTTGATCTACACACGCTCGGCGCAGACAGATGTCGAGGTGACGACGTCGGCAGAACGGCTATTTGACTACATGGACGACCAGGCAAACCCCGGCACGCACATGGAGAGATCGTCGGCAATGATGTTGTGGGGGAGCATGGCATATGATTTTGACGAAGCTCGCGGCCGAAGTGTCGGCTCCGTAATCAAGATGACCGGAAAAGTAGCTGGTTTGAAACTATATGTGGAGGAAGTCGTCATTCAGCGGCAACCACCGTTTCTAAAATCATGGGAAACGGTAGGAGAGCCGCGCCTTCTCGTTATCGGAAGTTACCGGATGCGCTTCCAAATAGAGGATAACGGGCGTCTCTGCCGTCTCCACGTGTTTATCGATTACGACTATCCTACTTCCGTGGTTGGCCGGATCGCTGGGACCTTGCTAGGTGCAATCTACGCAAGATGGTGCGTCAAGCGGATGGCGGCGGCTGCAAAAGCAGCATTTTCGGCGAAACTCGGCCCGGACTGACGCAGCGGCAGTCGTGAGGGCGATGGGCGTATTAACGAGAGCGGCCTGCTTTGAGGAGAAGACGATGCTCGATAGACGTAAGTGGACACCTTCAGCACTGCTTCTGACGATGACTGCGATCATCGTGGTCGGCATCGGAATTTATTTTGTTCTCTTTCGCCCGCCGATGCTGCCCGAAGACGTGCGTTACATGCAGTTGACGGAAGCCGACCTGTTGGCGGTCGGGCCCAGCTTGAGAGATTGGCTTGGGTTTGTCTTTGCGGTCCTTGGAGGCTTCGCAATGGCGACGGGTATTCTTATGATCACGCTTGCCGCTGAAGCCTTCCGTTCGCGAGAGCCCATAGCAGTGTTCGGTGCCATCCTTGGAGGCGCGGCTTCGATTGGGACGATGACGGTTGTCAATTTCGCGATCAACTCCGACTTCAAGTGGGCACTGCTTGGTCTCTTCGCGCTTTGGGCCGCGAGTTTGATCACCTACTGGTTGGAAGGGGCAAAGGCTAACAACGCCTGATGACACAGGGTGTTGGTGGAGAGCACTCTCATCCGTGCTCTCCACCATCTTTTCAAGCCGCCATTTTTGTGCAGCTCTCCGCACAGCGACGGCAAGCCGCTACACACGACTCCATGTCCCCGACACGCTCACAATCCTCCGCGCACTGAGCGCAGATTTCGGCGCACTCTCGGCAGACGTGCTTGTGATGCTCTGAACCAATGAGCATGAAATGAGCCGAAGTTCGGCAGATTTCCGCGCAGGCCATCATGAGCTTGAAATGTTGCGGTTCGGTGTGCTTGCCGCCCATTTCCAGGCAGTGCCCCATGGCCATCGACAAGCACTCACGATAGCAAGCGAGACAATTGTCGATGCAGGCTTTCATTTCGTCTGAAAGGTGATGCATGCTCGTGCTCCCTTCCCTACTTCGCTTCCTTGTCGAGCCACTCATTCATCTCGGCGATTTCTTTGGTCTGCGCCTCGATGATCTTCTGGGCAGCCTTTTTGGCCCATTCGTTGTCACCATATTTCACCTCAACCTCGGACATGCTGATCGCGCCCATGTGATGGGCGATCATCCCGCAAACGAAGGCGACGTCGGCGTCCTTTTTCATCATGCCTTGCATCATGTTCATGTGCATCGACTTCATGCCTTCCATTGATGCCTTCTGATAGTCGGTCATCATGTCGCCCATGCCCATGTCACCGGACATCATATCCATCTTTGACATGTCCATCTCGGACTTGCACTTTTCCGGATAGGCCATCTCCGCGAAAGAGGCGGCAGGCATAATCACGAGTATTGAAAGAGCGCCTGCTGCAGCGAGCGAATATTTTACGAGAGTTTTCATCTCTATTCTCCTGTTTGGATTCACATATTTGGATTCAGCAAATCAGCTAAGGAGCTTTGGAGGGGGATGGAACGCACGCACGAGCAGGAACGGACTGGGTTCGTTCAGGATTGGCGTAGCAGGTCGGGGACCGACTGCACGGGCGTCCGCACACGGCGGCACTGCCAAAATCGGGCAGCAGTGCAGATTGGTGCAGCAACCGGCATGATGAACGGATGCTGGATTGCGGTGGCCGGGCTCGGTAATCGACGGGCAATTGTGATTGGCGCTGAATTGGCCAGCCGCCGCCGCGCCGTGGAGGTTCACCACCATGAGGCACAGGGCCGCAATTCGTGCCAGGCGGTAAAATGTTCTCAACAGAGGCATTGGAGACGCAATTCCTTTCGCCTTAAACGCGTCTTCCAGAAGAATGTTCCCGTCTCCGCTGGTTGATACCTCGGAACGCCAAGGCTGAGGTTGTCCCGAGCGTCAGCGCCGCGAGGACAAGATAGCGGCCGGTCTTTGCGACTGTAACGAGTATCAAGGAGGACCACAGGGGCTCACGCAACACTCCGGCTATCACCGTCAGCGCATCCCCGAACAGGGGCATCCAAGACAACAGCAGCGACCATCGGCCATACCGCCGATACCAACCACTGGCTCTTTCTAGCGAAGGCTTCTTCACTGGAAACCAAGCCCTGTCCTGAAAACGATCAATGAACCGGCCGAGAATCCAGTTGCACACTGCTCCCAGAATGTTTCCGACACTTGCGACGATGCGCAAGTAGTGCACAGAGAATTTGCCCGAAGCGAGGAGTCCAATGAGCACGGGCTCGGACTGAAATGGCAAAATCGTCGCTGCGCCGAAGGCGACCAGGAAAAGCCCGATATAGGCCGTTAAGCTACTCACTGAATGTAACCCGCATATCTCCCATAAATTCCACACTCCCCTTTAGAGCCCTGTTGACCTTGCCATCGTTGGAAGCTCTACAAGGTTTCTTCATGGTCCTTCGTTGGGATGGTTCCTTGTGCAGCGCCACATAATCGACGCGAATCATCGGCTAGATGAAGCTCGCAATTGACACCTTCAGGACTAATGGTAGTCCTCGGGCATGGGTATGTATCGAATCACATTGGCCAAAATGCTGGTTCTGCTTCGGTTGGTGATCATCGCATCACTGGCGGGATACTCGTTGCCCGCCGCTTCGGCAGCAATGCATGGGTCGATAGCGAGATCGACGGCTGTCCAACCTGACGACCACCACGAGATGACAAACGGCGACCACGTCCATGGAGACGAAAGCGCCTCTCCGGATGACATTCAAAAAATTGCGAAGCAGGAGTGTTGCAAAGACTTCTGCGTGAGTTTTGCGATTGTCGCGACCGCCGATGTGGACGGTGGCCCCGTCGAGATGGATTCCATCCGCAAATTCATCGACGACAATCGCGTCGTCGGAGAACTCGTGCCGCTGCATCGCCCCCCGAATATCTGAATAGGACACGCCCGTCCTTACGGGTCTGAACGTGCGTAGGTGGGTGTTATTGCCCGCTGCGCCGCTGCCATCTCCTATTCGGATTACACCATGAAACCTATATTTCTGGTGGTTGCCTTGCCGCTTATCGCAAGCGGTTGCGCTTCCACGTTGCTTCCTGAAGTCATTGCTTCGGGCGACCTTGCCGACCTCCCGGTCGACGTTCGCCCCGTTCATTACCAAAGCCCCGTTACGGGCTACACGCACCGCGCCCCGGTCAATCCCAAACCGTGGCGAAACCAGAACGACGCGCAGGCTCCAGACGGAGGCGCGTCATGAACGTTACGAAACTCAAGCTCGCGGCGACTGTGGCGCTCCCACTCATTCTCGGTGGATGCGTCTCGGCGGCGGAGTATTCCCAGAAGAACTCCGGATTCTCGTCCGTATCCAACAAAACCGCAGAAGCGACCGGAAAAGACACGGTCTGGATTCAGAACCGCCACGATGCCCAGGCCGTCTCGGGTCGGGTGAAGACGTTGCTGGCGAAGAAAAACGTCGACGTTGAGACAGCGGTGCAGATCGCCCTCCTCAATAACAAGGGCCTCCAGGCAGCCTATGCCGATCTCGGTGACTCTGCTGCGGATGCATGGCAGTCGACTATGCTCGTGAACCCCACAGTCGAAGTCGGATTGATCGGAATCGGCACACCCGGGCTTGAAGCATTCAAGACCGTCGAAGGCGTGATCGCCACCAACATCCTGGCCCTCGCCACGCATAAACGGAACGTGGGCATTGCCGAGACCGAGTTCCGCAAGGCCCAGCTCAATGCGGCCCTGCAAACCTTGCAACTCGCCGCTGATACCCGGCGGGCGTGGCTCAGTGCCGTTGCCTCTTGGGAAACAGTCGCCCAGCTCAACCAAGCGCAGGCGGCGGCAGACGCAGCTTCGGACCTTGCGCAAAAACTCGGCGAAACGGGTGCGCTGACCAAGGGCGGCCAGGCCCGTGAGCACGTGTTCTATGCCGAATTGGCAGGTCAGACCGCCAAGGCCCGGCTTGAAGCTCGCCTCGCGAAAGAAGAGCTGACACGGCTCATGGGACTTTGGGGATCGGACACCGACTACCAGATTCCCAATCGCCTGGCGCAGCTCCCGAAGGGTCTGATCAAACGAGACCTGATCGAGGCGGAAGCCCTGCAACGTCGCGTTGACCTGCAGATGGCCAAGCTCGATCTCGACGCCACGGCCAAGTCCTACAACCTCACCGAAGCAACGCGGTACGTGACCGATCTCGAAATCCTGACGGGGTTCGAGACAGAACGGGAACTGGAGGACGGGGAGAAGAAAGTCGACACGACCGGCAACGTCGCGCTGGAGTTCGTCATTCCGATCTTCGATTCCGGCAAGGCCCGAATGCGGAAAGGCGAGCTGGCCTACATGCGTGCCGCGAACCTGCTGGCGGAAAAGGCAGTGAACGTCCGCTCGGAGGCGCGGTCCGCTTACCAGGCCTATCGCTCGAACTACGATATCGCCCGACACTACCGCAACAGCGTCGTACCGTTGCGGACCAAGATCGAGGAAGAATCCCTCCTCACCTACAACGGCATGATCACCAACACGTTTGAACTGCTCGCCGACAGCCGGGAGAAGGTCAACTCGATCCTCCTGGCCGTCAACGCAAAACGCGATTTCTGGTTGGCCGAAGCCAATCTCGTGCCTGCCATTTATGGCGGCGGCGCGGGCGCAGCCGGTGGCGAAACGGAAGTCGCAGCGGCTGCCGAAAGCGGCGGCGGCGGTCACTAGGAAAGGACACGGACATGTTCAATAGAAGACAGATAATCGGCGCAAGCGCCGCTTTGGTATCGACCGCCGCCTGGGCAAAGACCTCCAATATGGGTCTGCCTGAGGCTGCGATCATGGAAACCGCCGAAACGCAGACGCCTGTACGCCCCTCCTCAGGACCGGATTACACGCCGGTCGTGACACTTAACGGGTGGACGCTACCCCATCGCATGAACAACGGCGTCAAGGAATTCCACCTTGTCGCCGAACCTGTCGAGCGCGAGATGGCGGAAGGCATGACCGCCCATCTCTGGGGTTACAACGGCCAGTCGCCGGGTCCGACCATCGAGGCGGTTGAAGGCGACCGAGTTCGCATCTTCGTGACCAACAAGCTGCCGGAACATACCACCATCCACTGGCACGGCATGATCCTGCCGTCGGGCATGGATGGGGTCGGCGGCCTGTCGCAACCGCACATCCCCGTCGGCAAGACCTTCGTCTACGAGTTCGACCTCGTGAAATCGGGCACCTTCATGTACCACCCGCATTCCGACGAGATGGTCCAAATGGCAATGGGCATGATGGGGATGTTCATCATCCATCCGAAGGACGAGAAGTTCATGCCGGTGGACCGGGATTTCGTGTTCCTGCTCAGCGCCTATGACATCGATCCCGGCACTTACGTTCCGCGCATCATGGAGATGACGGACTTCAACCTCTGGGCCTGGAACAGCCGCATCTTCCCAGACATCAGCCCGCTTGTGGTCTCCAAGGATGACAGGGTCAGGGTCCGGGTGGGCAATCTGACCATGACGAACCATCCGATCCACATGCACGGGTACGACTTCGAGGTCACTTGCACGGACGGGGGCTGGGTACGGCCGGAGGCTCGCTGGCCGGAGGTCAGCATCGACATCCCGGTCGGCGCGATGCGGGCCTACGAGTTCGATGCCAAATACGTCGGTGACTGGGCAATCCATTGCCACAAGTCGCACCATACGATGAACGCCATGGGACATGACATCCCGACCTTCATCGGTGTCGACAAGAAAGAAGTCGCGGAAAAGATCAGGAAACTACGTCCCGAATACATGCCGATGGGAACCGCTGGCATGGCCGACATGGGCGAGATGGAAATGGAAATTCCGGAGAACACCGTTCCGATGATGACCGGATGGGGTCCGCACGGTCCCATCGAAATGGGGGGCATGTTCTCCGTCGTCAAGGTCCGCGAGGGGATTGCGGCCGACGATTACACCGATCCCGGCTGGTACGAAAACCCACCCGGTACGCAGGCCTGGGAGTGGACGGGTGAGCTTCCCGACACAACCAAGGCGAAAGACGCAAAGACGCAGATCACCCCGAAACCCATGAAGCACGGTTGATCGTGAACTCTATCCCATCAAACAATCAAAGGACTGAATCATGAAGACTGCAATTCTCGCACTGTTCCTCGCGGCGCTCGCGTCTCCGGCCCTTGCCTCCGGTTCACACGCTGGTGGACACGGTGAAGCCATGGCTGTCGGCGAGCCCGGCAAGAAGGCGCAAGCCACCCAGACCATCCGCGTTTCCATGAAGGAGACGGACGACGGCAAGATGATCTTCACGCCGAACACCTTCAAGGTCCGCAAGGGTCAGACCATCGTCTTCTCCATCAAGAACGCGGGCGAGTTGGACCACGAGTTCGTCCTCGACCAGGAAGACAAGATCATGGAGCACAAGGCCGTGATGGAGAAGTTCCCGGAGATGGAACACGACGACCCTAACGCGATCCGTTTGGCCGCTGGAAAGTCCGGCGAGATCATCTGGAAGTTCACCAATGACGGCACGTTCAAGATCGCCTGCCTCGTTCCCGGTCACTACGACGCCGGGATGCATGGCGACGTGACCGTCGCCAAGAAGTGAGCCAACCCAAGGAGATAAGACAATGAGATCAGTTTTCACACTTGCAGCCACCGCCATGGTCGCAATCGCCCTCGCCTCCGGCGCTTTCGCGGCGGAATTCACCAAGGGCACCGTCAAGAAAGTCGACGCCAAGGCAAAGAAGGTCACCCTCATTCATGAGGAACTGAAGTCTTTGGAAATGCCTGCCATGACCATGGTGTTTCGCGTCAAGGACGATGCAATGCTTGAGAAGCTCAAGGAAGGCGCGAGCATCGAGTTCGTCGCCGAGCGCGTCGAGGGCAAGCTGACCGTCACGGAAATCAAGTAACGCGATCGGGCCGAGCCTTCCAAACGCTCGGCCCGCCCAACCTCATCCTCCGGATCGACAGCTGTCGATCGTGCCGACCTGGATTAATGAATCAAAAAACATCGCCCTTCAGCAACAGTGCGTCGACGCGGGAAATACGATCGGCCTCGCTGCGATTCGTCGTTCTTGCAATCCTGTTCGCCAACCTGGTGTTCGGCGACGACCTCGCCAGTTTTACGACCCATGTCATCGTGAGTCTGGTTTATTTGGTCGTGGGCATCGCATCCGTCGCGGCGGCTGTCTATTTCCCGAAACAGAAGCACCTCGGCACTACGTTCGTGATGCTCGATGCAGCACTCGTCGTGGTCGTTCTCTATGAACACATTCTGGCTAGTCCGATCACGGAAGACCACAATCTTACGACATCGAGCCTGGTCGTATCCTTCATCCTCCTGAACCACGTAGCCCTGAAGCTCGACCGGAGGCTGATCGTCTTGTTTTCGGCGATAGTGGTGTCGGCATGGGTACTGATGCTTGCCGTGATGGCGCTTCGTCACCACTCCAGTATCCCAGGGACAATGCTCTCTAACTTCTTCAATCAGGACCTCGGTCTGACGCTGAGTTTCGCTTTCACCGCGCTGGCCGTGTATCTGTTGGCTCGCGATCACGACCGCACCATGAGGCAGGCTTTGAGGATCGAGGAGAAGCGAATGAACCTGTCGCGCTTCTTCTCGCCGAGGGTAGTCGCCGATCTTCAAACCGCCAGCGCCACGCTAGACCTCGAGCGGCGGGACGCGGCGATCATGTTTGTAGACATCCGTGACTTCACGTCATATGCGGAAACTGCTTCCGCAGCCGAGCTTGCCCGCGTCCTCGGCGGGTATCGGCACATCGTCGCCGGCACTGTGTTCGCCTATGGCGGGACTGTGGACAAGTTCATCGGCGATGGCGTGATGGCGGTGTTCGGGCAACCGAGGCCGAAGGCGGACGATGCGCAGCGATCATTGGCGTGTGCGTTGGCTTTGACCGCGGCACTCGACGACTGGCGCAACGACAACATCGGCAAGGGTGGCCCCCGTTTGGATGTGGGGATCGGCTTGCACTATGGCACGGTTCTCGGCGGCGTTCTTGAAAGCGGCTTCCATGACGAGTTCACCGTGATCGGAGACGCCGTTAACGTCGCCCAACGCCTCGAGTCGCTGGCGAGTCTCTTGAAATCGCCACTCGTGGTTTCGGAGCGCATGATCGAAGAAGTCCCGAATATGTTTGGGGCCGATGAATGGGTGTACAGAAAGGGCGTCAATATCACCGGTAGGAAAGCGTCGCTCAACATCGCCTACATTCGTCGCGCTGCCGGTCTCGCATCGACTGCCGCCTATGAAACCGGGGATATACAGACCGATTTCCAGAGGTCTTCTTTCCAGTCGCTTCCGGCGACACCATTGGTTGGAACGTAAACCGCGCCACCAATGAAGACCTTGCCTGGGCCATCGCATTTCACACGGACGTCGTGGCTTCCCCGGTCGATGTACCTGACCGATCCCGCGCTATCGAATTCGGTCAGGCCGACGGTCACATCGAAGTCGTAGTCTCGGACAAGCGATGTCTGCAGCGATGTCACAGTTAGATTGACGGTAACGTCGTCCTGGAAATGCGAAACGTGAAATGGCGGCCGTTCTGCGGCCTGTGCCGCAAACACGGATGAGATAACTGCGGCAGGAAATAGGAAGATCGCACGGCTCCACATTGACCCCTCCCAAGGCAAGCGAAGAAAACAGTATAACACCAATCAAACGAGGCGACGTTATTTATAACAGATGTGCGAGCGGCGGTCGAAGATTTGCTATGCGCCGCAATTGGTCCGTCAGTTTGGATGTGACGAACGTCCACAGCTAGCCCGTGGTTGATTTCAACAATCGCGTGCCTCGGTACTCACCGCCAAAATCATTAAAGGTCAGGTCGGTGTTGTGCTTGCCAACGATTAATCTTGCCATCCAGTCGCCAAATTGGAGGATCCGCGACCGAAAACAAAGCAAACCAGATGCTCGACGAGCCCCTGTTTGTAGTCAGCACCAATGAATCCGGCATGTCATACTACCAGAACCGGGGCAAAGCCGCCGCCCGGCGTCCTGAAATTGGTAGTCTGGCCCTGGTAAAGCCGAGCGGCCGAGAGCAGCATCTTGCCATCGTAAGTATAGAGCCGCACGTCCATCTTGCGCGAAGCGGGTGCTCCATCGATCTCGATCATGCGGTGCCCGGGTGCGGCAAAGGCTTGAGCCACGTAGCCACCCCGGGCGATCTCGGCCCACACCCCTTTCGTCACCTTGTCGCCGCGGTAGACGGCCTTGCTGCCATGGCCCGAGAATGGCTTGAAGAACATGTCCTTTCGAGACCGCCAAAGAAAGTCCGCATTGTCGGGCGTGACCAGAACGGTCTGCGGAACACCGGCAAGACGCAAGCGCATATCTGCAGACAGGCCAACGGCTTCCAGCGCGGCCGGATCGGACAACAGTGTCAGATTGCGCTTGGCCGCAAGAAGCGCATAGTTATACGGACTGGGCGTAACCACCACCGAGCCGTCCCGATACGCCGCTCTGAGTGCTGCATGCTGCGGGCGGTCCAGCGCAAAATCGACCAGGCGATTATAGACGAGGTCGATCTCTTGGCCGGCGAGCCGGAGCCTGCCGCCATCATAGTGCAGTTCGCTCGCGTCGCCAATCACGGCGTCGATACCGTGCTTCAGCAACAATTGTCTGGCAAGCACGAATTCAGGATAGAGATATTGCTCCTCAGGCCGATCATCGACGATAGCGATTCTTCGTGGCGAACCGGCGCCGCGCTGGCGGCGCCATTCGTCACCGAACATGGCAACAACCCTGGTTTCGAAATCATCGTCGCTGGCGACTAGCAGCCCCTGTTCGAGTTCCGCGCAGCAGGCCTTCTGAGCTTTGGCCAGCAGCGCATTGAGGAACGCACCGCCGGCATTGGTGTTCACTTCGATCAGCTTGGGACCATCATTATCGAGATGGAAATCGTAGCCCATTAGCGCGCCAGCGGGGCCAAAATCCTGTTGCGCGATTTCGGGGGCCCAGGAGAGGACGGTGTCGCGGTAGCCCGGCAATTTTGTCGCTGCCTCAATGGCCTCCACAATCCCACCCATCTCTGCTATGGCGGACCTGGAGAGGAAGACCGGGACATTGGAAAACAGATGCGACCGGGACTTGATGAAAGCTTCATAGAAGCCGGTTTCGGCGGCCTCGTGATCCAGCGCCGCCCCAAGTGCGGCGCGGTCGAGGGTAATGCAGAAGCAATTCCGGTTAAACCGTTCTGTCGCGGAATGGCTGGCCTCTGCCAGACCGGGATCGTTGACGTTCATGTCTCGTCCTCGCCTGCTGTTGGCCATTCTCCTGAAGAGGAGCGGTGGCAACTTGTCGCATTAACTGCTTGCTGTCGAGACTCCGTGTCATCCAGCCGCGCGATGATACTCGTGAACTATTCCGAGCTTTACCGTTCAGAATGTCAAAACAGACATCCAATCAGGGCTCCAAACATCGCTTGGCTACTTACGTCGCTCCACGTGTTCTGACTTTGATTTGGATCAAAGTGGTTATCGTGATATGCCTTATACTATAAAAATGGAACACACGCTGACCCAACTCCGCGTCTTGCTCGCCGCGATCGTCCTGATCGCAGGCAGCCTGATGGTCAGCAGTTCACCTGGTCTTTCCGGACAAGCTTCCGGTATCGCTGTCAAATTCGGTGTTGCCTGTGACAGTACAGCGCACCCCGCCAGCGGTTCACACCAAGTGACAAACCGGGTTGCGGCAACGAACCAGGACAGCCAGCAAAACGGTTGCAGGCACGACTGCAGCATGAATTGCATGCCCTCGGCCGGATCAAGTTGTTGCGCTACGGCCGTTTCCCCAGCCAGGGGATGCAAGACTCTCGATCGGGAGGCAATCGCCGCATACGGCATCGTGGATGCCGAGCTCTTGGCAGCAGGCATCGATCCCGAGGCTCTTCTACGACCTCCACAAACTCCCTCCACAAACTTCGGCTGAAGGTGCGGTATCGCGGTTCTCGGATCCGTTTGGCTGACAGAACCAGTAGACTCGTCATTCCACCAATGACCCGCGAAGCGGCGCCTGGTTCGGCGAAGCGAGTTGCTCGCACACCGATCACCGGATGGGCGAACGGCCCGAATTACGGGCCAAATAAGGGGAGAAGTCCCAATGAATAAGCTTATTACACTGTCCGTCGGCATCGCAATGGGCATTACGCTCGCTCTTCTGAGCGTGTTGTGTGCTCTGACTTTCGCGCTTTGGCCGAACACTACACTCGATTTCTTCAGCGCGTTCACCCACGGGCTGGGTCATGGCGCGATCAAATCAACTGCGCCGATGAGCGCTGGTCGTGTTCTCGACGGCATTGTCGGCCTTGGACTCGTCGGCTTGATCGCGGGTGTGGTGTACGCCTCGATCTACAATGCCGTCGCCAGCGGGCGCCGATATTCCCAAGCAGCCGCCGGGAAGCAGCGCCCGCCAAGTTGAGGATCGCTTATGATACCTGCAGGCAATTCATGGACGTTTTCGTCGGTATTTTTCGCCGTGGCTGGCGTGATAGTCGCCAGGCCCCCGCGCACGAATCTCTATCAATTCTCCAGTGGAAGGAGCCCAATCTATGGACCCGCATACACAACATCCGGCTGATCACCCGGCCGGGCATGAGCCGGAGCGCGAACTTGAGCCAAGGCCGCGTGGGTTTTTGACTTCGAAGGCGGGGCTGGTCACGATTGCGTTCCTGCTGATCGCCGCCTTTTTCCTTCTCTCTGAGCACCGGGTGCATGCCCTCGGTGTCCTTCCCTTCCTGCTGCTGTTGGCCTGTCCTCTGCTGCACATGTTCATGCATGGTGGCCACAGGGGGCACGGCGGTCACGGAGGGCATAGCCAGCAAAAGGATACCGAGCCGAGCGCGCAAAACGGTTCGACACGCGGAAAGGGAGCATGACCATGGTCGAGCAATCTCAAGCCTATGGCCTCTGGGGCCTGGTCATCGTCAATTCGGCGGTTTTCATCGTGTTCGCCTTCAGCTTCTTCAAGCCGCGAACAGGCCGTGACTGGCGCTCCTTCGGTGCGTTCAGCGCCTTCTTGGTGGCGCTGTTCGCGGAGATGTATGGTTTTCCGCTGACGATCTATCTGCTTTCAGGTTGGCTGCAATCGCGGTTCCCCGGCATCGACTGGTTGTCGCATGATGCTGGTCATCTCCTGGAGATGATGTTCGGATGGCGGCTGAACCCGCATTTCGGCCCGTTCCACATTGCTAGTTTCATCCTGATTGGTGGCGGATTCGTGCTGATCTCGGCCGCATGGCGAATTCTCTACGAAGCACAGCGTCAAGGCCGCCTCGCGACTGGCGGCCCGTACCACTATGTCCGCCACCCGCAATATGTCGGCTTCGTTCTGGTCATGCTGGGCTTCCTGGTCCAGTGGCCGACATTGCTGACCCTTGCGATGTTCCCGATCCTGGTAGCGATGTATGTGCGGCTTTCCTTCGTGGAAGAGCACGAGGCAAGAAAGGAGTACGGCGAAGCATACGGCCGCTACGCCGCCCGGGTGCCAGCCTTCTTCCCGCATTTGAATAGGCTGTTCGGTGCTTCCGACAGACCCAGCACACATTGATCACCCTCACTGCGGCATCCTTGGCAAGGATGCCGCAGTGAGGGCACCTCTGCCAGGTCGAATGTTGGCCTTGTTGTCCTAAATGAAACCCTGAGTTCCGAGATTTCAGGAGCTCGAAACTGAAGGAGGCGATGATGAAGCGCCGAGATTTCCTTAAAAGCGCATTTACTGGCGCCGCAGTTCTTGCGGCGCCAGCGTTCTCGCTAAGGCCGACCTTCGCTGGTCAGTCGGGCGACCAAATGCGGCTTGGTATTATCCGCCGCACGATCGAGGTGAACGGCAAGGCTGCCAGCGTCTTCGGCCTCCAACGGGCCGACGGCACCCCGGGCCTCCGGTTGCGGGCGGGGGATGCCTTCAATGTCCTGCTCCGCAACGAGACTGCCGAGTCAACGATCATGCATTGGCACGGGCTGACGCCGCCCTGGGCGAGCGACGGCGTGCCGGACGCGCCGCTCCCGCTCATCGCCGCCGGAGCCGAACGTGGCTATAACTTTCCGGTCGGCAAGCCGGGCACCCATTGGATGCATGCCCACACCCTGCAGGAGCAGACCCTCCTTGCCGCCCCGCTGATCGTCGCCGATTCCAACGATGATGAAAGGGACGAGCAGGAGATTGTCATTCTCCTTCACGACTTCTCGTTCTCACCGCCGGAAGAACTGCTGGCAGCGTTGCAGGGCAAAAATATCGACGCCGCGATCCCGATGGACCATAGCGGGATGGGCATGGCGGGGGCGGAAACGGATGCGATGGCCGGGATGAACCACGGCGGTCAAGCCATGGCAATGGACATCAACGACATCGAATACGACGCCTATCTGGCGAATGATCGCACGCTGGACGATCCCGAGGTCGTCTCCATGGAGGCTGGCGGCCGCGCGCGGGTGCGTATCATCAACGGCGCGACCGCGACGGCGTTTACGATCGATTTCGGCGAACTCGAAGGCGAACTGATCGCTGTCGATGGTCAGGAGATAGAGCCGGTCAAAGGCCGTCGATTTCCGATGACGATGGGACAGCGCATCGACGTCCGGCTGCAACTGCCGAGCGAACCCCGCTCCTTCCCGATCCTGGCGCTGCGCGAGGGGAGCAGGGAAAGGACCGGAATCATCCTGCGCCCGGCCGGTTCGGCGGTGGCCAAGATCGCGACGGCGGGAGATGACGACGGCCCGGTCCTCGATTTGCTGCTTGAGGCGAAACTACGCGCCGTTGCGTCACTGCCATCCCGACCGGCGGACAAGACGTTCGACATGGCGTTAACTGGCGACATGGCCGCCTACCGCTGGGGGTTGAAGACGAATGAACCGATCCTGGTGGATGTGGGCGACCGCGTGGAAGTGACGCTGCGCAGCACCAGCATGATGGCGCATCCAATGCACCTGCACGGCCATCATTTCCAGGTAGTCGCGATCGATGGCCAGCGCTTCGCAGGAGCGATGAGAGATACCGTTCTGCTTCCTCCGATGCGCTCTGTGACGATCGCCGTCGATGCCGAAAATCCCGGCCAGTGGGCCTTCCACTGCCATCACCTCTACCACATGGCGACAGGGATGATGTCGACCTTCGGCTATCAGGCTTAGGATAATTGCAGTCGCCGTCATGTCCTGCGGCATAACGGATCCGCGGCGCGCTGCGCGGGAACCAAAGGAGACGAACGTGAAAAAGACAACGCTGGAAGTACGTGACCTATTTGGAATACTGGATTTCGCGGCGGTCGAAAAGCGTCTCGCCGCCTTACCGGGTGTGGCCAGCGTTGCCATGAACGCTGGCTCAACAAGCGCAACCATCGAATTCGACGAAGCGCGGACGAACACTGAGAGTCTGGCCCGCGAAATCGAGATTTGCGGGTTTCACTGCAGGGGCGAGACTGTGCCACGGCATCTCTGCTTGCCCGGCAGCACAACGGTTCCCCCCGGGCATCCGCGCGCGCCCTCAGGACACATGCACGGCCACGCGGAGCCCGCCGCCGCGATCCACGCGGCACCAGGCAAAGGGGAGGGAACGGCCGCAGCCGAGGTGCCCCGTGACGCTATCGCCCATGAGATGGGACACGGCGCCGGAATGGACATGCAGGACATGGTCAGTGACATGCGCAATCGCTTCTGGATCGCGGTCGCCTTCAGCTTGCCGATCTTCTTTTTCTCGCCGATGGGCATGGACTTCATTCAAGTCACACCACCATTCGGCCTGCGGCTCGACCTCGTCCTGTTCGTGCTGGCGAGCGGGGCAATCCTTTATCCGGTCTGGCCTTTCGTGGTCGCGGCTTACCGCTCACTTCGCAACGGTGTCGCTAATATGGCGGTGCTGGTTGTCCTCAGCGTGGGCGCTGGATACCTGTTCAGTGTCGGGTCGACCTTCATTTACGGCGGAGACCAGTTCTATGAAGCCTCGGCGATTCTGCTGGTCTTTATCCTTCTCGGCCATTGGCTTGAAATGCGCGCCAGGGCAGGCGCGTCTGCGGCGATCCGCGCGCTGATGAATCTGGCGCCTGCGACAGCAAATGTGTTTCGCGACGGTAAGGAGTTGGAAGTGCCGACGGCACAGATCGTGTCCGGCGACACGGTTGTGATCCGGCCGGGTAATAAAATCCCGGTCGACGGCACGGTGTTGGAAGGGGCATCGGCGGTCGACCAGTCAATGCTCACAGGCGAATCGATGCCGGTGGAAAAGAAAGTCGGCGATACGGTAATTGGAGCGACGATCAACAAGAGCGGCACGTTCCGTTATCAGGCGACAAAAGTCGGAGCGGATACGGCGCTCGCCCAGATTGTCAAGCTGGTCCAGGAAGCGCAGAATTCGAAGGCGCCGGCGCAGTTGCTGGCAGATCGCGCTGCGCAATGGCTGGTCCTGGCAGCGGTTGTCGTGGGTCTGCTCACTTTCGCCGTTTGGTATTGGTGGATCGGCGAGACCCTTCTATTCGCTATCAGCCTCATGATTACAGTTTTCGTGATCGCCTGCCCAGACGCGCTCGGGCTGGCCACCCCGATGGCAATCATGGTCGGCACAGGACTTGGCGCCGTGAACGGCATCCTGTTCAAGAACGCGTCGGCACTGGAGGACGCGACCAAGTTGAATGTCATCATTTTCGACAAGACCGGCACGCTGACGATGGGCAAGCCCGAAGTCGTGGACTTGGTGACGGCTGCGGGCGCTACGGAGGCTCAGTTGTTGTCCGCCGCAGCCGCCGTGGAAGCCGGATCGGATCATCCGTTGGCACAGGCAATCCTGCGCCGTGCGGCCGATGAGAAGGCCCCTAAGGCGACAGGTTTCAAGAATATCGAGGGCAAGGGCGCGCAGGCCGAGATCGACGGCAAGACAGCCTTCCTCGGCAACAAACTCCTGATGAGCGAGAACAAGATCGATCTCGGCGAACTTGGGGTCAGATCGACAGAAATGCAGGGCGCTGGACGGACGGTCGTACATCTCGCGGTCGATGGCAAGCTCATTGGCTTGATTGGCATCGCCGATGCGGTGCGACCATCGGCGATAGAAGCGGTCAAGGCGCTGCGGGGACGCGGCGTAGAGGTGTTTATGCTGACTGGCGACAACCAGGGCACCGCCGAGCGCATCGCCAAAAGCCTTGGGATCGACAGCGTGTTCGCCGACGTGCTGCCGGGCGATAAAGCAAGCAAGGTCAAGGAGCTTCAGGCTCAAGGCAAGAAGGTCGGCATGGTCGGCGACGGCGTCAACGACGCTCCCGCGTTGACGCAGGCCGATGTCGGCTTCGCCATAGGCGCTGGCACCGATGTCGCGATCGAGAGTGCCGATATCGTGCTGATGAAAAGCGACCCGTTCGATGTGGTCGGCGCCATCGAGCTGTCCCGTGCGACGTTGAGAAAGATGCATCAGAACCTTTACTGGGCAGTTGGGTACAACATTGTTGCTTTCCCGCTGGCAGCAGGCGTGCTCTTTCCGTTTTTGCTTAGCCCGACCATCGCAGCCGTGGCAATGTCCGGCAGTTCGGCTGTCGTGGCGATCAACGCCCTGATGTTAAAGCGGACCAGGTTAACGGGTCTCAAGGTTCGAGGCGATTACGAACCTGCTCCAGCGCTCAAACACGCGACGGCGACATCATGATCGGTCGTGTCTTATCTACAGGCATACCCCTGAGCACGATGGCTGTGTTGATGCTGTCAGTATTCACGGTGTCGATCGGCTATGGCGTTATATTGCCACTGCTGCCGTTTCTGATCGAGCGTCTGCTCGGCGCGAGTGGCGATGCTGCAGAGATTTCCCGCGCAACCGGCCTGCTCACCGGCCTGTACATGCTCTCGCTCTTTGTGTTTGCGCCGGTATGGGGACGCCTGTCTGACCGTTATGGACGCCGCATCATCCTTTTGATTGGACTCGTCGGCTTTAGCATCACAATGTTGATCTTCGCGTTCATCGAGAACTTGGTCGCCGTCTACGCCGAACGCTTCCTAAGTGGAATGTTTTCCGCAGCGGTCACCCCGGTTGCACTGGCCGTTATCGGGGATATTGCGGCGACCGAGGATGTGCGGGCGCGCCGCCTCACCTTCGTCAGCCTGGCGGGAATCAGTGGGTTTCTGCTCGGACCGATGCTGGGTGTGGGGGTTACGAGGGCCGCAGGCAGCTTGCTCCCTTTCTTCAGCGCGGACGGGGCATTAACCCTACCTCTCGCGGCAACAGCGATACTGGCGCTTCTCGTGGCATTTGCCACGGCAATAACAGTTCCAGGAACCAGACCGCGCGATGCCGCCGCCAAGCGTGGCCAACCTGCGTCCGAGACGCTGCCCCGCCTCATGCCCCGCCTGCTATTGCTGGCCTTCATCGTTGCGGCCGGGATCGGCGTATTCGAGGTCGGACTAGCGCTCCGCGGCAAACAGGAGTTGGGGCTGACCCAGTATCAGATCGCCATGATGTTCACTCTATGCAGCGTGGTAATGTTCGTGGTTCAAGCCATCGTATTCTCGCCTTTGATCAAGGCCGAGACGACGCGGTGGTTCATCGCTCCGGCGCTTAGCGTGCTGGCGGCCGGATTGTTCCTTGTTCCTCGTGCTTCCGACTTCACGCTGATGCTCGTGGTGATCGGCGCAGTGGCGGCCAGCGCCGGAATCCTATCGCCGATCCTGACGTATTGGATTTCGAACAGGGCCGGCGAGGCACAGGGCGCGCAACTGGGCAAGCAAACGGCTGCGGCGAGCCTCGGCGCGGCACTCGGTTCGGTCGCCGGTGGTCTTTTATTCGATGTGACTTGGCTCCCCGATGCCCCTTTCCTGCTCATGACTGTCCTCACCCTAGCAGGCATTCTCCTGAGCCTCAGCCTGCCGAAGTTGCTCGTTCGGTGTATCCATACGCTGAAGGCCGCGGAACTGCCGCGCGCGCGAATGTACGGGTTGATGTATGGTAAGGCTGTCGTTAGGCGATAGGCTGGACCTGCGCCTTTTCAGGCTCGCGGAGCCTTTTCCATTGCCACGGCAGCAGCTCATGCAGACGAGAGGCAGGGTGCTCGGCGATGCGGTCCAGCACGTCGGCGAGCCAAGCCTTTGGATCGATGTCGTTGAGGCGGCATGTTGTGATGAAGGTGAGCATGACGGCGGCACGATCTGCCCCACGCTGGGAACCGGCGAAGGTCCAGTTCCGACGACCAAGTGCTATGCCTCTCAGGGCTCGCTCGGCGGCATTGTTCGTGAGACAAATTCGGCCATCGTCAAGGAAACGGGCAAAACCATCCCATCGCTTCAGCATATAGTCGATGGGCCCGATCACCTCGGAGGATTTACTGAGCGTCGCACGCTCCCGTTTTAGCCACTCGTGCATGTCATCGAACAGCGGCTTGCTCTTCTCTTGCCTGACAGCCATTCGTTTTTCAGCACTCAGTCCGTTGATCTGGCGCTCGATCTCGAACAGCGCGTCGTAGCGTTGAACGGCCTCCAGGGCGATCGGCGAGATGGGCTTGCCCTTCCGCTTTCGGTCACGAGCACTCTTCTGGATATCGGCCAGCTCAAAGAATTTGCGTCGTGCATGCGCATGGCAAAAGGCAAAGGTGATGGGCACCGCTTTCGTTTCGGCAACACTGAGTGGCTCGAAGCCATTGTAGCAATCACTCTGCAGAATGCCACTATAGCTTGCCAGGTGCTTTTGCGGATGCTCGCCGCGCCGGTCACTTGAAGCGTAATATATTGCGGCTGGTGCTGCCTTGCCCCCGAAGGGCCGATCATCACATACATAGGTCCATATGCGCCCGGTCGTGCATTTGTCTTTGGCCTGGACGGGAATAGTCGTGTCGTCGCCATGAAGGCGCTCAGCCGCAAAGACATGAGATTCGATCAGATCAAAGACCGGCATAAGGGCCGCCGCCCCAAATCCAACCTGATCGGCTAGCGTCGAGGTCGAAAGCTCGATGCCCTCGGATTTGAACCGGGTGCTCTGGCGGTTGAGAGGGCTATGCATGCCGAACTTGTCGAAGAGGATTGTCGCCAGCAGATGAGGGCCGATAAAGCCGCGCGGCGTGGCATGGAACGGCGCTGGCGGCTGGCTAATCGCCTCGCAGTCACGGCAGGTAAACTTCTCCCGCACGGTCTCAATCACGATAAACCGACGCGGGATTTCTTCCAGCGTCTCGTTGACGTCCTCGCCCAGCTTCGACAGACGCTCCCCGCCGCAACATGCGCAGGTGGTCGGAGGATCGATGATCCGGCGCTCGCGCTCGACATTCTCCGGCCAGGGCTTTCGCACCGGCCGTTTGCGCGTGAACGAACGCACGTTAGAAGCCTTGGCGGCAGCCACTTGAGCTGCAACCTCATCCTCTGTTGCCGCCATCACCAGCTCTTCGAGCTGCAACTCCATCTGGTCGATCAGGCGCGCCGTGCGCTCGGATCGCTGGCCGCGCAGCTCGCGCCTCAGCTTCTCGATCGCCAGTTCCAGGCGGACGATCAGCGCCTCACTGTCCGACAGCATGGCTTGCGCAATGGCGGCGTGTGCCACCGCCGTATTGCGCTCAGCTGCAACGAGATCGCGCTCGGCCTGCAGCATCTCACGCTCGGAAAGCAGCGCCTGATAGGCGCTAGCAAGGTCCGCAGGAAGATCGATGCGCTTCGAACTCATAAAGCTATTCGATCATATTCCTTCAACATTTTCAATGGAATAATGCTATCCGACCCGCGTTGGACGATAGGTTTCCTGCGGATTGCGCCAGTCGATCCCGGACAACAAATAGGACAATTGCGCCGGTGAGATTGCGACTGCACCGCCCTCCACATTCGGCCAGATGAACCGACCCTTTTCCAGTCGACGGGTAAAAAGGCATGCCCCCAGGCCATCATGCCAGATGATCTTCAAGATATCAGATCGGCGGCCGCGAAAGACGAACAGATGTCCTGACAAAGGGTCATGCTTCAGAACCTCCTGTACTCGAAGTGCCAGAGAGGGAAAGCCGCAGCGCATGTCCGTATATCCCGTCGAAAGCCAGACCTTGACCGCAGTCCCCATCGGAAACGGGTTCACCGTAACGTCTCCAGTCCCCGCATGATCCGGATCAGAGCCTCCACGTCGACATCGCGGTCCACGATCACACGGTGGCCATTTGCGCTGACAACCTCAATCCGGCTTGTCTGCGGAAACGCTCCTGCTGCAGGCCCTATCTCTGGAACAAGCAGTGCCGGGATAAAACCCACGTCAGCCGAAGCTTCCAACTGCCACGCTCGTGCCAGCCGTCGCCATTCATATAATTGCGAACGTGAAATTCCATGTCGCCGCGCCGTCGTCGCACACAAGCCAGGTTCCAGATAGCTCTCGGCGACAATCTGCAGTTTCTTCTCTTTGCTAAACCGCCGCCGCCGGCCGTTATCGATAATCTCAAGCCGTTCCATTCCGCACTGTCCCTATTGACGTCAATACGGACAGTCAGTGCCAAATCTCATGATTTCTACAAGACGGCCTTGCCCGGACGGATACCGTTCGGTCGCCGCACACCGGAGCCGTCGATGATGGCACGATTGGGAAGCTCGCCTCTCCAGCCCCCAAAAAGACGGGAAGTTAGTAAGGCAGCGCGCGGCGGCCCCGCACTTGAACTGATGAACATTAGCGAGTTTTCTTGGTTGCCGAAAGCGACTGATCACGAAGTCCGCGTTGCGATCAAACAGGCGCGTCGGTGGCATACGAAGTTTCCTAATGCAGGAGCCACCATAGAAGCACTGATGGAGTTCCGTCTTCGGAAGAAGCTAAATGACCGCTGCAAGTAAGAGCCAACATTTCCACATTTTAGTTGGAGGGAGAACACAATGACCAAGAAAAGATGACACGTCTCATCCTGAGCGTCACGCTGTACCATGAACGGGTAGCATCAGTTCCTGACCAGGATGATTTAGCCAGCCGCCGTCGAATCCCGCCATGCACAGTCCAGTGCGGATATAAGGGCAAGCGCGCATTAGCCGCCACAACAGGCCACTGCGTTCGTTCTCGATCATGAGCACGATAGGGCCTTCATTCAAACCGAAGTGCCAAGACGAAACCCAATAGCCAAAGGTACTGTCGGGGGTCCCTGGGTGCGTAGGATTGAAAGCTGCTTTGAAGCCATATGCGTTGGACGCCTTTAGTTTGGCTTGGTGAATGCAGAAGCTTATCGCTGGCCGGACAATCTCCGGCGCAAACGGCAAAGAAGCGACGACTGACCACGGTGCGAGTGTGCCGTCATCAGGGCCGTACGGGACGCCACGCGCGACATAGTCTTCAAAGCGACGCTCGATACCGTTGAGCTTGAGTGAAGACGGGCCGGGGCCTTCGCTGGCAGTGATACCCCAACAATGTTCCCCATATCCCGCAAAGCCGAGTGGATTTTCAATGGCGTAGCGCTGCTGAACGAAGGTCGCGCGCCGACTGTTCTCGAAATAGTCGCTTGACTTTCCGCGCATGAATGAATCCCGAATGCCTCTAAAATCGATCCACACGTGCGAAAGCTGGTGGATGAACAATGGCCCCGCGTAAAGATACTCGTAGCCGTAGCAGCGCTCCCAACGGAAGGTAGCCGTCCAGGCCTTGTAGCTGCTTGGCGGGAGGGGATAAGTAGGCGAGCCTAGCCCAAGGACATAGAGTAAAAGTGCCTCGTCATAGCCTTCCCATCGGTGCTTAATAAATCCGCTCTCGGGCGTCCAGCCGTGTGTGACGGTTTCTCCTCCGTCCTGCGCCCACCGCCAATCGGTTCTGCTGTAAAGAGCATTCGCTAAGAGGCGTATCTCGGTTTCAGCATCGGTATTTGCGTCGAAAAAGGCTGCGGCGGCCAAAGCACCAGCTAACAGAAAGGTACTGTCAATGGTCGATACCTCACATCCCCATGCTCGCCGGCCCGATTGCATATCAAGAAAATGATAGTAGAAGCCATGATATCCAGTGGCGTCCGGTTCCTGTCCTTGTGCACTGTTCCAGAAAAAGCGTAGCGTAGCCAAGGTGCGTTCAATGCCGGCGCTCCGCGTCATGAACCCGCGCTTGATGCCAACAGGATAGCAGGCGAGCGCAAGACCGGTAGCAGCAATGCTTGCGGGCCAGTTCGCTTCAGTTTTGTCACGAATAAGACCATTTGTTGGATTCGCCTCATTGACGAAGTAATCGAATGTCTCTCGCTGCAACGTTTCTAGATCGTCGTACATCTCAGAGATGTTCACGATGTCACCTTCGGTTGGGTTTCGCCCTGTGGTGCTCCGTTTTCCAATGCGTCCTACACGCGATCAGAGAGTGTCAGGTGGTCGTACACACCATTGACACCCCTCACACCCTCAGCAACTACGCGCGGAAGGTCCCGTTCACTCTCTGAATTAACCACTCCCCATAAATGGACCATGCCGTCGGTAACCGTAATGGTCAGGTTGACGCCCGTTACGTCTGAGTTCTCTTTTAACCTTGTAAGAATGCTACGACGGATCGCATAGTCGCCTGGAGCCGTGTCGTCGAGCTTAGCCGTAATAAGAGCATTTAAGAGGTCAGCACGGCTAACGATGCCCACCAGATTATCTCCCCTCATCACTGGTACTCGCTTGATGTCGCGCTCCTCCATCAACGCCGCGATTTGAGTGAGCGAGGCTCCCTCGTCAACCTGAACCAGATTTGCGGTCATCACATCTGCCACTTTCCAGCTGTGACTTTTCACATAACTACGTGCCCTCTCCCCGTTGGTACCGAGGTGCTGATCATCCGGCGAAAGTGCGGGGAGACCGAGTTCCGATCGACGTAAGAAGTCGCCCTCGGTCACAATGCCAACCAAGCGTCCTTGATCATCAAGTACGGGTAAGCCGCTGATGTGGTGGTCCAGCATAATTTGCGCCGCATGGCTGACGCTGTGGTCCGGCGAAACGGTTACCACATCCACCGTCATAACATCCCTCGCTATCATCTGTCTTGATCCCATATGTTCAGTTGGAGTGCGACGTTGGGAGGATCCTACCACCTCCCGCCTCTGGCGTTGCACGAAATCCCGCAGTGGGACATCAAGCTGGGTGCGATCGGTCGCTTTTTACACTGACCGAACCGCATGATGATTTCGCGGCCGAGCCGACCTCGTTAAACGTCTCAGAAACAGCATGGCGCGTAGTATTGAACACTTATCCGCCTGCGCTATGAGATAGGCACGATCTTCAACGATCCGATGTTCTCGCCCCTCTTTCCGGCCTGCGGCCAGCCAGCCCAAAGCCTTCGGCGTCTGGCCACATCACGGTAATGCAATTGCCGAGGGTCTGTCGGATCGTCGAGCGGTTCGTAGCCGGACCGACTGGAGATACGCATTGGGCTTGGAACCGACGCACACGAGCCCGCTTGTAGTGCTTATATGCTGAGGCTGCATTCGGGAAGCGTCCACCAATATGTTGAGCTCGCGTATCTCGGTAACGCCGATCCCGCGAGATCGCCAATCACCCAGCCATCGACACGGGTTCGTCCACCCACTGCCAATCGCGGATTTCCGGCATGTCCTGGCCGTGCACGCGAATATATGCCCGGTGCTCAAGCAGTTTGCTGTCCATCACTTGCTTCAACCCGACGCGGACGCTTTTCAGTTCCGGCACCCAATCCAGCACGCTATGCACAATATGGTAACGGTCGAGACCGTTCAGCACAGTCATGTCGAAGGGCGTCGTCGTCGTGCCTTCCTCGTTGTAACCGCGCACATGGATGTTGTTATGATTGGTTCTGCGATAGGTGAGACGATGGATCGTCCAGGGATAGCCGTGGTAAGCGAAGATGACTGGCTTGTCGGTGGTAAACAGCGCGTCGAACTCCTTGTCTGAGAGGCCGTGCGGATGATGCTCTTTTGGCTGCAGCGTCATCAAATCCACGACGTTGATGACCCGGATGGCCAGATCCGGCGCAAGCTCCTTGAGGATCTGCACTGCGGCAAGCGTCTCCAGCGTGGGAACATCGCCGGCACACGCCAACACCACGTCGGGCTCGCTTCCGTTCTTCGTCGAAGCCCAGTCCCAGATGCCTATCCCCGCCCGGCAATGAACGATCGCCTTGTCCATGGACAGCCACTGCCAGGACGGTGGCTTGCCCGCGACGATGATGTTGATCCGATTCCACGTGCGCAGGACATGATCCGTCACGCAGAGCAGCGTGTTCGCATCCGGCGGCAGGTAGACGCGTACGATGTCAGCTTTTTTGTTGAGGGCGACATCGATAAAGCCCGGATCCTGATGGCTGAAACCATTGTGTTCCTGATGCCAGACATGGCTCGATAGAAGATAATTCAGCGACGAGATGGGTCTGCGCCATGGAATATCTTGGCACGCATCCAACCACTTCGCGTGCTGGTTGAACATCGAGTCGACGATGTGAATGAATGCCTCGTAACAGGAAAACAGCCCGTGCCGACCGGTGAGGAGGTAACCTTCCAGCCAGCCCTGACACGTGTGCTCCGACAGGATTTCCATAACTCTGCCGTTGCGGCCAAGATGTACGTCCTCCGGAAGGATCGTTTCCATCCACGCGCGTTCTGTCACTTGAAAGACATCCTGTAGCCGGTTCGACGCGGTCTCGTCAGGACCGACGATCCGGAAGTTCTTGGCAACTTCGTTAAGTTCCATCACGGCTCGCAGGAAATCGCCCATCGCTTTTGTCGATTCGGCTTTCATGGACCCCGGCTGCCCGGTTTCCACTGCGTGATCCTGCAATCCGGGGAGATTGAGAGATTTGCGCAAAAGACCACCATTGGTATGTGGGTTGGCGCTCATCCGGCGCAGGCCTTGCGGCGCCGTTTCCCGGATTGACGCCAAGGGAGCGCCTGCCGCGTCAAACAGCTCTTCGGGCCGGTAGCTTTTCAGCCATTCCTCCAAAAGCCTCAGATGCTCCGGATCTTTCGCGATCCCCGACAGCGGTACCTGATGCGACCGCCAGAACCCTTCGGTCTTCAGGCCATCAACCTGTTTCGGGCCAGTCCAGCCCTTCGGGCTGCGCAAGACGATCATCGGCCATTTGGGACGGGACGACTGTTCAGAGCCGCCCCGCGCGGTATTTTGAATGTCATGAATTTTGTCCATCGCCTGGTCGAGAACAACGGCCATTCGCTCATGCATCAGCGCAGGATCGTGCCCTTCGACAAAGAGCGGCTCATAGCCGTAGCCGATAAATAGCGCGCGCAGTTCGTCCTCGGGTATACGCGCCAGGATGGTGGGATTGGCGATCTTGTAGCCGTTTAAATGCAAAATCGGCAGAACGGCGCCGTCGCGCGCAGGGTTCAAGAATTTGTTCGAATGCCATGCGGCTGCCAGCGGCCCGGTTTCAGCTTCGCCATCGCCGACCACGCAGGCGACGAGGAGATCCGGATTGTCAAAAGCAGCGCCAAAGGCGTGTGAAAGTGCATAGCCGAGTTCGCCGCCCTCATGGATGGATCCGGGGACATCCGGCGCTGCATGGCTGGGTATTCCGCCCGGAAACGAAAACTGTCTGAATAGTTTTCGCATTCCCGCCTCATCGAGCGTGATGTCTGGATAGAGTTCGCTATACGTGCCTTCCAGATAGGTATTGGCGACCATTGCCGGGCCGCCATGGCCAGGCCCGCAGACGTAGACGACGTCCTCGTTGCGTGCTCGGATAATGCGGTTCAGATGTGCGTAGATGAAGCTCAAGCCTGGTGATGTACCCCAGTGGCCTAGGAGCCGTGGTTTGACATGATCGAGCCGAAGTGGTTCGCGCAACAGTGGGTTGTCCATCAAGTATATCTGGCCGATCGTCAGATAATTTGCAGCCCGCCAGTACGCGTCGATGTCGTGCAATTCGCGCTGCGAAAGACGTTTGGATTCAATAGATGCCGTCAGGGGATCGCTCATATTGGCTCCTGGCTTCGCAGACCTGATAATGTGCGTAGGGGCGATTTCGGCTGCGAAGTCGAAACACCGTTCTCGGCGTATCTATCGACGCTAACGCATCAAGCGCACCTTGGGTCCATTCGCGCAAGACGAATACTAAGTTGCAGACACAAAAACTTGCGACCAAGGGTCGCATTTCCGGCGACCGTCCCCTGCGTGCCTGTCGCATCGGCAAGGCGTAGATCCCTGCAATAGATCCGCTAATCTCTGTTCGTCACTGCGACGGCGCGAAGATCGGGAACGAGTGATCCTTCACCATTGACGCGTATATCGGCAGCGTTTGCCTCATCCGTATCGATATGCATCTCGGTTATGGCGTTGGCGCTGACGCGAATGAGCGTCTTGCCAAACACCAGCCCGCGCTCCTCATCGCCGATGTGAACGTCCACGAGCATGCCATCGACAAGGCCCAGGCGATCGGCATCATCCGGGTTGGTATGAATGTGCCGGGCGGCCACAATCAGTCCATCGGTATTGAGGTTCCCGACGGGCCCAATGAGGCGAACCATTGGCGTACCCTCGAGTTTGCCACTATCGCGAACGGGCGCATCAATGCCGAGTGCAAAACCATCCGTTCTTGAGATTTCGACCTGCGTCCGCAGACGCTCGGGGCCGAGGATGGCGACACGCTCCAGGCGACCTTTGGGTCCCTCCAGGACAACGCGCTCGCTGGCCCCCCATTGCCCGGGCTGGCGAAGAGGAACCGCGGGCGTCAATCGGTATCCGGCTCCAAACAAGGTCTCGACGGCTGCTCGGGACAGGTGAACGTGACGGGCCGATACCGCGACAGGGATCGGTTCGGGCACGGTTGCCTTTGGCGTCAATGCAGCGGCTGTCTCCCTGGCGATCATCAATTGCTCGGCAGTCTCGGTGACGATGACCCGCACCTCGCCGCCATAGGCCTGGATCTGCGGGGCAGCGTGATTGGCGAGGTCCACACATTGGTTTCGGTCGTGGTCGAGCCGCAGACCCATGAACTCCAGCCCATCGCAGATGCGCCGACGCATGGACGGGGAGTTCTCGCCGATGCCTCCGGTAAAGACGACCGCATCGAGGCCACCCATCGCCGCCGCATAAGCGCCAATGTATTTCCGGGCACGATAGGCAAACAGTTCGATGGCAAGCTGGGCATCGGTGTCACCTTTTCCGGCCCGCTCTTCGACATCGCGCATGTCGGATGAGCCTGTCAGTCCGATCAGCCCGCTCTGAGAATAAAGAGCGTGCTCTATCTCCGCTATGGAAAGGCCAAGTTGCCGCGACAGAAAGCCGAACAGGCCCGGGTCGACGTCGCCGGAGCGCGTTCCCATTACCAATCCCTCAAGCGGTGTCATGCCCATCGACGTGTCTATGCTCTCCCCACGGTTGACCGCGCACACACTGGCACCATTGCCAAGGTGCACGCTGACGATCTGCAGATCACGCAGCGGTTCGCCAATCTCCTCCGCGGCGCGCATAGCCACATACTTGTGTGAGGTGCCATGAAACCCAAACCGCCGCAGACCGGCATCACGCCAAGCCTTCGGCACGGCGTAAGTCGTTGCACGCGGCGGATTGGTGGCATGAAATGCGGTGTCGAAGACCGCGACCTGAGGAAGATTCGGCCAGACTTCCTTCGCAATGTGCACAGCCAGCAGATTTGCGGGATTGTGCAGCGGCGCCAACGGCGTCAGTGCGTCAATCGCCGTAATCGTTGCTTCATCAAGTACCACTGTGGTTTGGAACTTTGCGCCCCCGTGGACAATCCGGTGGCCGACCGCTTCCAGTTGGGTCACTTGATGGCTATCAAAAATTTGCGGAAGGGCAGTTAAGACAGCTGCAATGTCGCCAAATGGCGCTTCTCCGGTCTCTGCCACACCGTCCTTGGTGATCTTGTAGGAACAGCTCCCGGCCTCAAATTTCTCGTAGGTCGCTTTGAATATCTCGGCCGCCTTTTCTGCAATCTCGAAAACGCCGACCTTCAGGCTGGAACTGCCGCAGTTCAACACAAGAATTTTCACAACGCGCCTTTCGAACCAGTTCGGCTCCGCAGTGTCGGTGGGGTTTCCCGATCTCCAACCTAACATGGTCACGACCGCTGATTGCCGTCGTCACCTCTCCTGTCACGGTGTGAGGGCGACCGTCCGGCTGGAAGCAAACCCATAGCACACCTGATTGAAACTGCCGTGTTCAATCTACGCGAGGAATGAGGAGCCCTGGGCGACTTTGTTGGCTACAGTGGCAACGCGGAAGACGTGAGTTAAGTCCGCAGGGCAAGGATAATCTTTTGAACGAACAAAGTCGGTCTCCTTCACTTGATGATTATTCGCTATTGTCAGGCGAAGCTGTAGCGCGCGCGTTGGGCAGCAATGCCGAGGATGGCCTGAGCAGATCGGAGGCGGCGAGGCTCCTGACTGAATTTGGCCCCAATGAACTGCGGGCGGTATCGCCGATGCCCGCCTGGCGACGCGTATTTGGGCAATTTCGGGATCCGCTCGTTTATCTGCTGCTCGGCGCGATCGTTGTCGCCCTTGTGGCGTGGCTCATCGAAGGCCGAGAGGGTTTGCCGGTAGATGCGATTGTCATCGCCATAGTCGTCGTGGCCAATACCGTTCTCGGTTTCGTGCAGGAAGCCAGGGCCGCGAACGCCGTCGCTGCGCTGGCGCGGATGACGGCTGTGACTTCTTCAGTGCTGCGCGACGGGGAGCGAAGGCGCATCCCGAGCGCCGAGCTGGTCCCGGGCGACATCCTGCTGCTTGAAGAAGGCGACGCCGTTGGCGCCGATGGTCGGCTTCTGCTCTCGGCGAACCTTCGTGTGCAGGAAGCATCGCTCACCGGGGAAAGCGAGGCCGTTTTGAAAGACGCTGCCGCCCTGGACGAGCCCGCACCGCTCGCCGAGCGTTCCTGCATGGTGTTCAAGGGCACTGCGGTCGTTCAGGGGACCGGTCGCGCCGTCATCACCGCTACCGGCATGCAGACCGAGATGGGCGCTATCGCCACCATGCTCGACGCCACGGTGGAGCAGCCGACACCACTGCAGAAGGAGTTGGCGCTGATTGGACGCACACTCGGCATTGCCGTTGCCGTCGTCGCCGTCATCGTGGTCGCCACGGTGCTGCTGGTATCCGATATACAAAGCCCTTCCGAGGTCATCACCGTGCTGCTGCTGGGCGTATCGCTGGCAGTGGCGGCCGTGCCGGAAGGTCTTCCGGCAATCCTGTCTGTCGTACTGGCGCTTGGCGTCCAGCGCATGGCCAAACGCAACGCCATCGTCAAGACGCTCTCGTCGGTGGAGACCCTCGGCTCGGCATCCGTCATCTGCTCCGACAAGACCGGCACCCTCACTCGGTCCGAGATGACGATCGAGCGGATCATGACGGCGTCGGGCGGCAGCCGCGTTACGGGCGTTGGCTATGCGCCGCTAGGCCGCCTGGAGATCGAGGGCGGCGTTGCGCCCGAAGGAGCGCTTCGCGCCGAGCAGATCGTTGTCCTGAGCGGAGGCAGCCTGGCCGGCAATGACGGAAGACGGAGCCTGGGAGATCCAGGGCGATCCAACCGAAGCCGCGTTTCTTGTTGCGGAGCGCAAGCTCGGAGTGGAGGCCCGCCGCCAGCAACGCTTCGAGCGCATCGGCGAAATCCCGTTCAGCTCCGACCGCAAGATGATGTCGACTATCGAGCTCGACCACGAACATGGGGGCGAACGTATCCTCATCACCAAGGGCGCGCCCGACGTGTTGATGCAGCACTGCAATCGCATCCGAATTGGCATGGACGTTGCCCCGTTCGACGGGGCGCAGCGCGCGCGCGCACACGCCGATGTGGAGCGTCTGTCGGACGAGGCGCTGCGCACTTTGGCGGTCGCCTATCGGCCGCTGGAAGCAGATGAAGACCCGCAACCCAGCGAAACGCTGGAGCACGACCTGATTTTTGTCGGCACCGTGGGTATCATCGACCCGCCGCGCGAGGAAGCGGCAGTCGCGATTTTGGCTGCTCACCGCGCCGGCATCCGGGTCATGATGATCACTGGCGACCATCCACGCACCGCGGCGCGCATCGCAGCTTTGCTGGGCTTCGTCGAAAACGGGACGAAGGCGCTGACAGGAGCCGAACTGGACGCCATGGACGACGCGGGTTTCGCGGCTGCGGTTCGTAAGACCTCGGTCTATGCACGCGTCGCGCCCGTCCACAAGCTGCGCATCGTCGATGCGCTTCAGGCAGACGGCAACGTAGTCGCGATGACTGGTGATGGCGTCAACGATGCTCCGGCATTGAAGGCAGCGGATATCGGCGTTGCCATGGGGATCACCGGCACGGAGGTCACCAAGGAGGCGGCCAAGATGATACTGGCCGACGACAATTTCGCCACCATTGTCGAGGCGGTGCGCGAAGGGCGCGCCATCTTCGACAATATCCGCAAGTTCCTCCGCTATCTACTGTCGTCCAACATGGGCGAGGTTCTGACCGTGTTCCTCGGCGTTGTCGGAGCTGGCGTGATCGGGTTGGGTGACGTTGGCGGCGAGTTGGTGCTGCCGTTGCTGGCCACCTAGATCCTCTGGATCAATCTGATCACCGACTCTGGTCCCGCGCTTGCGATGGGCATCGACCCGGAAACCGACGATGTGATGGGGCGTCCACCTCGCAGGGCGAACGAGCGCGCCATCGACGCTCGCATGTGGCGAGGAGTGATCGCAATCGGCCTCGTGATGGCGCTAGCGACGCTTCTCACCATCGATCTTTACCTGCCGGGTGGGTTGATTGAAGGTTCGCAAAGTCTTGATCAGGCTCGAACTGCCGGGTTCACCGTCCTGGTTCTTGCTCAGCTGTTCAATTGCTTCAACGCACGTTCTGAAACTACCAGTGCTTTCCGCCATCTGTTTACGAATCGGTGGCTGTGGGCGGCCATTGGGCTATCAATCTTACTCCAGGTTGCGGTCGTCAACTTCGGACCATTGAATGAGGCGTTCGGGACAGTTCCTCTGCCCCTCGAACAGTGGCTCGTCTGTGTAGCCATCGGCAGCAGCGTCCTTTGGTCCGGCGAGGTCCGCAAATCGGTGCTTCGGCGTTGGGGCAGATGATACAGGCCACCTACCCCAGCCGCGCAACATCCCGACAAGCCAACAAGAAATCGTCGCCTTGCAAGGAATCGAACCGTCAACGACGCGATTTCAATCGAGTGGGATAACAATGGTCTACGGAAGCGGTGGTTTGCGGACGCCTACTCACCTTGCCCCAAGTTTCATAATTGTTCTTATTGAATGATATAGCATTACGATATTCGGTGTGGATAGTTATCGACCCGGCCTGACGAATGTCCGGGCAATATCGATGATGTCATCGCGTGTTGCTGTTGGGTCCTCCTTGTTCCAGGCAATGCCAAGGCCGATCTTGAAGTCCACCCCCCTCACCTTCTTGAGCTCGAAGTTACGGTTTGGAAGGTTCATCGTCCACTCCGGGGCAAAGCCAATGCCGAGACCCGCTGAGACCAGCGACACCAGTGAGAAGGTGTCGTCGCAGCTGTAGGCAATATTTTTAGTCAAATCATATTCCTCGAACTTTTCGGCGAAATACCGCTCGGTGTAGGAGAGGTTACGCCGAGAAAACGAGATGATTTTCTCATTCTTGAGATCATCAATGCTGAGCTCGTCACGCTTGGCAAGAGGACTTCCCTTGGTGACCGCCAGCAGATATCGCTCGTGGGCTATGGAAAAGAAGCGCAACGAACCGATGTTTTCCACCGGGCGAATGAAGCCAAGGTTAATTTGGCCGCTCTCGATATGGCGAATAATATCGTTGGTGGAGCCACTGCAGATATGCATACGGATATCGGGGAATTTCCTTGCAATACGGGCAAGGAAGGGCGGCAGCACGCCAATGGTTGCGGGATAAATGGTACCAATCCTGATCTCGGTGATCTTGCGTCCGGCAATCGAGCGCGTGATCTCCGTACTGAGATCAATTTCGCTCAGGATCCTAACCGCATGGCTATGGAACGCCGCGCCTGCCTTGGTGAGCTGCACCCGCCTTGTCGTGCGTGTAAGCAGCTGGCAGCCGAGCTCCCGCTCCAGCGATTGCACCTGGGTGCTCAGCGCCGGCTGGGCTATATTCACCCTCGCCGCTGCCCGGCCGAAGTGCAGCTCCTCGGCGACTGCGACGAAGTAGGAGAGTTGACGTAATTCCATGAGTGACCCATCCATCGCAGAAACCAACAGACCGCAATTTACATACTATAGTTGATAAACTTGAAGTATGTAAACTGCGATCTTTCCCGCATGGATATGCGCAAGCTCGTCGGTCGGAATTTTGCTCGCCTTCGTCGGGAACAAGGCCTGACTCAAGAGGACATTGAGATGCGATCCGGCTACAGTCAGCAATATCTGAGTGGATTGGAACGCGGACGACGCAACCCAACCGTGATTACATTATATGAACTGGCAAAAGCCCTAGGGGTAAGTCATGTGGAGCTTGTAACACCGGACAAGTGATCCATTGAGCTCCATCGCCTTGAGGGGATAAGAACCGGCGACCCTAATATTGAGTTGGCGACATTTGGGCTAGAGAAACTTAAATTGCCTATGCCCGCCAAAGCAGCGGCGCCTTGATATTTTGTCCCTTATAGGTTACATTGGCGAATGTTTACGATTAGGCGCACCCGCGATTATGCGGACTGGATCAAGAAGCTAAAAGACTTCCGCGCCCAAGCTCGAATTGCCGACCGTATTGACCGGCTGGCGGCAGGAAATCCTGGGGACGTAAAGCCGGTTGGAGACGGCGTGAGTGAACTCCGCGTCAACTATGGGCCTGGCTATCGGGTCTATTTCATCCGCGACGGATCAGTTGTCTATGTTCTTCTCTGCGGTGGCGACAAGAGTACCCAAGATAAAGACATTCGACTGGCCAAAAAGCTAGCGCAGCAATTGAAGGAGTAACGGCATGCCACTTGAGACATTTGAGTACGACTCCGCCGAATTCCTTGGGAGTGAGGAAGCGATTGCGGAATATCTTTTAGCTGCCAGCGAAGATGGCGATGCAAACCATATTGCCCGCGCCCTTGGTGTTGTTGCGCGCGCGCGCGGCATGTCTGATCTTTCTCGAAACACCGGGCTTACGCGACCTGCGCTCTACAGAGCATTGAGCGGGGACGGCAACCCTGAGTTCGGAACGATCGCAAAAGTAGCTGACGCACTTGGTTACAGGCTGAATCTGGTATTGAAATCCGATGACGCATCGACCGTCTCGCCAAAGTAAACGGCACATTCAAGTCTCAGCTAAACACCGCCACTGTTTTTTGCGTAACAAATCGAATAAACCCTTTTCTCACATTAGTATTTGAAGAGACACTAGCCGTTTTCCTCATATTTTCTCGATAAATCAGTTGCTTAGTTATATGTGGCGTAAGCATATTTATGGAACTTTTAAGCATTTATTATCCTACATTAGTACGCGCGATGAAAACAGATCAAGGTGCTGGCATTCATCGCGGAAAGACAAAGCAATCGCTGGATTATCCGCGCAAGCCATCAGCAAACCATGGTTGTCAATAGCGCGAGACGCGCTCGGTGCGGCTGAACTGGTTGCACCACCAGCGGCCTTGTGAGTTGGAAAATATTACGAGCCGGCGGCGGCTGTCGCAGCAGCGTCCTCGCTATCTTTCAATCGCTTCATGCGGCGTTTCAATTCAGTCGACAAATTCGTGCGGTGATAGGGCGACATTTTTCGCCAAGCTTTGATTTCATCCGTCGTCCGGGCGCAGCCCACGCACCATTTGTTGCGCGGATCGAAGTAGCACAGATCGGTGCAAGGCGACACATTCTTCATCATGGACCTTATTTGAGATAGGCACGAATGACGTCGATCAGTTCGGCTGCACCTTCGTCACGTTCTTTCTGAGCCAGACCTTCTGCGGCCAGGTGCATGAGGATATGGTCCTCGATGACTTCGCCCATTAATCCGTTGATAGCTCCACGAGCACCAGCGATCGTTTGCATGACCTCCACGCAACCCTTATCCTCTTCAAGCATCCGCTCGACACCTTCCATCTGACCGCGAATACGGCGTACGCGGTTGATCAATTTCTGCTTTTCGCGGATGGTATGGCTCATGCCGATGCTCCTTCTGTATTGATGTTTTTGGTCAGGCCGCGCGGGCTTCGACTTCCACCGTCACATGCGATAGATCGTGAATAGCCGCAAGCTTTGCGCGGTAATAGGACGGCGCATGTGGGTGATCAACAACGATCGACACAATGGCACCGTGATGACCTGGTCCTAGCTGCCAGATGTGAAGATCAACGATCTCCGCACCTTCCTTGACGAGAATTTCCTGAATCTCTTCTGGAAGATCTTCGCCTTCAGAAACGTAGTCGAGTAAGACACCGCCCGTATCCCGGATCAACCCCCACGACCAGCGCGCAATTACAAAAGCGCCGACAATGCCGATTGTTGGATCGAGCCAGAGCCATCCGTAGAAGCTCGCGAACACGAGCGCGCCGATCGCCAGGACGGAGGTTAGGGCATCGGCCAGCACATGCAAATAGGCGGCGCGAAGGTTCTGATCCTGCCCTACCTTTTGTTTGTGCTCGTGCCCATGGTCGTGCCCATGATGATGATCATCCTTGAGGAGCCATGCGCAGACAAGGTTTACAATCAGGCCAACAACAGCCACGATAATGGCTTCCTTGAAATTGATCGAGACGGGCGACTGGAAGCGCAGAAAGCTTTCCCAGCCGATCAGCAGCGCGATCAGTGCCAGCACCACGGCGCTGGCAAAGCCTGCAAGGTCGCCGAGCTTGCCGGTCCCAAAGGAAAAGCGGCGATTGTTGGCGTGCTTGCGAGCATAGAGATAGGCCAATGCCGCAATGAGCATGGCAGCGGCATGGGTGGACATATGCCAGCCGTCAGCCGTGAGAGCCATCGACCCGAACAGGTTTCCAGCGGCGATCTCCACCACCATCATGGTCGTGGTGATCGCAATCACCAGCCATGTGCGCCGCTCGTTCCGCTCGTGGTTGTCGCCCAGAAAAAGATGCTCATGAGCGGCGTTGAGAGTGCGACGATGGCTATGCTCGGGCGGATGGGGGTGGTCGTGCGTAGGCCCGTGTGATGAACTCATAATCCGAACTCCCTTTCGTATATTATAGGGGGATATACTATATGGCAGATAAACGCAATGGTGCGAAAAGTGAGTTAAATCAGCCAAAATCCTCGTGTGATGGTGGACACGCCGGCTCAAATTGCCATTCGCGCCTGCCTAACCCGACCCTTCATCTGTCGTTCCAGCACATACAGCCAACAAGGGTTCGGTCTCACAATCGCGCGGCTCGCCAATTCACGTTCTTGTATTCAGACAGAAATATACCGATCAAGATCTGAAACCGCCTCGCGATAATACTGGTGAAATTGGGCCACTTTGGCATCCCCTGCGGTCTTACGAGCCCAAGACTCCAGGACAGGCTGTTGTTTTCGCGCGAAATCCATAAGATTAAGCTCCTTGTTGTAACGCAGGAAGGAGACGAACCCGATGACGACGCGTCCAGCAAGCGGCGCTTGAGTCGCCTTGACGACACGTGTCGAGAAGACAGTATCGTGTTTGAACAATAATTCGACGTGCCGCCGAAGTGCCGGCGCTTGCTGCAACAGAGCATTCCTTTCCTCATCAAAATCGCCGCGATCGACTATCTTCTGATCGCGATAAACAACCGGCGCGTCCGCGCTCGTCTCACACTGCCAACCGGCGCGCGGGACGAGCATATCCCTTTGATGATCCTCGTCCTTATAAGCGTAAAAGGGCATGGCTTTGCAGCGTACGGGCTTGTCGATGTGTATCGAACAGAGGTTGTCTCCGGCGAGTTCCGGGCATGGCATCGATGTTGGAATGAAGGAAACAGGCGTGACAAGAAGCAGAGCCGTTTTCTTGGACGGGAGAACGACAGACGCTGAAATACTCCCAGCCGAACGGTAACCACGCGCACCAGGTTTAATCGGGGTGATCGCCATAGCCAGGGGAAATCTGTGAGCGCTTTTCAAAGCTTCATCCACTGTCAGCGGGAGCAAGCCATAGCAGCAGGCACCGCAAGCAGTGCATGAAAACCGCTGTTCAGTCATGCCTGTGCCCCGCAGCACTTCTTATACTTTTTTCCTGAGCCACAGCGGCAGGGCTCGTTGCGACCGATGTTTTCCACCCGCGCTGGTGGCGACTTGGGGTTGATCTCGCTGTCATGGTAGAGCCAGGTACCGTTTACGCTGCGGAAACTCGCCATTTCGACTTGGGAGAACTCGCGTTTCTTGTTTCGATAATGAAACGCGAAGGTGACCGTCCCAGCCGCATCCCCCTCTTGTCCACCCGTCGTATCGCGCACCTCAAAGCCAAGCCATTCGGTGCCGGGCAGCGACCGCTCCATATCCACACGGTTAAATGATTGGGAGGCCTCTTCAGTGATGGTTTGCTCGATGTAATCGAGATCGCCGAGGGTAAACGCTGTATAGCGTGATCGCATGAGAGCCTCAGCTGTCGGAGCGGTCTGCTGTCCGGCGATGTATGGATTGCAACAGGTTGTGAACTCCTCTGTTGAACCGCAGGGGCAGGCTTTGCTTGATAAGCTTTCGAAAACGTCTTGTGACATCGCCTATTGACCTTGGAAAAAGCTTGGCCTCGGGGAAATGCACAAGCCTGTGCAAATTCCTTGGCGTCGCCGTGGTTGCGTCGCTTTGCGACATGTTAATTTGAGCTTTTCAAATGACGGCATAACTGTCGGCTCCGGCCAGATGACATGCCGCCTCTCCGCCGTGAGGCACACGCCGTAGCGGAGGCTCTTCGATCCGGCAGACATCCACCGCCACGGGACAGCGGGTGCTGAAGCGGCAGCCGGGCGGCGGCGAGCTGGGACTGGGTGGATCGCCCGCAAGGATCACCCGCCGACGTGCCTGCTCAATTTTCGGATTCGGGGACGGAACCGCCGAAAGCAGCGCCTGGCTGTAGGGATGTGCCGGAGCGCGGAAAAGGGAACGTGTTTCGCCCGCTTCTGCAATCCGCCCAAGGTACATGACGGTAACGGCGGAGCAGATCTCTCTGATGATCGCGAGATCGTGCGCCACCATGACGATCGTCAGTCCGAGCTGTCCCTGAAGCTGCTTGAACAGGTTGACGATCTGTGCCCGTACGGAAACGTCAAGGGCGCTCAATGGTTCATCGCAGACAAGGATCGATGGACTCAACGCCAACGCCCTGGCGATCGAAACACGCTGGCGCTGACCGCCGGAGAGAGATCGCGGCATGCGGTCGAGAACCGTCTTGGGCAGGGACACGATATCGAGGAGCTCCGCGACCCGGCGATTGCGGTCGGCTGTGGTTCCTGAACGATGGATCAGCAGCGGCTCCTCGAGGGATTGCTTCACGTTTTGACGTCTGCTCAGAGACCCCAGGGGGTCCTGGAAGATGAACTGGATTTCACGGCTGAAAGATTTTCGGTCCGAAGACTGCCATTCTGAACGATCACGGCCCGCGATCCGCACGGTGCCTGCTGTCTCCTTCTGAAGTCCGACAATGGTGCGTGCCAGTGTGGTCTTACCACAACCGGACTCCCCGACGATCCCATGGAAGGTTCCGCGCGGAACCACGAGATCGATGCCGTCGACCGCTCTAACCGCACCGGAACCCGACTGGTTTGCAAAGTGAACCTTCAGGTCCTTCACTTCGATCGCTGCTGTTTCAGACATAGGCGACAAGCTCCGGTTGGCCAAGAACTATGGGACAGGCGACACGATGAGGTTCCCCATCGCCAAACACGGTCTCCAGCACCGGCCTACAGGTCTTGCACCGCGGAATGGAAACCGGACAGCGCGCCTCGAAGCGGCAACCCGTTTCTAGCGTGAGCTGGTTTGGCGGCATGCCGGGTATTTCGTGCGCCGGTCCTCGTTCATCGGACCTAAAGTCGGGTACCGACGCCAGGAGACCTCTCGTATAGGGATGGAGCGGCATGGTCAGGACGTCATCTGCCGACCCCTCTTCTGCCACCTGCCCCGCATAAAGTACGACGACCCTGTCCGCGATCGATGCGACGACGCCGATGTCATGCGTGATCAGGATGATCGCGATGCCGTCGTCCCGCTGGATCTGACGAAGCAGATCGAGGATCTGCGCCTGAACGGTCGCGTCGAGCGCCGTCGTCGGTTCGTCTGCAATCAGCACACGCGGCTTGCCTGCCAGAGCAAGGGCGATCATCACGCGCTGGAGCATGCCGCCGGACAGTTCATGCGGATAGCGGTTGTAGCGGTCTCCCGGGTCCGGTATGCCCGTGCGGGCGAGAAGCGATACGGCTTCGCGTTTGGCCTCGGCCCGTGATAGCCCAGCGAAGCGTTCCGCCTGTGAAGCGAGTTGCGGGCCTATCCTCAGCATCGGGTTGAGGGCACTCATCGGATCCTGGAATATGATGCCGAAGCCGCGACCCCGGAGCAGTGAAAGCTGGCGCGTCGTCATGCCAAGAAGATCGTTGCCATCGATGATCGCCGTTCCGCGCATATCGATAGCTATTCCCTCCGGAAGAAGACCGAGGGGGCCGAGCGTCATGACGGTCTTTCCCGATCCACTTTCCCCAACCACCGCGACGGTCTCGCCGGCGTTCACGGTGAAGGAAACACCGTCCACGGCGCGCACGGATGCGACGGGGGTGTGCAGATCGATGACTAGGTTTTCAACCGAATAGACCTGTTCCCGAGTCATACTGATTTCGCTCCCATTTCTGCCGCGTCACGTTGCCGTTCCTCAGCGGCACGGAGCGCTCGTCGCCGTCGGAGCAAGGTGCCGCGAACAGGCCGTGGCACCTTCTGCAATGCGAAGGCCTCACCCAGAAGATTGAAACTGACCACGACCAGGGTCAGCGCCAGTCCGGGATAGATCACGATCGCCGGGTACTCCTCGATGTAGCTCATGCCATCGACCAGCATCTGCCCCCATTCGGGCGTCGGAGGTGCTACGCCAAGACCCAGAAAGCTCAGCGTTGCGATGGCAAGGACCAGCGCGCCAGCGTCTGCGCTGGCATAGACGACGACCAAAGCCAGAACGTTCGGAAGGATATGCCGTCCGAAAATCCAGAGATGGCTGGCACCCATGACACGGGTCGCCTCGATATAGGGCTGTTGTAGTTCCGCCTTGACCACGGCCCGGCTCATGCGCGCGTAGTTCGCCCACCATGCGAGCGTGAGGGCCGTGATCATGGACCAGTAGCCCGTACCCAGGATTCCGATGAGGGCGAGCGCGATGACCAGACTGGGGAGCGCCAGGGCGATGTCGATCAGGCTGATCAGCACGAGTTCGATCCGACCGCCGATGTAGCCGGCGAGCGAACCGATCACGACACCGATCGCGAGCGCTGCGACCAGAACAATCGCCATCGCGACCAGCGACACCCGAGCGCCGCCAACGATCCGACTGAGCACGTCCCGGCCGAGATAGTCTGTGCCCAGCCAATGGCTCCAGGTCGGCGACTGGAGGGTAGCAGAATAGTCCTGTGCGCCTGAATCGTAGGGCACGAGGCTGGGTCCGAAACAAGCAACGAGGATAAAAAGAAGCACGGGCGTCAAGGCGAGCCAGGGCCAGCCTTTCGCGCTCTGAAGAAGGTTTGAAGTCATGGCTATGATCCTCTCACTCTGCGCATCCGCGGATCCGTCATGATGCAGATGATATCGACGAGGAAGTTCACGAAAACGAAGAAGACGACAAAGAGCAGCAGGACGGCCTGCATGCCGATGAAGTCACGAAAGCGGATAGCATCGATAAAGAAAGATCCGACACCACGCAGAGCAAATACTGTCTCCACCACGATCGATGCGATCATCATCAGTGTGAACTGGGCGCCGAAGGTCGTCAGAAAGGGGACCGCTATGTTCGGCATGGCCTCGCGGACCAGAACCTGAAAGCGGGTGTAGCCTTTGGCAAAACCAGTCGTCGCAAAGGGTCGCGACATCATTTCCTGCAGGTTGACCCGAACGACGCGGCTGAGCACGCAGCCGGGAAACAGAGCTATGGTCACCCAGGGAAGCAGCCAGGATGAGAAGCCGCTCGTTCCGAACGTCGGCACCCAGCCGAGCATGACTGAAAAGACGATGACCAGAAGGGCGGCGACGAAGAAGTTCGGGGTTGATGCACCCACAAGCGAGATGGCATGCAGGATTCGGTCAACCGGTCCACCATTGCTGACCGCGCCCGCCAAGCCGAGTGACAGCGATATCAGCAATGCCAAAACACCGCCGCCAGCGAGCAACGCGGCCGTGACGGGGATGCGGGATGGGAATTCCTGCGCGATTGGCTTGCCCGTACGCAAAGAAACGCCGAAGTCTCCAGTCGCCGCATCTGCCAGCCATCTGCTATAACGGATCGGCAGTGGGGCATTCAATCCGAGTTCGTCGCCGATCCTCTGGATCATCTGCGCATCCGCGCCGGGGCCGGCTGCGCGCTCCGCAATAAGGGCCGCAACATTGCCGGGTGCGGCCGCAACCAACATGAACGTCAGCGCGGACGCTCCCAGTGTCAGGAGACAGGCAAGCAGAAGCCTGCGCCATATCATCTGTTTCATCGAATCTGCCTTTGCCGTCTCATGCGCCCACCCTCGGTGGTAAACTGAAGGTGGGCGTCATGGCTGTGAGGAATGAAGGTAAGCACACGCTCGGGAACATGTGCTCATTTCCGGGCTATGCCTTGCGGGACATGGCCTTGAACGGCATGTCGTAGTCTGTGGCGGGCAGCGAGAAGTTCTCGATGTTCGCTCCATACGCCCACAGTCGTTGTGCGACAACGAGAGGACAGATCGCGGTGTTGTCTGCCAGCCAGTCGTAGATGGCCTGCATCTTCACGTTCCGCTCTGTCCCGCTTGCGCCCAGCGCCGTCTTCACGATGACGTCCAGAGCATCCGAGACGTAGATCTTGCCGTCCGGCCCGCTATCCGCCGTCGAGACGAAAGAGTTGCCAAGCGTTCCATGCGGATCGTAGGGCGCGCCGTAGGTGGTGAAGAAGGCAAGGTCGTATTCGAAAGCGGGACGGCGCTCATGCATCGTCGCATTGTCGACCGACGAGACCTTTACCTGGAAGCCAACCTCGGACAACTGGCCCTGGATCATCTCGGCGATGCGGCGCGAACCCGGCAGGGATTCATCCGACACAAGAAAGTCCAGGGACAGTGGCATACCGCTCTTCGACCATGCGTCGCCGCTTTCCGCCCAGCCGCCTTCCGTCAGGATGGATTTCGCTTTTGCGACGTCACGGGCGGGAACCAGATGGCGCGTTCCAGACGATGGCACGTTTGCCGGAAACAGATCGAAGGTGGGATCCGCAAACCCCTCGAACAGAACCTTTGCCATCGCGGCGCGGTCAATCGAGATTATGATGGCGTCCCGCACCGCCTTATCGGCGACCATCGGTGACTTTGGTGAGAAACCAAGCAGCATCGTGGCGGTGCCGGGTTCGGCCGCAACCTTCATGCCGTCGCTTTCCAGAGCACGGGCACGGCGCGGAGAAAGAGGCGCCACCCAGTCGCCACCGATGACGTCGAGATCGCCGGAGCGAAGACCATTTGCCCGCGCTAGTTCATCCGGAACGACCTTCAGCTCCATGCGGGAAAACAGTGGCTTTTCGCCCCAGTATTTGTCATTGCGCACGAGAACCGTTGCGGATGAATCGAAGCTCTCCACGATCCAGGGTCCGGTCCCGATCGGAGCCGTCTGCTTGCCTTCGGCATCGACGGCCTTGGGGGACAGGAAGCGGACGGGACGCACGATCGTGAATTCGAGAAGGGCTGCAGGAACCGGGCGCTTCAACTTAACAGTCAGTTTGGCCGGACCATCGGTCACGATGCTTTCGAACGCATCGGAGACGCCGATCCAGGAAAAGTCACTCTTGCCCATCCAGCGCTTCAGGTTCCATTCGGCCGACGTCGCATCGAATGGCGTCCCGTCGCTGAAGGTGACGCCTTCGCGTAGATCGAACGCAATCGATAGCTGGTCTTCGGAGACAGCCCATTTGGTGGCGAGACCGGGTTCAAGCTTGCCACCTTGGCCGTAGTGGATCAGCGCATCGAAAACGATGGTGTAAGCGCTGAGCGTGGAGACGTTTTGAAGAAGGTCGAGATCTCCCGTCTCGGCCGCGATTGCGATCTTCAAGGAGCCGTGCGTTTCGGAAAATGCGTTGAGTGGAAAGGCGCTAACAAAGGCCAATCCAGCGGTTCCGGCCAGAAATTTGCGTCGGTCGATCGTGATCATTTGAGTTCCCTTTATATTTGTTTTGACTGCGGTTGAGGTTCCGTGCGCAATCGCAGCAGTGGACTGCGCACGGCTTTCAAAACCTCAGCGTCGGGATAGCCGGCGCGGAGGCAGTTCGCGGCCGGCTACATCACCTTGGTGATGTCTGCGTAGGCTCCGGATGTTTTCAGAATGAGGGTGACGGCGGCGCCCGAACGATTGCGCCAGAACCAGCCATGCTTGCCATCGAATGCGGCTTCCAGTTCGCCGGATGCGCTCGGAACTGCCCTGCCCTTCTCATAGCTGACGGTTTCGCCACCCGTTCCGTCGGCGTGCATGTCGAAGTTTAAAGAGCCACCGTCGGCCGTCCATTCGTAGGCGGCCTTTGCGCTCTTCGACATGGTCATCTTGATCTCCGTCGCTTCACCCGGCTTCAGCGTCACGGACATCTCGTCCTCACGCATTTCCTGGGCGTGAGCGGTTCCAACGATGAACTCCCGGAACAGACGATCCATCAGGGTGGAGCCTTGCTGGGGTGTCGTGCTCGGCGTGGTCGTCGTCGCCGGCAGCTGCATATCCTGCGTCTTCTTGAGGTCGGCCTCTGCTTCTTCGGCAAGCTGGGTTTTGATCTGACCCATTTCGGTCAGACCGAGAACGCGACCTGTTCCCGTCGGATCGATGCCGTATTCCGACGGAAGGACGATGGTGACGAGAATTGCCGCCGCGGCGACGGCGGCGATAACAGTTGATTTCACCAGTTGTTTCGAGGACGGCAGATCGCCAAGTTTGGGAGCTTGAGAATTGAACATCTTTGCATTCCTTTCGATTTAGGCGACGAAGTAGCCGGTGAACTGATATCCGATCAGCACGAACCCGGCAGTCATCATGAGGACGTTGGCAGCATAGGCATGCCGGAGGAAGCTGGGAGTCTTCCGCCAGAAGCTCATGCCGATGAGGATGATCGCGAGCGCGATGAGCTGGCCGATCTCGACGCCGACATTGAAGGCGAGAAGATTGGGCACGAGCCCGTCCTGAGCGATCTCGTATTCGAGGATCTTGGTTGCCAGGCCAAGCCCATGGAAGAAGCCGAAGATCAGCGTTGCGAGCTTTGTGTCCGGCTGGTAGCCAAACCAGCGCTGGAAAGCACCGAGATTGTCGAGCGCCTTATAGACGACCGACAGTCCTATTATCGCATCGATCAGGTAGGAACTGACGTTCCAGCCGTAGTAGACGCCGAGAAGCATCGTGGTGGAATGACCGATGGCAAATAGGCTGACATAGATGCCGATGTGCTTCAGCCTGTAGAGAAAGAAGATCACCCCGAACAGGAACAGCAGGTGATCGTATCCGGTCACCATATGCTTTGCCCCGAGATAGACGAACGGGATCAGATTAACACCCGTGATCTCCTGTATGTATCCCTTGTCGCCTTCGGCGACGGCATGGGCCGCCGCGGTGCTGGCTAGTAGGCATAGAAGCACCACGGCGATGGCGATATGAAGTGCAAGCCGCAGAGGAAAATACCCTCTCCAGCCGCCTTCAAGCGGAAGTAAGTTCATGAAAATTGTCCGTCATTCAGATTTCGGAAAGCTGCCGAGGCAGCCGTTCAGATCCCGAATACCGAGCGTGGGGGACGGTCTATTCCACCGGGAATGCCATCTGCCAGGTTTTTGACCGGACGCAAAAAAACGGCCTCTGCCCTGCGGTAAAGGGAGATATCTGTAACACTCGGGAGACCTGCTTTCTCATGAGTATGATCCCCATGGTGGTGGGCCGTAGGCCCCTGGTCGCTCGAAACGTCAGCGGATGCGCCGTGGGTGTGGCCGGCGTCATCATGATCGTGCACGACACTCGACAGCTCCGCACTCGCAGACTGGTGCAGGCTCGGGGCATGATCGCTGGCAGGCCCTGAAAACGCGAATAAAAATACGGACACGGTCATCGCGAAGACGACCAGCAGTCGAGCAATCCTGTTTTCGAAGCGAACCATCATCGACAGAAGTGTTATCCAGGTTTCAATTAAAAGCAAACTAAGGGAAGCAGAAGTAACTTGACTATATCCCCTCCAGGGGGATAGCACTCAGACCATGACAGATCAAGCGCACATGCACGAAACCCACCCCGACATCATCAAGCGGCTGAAGCGGGCGGAGGGTCACCTTCGCAGTGTGATCGCAATGATCGAGGCGCACCGCCCCTGCGTCGATATCGCCCAGCAGCTTCATGCTGTCGAGAAGGCCGTCTGCCAAGCAAAGAAGACATTGATCCAGGACCATCTAGATCACTGCCTTGAGGATGCAGTCGGCGGCCTCGGCAGCGAGCAGCGTCGCACAATCGAAGAATTCAAGCAGATCACAAAATACTTGTAACGGTGGCATGCCCATGGACCAGTCATTTCTGCTCTCGATCATGGCGACAGGATTTATTGTCGCGTTCGCACACGCCGCGATACCGACCCACTGGCTGCCCTTTGTGCTGGCCGCACGCGGGCAACGCTGGTCCACGCCGAAGGCGCTCGCGGTCGTGGCCCTTTGCGGGCTTGGACACGTGCTGTTCACGACGGTTCTCGGAGTTCTGCTTGTTTGGCTCGGCATTGAAACCAGCAAATGGACAGGGGATATTTTCCCATGGATCGCCGGCGGTGCGCTCATTCTGTTCGGTCTATACTACCTCTCGCGACAATGGCGCGGACAGGGGCATGGGCATCACCATTTCGGCAAGGGGCACAGCCACGAAGGTGAACATGATCACGGACATGGTCATTCGCACGACGCGGGACATAGCCATGCTGTCGGTGGTCACGCCGGGCATGGTCACAACGAAGCAAAGCGTATCGACACTGGCCATGGCGTCCTGATCCTCGACATCTTCGAGGAAGGCGTTCCGCCCCGGTTCCGGGTAAAGCCCGAAGGCAACAGCATGCTGCTTCCTAAGTCAGGCACGCTGTCGGTGGAAACTGTCCGCCCGGACGGTGCACGCCAGACATTTTCCTTCATTGACCATGACGGCTTTCTGGAATCGATCGACGAGATCCCGGAGCCGCACGAATTTCACGCGATACTCACACTCTCGCACGGCAGCCACTCCCACGAACACAAGGTTGAATTCGAAGAGCAGGACAACTGCCCGAACGAGACCGTCGCGGCCACTTTCAGCCAGCCAGCTCTTGCCAGATCGGCGCCCACCAAATCGGATCGCGCAGTGATCCTCGGGCTGCTGACACTTTTGACGTTCTCGCCCTGCGAAGGTTTCCTTCCCGTTTATGTCTCCGGCATCGCCTTCGGTTGGTCCGGGTTCATCCTTCTCAGCGCAATTCTGGCATTTGCGACCATCACTGGCATGGTGGTCTTCACGTGGCTGACTCTGACCGGCATGGAGCGCCTGAAGCTCGGTTTTCTCGAACGCTACGAGAGCGGTATTCTGGGAACGATGATCTTGCTTCTAGGCATTGGCATCATCTTCTTCGGATTTTAGGCGCGCGAAAACGTCGTTCAGGTTGCTCTGCGGACGCAGAAATCATGCCATGTCATCACGAAGGACTCGATCGATCCGCAAATGCTCAACATTCTGACAAATACCACCTACCGCCATCTGTTCCTTGCTCAGGTCATCGCGCTTGTTGGAACAGGCCTCGCCACAGTGGCGTTGGGATTGCTTGCTTTTGATATCGCGGGGGCGGACGCCGGGGCCGTCCTTGGAACCGCGCTTGCGATCAAGATGATCGCCTATGTCGGCGTCGCCCCGATCGCCGCGGCATTCGCGGAACGCCTTCCAAGACGCACGATGCTTGTCAGCCTGGATCTTATCCGCGCGGCTGTAGCCTTGGCGCTGCCCTTCGTCACGCAGATCTGGGAAGTGTATCTCCTGATCTTCATCCTGCAGTCTGCCTCGGCTGCCTTCACCCCGACATTTCAGGCGACGATCCCTGACGTCTTGACGGAGGAGAAGGACTATACACGCGCGCTTTCCCTCTCTCGCCTTGCCTATGACCTGGAAAGCGTGGTGAGCCCGATGCTCGCTGCAGCTCTGCTAACGGTGATCAGCTTTCACAGCCTGTTCGCTGGAACGGTTGTCGGATTTCTGGCCTCGGCGGCGCTTGTCGTCTCCGTGTCGCTACCGACGCCGAAGGCGACCGAACGGCGCAGCATCTATGATCGGACGACACGCGGTCTTCGCATCTACCTTGCCACACCGCGCCTGCGAGGTCTGTTGTCCCTGAACGTAGCCGTCGCGGCTGCCAGCGCCATGGTGATCGTGAACACGGTCGTTCTGGTGCAGGCTGAGTTTGCATTGACACAGCGCGCGACGGCGCTGGCGCTGGCGGCATTTGGTGGAGGATCGATGCTTGCAGCATTGCTGCTTCCCCGGCTTCTCGACAAGGTCGCGGATCGCAAGGCCATGCTGGCTGGTACGACCGTGTTGGTTTTCGGTCTTACTCTTGGCGTCTTTGCGCGGAGCTATACATTGCTTCTGCCGATCTGGGTCGTGCTCGGCATCGGATACTCTCTGGCGCAGACGCCGTCCGGCCGGCTGTTGCGTCGTTCGTCACAGCCCGAAGATCGCCCAGCGCTTTTTGCAGCCCAATTTGCGCTGTCGCATGCCTGCTGGCTCGTGACATACCCCATCGCGGGCTGGCTCGGAGCGAAAGTCGGCTTGACGTTTACGTTCGCATCGCTCGCGATCATCGCCGCAGTCGCGCTTGTCGCTGCAACGCGCCTATGGCCTGCCAATGACCCGGATGAAATCGAACACATCCACGATTCGCTTGATCCCGACCATCCACACGTTGTGGGCGCTGAACCGGTTACGGGTGGCCACCGCCATGCCCATGCCTTCGTCATCGATAGCCATCATGTTGAATGGCCGCGTGTTGGATGACCGATCTCGCCGTCTATTTCGGGCTTTTTCTGACCGCGCTTGCTGCAGCCACGATCCTGCCGATGCAGTCCGAGGCAGTCCTGGTGGGGCTCCTCATATTGGACAGCCAACCCGTCTGGCTTTTAATCACCGTCGCAAGCGTCGGCAACGTCCTTGGGGCCGTCATCAACTGGGAGCTTGGCCGCGGCGTCGAGCGCTTACGAGGCAAAAAATGGTTTCCGGCGAGCGCGAAGACACTGGACCGGGCAGCTCTCTGGTATCGTCGCTATGGCAAGTGGTCACTCCTGTTTTGCTGGCTGCCGATCGTGGGTGATCCGCTTACGGTTGTCGCGGGCATCCTGAAAGAGCCATTCGGGACATTTCTGATCCTGGTCACCATCGCCAAGGTCGCACGCTATCTGGTCCTGACGGCGATTACACTCAGCTGGACGTAGCGTTTCAGTCGTGGCTCATATGCAAATGTCAGCCTGCGAAAAATCATTCATCCATGTCTTGCTCCTCTAGCCGCTAGAGGATGTAATGTACGCCAAGTGATGCGAGGGATGCCGGAGATGAGCAAGAAGGCAGTGCAGACAGGAGGGATAGTCTGATGCGCATGAGCCACCCTCACGACGAAAAAGGTGGCTATAGTCACCTCGGAGGTGATCGAAGCAGAGCTGGGAGTGCGGACGCCCGCTCAGAGCATGATCAGCGCCATGAAGGACATGACCACGCGCATGCCCCGACGAATTTCGGGAAGGCATTTGCAATCGGCATCATTCTCAACACGGTATTCGTTGCCATCGAGGCTGGATACGGACTGTACGCGAACTCGATGGCCCTTCTCGCCGATGCCGGGCACAATCTCTCCGACGTCCTCGGCCTGATCGTCGCATGGATCGCGGTTGCACTCGCCAAACGCAAGCCAACGGGAAAGTACACCTACGGACTCGGTGCGTCGTCGATCCTGGCAGCGTTGGCCAATGCGATGCTGCTGCTGGTGGCCGTAGGTGCGATTGCCTGGGAGGCCGTAGGCCGCTTCTGGGATCCCGCACCGGTCACGGGCGGAACGGTTATGATCGTTGCTGGGATTGGCATCCTGATTAACGGTGTCACGGCGTACCTCTTCTCCTCGGGCAGCAAAGGTGATCTGAACATCCGCGGCGCATATCTGCATATGGCAGCCGACGCCGCCGTGTCTGGTGGCGTGGTCGCCGCGGGCCTTTTCATCCTCCAGACGGGATGGGCATGGATCGATCCCGCCGTGAGCCTGGTCATCGTCGTGGTAATCCTGTGGAGTACCTGGGGTCTGTTAAAAGGCAGCGTGGCGATGTCGTTGAACGCCGTTCCGGACGGCATCGATGCCGCGGGCGTCCGAGACTATCTGGTTGGCCTACCCGGCGTCTCTGACCTGCACGACCTTCACATATGGCCGATGAGTACATCGGAAACGGCGCTGACGGCCCATCTGGTGGTGCCTGCTGGAACATCCGGTGACCAGTTTTTGGTTGACGCCCGCACGACACTGCTGGAGCGCTACCGGATCCATCACGCGACCCTGCAGGTCGAGGCCGGAAACATGGATTGCTCGCTCGCGCCCACCAATGTCGTTTGAAGTCCAAGCGGGTTCCCCATCTTCGATCGCAGAGCGCTGTGATGATCCGGCCGGCTCTCGACCTTGGATCTGGTGGAGGGTTCCTTATTGGAGTGACTCGATATCGCTTGGAAGACGCCGAATGAGGCAACACTGACAGCTGCCGCGCAGCGCACCGCATGGACGCCGCTTTTCGGCGCGTGGATAGTCGCCCTGCTTGCGACCCTTGGTAAGCTTTTCATCGGCGAAGTCATGGGCAGTTGCCCTGCGATCTCTGCTGACAACAGCCTGGTCATGCCGCACTCTCCGGTCCTGGGGCCGGACGCCGCCCCGGCCATGATCGTCGAGTTCTTCGATCCGTCCTGCGAGACGTGCAGCGCCTTCTATCTGATCGTGAAACAAATCATGGAAGCGTCGGGCGGCTCGTGTTGCGCAATAATCCGCTGCACGAAGGCTCCGGCCAGGCCGTCAGTATTCTAGAAGCCGCCAGGAAGCAGGACAAGTTCCAGCCGGTCCTTGAGGCTCTGTTTGCCAAACAGCTATTATAGGCCGTTCATGGTGCGCCAGACATCGAGAAGGCTTGGCAGATCGCTGCGGGCGCGGGTCTGGACCTTGAGGCCGCCCGCAAAGGCGCCAACACCCGCAAAGTGAACGCCTTGGTGGTGCAGGACGTCGCTGAAGTGAAGGCCAACCGCGTCGAGTAGACACCGACCATTTTTTGTGAACGGAAAGCCGCTGTCCGAGTTCAGCCCCCCAGCGCCTTTATGACCTGGTCAAGCCCGAAACGCAGACCACCAGGCCCGGCTCATGAACCACGCCTGCCAGTCGACATCTCAGCGACGAGCCGACTATTGCACAATGTATACCTTAGCGGATGGGGTATCACTGCGACGTGAGTGTCAATTTATCTCGCTATGCGTATAACAATGAGTGAAACCGTATGAGCGAGCGTCTATTCTGTGACTCTGAGAGCAACCATCATCTTTCTGGGAACCGCCGCCATAGCTTATGTCGCCATTGCGAGCGTATTCTTTATTCTCTGCAAAACGACGGGACATTTCTCGCTCGAAGCCGTGGCGGGGTTCACGGCGTCGGTGGTTCTCCCCATCGCCCTTGGCATTGAAGGAAGCCTTTGGCTGAAGGACCGGCGCTTTCGGTTTGGCCGACGGGCACATACCGTTGGTCACAAGCAGATGCCACCTTAAGATCGCCGCTGCAAGGTGAATGCTTTCAGGGCTTCCAGAGTTTCCGGGCTGACGTGGTGCTCGATGCCCTCCGCGTCGATTCGCGCCGTCTCGACGCTGACGCCGATCGAGCAGAGAAACGATTCCACGATCTGATGCCTCTCGCGGCTGACGCGCGCCAGTTCCTTGCCGATATCCGTGAGGAAAACACCCCTGTACGGACGCTGCTGGATATAGCCCTCCGCGATCAGCCGCTTCAACATTTTGGCGACTGTCGGCTGGGCGACGCCAAGGCGCTGAGCAATGTCGACCTGCCGCGCCTCACCCCCGTCGGCGAGAAGGTCGGCGATGAGTTCGACGTAATCCTCCACAAGCTCGGTGCGGCGATTGTGCCGTGCCTGCTTAAAACTCTCCATGTGAGCATCGGCTGCAACAAGCGAACTCTCGGTTTCGAGCAACTGTTTATGCTTCACGTTCAAATCAATTCCGCCAGCTCATAATTCAATCCTCGGCGGAGGATAACATAGCTAAGGCTATATGTTCAACTCTCGCTTGCTCTGGATGTCAAAGGCAGTCCTTGTCATTTTCGTTCAATAGAAATAATATAGCCATTGCTATACTCATAGTATGATGCTTTGTTTCATTTAAACTGCTAATTGGAGTATTTGCTAAAATGCTGAAGTGGGCGCAGACCGTTTTAAGCAGGCGAAGCCTATTGGGCGCAGGGGTCGCATCAATCGGGGCGTCTGCCATCTACGCCGGCAACACGGCGGCGCAGGACGCTGGTTCCGGCAATCATGCAGGAATGGATATGGGCAAGGGAACGGCAGCAACAAGCGATCCCGCCATCGTGCCGACCCACAAGGCCGCGCACGGCGCCATGATCACAGTCGGCACGGTCGACAACGTTCGCAACGGCTTCGATCCGATGGCTATGCTCACCGATTGGGAAACCGGAACCCTCAGCGATCTGCCGGACGGCCGCAGACTGCGTCGTTTCGAGATTACCGTAGAGGAAAAGGAAATAGAGATCGCGCCCGGCGTGATGTTTCCTGCATGGACCTATAATGGCCGTGTCCCAGGTCCGTCCATCCGCGCGACGGAAGGCGAGCGTCTGGAAATCAAGCTCATCAACAACGGTTCACATCCGCACTCGCTGCATTTCCACGGCATTCATGCCGCCCGGATGGACGGTGTACCCGGCGCAGGTGTCATCGGCCCCGGCGAAGAATTCGTCTACGAGTTCGACGCCAAACCTTTCGGCTGCCACCTTTACCACTGCCATGCCCTGCCGCTTACACGCCACATCCACAAAGGCATGTACGGTCTGTTCGTGATCGATCCCGATCCGATCCGCCACCCCGACCATCTCGACGTCGCCCAGTCGCGGCTGCTCGGGTCTCCGGAAAACGCGCGATGGCAGGAAATGGCGATGGTGATGAATGCCTTCGACACGAACTTCGATGGCGAAAACGAATTCTACGCCTGCAACACGGTCGCGCACTGTTATGCGAAGGAACCAATCAAGGTCGTGAAAGGCCGGCCGGTCCGCATCTATCTGGTTAATATCGTCGAATTCGACCCCATCAACTCTTTCCACCTGCATGCGAATTTCTTTGATTATTACGACCAGGGAACGACGCTGACACCGACGCTGAAGACGGTCGATCTCATCGTGCAATGTCAGGCACAGCGGGGCATTCTCGAATTCACCTTCGAGGAGCATGAGCCGGGGCTTTACATGTTCCATGCGCATCAATCGGAATTCACCGAACTGGGCTGGATGGGAATGTTCGACGTTGTGGAGGCCCTGACATGATTCACGAAAAGATTGATGCAGCCGCACCGGCTTCCGGCCTATCCCGTTATCTCTGGCTGTTGTTGCCTGTCACGGTTCTAGCCGTGGCGATCGTCTGGCTGCTTCAGACAAACCCGCTGCAAGGCTTCAACAATGGTGCGCCGCCCGTCGAAAACCTGACGATCGAACGTACGGTGATCAATCAGGATGGACTGCGGCTGCTCGTGCGCGCCGGCGGATCGGACCCCATGGTCGTCGCTCAAGTCCAGATCGACGCCGGATACTGGGAATTCACGCAAGAGCCCCAAGGCCCGATAGCCCGCGGCGACACGGCCTGGATCAGCATCCCCTACCCTTGGGTCCTCGGTGAAACGCACAATGTAACATTCGTAACAAATACGGGCGCGACCTTCGATCACCAGATCGCAGTCGCCGTTCCAACGCCTGTTGCTACGTCGGGCAGTTTGTGGTCGCAGGCCATTCTCGGGGTCTTCGTCGGGATCCTTCCCGTTGCGATCGGTTTGATGTGTTATCCGGCTCTGCGTGGCGCAGGCCAAGGAACGATGACGTTCCTGCTGGCATTGACCGTCGGACTTCTCGCATTCCTTCTGGTGGACACCCTCGTCGAAGCATTGGAATTCGCCAATGCGTCTGCGCCGATATTCCAAGGCAGTGTGATGGTCGTGCTGACGGCCGTGGCCAGCTTTCTGGTCCTGATGGCGATCGGGCGTCGGAGGGGCACCCCGACGGGACTGGCGCTCGCGACCTTCATTGCGCTTGGCATCGGCCTCCACAATTTCGGCGAAGGCCTCGCCATCGGAGCGGCCTTCGCAGCGGGGGCCGCGGGGTTGGGTACGTTCCTTGTTCTTGGGTTCACGTTACACAACATCACCGAGGGGATCGGCATCGCCGCTCCGATCCTGAAGATCAAGCCCAGCTTGTCTTCGTTTGTCGGTCTGGCCCTGCTCGCAGGAGGACCGGCAGTGATCGGGATCTGGGTGGGCAGCCTGGCCTACGCGCCGCAGTGGACGGCCATCGCCCTTGCCGTTGGCGCTGGCGCGATCGCGCAGGTGGTTGTCGAAGTCTGCGGGCTGATCGGCCGCTCGAACGGCCAGGGCGTAAAGTCGCTTCTTGCGCCTGCTTCCTTCGGCGGCCTGGCAGCAGGCGTCGCGTTCATGTACCTGACTGCGATGCTCGTCAAAATATGACAATCAGGGGCACAGTGGGCCAAACAACGAGTTCGCAGCTCCCGCAGGATAATCGACGACACGACGGGCCCTAGGATGGCTCCCGAGAATCTCCAAAGAGGCCGTCACCGGCGGTAGCCGGGGGCTTCCGTATCTCTGCTCCCAGCAGACGGGGCCTGCTGGACACCCCGATCTGTCGATGCTGAATCCGATGAGGGCGAAGGCGCGCTGCGCCTGTTGTGACGACAGCCCCATTTTTGGAATTTTCCTCTTGCACCTCTAGCCGCTAGAGCATGTATTCAATGCGTCATGACAGCAAGGAGCCGCTCATGACAACCAACGCAACGCAATCCCGTTACCGGATTGAAGGGATGGATTGCGCAAGCTGCGCATCGAAGATCGACACGGCCGTGCGACGCATGCCGGGTGTCTCGGAAGTTTCCGTGTCCGTCACCGCAGGCACCATGACAATCCACCATGACAACACAAGCGACCTCGACGCGATAGCGAAGAAAGTCAAAGGCCTTGGTTACTCGGTCGCGCCGCTGACAAGCGGGAGGGCGACAGCGCCGAACCGGACGGGCGGCGAACATGATCCCGGTGATCCCGCCGGCCACGATCACGACGACCACGACCACGACCATGCGGATCACAAGGGTGACGATCACGCGACACCAGCTCCTGCCGACAAGATGGAAGGGCTGCACGGCCATGACCACGGGCCGACGGACGGTTCCTGGTGGCGCAGCAAGAAGGGCAGACTGACGATCGCCTGTGGAGCGGCGTTGATCGCTGCCTATGCCATCGGGCAGTTCGTGCCTTCTATCGCGTCTTATGCGTTCATCGCCGCGATGCTGGTCGGACTGATCCCGATCGCACGCCGCGCCATCATGGCGGCGATGGCGGGGACGCCGTTCTCCATCGAGATGCTGATGACGATTGCAGCCGTTGGGGCCGTCTTCATCGACGCAGGCGAGGAAGCTGCCGCGGTAGTATTCCTCTTTCTGGTGGGGGAACTGCTTGAGGGCGTGGCTGCAAGAAGGGCGCGCGCGAGCATCCAGGCGCTGACGGCTCTGGTGCCGAAGACGGCTCTCCTTGAAGAAAACGGTCAGACCCGTGAGGTTCCGGCGGACAGCCTCGCTGTGGGTGCCATTATCCTCGTGCGCCCTGGCGACAGGATTCCTGCTGACGGGGTGATTGTGTCGGGAGAAGGTTCGATCGACGAATCACCGGTCACCGGAGAAAGCACCCCGGTGAGCAAAGGTGTCGGGGCCAATACGTTTGCCGGAACGGTCAATATCGACGCGGCATTGCGGCTGCGCGTCACCGCGGCCGCGTCCGACAATACGATCGCACGCGTGGTCAAACTGGTCGAGGAAGCCCAGGAATCCAAGGCACCCACGGAGCGGTTCATCGACCGCTTCTCCAAATACTATACGCCCGGCGTGGTCGTGGTTGCCGCTCTCGTCGCGATTATCCCGCCATTGCTCTTCGCAGGCCAGTGGGGTGAATGGGTCTACAAGGGTCTCGCGATCCTGCTGATCGGCTGCCCCTGCGCCCTCGTCATCTCGACGCCCGCTGCCATCGCTGCCTCGCTTTCGTCGGGCGCCCGTCGCGGGCTGCTCTTGAAGGGTGGCGCAGTGCTGGAGAATATCGGCAAAGTCACGGCGATAGCGCTCGACAAGACCGGAACGCTCACGGCAGGCAAGCCGAAGGTCACCGACATCATCGCGTTCGACCGCAACGAAGCGGATGTTCTGAAATATGCGTCTGCCCTCGAGACCGGTTCCAGCCACCCGCTGGCGATCGCCATTCTCGGAAAGGCAACGGACGAGAAAGTCGCGGTTCCTCAAGTCACCGATGCGAAGGCATTGGGTGGCAAGGGTGTGACGGCTTCGGTCGATGGCACCGAAGTCTTCCTTGGGTCGCCCAAGGCGGCTGGCGAACGTGTGCCGCTTCCTGCAGAACATCAGGCGCGCATCACGGCGCTCAATGACGAAGGCAAGACCGTTTCCGTGCTGATCATCGGCGACACGCTCGCCGGAGCGATCGCCATGCGCGACGAACCCCGTCCGGATGCTCTGGCAGGTCTCAAGGCGCTGACCGATGCTGGAATCAAGACAGTGATGCTGACGGGCGACAACACGCGCACGGCCACCGCCATCGGCAAACAGCTCGGCATCGAGGTTCGCGCCGAACTGATGCCGGAAGACAAGCAGCGCATCGTCGGCGAGCTTAAGGCGCAGGGCTTCATCGTCGCCAAGGTCGGCGACGGCATCAACGACGCACCCGCGCTTGCGGCAGCCGATGTCGGCATCGCCATGGGCGGAGGCACCGACGTCGCGTTGGAAACGGCAGATGCCGCCGTGCTGCACGGCCGCGTGGCGGATATCGCGGCGATGATCGATCTTTCCAAGCGCACGATGGCCAACATCCGGCAGAACATCACGATGTCGCTGGGACTGAAAGCAGTGTTCCTGGTGACGACCGTTATCGGCATCACTGGTCTGTGGCCAGCTATCCTTGCTGACACCGGAGCCACCGTGCTCGTGACCATGAACGCTTTGAGGCTGTTGCGGTCTCCGACGGCTTAGCGGCTGCGGTGGCCGCCGGACCCGATCGGAAAGTCCGATTGGTGGAGCGGGGAAGTGCGGCTGCAAGTCATTGCCGACCACTTCAAGTCCGGGCATTCGAAAGCGGGACGAGCCAGCGAGGGCTCGTCCCGCTTTCTGTTCCATGAGGCGTCCGCCGCCTTTTGGCGACCCGGACCCGCCTCACCGGCTCCGCCCCGGCGTCGTGGCGGCTGTTTGAAACCTTCGATGTTAACCGCGTCCACCGATGTTACCCGGACCTCGATTGACTCCTCCCATGCTGCGCCATTAACTGGGGACTTGCGATGTCAGGAATGCGGCCAATCGGGAATGCGGCGGTAGCACTCGCAGCGTTCGTGTTTTCGGCAGGCTCAGCCATCCCCGCGCCTTCGGTGGCATCGCTCTGGATGCAGACAGGCTCCATCACCTCCCAACCCATCGGTCACTACGAATTCTGCCAACAGAATGTGGACGAGTGCTCGATCAAGTCCAGATCCGGGCCGCCGCCGCGGGTCACCGAGCGGGGCTGGCAGGTTATCCGCGAGGTGAACTCGTCTGCCCCTCGACCTCGCGAGCGCTGCGGCTTTCGGCAAAAGTATAGGCTACCGCCGGCGGCGCCGGACCATTCCATGGGCGATCGTCGATCGCTTGTGCCCATAACTGGCAGATCTTGGTTCGTTTGCGCCCCGGATCGAGCCGCGGAAGTGGCGTCTCATCACAGAACACCCTCGGCTGCGAGCGGATGAAGGCGGTGAGCGCATCGTAGAGAAGCTCAAGCCACCAGGCGACCCGCGTGACCCAGGCGCCGAGATCGATGATCACGCCGCAGGAGGCAAGCATCTGGGCTTGACGGTGAAGCGGCAGATGCCATGCAAACTTCGAAACGGCGACATGGGCAGCGAATGCCGTCGTCACCATGCCACCATCCATCACGCGCCCCGGCGCGGGTGCTTGCACAACACCGTTTTCGCAGGCCCGGCATGCATAGCGTGGCCGGATCGTCCGTTTCACCTGAACGACGGCCGGCACGATATCGAGCGCCTCGCTGACATCCGTGCCGATGCAATGCCGTTCGAATGAGCAGCAGGGGCAGACCTTGCTCTCCGGCTCGATGACCTCGTCATAACGCGGAAGGTGCTTGGGTAAGTGGCCGATGTTGCGAGCCGGCGATCGCCGTGCCGGTGTTGTCCGCTCTGGCGAGGGGGCAACATCGTCATTAGCAGCTACGGGAATGTCGCTGAGGTCACCCAGGTCGAGCATAGCCTGTGTCGGATCGACCGTCGTCATCTTCTCCGACTTCGGGCCAAAAAGCTGGCCTTCGAGGAAGGCAACACGCACCTTGAGATCGGCATTCTCTTCGTCAAGCGAGAGAATGATCCGGGTCAGTTGCACGGCGTCCTGCGGTAAGGGATCGGGTCGAAGCGGCATGATAGATCCTACCATATAGCTGCGAATCTTCAAGCAAAACCAATAGGATCAACCTACTTTCGAGGGGCGTTTTACCGGGTTGTGCTTCATCCTCGTCCAGTCAATACCGGCCAGCAAAAGCGAGAACTCTTCGCGCGTCATCTGCATGGCGCCGTCGCGGATCGGTGGCCAAACGAACTTGCCCGCCTCAAGCCACTTCGTCGCCAGGATCATGCCGGATCCATCCCAATAAATGCAGCGAAGACGATCGAGGCGCTTTGCGCGGAACACGAACACATCGCCGCAATACGGATCAGCCGAAAGCGCTGACGCCACCAATGCAACCAGCCCATTCATGCCGCGCCGGAAGTCGATAGGCTGCGTCGCAACCATGATCTTCACACCGTTCGGTGACCCTCCGATCACCGGCGGCCTCGCAGTGCCGCCACCATCGCCTGCGCCAGCTCGGGCGCCACCGAGCCAATCACAGTCATTCGAGCCCCGGCAATCTCGATCTCAATTCGACCCGCGGCAACGGGGGCGACATTCGACGCCGGATCCTCGCAAGGTGTTCGCTCTCCAACAACCGTCACCGGCACGAACATAGCCTGCTGCGGGCAGGCTTTCGCAGATCGTCGAGAGATCAGCCCGGCCTCGCGGCGCCAGACATTCAGCAAGCCGCGATTGACGCCCCAGCGCCGGGCGACGGCCGAGATGTTCACGTCGGGTTCTGAACTCTCGGCAAGGATCCGCGCCTTCTCTTCGTCAGTCCAATTTCGCCGCTGGCGTCGCCCGGTGATCACCTCTATCCGCCGGTAGACCCCGTCATGCCTGGCTTCATCCATGGCTTCAAGCATGGCATCAGCACGATCTCCAACCATTCCGTTCCGCTCCTGTCGATGAAGGAGCACATCTCGCGGCCTTGGTCAGAAAAGGAAAGGTGGGCTGTTCGTCGCGCTCACGGAAAGGATACTGATCTCGTCCGGGTTCATACATCGCGGAAATTCTGGCTGAATGGCGATTTTGTTCACAACCTGGACACGAGTTTACAGCGGAGCGAGGAGCACGCCTCACCTGCTGCCGTTAATTTTTGCTTGCCAGTCACGCCTTCAGTGTACGCCATGTCGTTAGCGTTCATTCGCGTATCCCGAACCGGGATTGTAGCGAAACCTATCGGATGAACGATCTGTTCCGGCACAATTGAAATCAGCAGAACCGCTCCTTTGCCGTCGATGTCAACACCGCTTCTCCATCCCCGGAGCACGAAGCGTGACGCTGGGGATGAGGCTGTGCGCATCATTGAAAATGCTGGCGCTTTGCCTTCATGAAAAAGAGGCAACACAGGCAGATCGACTGCAGAGGATTTTGCGGTCAAAAAGGCAGACGCGCTCGTGAAATTTAGGGGTATTGAGCCAATCCACCCCTGAACAACCAGACGTTGGCGCAAATCTTCGACAGTGCCGGTCCACTGAACCATAAAGGGCTCTTCCCGCTCGCCCTCAAAGTCTGTCCGATAGAGCGGAAGCGTTTTCCAGCCATCCGCCAGCCAGGCCACGCGACTAAGGGTACGAACGGGCGGGTCCGACAGCGCATAGATTTCAAGTCCACGCGCGTGGGTCGTTACAGCATGCCATGTTCCAAAGGTCAGGATGACAGTTGCTGCAATGGCCAAAAGTCGGACGGGCTGAACTGTTGTGGTATAGGCTCGCCTGAACACCAGACCGTAAGCAGCGGCAATCCCGAAACCGAAAAGCAACCCGCCAACGACGTCCGATGGCCAATGGGCGGCCAGGTAAATTCGCGAAACCGCAATCATTCCGACCAAGCCGCCCAAGCCGCCGAGGATCCAGGCTCTCCAGGGCGCGCGAACAGGCATCGCCGTCATCCATCCGATGGTGCCGTAAAGCGCCGCTGCCATCGTGGCATGGCCACTTGGAAAGCTAAAAACCTGAACACCCTCGTAAAGCGCAATAGGCCGTGGGACACCCATCCATCCCTTGAGCAGCGATGAGAACGCGCTGGCAAGCAGCAACGTCAGCGCCATTCCGCCTGCAAGGCCCCATGCCCGCCGCCACACCAACCAGGCCAATACAGCGAGCGCTACGGCCGTTATCATGACTGTGTCGCCCAGGGACGTGATTATAACCATGATATGATCACCCCATGCTGTTCTTAGTCCTTGAACGAAATGGCTGATTGCAGCGTCGGATAGCGCGAGTGACCCGCGATCCGCTACTTCTTCGACAAGCATGATGAAAGCGGCAACCGCCAATCCAAGAAGGATACCCAAGGGGAGAATATTGCGGATATTCTGGGATGGCGACAAAACCTTGAGGGCAAACGCACGGGCTGCTGTCGGGGAGCGCCTCTCCAGCGACACAACGGCTCGCAACCGGATTCTTTCGATGAATGGCAGCAGGCGCAGCAACAAAAACCTTGCCATCCAACCGATTACCACAGCTCCCAATAGCAGGAGAATAATCGCGATGGCGAGGCGGCTGCTGATGTGATTGAGGAAACCCATCGATGCGCCAACCAGGGCGCCTGGCAGTATGTGTGCCGGCGCCCATGCGAGGGCAGAGGCTATATTCACAACATAGAAGCGTCTGGCTGGCATCCCGAGTGCACCAGCAATCAAAGGTATGACGGATCGCAAGACCGGGACAAAACGGCCAATCGCAACGCTTTTTCCGCCGTGTCGAGCAAAGAACGCTTCTCCTTTCGTCAGCATTTCGCGATTGCGTGAGAACGGCCAAACCTCGTGCAGCCGCCCGCGGTAACGCCCGCCAAGCCAGTATGAAAATCCATCTCCGGCGATTGCCCCAAGCGTCGCCCAAACGAGGATAGGCCATAATCCCAGATGGCCGAGTCCGACAATCGCTCCAACTCCGATTAAGATTGCCGTTCCAGGGATAATGGCCCCAATCAAGGCTATGGATTCAGATGCGGCAATCAGAAAAACAAGGATGCCAGCCAGATTTGGGTTCTGGGCGATGATGGTCGTGACGGACTGAATGTAACCGCTCATTCGCGTTCCCCTTGGAATGTCATCTCGATTTTTAATCCTGGCTGATTATCGCCAAGCCGAATATCGATGTTGTGCAACTGCGCGACCGCTGCAGCGAGCGCAAGACCAAGGCCATGCCCGGAAGTGCTGCGGCTATTTTCCATCCGATAAAAACGCCGGAATACAGCTGCCCGTGCTTCAACCGGGATGCCCGATCCGTTGTCGCTGACGTTGATGATCGGACACCCGCTTGCGTTCGTACCCAGCCCTATCTGCACGAGGGTTTGCGTCGGTGTATGCCTCAGAGCATTCTCGACCACATTGGCCAGCAATTGCGTGAGGAGTTCTCTGTCGCCGTCAATCCAGATATCCGGCGCAATTTTAGCGATGATCCGACGTCCCCCGTCCTCGGCAACTGCTGAAAAGACATCGGTTACCGTCTCACACAGGTCGGACAGATTGATTCTTGCGAAGGCAGCGCGTCGCGTGCCGGCTTCGATCTGGGCAATCCGCAAAAGGGCTGCAAACGTTGCAAGTATATCATCGGTTTCCAGAATGGCCCGATCAATGGCCACTTGGAACCCCCGAACATCCGCGGACTTCCGAAGCGCGAGATCGAGCCCCTGTCGCAGCCGGGCAAGCGGGGTACGAAGATCGTGAGCAATGTCGTTGGAGACCTGACGCATTGATTCCATGAGTGCCTGTATTTGCGTCAGCATCTCGTTGATATTCCCGGCAAGCCGGTCGAACTCGTCGTTTGAGCCTCGTAGGGGAATGCGTTCGCTTAGATATCCTTCAGCAAACCGAGACGTTGCTGTAGTGAAGGTTTCAACTCGACGCAAAAACGATCTGCTTAAGATAAGACCACCGAAAATAGACAAGACTACCGTGATTGCCGCCGCCCAGGCGAATGACACCAAAATAGCGCCTTTGAGTTCATCCTCTTCGCCGGATGGGTAGGCGACGACTATTGCACCCTTGCCTGGCATGGCAGTGCGCTTCGCCAAAAGCACTTCACCATCATCCCTTGGCTCCCGAATGCTCTGCCAGTCAGGACCACTTGGAGGGAAGGCAAGACGACCGGCGAGTAAACGCCCGCTCTCATCTAGGATCGCGTAAATCGGATCGCGGTCTTCGGAAGCCGGCCGTGATCTAACGAACGCGACGGCTGCAGGCAGGCCAGCCGATTGAACGATCTGGACCAGTCGTGCTGTCTCCGCGTCGATGACGCTACGAATCTGACTATTTGCGTAGTCCGCGAGGAGAAAAAAAACGATCGCGAAGAGAACTGCGGTCAGAAGCGCAAAAAAAGCTGACACCAGGATAGCCAAACGAAATGCGGTGGTCTGAAAGAGCCTAAGCTGGATCACGAAGGCAATATCCCGCACCGCGCACCGTTTGAATGAGGCTGTTGTCACAATCCTTGTCAATCTTCGATCGCAGCCGGCTGATATGTGTCTCAACGATATTGGTCTTCGGATCGAAGTGAAAGTCCCATACATTCTCGAGAAGCATGGTTCTTGTGACGATTTGGCCGGCATGGCGCATGAGATATTCCAACAATTTGAACTCACGCGGCTGAAGCGTGATCGGGCTTGATCCCCGCCGTACTGACCTTTTGATAAGGTCAATCTCAAGATCAGCAACGGTCAGAGCGGTATCAACCAAGGCGATCGGCGGACGCCGGCAAAGAGCGTCCATGCGTGCGACGAGTTCTGCGAATGCAAACGGTTTGATGAGATAGTCGTCGCCGCCGGCCTTTAATCCGTCTACGCGGTCATCAATACCGCCAAGGGTGGTAAGAAAAATAGCAGGTGTCATGACCCCTGCTCCGCGCAATGTCTTCACAATACCTATGCCGTCCAGACCGGGCAGCATCCTGTCTACCACGAGGCAATCGTAATCGCCGTCGGCTGCGAGAAACAAACCGTTTCGCCCATTCTCAGCATGATCGATGACCCATCCGGCCTCCTCGAGCCCACCAACGATATAGGCTGCCGTTTCTGTGTCGTCCTCGATCAACAAAGCTTTCATGGGGCATCCTTACGTATTATTTCGGCCCGCCGGACGATGACCGCCCCGCCGCATATGCGGCGGGCGGTCCTACTCGTTAGTTGGCGCCTTCGGCACCTTCGTTCATTTCCTGCGCCTCACCAGATTCCTGGTTTTCGCCGGCACCATTGTCACCTTCATCTTCGCCATCGGCTTCCTTCGCCATGGCCATCGCTTTGCCGGTCATGGCATCCACCGAGACCTTCTGCTCGCCATTGGGGCTGAGAAGCTCGATTTCATAGGCGAGCGAACCATTCTCGTCATCCAGCCCGGCATCAGCAGCCTTGCCGCCGAATTCCTTTTCAGCCGTTGCAATCGCTTCAGCCAAGGACACCTTCGCGCCATCCACAAGCGCGAGCTCGGAGGCGCCGGTCTGTCCGGCCTTGGTTGCCTGCGCGTTCGCAGTCTGAGTGAAAACCGTACCCAAAGCGCCGGCGGCAAGCAAGGCAGCGAGAGCAGCGGGAATGAGTTTGGACTTCGTCATATCAGTCTCCAGTGTTGGACGCACTGCACGATGCAGGGCGTTGAAGTGACCATAGCGATCCGTTCATTGCCGCTGTATTTCCTCAACTATACAGATTTGTCGTATTCGAAAATGTTATTGCCTCGGCAGGCAATCGCATCCTTGCCGGACAACAAAAGAAGCCGGACCGGGGACGCCGGTCCGGCCACAATCGGGCCGGGAGCTACGAATAAGCCCAATTGCAGATTGTCGATCAATCGGCGAGTTCCGCTCCACCTGCGTCCTTCTTGAAGGTGATCGAAACAGGCGCCTCGCCGTTGGCCGCGATCTGCAGCTGGAGTGTCTTCGGTGAAGGCGTCGTGTACAGCATGGAATTCTCGTTGGCACGGAAATGCGTTTGCGCGGCCGCCCAATCCGCGACACCTTCCAGATCGAAGTGCAAAGCTGTGGTTTGTCCGGCAGCAATCGTGAAACCTGACAGGTCGCGATAGATACTTTCCATCTTCGCGTTCGTATCGTCGGTCAGCGTCAGATACATCTTCAGGCCCTTGAGATCAGCCTTGCCGTCATTCGAGATGGCAATTTCCAGGTGATCGGAAACGTCCTTTTTCGTCGACGGATCGAAGTTGTCCTCGACCTTGGCAGAGACAATCCGGATCGTTGCCGGTGAGCCTGTCTGAACAATTGGGTTGCTGAGCTCTGTTGGCTTGGCGTCAGCTTTATCGTTCTGGCCGTCGCCGTCCGTATCCGCAATCAGAGGTTCGGTTCCGAGCAGTTTCTCGGCAATATTGGGGATGCCATCATTGTCGATATCGAGGGGGGCCGAGAGTGCAGGCACCGCAAAGGCTGTCAAACCGAGAACGAAGAGGCTCGATACGAACAGGTTGGTTTGCTTGACGTATGTCATGGTCAGTCCTTTTTGAGATTAGCGATGTTGAAGGGAAAGCATAAACAGGCCGGTGAGAAGGGCTATGAACTGGCCGACAAGCCATGCGGCATCGCTCCAGCGATCCCGCATGACGGTAACGAGTGGTTGGCCGTAGTAGATTTCCTTGATGCCAAGAGCTGCAAAGCTCCAGCGTTCAAGATGTTTTGCGGGAGACAGTTGTTCGATGCCGTCTCGGACCGTTTCGTAAGTCGCGAATGACGTCATGATCTGCTTTTCCTGCGGTTTGGCGATGCCGAGGGTGCGAAATACGCCGGCACCAACCTGATTGTCGGGATCGAGCGTATCGCCGATCTGCGGCACGATCAGAACAAGGACGAGCCAGATGGCGAAGGCTGCCATGATGGCGTGCGCCGGTCGGCGCATGTGGAGTGCCAGAAGCAAACCAAGAAGAAAAAATGAGCCTACATATATTGCCGCGGCGGCAAATGTGACCAGTATTCTGGCAATATCTGGCGCCGTAAGCCCGACCCCTCCGATTAGGGTAATTCCAGCTGCACCGACGCAAAACACAGCAGCCAGGATTGCGACCAGGACGGCCAGACTTCCGAGCGTTTTTCCAGCGAGCAGAACCCGAAACGATAGCGGACGGGTCAGGAGAAGACCGAGCGTGTTGCGACCGCGCTCGGAAGCCGCCGTGCGGTGCCCAAGGACGATACCGAGGATAGCGCCGATGATCTCCAAATACTCAATGAAACTGCGCAATAGCGCCAACGGTTTGAAAGCCGGTGGCGCAAGCGCGTCGGCGGATTTGCCAAGCGAGAGAAGCAAATCGCGCGAGGCAGCATAGTTGGCTACCTCCGCGTTCATAGCCACAGCACCAACAATCAGAGCAGTTGCACCGCAGAGTATGAGGAGCAGGCTGACGAGAGTGAAGAGTTTTCCCCGCGCGGCGTCGCGGATTTCCTTCTTCGCGATGGTAGTCAGTTGAAATGAAGTATCACTCATCCGTTTGACTCCGCGTGGGATCAAGGCGCAGCACGCCAAAGCAGGCGGCAGCAGCCAATAAAATGTTGGCAACGAAGAGGCTCGACAGACCAGCAACCGTTCCGAGCGCCGCACTATCGGCCGGCGCAAAGCCGAGTATGGACGCGGCGAGGTCGCGGTAGGTCGAGATCAACGAAACCGGAGCCAGTGCGGGGCCTGTCAGCGCGAAAAACCATCCTCCGGGCGGAGGCACCATTGCCTTGACAGGGTTCAACGCTGCCATCGGATTGATGTTTGAGGTAATCTGCGGAAGTACGAAGGTAAGTGTCAGCCAAACGGTGACAGGCACGAGCAACCCCATCGTTTCGGAGCGAAACAGACTGGCAGACGACATTGCAATCCAGCCAAACACCGTCAGCAACAAGGCCGACAAAGCGTAGAAGGACAGAAAGGCAATCCAGTCCTCGGTCGTTGGAGGAAGCGCCGGCAAAATTAAAAGAGTGATGGCGTTGGTGAGCGCTGCAATCAGTAGAATACAAGTGAGCATTACGACCAGCGCAAGCATCTTTCCCAGTGCATAGGCCACTCGGGAGATCGGCCGACTGGCCAGAAGAGGAAACACGCCGGATTTGCGATCCTCAACAATGATTTGATGTCCAAGAACAATGGCGACCAGAGCGCCGAGCAGTGAAACATAGGTGGTCATATTGCGCAGCATCGCCAGCGGTGATGTCTCATTGACCGGATTGGGAGGAATGGCCAAACCATCAGCCTGAAGCGCGATCGTTGCCTTGGTGTAGATTTGATTGATCGTGTTTGTCGCCGACCACCCCAGATAGGCCGAAAGCAGCACCATGGCCATAAACATCAGGGCCAACCACACGACGGTTCGGTCCCGGACGGCGTTGCTGATCGTTGCACGCGCTATGGTGCTTATTGCGACAGACGGCGGCATAGGTTCGCGCTGTGTCATGCCGCGATCTCGCTCTCAGGCGTCAAAGACAGATAGATGCTCTCCAATGCCGCGTCATCGCCAAAACGCTCCGTCACCGCCGCAATGGTATCGTGAAGAACAAGCCGTCCGTTGCTGAGAACGCCGATGGAGGTACACGTGCGCGACACCTCGCTGATCAGATGCGTGTTCATGAAGATGGTCGTGCCCTGCTCCCGATTGAGCCTGATGATCAGATCGCGCAGGGTTTTGATGCCGAGCGGATCAAGACCCGAGGTGGGCTCATCAAGGAAAAGGACTTTCGGCCGATGCAGCACTGCCTGTGCCAGGCCAATGCGCTGTCGTTGGCCCTTCGACATACTGCCGACCCGCTTCGGTCCAAGGTCTGTACAGTCCAAAAACGCCAGCGTCTCGCGAATATGCGGATCTGGATTGCGCAAACCCGATAGCCGACCGAGAAACCGGAGATTGTCGATCGCGCTCAGCGCCCCGTAGAGCTGCACGTTTTCCGGCACATAGCCGATATGGCGACGAGCGCCGATCGGGTTGGCAACGACATCAATACCGGAGACGAAAGCCCGCCCTGACGAGGGCTTCAAGAGTGTCGTGAGGATGTTCAGCGTCGTCGTCTTTCCTGCACCATTATGGCCGAGGAAACCGAAGACGCTGCCCTGCTCGACCTCGAGCGAGATGGACTTCAGGGCTTCATAGTTGTCGTAGCGTTTCGACAGTCTGTCGATCGTGATAGCGGGGATCATTGTTTTTCTCCTTTGGCAGCGGGAACGAGCATCGCTTTCAGAAGGCCGTCCTTGAGCCAGAATTGGTGAAAGAGTGCAGCGCCTGCGTGGAGAGCGATCAGTCCGATGAACACCGGCTTGGCCCAGGCATGGATATCGCCGAAGGGTCCGTCGGTGTAGAACCCGAGCAGACCAGTCACGGGAACCGCGATCAGGAGCGCGTAGAAGATCCAGTGGGTTATGCGCGAAGCAAACGACATCCAACCGGGGATTCCATCGGGACTCGAAGGCGCGCCGTGCGTCAGGCGGACGAACAAACGCAGGACGACAAGCACGAGGATTGCTGTACCGAACCAGTAATGCAGGCTGGCAATCGTCTGGTCGAAGGGTGAGGCAGCGCCGCCTTCAGCCATCGCATCGACGCTCGCAGTCATGCTTTCGCCAAAGATCAGCTGAACTGCGACAAGTGCGGCAATCAGCCAATGTAGCGTGATCTGTAGGCCGGAATAGCCACGCGCGCGCGTTACAGAGGTGTTGGTTGAATAGCTCATGGTCAATCGTTTCTCTGGCTCAGGATGTGGCGTAGAAAATTTCTCGTCCGCCCGGCTCCTGACCGGACGGATGTGGAATGGGTAGGATCACGCTTCGAAGGCTGTAATCTCGTCGGAACGGCGCCGGCTGAACGTCATGTAAAGGACGATGGCGACGATCGCTCCCAGGAACAGTGCGCTGGTTATGATCGTCCCGAATCCCAAACCACCGTATTCGACTGGTTGTGAGAGCAGATCGCCGAAGGACGCACCCAAAGGGCGGGTTAGGATGTAGGCAAGCCAGAACGACAGAATTGCATCGACTTTCAGGGCGAAATGAGCAAAGGCGATAGCAACGATGACGGCCGCAAAAATCATACCTGTTGTGAGATAGCCAAGATCGAAGTGCTCGGCGACAAGGTCACCGGCCGCCGTTCCCAACGCAAAGGTGAACAGGATCGCAAGCCAGTAGAAGGTCTCGCGGCGGGTCGTAAAGATCGCATGGATCGACAGCGTGCGCTCCGACGCGTACCAGAGGGCGAACGTGGCGAGGAGTGCTGCGCTGAAGGCGATTGTTGTCGTCGTGAGTGGAACTGCGAAGTTATCGACAAGATTATCGGTGATCAGCGTGCCAACAATGCTGATGAGAACGACTGCCAGCCAGTAGGCCCACGGCACGTACTTCTTCTGCGAAAATTGAAGGATGAGAGCGACAACCAGGACCGCGCTCATGATCACGGTCGTCGCTGTGAGACCCAGGCCAAGATTGACCGCGAGATAGTCGGCCGCCGTTTCACCCATGGTGACAGCCATCAGTTTGATCAACCAGAAATCGACCGTAACGTCGGGAACCCGGTTTTGCCCTATAGTCGTTGAATCATTTGCTGCCTGCAGCATGGCGCAATCTCCTGTCGCCTCGTTCGCAATGAGGGCGCGCCCGATCGGGCGCGCTGGTCGGCTCATAAAGATCGGCGAAATTTATTTGCCGAGCAGCTTCATCGCGTCACCGAAGAAGACGTCTGCACGCTTGTCGTCGTCGGCATTACACCGCTCGACACCCTTGGCCTCGAGGTCGGCGACTGCCTTGGCGTCAGCAGCACTCAACGTTGCGGCTGAAGTTGCCGTGCGCAACTCCTTCAGCATGTCTTCGCAAGGCGCAGGCGCTGCATAGGCCGATGACACAAAACTGGTGACCATTGTAATTGCAGCCGCAAGAAGTATCTTTTCCATTGGAATATCCCATCAGGTTCGGGCGGCGCCCCGACCCGGGTGCGTCAAGCCTCATGAACCTTTAAGGGCACAGACTTAGGACTGAATTAGAGGATCATCTTGGTTAGACGGTTGCGCTTGTGAAGACACTCGCGAACGTTAGGGTAACGATTAACCCCGACCGATCTTGCCTGTTAGAGATTTCCAAATGGACGCCGTATCGATCGGCCACGGTTCTGGCAATCGACAAACCAAGCCCACTGCCCTCCACTTCGGTATCGACCACACGATAGAAGCGATCAAAAACACGGGCTTTAAGGTCATCTGGAATGCCAGGCCCCGTGTCCGTTATCGTCAGCAAGGCTGTTTCGCCGCTACTGCAAACCGCAACATCGATTTCGCCACCCGGCATCGAATATTTGATTGCATTGTCGATAAGGCATTCGATCATCACGCGGAAATCGGTGGCATACCCCGAAACTTCGACCGCATCGGCACGGACAAAACCCAGATCGATGCCCCTGGCCTCCGCAAGAGGCGAAAAAGCAGCAGTTATTTCAAGCATCAGCGCACTGAGCGCGACACTGTCTTCGCGTGGCCGATGTTGTTCTGCTTCCTGACGGGCAAGGCGCAGTAGCTGATCCGTGACGATCACGGCACGGCGCACACCGCGCTCGAGATCGGCGAGACGCTCGCTGCCTTCCGGATCGGTCACCCGCGCCTTCAAGTTTCCGACTTGCAGACTGACGGCAGCAAGCGGTGTACGCAACTCGTGAGCAGCATCCGATAGGAAGGCCCTTTGTTTGTAAATTCGCTTGCAATAATGGCCCCCTGAGGGGGGATTTCGCGTCCAATATCCACCCCCTCTGACGATTTGTGTCAGCGTCCTTTCCTTTGGCCCCGATTGGCCGGGAAGGGCTTACGGGGATGATTTGCGTGGAAAAAATTGGTGACATCAGGCGTGCGTATTTCGAACAGGGGCGGACGATCAAGGAGATCGTTCGCACGCTGTCGGTTTCGCGCGAGACGGTCCGTAAGGTTGTACGAGGCGAGAAGACCGAGTTCAATTACGCTCGCGGTGTTCAGCCGACGCCGAAGCTTGGCGACTGGGTCAAGGATCTGACAACGATCCTTGAGAAGGAAGCGAAGCTACCGCGGCGTGAGCGCCGTTCGATACAACGGCTATTCGAGGAGTTGCGCGGACGCGGATATGATGGCGCGCATGACAGTGTGCATCGGTTCGCCAAGGCATGGCGTGACGAACGCGCTCGTGTCCCGGCGCATGCCTATGTGCCAATGAGCTTTGCGCCTGGTGAAGCCTACCAGTTCGACTGGAGCCACGAGACGATCACGCTTCAGGGTCTGCCTGTGACGGTCAAGGCAGCGCACATGAAGCTGTCGCACAGCCGCATGCCGTTCGTGCGGGTTTACTTTCGGGAGACACAGGAACTGGTGTTCGATGCTCATGACAAGGCGTTCCAGTTTTATGGCGGTGTCTGCCGGCGCGGCATCTACGACAATATGAAGACAGCGGTGGAGGCGATCTTCGTCGGCAAGGCGCGCCGATATAATGGCCGCTTTCTGCAAATGTGCTCGCATCATCTGGTCGAGCCTGTTGCGTGCACGCCGGCTTCGGGTTGGGAGAAGGGTCAGGTCGAGAACCAGGTCGGCAATCTGCGCGACCAGATGTTCCGGCCCAAGCCACGGGTAAAAAGTCTTGCCGAGTTGAATGCATGGCTGGAAGATCAGTGCATCGCCTACGCCAAGCGGACCCCGCATCCCGAGTTCAAGGATCGAATGATCTTCGACGTGTTCGAGGGGGAACGGGCGAGCCTGATGGGTCTGCGCGGTCCCTTCGACGGCTTTGTCGAGAAGGTTGTCAGGGCCAGTACCACGTGCCTGATCATGGCCGATCACAATCGCTACAGCGTCGATGCGCGGGCTGCAGGACGTATGGTGCTGGTGCGCTCGCATGCCGAACGCGTCGTCGTTCTTTTGGGTGAGGATGTCGTCGCGGATCATCCGCGATGCTTTCGGCGCGACCAGATCATCTACGATCCCTGGCATTACCTGCCGGTTTTGATGAAAAAGCCCGGAGCATTGCGCAATGGCGCACCCTTCAAGGACTGGGATTTACCACTCGCCCTGACCCAGGTACGGGCCAAACTGAAGAGCCATGCCGACGCTGACCGGCAGTTCGTCAAGGTCTTGAGTGCCGTGCTCGACCACGGCATTGCCGCAGTCGAGAGCGCTTGCACTGAGGCGTTGGAAGCCGGCGTCGCCAGCGGCGATGTGATCCTTGCCGTTCTGGCGCGCAGACAGCAGCCCACGCCGCCGCCCAGCGTCACGACACCGGATGCGCTGCGCCTGAAGATCGAACCTGTGGCCGATTGCGGCCGCTACGATGCCATAAGGAAGAGAGCCTGATGGAACGCCATGAGATTCTGGAGGCCATGAACGAGTTGAAGCTTTACGGCATGCGTGCCAGCTTCGACGAAATCGCCGGCAAGGGCCTTGCCCGGCGCGACGAACTTTATCCTCTCATCGCGAGTCTGATCCGCGCGGAGCGGACACACCGACAAGCCCGCTCCATCAGTTATCGCATGGCCGCAGCCAAGTTCCCGGTCCTCAAGGATATCGACAAGTTCGTCTTCGCCGATACGCCGGTCGATGAGGGGCTTGTTCGCGAACTTGCCTCTGGTGCGTTCCTCGATGCCAAGCGCAACGCGATATTTATTGGTGGGACGGGCACCGGAAAGACCCATTTGTGCATTGCTGTTGCATCAGCCGTTGTTCGCGCACGCGCCCGGGGCCGCTTCTTCAACCTCGTCGATCTGGTCAACCAGTTGGAGCAGGAAAAGGCCGCTGGTCGTAGCGGCCGGTTGTGCGAAAATCTGCTGCGCTACGATTTGATCGTTATCGACGAACTTGGATATCTGCCGTTCAGCCAGCATGGCGGCCAGCTCTTGTTCCATCTGATCAGCAAACTCTACGAAAACACCTCGCTGCTGATCACCACCAATCTCGCTTTTGCAGATTGGCCGAGCGTCTTTGGCGATGCCAAAATGACAACCGCTATGCTCGATCGCGTAACCCACCACTGCGACATTGTCGAAACCGGCAACCAGAGCTGGCGTTTTAAGAACCGCTCCTGAGCCCAACAGCATAGTCGTCAGACAGGGCTTCTGACAAACGCGCGCGACCCTGGCACGCCTTCGGTCGGGCTACGCCCTCCCTACGTCGTGCCAGGGTCGCACACAGCACCATACAGCACCGAACCGAGGTCAAACGTCACATTCCCATGCCGAAATGGGGGTCAATATTGGACGCGAAAAGGGGTCGTCCTTGGAAGCGATTTGACATTGCAGGGTGAGGTAATCACCGATGGTGTGATGTTTTCCTCCACTCTCGAGATAGCAATCGACGACGAGGACGCTTTTGATGAAAACTGCAATGCGGGATTTAGGACAAGGGATGAAGTGAGGGAGTGACGCCGGGAGTTGACGCCAGGAGCATATCCTCGAAACCGAGGAGCGGATCGGACCTTCGGTCTTTTCTTGAAATCAACAACGTATCGACCGTACCAAGTGGATGTACTGAGATATCCGCCGCCCAATGAAGCCCGTCAAGGACAGAGCGGGGTATGACCCCCACCGCGTTCCCCGCTGCGACGTGGGCGAGAATGGAGTGGTACGATGTCAATTCCACGGTCGGGACATCGGCAGCCAACCTCACCCAGCGCTCGGCGATACGTCGATACGTGCAGCCGGGTTCGAGCGCGGCCAAAGCCGTTGGTTGGATATCGCCTGCATCGCGGACCGGCGGATGATTTGGCGGCAGGATGAGAAGCAATTCCTCCTGATAAACCCGCGTTGCGTGAAGCGGCTGTTGTCCGCGGTCGGACATCGCCCATTCCAGCTGGTCCGCCGGCTGCGCGACCAACGCGCAGTCGAGTTCGTCGGCAATCACCGCCTTGGTCAATTCCTGCGTCGCGCCCAGCGTCAAGCGCAACGAAACCTGTGGCCAGGCCTCGTTGAAGCGCGCAAGCACTGGCGGCAGGCGGCTTGCTGCCGTGCTTTCCATCGTTCCGACCCGCAATGTTTCCAGCCTGTTTGCCTGCCTGAGCGCAAGCCGCGCCTCGGAGGCGAGTGTGACTATCCTTTTCGCATAGGCCACGAAGATATGGCCCTCGCGAGTTAGCGTCATCTTTTTTCCTTCCCGGCTGAACAGCAAGACGCCGAGCTGCTCCTCAAGCGACTGTAAACGCGTGCTCACATTCGAAGGCACACGACCAAGCTGTTTGGCAGCACGCGTCACACTCGCCTGTTCGGCAACGGTCAGGAAAATCTGCAGTGACGTCGGGTCCAAAACGATCTCCATTAAAGAATGACATTGATTTATTATTCTTCATAGACGAACATCAATCAAGGCGAAGGTAGGGCTCACGGCTATTCCAACAGAAAAGAAATGTTAGATGAGCGATAAAATCCAGAATGACATTCCTGGTGGCTTCTCATCACCGGCCTGCTCCATGCACGAAGTCGATCCTGCCTATATGGGGTTGGAAGGCAATTGGGCCGGCATCAAAGAATGGAGAACAGGAGAGCGCCGTCGGCTGATCGACCGCCGCAGTCTCCTCACCTCGCATGAGCGCGACAAGAAAACATCCGGGATCCAACGTCACCTTGATCGGCTTTTGCCGCACGTCACCGGGCGAAACATCAGCCTATACTGGCCATTTCTCGGAGAGCCGGACCTTCGCCGCTGGTTGGCCGCCGCGGCCGCTTGCGGCGCCACGTGCCTGTTGCCAGTGGTGAGTGAAAAGAACAAGCCCCTCACCTTCCGATCCTGGCGAGCCGGCGATGAGCTCATACGCGGCGTTCTCAATATTCCGGTTCCGCTTCACGGCGAGGAGCTTCAAGCCGAACTTGTCATTGCTCCGGTCGTCGGCTTTGACGCGTTATGTTACCGGCTTGGTTTCGGAGGCGGGTATTTTGACAGAACGTTAGCTGTACTAGACCCTAAACCTCTTGTGATCGGCGTGGGCTTCGATTTCCAGGAGATCGACACTATCCGCCCCCAACACCACGACATTCCGATGGATGCGATCGTCACGGACGGTGGAATTCGGTTTCGTGAGGGGAACGATGCACCCATCGTACAGATGTTCGGGAAGTAGCCGATGAACCACCTTCGGGCTGCTATCGTCGCCTTACGTCCGGCCGCAGCGATTGCCTAAAAGCGCAGGCACGTTGGCTTTGGCAACGGGTTTGTCAGGTTCAGTGCCCTTCCCGGTGTCCGTCAAAGATAGGACTGGATCAATGATGATGGACAATGAACGCCCAGGAAACATTTGGTTTGCATGGTACGCGTGGTATCCGGTTCTGCCGCGTGACGACACATTGTCCTGGCTTGAGATCGTGTATCGACGAAGAGGTTCGAACGGCCATTGGGAATACAGAACATTACGGCCTGCAGACGAACGGCATCTTGCTCAGGCCTGCATCCCGATATCTACAGGAGCATGAATCCCAACCATCGTCGAGAATTTGTAATTATCCGGCTGATTAAAGCCGATAACAGAGCCGTGACACGAAGGACAAACTTGATATCTCTGGGAAGATAAAGGCGCGATGCCGCTCGTGAACACCGCGCCAGTCAGGTTTTCTTCGCGGGGTCATCGAGCGCTGGATTGTAAAAGAGCGAAAGCGTGAGGCTTCTCGCGATGCGCTCTGCCGTCGTCATAAACCATGCCTTGGCTTGTTCGTTCGGAGCGACGTCGTCCAACGTTGCGGAAAAAAGCTCGAGCCATTTTGGGAAAAGCTCTGGTGTCAGATTCGGGACGGCCACATGTGCCTGAACCGGTTTTCCCCCGTAGGACCCATCGTGGAATGCCAAGGACGACCAAAAACTTTTCATCTTTCGTGTGTGCTCCGACCAACGCCCCGAAAGACGCGCGTCGAACACGGGACCGAGTTCGGGATGTTCCAGAACGCGCCCATAAAATGTATCGACCAAGCCGCTGATGAAAGCGCGATCGACGCCCATCGCTTTCATTTTCGCCTCTGCGCGGTGTTGGACATCCGCGACATGAGCGACGCGGCCTTGCAATTCATTTTCCATTTTCGTCACCATCGCAAAGCGTTGCAAGCACTGTATCTCTGCTCCACGCAATGCGCAAACAGAGCGCAGCGCCCTTTTGAGCTGCCATTATTCACGCGTTGGGCGTATCGATCGCCTGCCACTGAGGAATGTCATTTCCTCGTGTTGAACTTTGTTTTCAGTGTCGAGAATAGCGCGCCAGAGGCGATTTCCGAATCTTAGCGACAAACGCCTCGTCCCGGCGTGCTCATCCGAGCCTATTTCGACAGAGCTGGCGACAAGGCCGCGCTGGATATGGCGGCGGAATTCCGGCAGAGGCACTCCGAACCGCTCCGCCAGCTCGCTCGAATCCAGTGTGAAATCGCCATTCTCATTACTTTCGACAAACAAAATCAGCCCTCTTGTCATTCAAAAGCACCTCCACAAAAATCTATATATGAGAACGATATGCTCTTGTCATTCTTCTTTTGTGAATTACGATCAATTGATCGCGCATGTTTAAATGTGGCGTCGGCGGGCCAGTCGTCTCAATCCCAGCGCTTGCGCTGACAGTCGGGATGATTTTCGCGCAAACGCGAAACTGACGAGCACATACAACCAGGATCTATTTCGCATGACCGATTTAAAAACCATTGCCGCCGCCAATGGCATCGCCAATGACACTGCTTTCGGCGCCGTGACACCTCCCCTTTACTTATCCAGCAACTTCGAGTTTCGAAAATTCGAACACGCGCAGGATTACGAGTATTCCCGAACCTCCAACCCGACACGGGATTTGCTAGCCGATACATTGGCGAAGCTTGAAGGCGGAGCGGGAGCGGTCGTGACATCGTCCGGAATGGCGGCGCTAAATCTGATCCTCAGCCTCGTGAAGCCAGGAGATCGCGTCATAGCGCCTCACGATTGCTACGGCGGAACATACCGATTGCTTCGCACCTTGTCAGATAAAGGCCATTTCGTGGTCGAGTTCGTTGATCAGCAAGACAAGGATGCTGTGGCTGCGACCCTGAAACAGCGCGCCTCACTGGTGATGGTCGAAACGCCGAGCAACCCGTTGATGCGGGTGGTGGATATCAAAGCTATTGCAATGAAGGCCAAATTGGCAAAAGCTCGCCTGGTCGTTGACAACACATTCCTGTCACCTGCGCTGCAACAGCCCATTGCTCTCGGCGCCGATTTCGTCATCCACTCCACCACAAAGTATCTCAACGGTCATTCCGATGTCGTCGGGGGCGCGGTTATTGCCGCTAACTCCCGTGATGTTGACGAACTCAAGGCGTGGGCTAACCTCCTCGGTGTCACAGGATCGCCCTTCGATTCCTACCTGACCCTTCGGGGTATCCGCACGCTGTTCCCGCGCATTGAGCAGCAGCAAAAGACCGCCGCCGCCGTAGCGGAATTTCTCGATCGGCGGGCAGAGGTGAAAGCCGTTCACTACCCCGGACTGGCAAATCACCCGGGCCGTGAACTTGCACTTCGACAGCAGAGAGGTTTCGGCGCTATGCTGAGTTTCGAGCTGGAAGGCGGCCTTGACGCGGTGCGTGGTTTTGTAGCCGCATTGAAAGTCTTCACGCTCGCCGAGTCACTGGGCGGTGTGGAAAGTCTGATCGCGCACCCGACAACCATGACGCATGCCGGAATGAGCGAAGATGCGCGTTCGGCTGCAGGGATCAATGATAGTCTGCTACGGGTTTCGATCGGATTGGAAGCCGAAGAAGATCTGCTGTCGGATCTGGCATTCAGCCTAACTGCTGCGAGCAGCAATTCGGCTGGATGAGATCCTCACCTACACCTTCCCCCCGCATCAGATGTTGAAGCCTGCAAACGGGAACGAAAAGAAACAAATGCGCGGAAGAGCCGCCTGAACCGACCTGCCAGCCGTCCGTCGAGGCGTCATCGCCCCACTCGCCAGCTTTGGGCGGCGGTCTTTCGAATGCGTGTGGTACCACGGTGGCGAAATCCGGGAAGACTGACAGCTTGAGCTTTGCAGGCTGGACGCAAATTACTCGCGCATCGTGAGCGTAGACGGCATGCGTTTAGCGCACTGCGGCTCAGGGTGGTGTCAGGAACGTAGAAATGACAGTTAACGAATTCAATCCGCGTAAGAAGAAACCGATGATCGTCATCAGCGCTGTTGATGAAAGCCGGTTGGGTGGACTTGCGGCAACCGTCTCCACCCGGATGCCGGATCTTTCAGGCGAGCTTCTCGCTGAATTGGAGAGGGCAAAGATCATCCCGCATCATTCGATGCCCGAAAAGATCGTTCGAATGGGCTCAACCCTGGAGTACACCTCTGACGATAGCCAGAAACGGCAGGTTACTCTGGTTTACCCAGGCGATGCAGATATTGCCCTTGGCAAAATCTCAATTCTTGCGCCGATCGGTACGGCCATGATCGGGCTCTCCCAAGTGCAATCGATTGAATGGGCCGCGCGCGACGGGCGACGGCATCTCCTGAGGGTCATCACCGTCTCCAATGAAGTCGAGGCGGTAAACTAGCAGGGCTGGCGCCATCATGATTGCAAATCCTCAGATAGGGCACTGGGCGATCCCACTGGCGGCGGGTTCGCGCGGCCAGCACTACAGTGCCTGGGTCTTGGCCGCGCTAGTAAGACCCACTCCAATTCTGGATTTCGCTGCACAGCTCCATTTGATGGCGCCAGAAAATGAGAAAGCTGCTTTGGCGAAGGTTCCCACTATATATTAGCGTTAAAGCTTAGCAAGGGCCGCTTGGATGCGTTCACCGGCCTTCTTAGGGAACTTTGCGGTCTTGACTGCTTCGAGGTTAACGGCCGGATCACCCACGATAACTACAGCTGCCATGCCCATGGAGTAATGCGGAGTACATTTGATCACGTAGGTGCCGGCAATGGTAAACGTCACCTTGGCTGTTTCATTAACTTTACTCTTGAACGCTTCCGCACCTGCAGGAAGCATACCCTTAACGGTCTCGGCATTGTGGCTCTTGTCGGTCGGGATGAAGGAGACCGTATCGCCGGGACTGATTTTGCTTAAGACCGGTTCGAACACCATGACTCCGTCTGGGCCCTTGTTGAGCATGTGGACTTCAAAGTCAGCGGCAAGCGCCGTCGTTGTCAGAGCGGCCAGCAGGGCTAAACTCGTGAGGCATGTGTAAGCAAAACGCATTTCAATTCTCCTTGAAGACAGAAGACCTGTCCGGTGGTTGTTGAGATGAAGTTATGCTGATTGAACTAGCGCCTCATTGACATAACGCAAATAGATTCATCGAAAATACTTCTTTAAGCCAGAATAATTGAAATGCTTTTCTATTCTCGGTCGCCATCAGCCAATTGCGAGAGCCTCGTGGGGTCGAGAACGAGCAATTTTTGCCGCCCGCCTTCAACGAGACCTTTCGTTTCCCAGGCACTGAGAATGCGAGAAACGGTGTGCAATGTCGTTCCGGTCATTTCGGCGATGTCTTGACGGGAGATCTGAAAATCGATGCGGATACCGTTATCTTCTTTCTTGCCGGCCTGCTTTATCAGGCGAAGAACAACGTGTGCGACACGGCGTTCCACCTCCTGGGTCGACATTTCGCGAATGCGGGTATGGGCTTCCTCCAGCCGTTGGCCGATTGTCTTCATTGCACCGATCGCCAGTGCCGGATTCTGCTCAACGAAAAGCTGCCACATGTCGGTCATCCAGACGAGCACAACGCTTTCTGCCGCAGCGATCGCCGTTCCGGGGTAGTCATCGCGCTGCAGCGCCTTGGCAAAACCGAACAAGTCTCCGGGATGCACCATACGGACAATAATCTGCTGACCGTCCGCAGTAACCTGCACCACCTTCAGGCGCCCGTGCAGCAGGAGGTAAAAGTGGGTTGCAAGTCCGCCCTGCTCAAATACCGCCTGTCCTTGAGGAATGCGGCGTGAAACTGCCGAGTCCAGGAGCTTGTCAAGGTCGGAGTCACTCGTCTTGTCGAACAAGGAGAGCGACCTGACCAATGTCTTGTCTATTCCCACCACAATGGATCCTTCAAACGATCAATTTTCTCCCGTTTGTATAGGCATTCCTGCGCAAGCGCAAAGCGCGCCAATGCGTCGAAGGGTATATCCTTGCGGTTTCGCAACAAGGCGGCACCCGATCGCCTATAGTCCTGTCTGTCGCAAAGAAACAGACAACATCCGATGCGGAGTGAACGAATGACTACGGGACCTCATGAAAAACCGACCGTGCGGGTGAGCCGGGCCGTTCCGCGTGGTCTCGCCACCACCGGACCGATATTGTTTTCCTACGGTTTCCGGCCGTTCTTTCTTGGCGGCGGATTCTGGGCCGTCGTCGCCATGGTGCTCTGGATCGTGGCACTGATGTTCGGCTGGCCAATCGGCGGCACATATGGGGCCGCCCGCTGGCACGCCCATGAAATGCTGTTCGGATTCACCCCGGCGATCCTTGCAGGCTTCCTCTTGACGGCGGTTCCCAACTGGACCGGCCGTCTGCCGGTCTCCGGCCCGCCCTTAATGGTGCTGGTTGCGATCTGGGCAGCTGGCCGTCTGGCGATGCTGTCGCCGGCCCTGATCGGCGTCACGACGGCTACCGCTGTCGATGCGCTGTTTCTGCCTTCGCTGCTATTCATCTGCGCCCGGGAGGTGATTGCCGGCCGCAAATGGAGCGATCTGAAGGTCGTGGGCGGCCTCGCGGCCCTGTCGTTCTCAAATATTCTCTTTCACTACGCGGTCATCGGCGCAGACCACTCGGGCGTCGCCAACCGGCTGGCAATCTCCGCCTATGTCATGTTGATCACGATCATCGGCGGCCGTATCATTCCGAGCTTTACCCGCAATTGGCTGAACAAGTTTGGCCACAAGAAATTCCCGGTGCCGCACAACCGGTTCGACCTGATCGCCAACTTCGGCGGGCTGATCGCGCTCTGCGCCTGGGTCGTGCGCCCCGAACATCCGGCAACGGCGGTTCTGGCGACGGTCGCCGGCCTGCTGCACGCAATCCGCCTCACCCGCTGGCGCGGCTGGACGACATGGCCGGAAAAACTGCTTGTGATCCTGCACCTTGCCTATGCCCTTGTCGCTTTCGGCCTATTCGGCATTGCGCTCGGTGCGCTTGGGGTGATCGACGAATTCTCGGTCCTGCATCTGCTGTCTGTCGGCACCATCACTTCGATGATGATCGCAGTGATGAGCCGCGTCAGCCGGGGCCATACCGGGCGGGTACTAACAGCCTCGCCGATGGCGGCCGTCTCCTATGCCGCGATCCTTCTGGCTGCTGTGCTGCGGCCGCTGGCCAATGTGCTGCCGGAGTTTTATGATCAATTAATCGCTGCGGCCGGCCTGTTCTGGATCATCGCCTTCGTGCTGTTCTGCTGGGATTGCGGCCCAATGCTGCTCAGCGTGCGACGAGATGTCCGGGGGCAGAGCGCATAAAACTGACCCGATTCTTGTTTCTCGGGCGCATTTGCTGATATTGTCCTATGGGAAATTCCGATCCGCCGCGCTGGAGAGACGATGCAACTGACGGCCTTTTCCGACTATTCGCTGCGCCTGATGATGATGGCGACCGCCCATAGCGACAGGCTGGTGACGATCGAGGAGACGGCTCGGGCCTTTGACATATCGCGGGCGCACCTGATGAAGGTCGCCCAACATCTGGTCCGACAAGGGTTTTTGAAGGCTGTGCGGGGGCGGACCGGTGCACTGACGCTGGCAAGGCCGCCCGAAGCGATCGGGCTCGGCGAGATCGTGCGCTCCACGGAGCGGGATTTTACCCTGGTGGAGTGCTTCGGGCCGGACAACCGCTGCCGGATCACTCCCCGCTGCCGGTTGCGCGGTGTGCTCGCCGATGCGCTTGACGCATTTCTGTCGGTGCTGGATCGCCACACGATGCATGTTCTCGTGCGCAATCCGCAGGATTTCGACATGCGCGCCGTTGAACAAAACCTGCCGATCGAAAACCTGCAGCTTGCCGAAGCGAACATCGCTCCGGCTTAGAAGCGCAACGCCACTGCGGCCACCACCATCTCGGGTGTCCACGGCGGGTCGTAGACCAGATCGACATGCACAGACTGGACGCCCTCTATCTTCTGGGCGCAAATGGCGACAGCGTCCTTTAAAAAGGTGGTTGCCGGGCATCCCTTCATCGTCGTTGTCATTGTCACCCGCACTGCGCCGCCCGGCTGCACGGCGATGCCGTAGATCAGCCCGAGATCGACGACATTCTCGCCCAGTTCGGGATCGATCACCATGCGCAGGCGATCAGCGATCCGGACTGGCAGATCCAGGGGGTCAGGCATGGGCCCTCTCCTTGGGTGCACCGATGCGGATCAGCATGCGGAAAGTTTCACCGGCATCGTCAAAATTGCCGGCCCATTGGTGTCCGCGCTTGATCAGTTCGGGAAACAGGAACAGCGGCTCGCGCGCCAGAAGCACGAACATAACCGCGCCCGGTTTCATCTTTTCCGCAGCTGCTAGAATGCGCACCATCGGCTCCGGCGGATCGAGATCAATGAGATTAAGTTGGCGCTCCGGCTCTGGCCAAGCCTGCGGCGCGCCAGCAGTACTGGAAATGACCTCGTCATTGCCGGACGGCTTCGGGGTGAAGACCACCTCCCAGTCGCCGCCCTCGATTTCGCGCGACTGGTGGGAAAAGCCGCGATTGGCCATCACGTCGAACAAGGGCGTAGGGCAAAAGGTGGCGTAGAGTTTCAGGCCCTGGGCAGGCTCAAGGCCCATCACGGCCTGCATGATGGCCTGAAACGGCTCGCCGCCGTTCTTCAGTAGCGGGCGGACGTCGAGTTCGAGGGGCGGCACAGTCATGGAGACCTCCTGGTCGGCATGTGAGGAAGGAAGAGATTGGGACGGACGGCGCCGCCGGGCAGCTGCAAGATGATGGATACATGGGCCAGCCGTCGGGCACGCGCAAATTCGAGGATCACGCAAAGGGTCGCGACCAGCTGGCAAAGCGCCGCCAGCCGGAAGACCGTCGGCTGCTGCGCCAGCAGCGCCAGGGTGGCGACCGCCACTGCGGCAAAGAACAGCATGAACCAGCGCGTTGCCTTTCTCTCGTCAACCAGATCCTGGACGCGCGGCGTCGGCACCCGCCCGAGGATCGGACCGTAGCACTCGAGCCAAGTCAGGAACGGGATAATCTTGTAGAGTTGGGCAAGCCCGAGACCGGTCAGCCAGCCGAAAACCGCCATATAGGTGAGTGCCGCAACGCCCGCGTTGGTTGGGCCCGCGACAGCGATAATGCTGGCGATTGCGATTGTGGCAATGAGGGCCGCATAGGCGCCGAGGCTGACGCGGCTGTTGAGTTCCATCTGCCGGCGTTTGGCCCCGCGGTAGAGCCGCAGCACATCGGCCCCGTAGACGGTCAGGGCAAGAAAGCCCAGCACTGCGGCCACAAACAGCATCCCCGGCGCTCCCGCATCAAGGGCGATGACGAGCGGTGGAGCACCTGCCACCATCATAAGCGCTGTTGCTCCGGCCCACCAGACGAAGCGCTGCTTCGCCTGGGCGTTTTCCGGCGACAGCATGAACATCGCCAACAGACGGTAGCTCACCCCCATCGCAGTAAACGTCATCCAGCCGCCGAGCCCGAGAATAGCGTGCGACGAGACGCCGTTGATCAACAGCGCCACTGCAGGGTCGCCTTGCGACAGTCCGGACAGCGTCAAGGTGAAGCTTGCGCCAAACGCGACCGTGCCGGACAGCGATGCCAAGCCGACGACGACAAAACGTGCCGACAGGGGCAAGGGTCGCGCCCGCCACAGCGTCACCGCGAAGATGCCGATCAGCAGCGAAAAGCCGAGAGCAAGCAGCCCGGCGCCGGCCGGCAGATGATAGACCGCCCATCCGGTTCCGCTGGCCTGTGCGGCAAAACCCGATAAAAGGCACAAGAGCCCGGTGACGAGCAGCACGAGCGCTGGAAAGGCCAGATGCCCGCCGCAGAGCGGGCGAGCCACCAGGACCGGAACGAACTGCAGCAGCGCGCCGTTCATCAGTAGGCCAAGCCAGCCGATAGTCAGGGTGTGAACGAGGACAAGTGTTTCCGGAGCGCCCGGCTCCACCGCCGGATAGCCGAAGCCAAGCGACATCATTGCCTGGCCCGCCACCAGGAAGAGCAGCGCAGCGGCGAAATAGGACATCGTCCAGCGAGAAAGTGTGGCACTTGGCATCGCGGATCACCCTTACGGTTACTGGAATTGGCGTCACTGTCCGCCGCAGGTGCAGACATGCTCCTCAGTCGCGCCACACTCACCTGCCAGACGACCGATCTCGATCCGCCAGACCTGCGGACCTTCCTCGACATAACCCCAGGAGAACTGACCCGGATAGCGGATCTCCAGCTGGTAGTGCAACGGACGCGGCGCGTGATCGCTGACGATGAAGAAGGAGGCCCCGGGAACAAGCGCATCAATCATCCCGAAAATCGTCGGATGGCGTTCGTGCGGCTGGATGGTTCGCACATCGATCACAGGCTTTGAGTTGGCGTTGGTCTCGGTGTTGGGCATGGGGTCTCTCATCATGGCCGCATAACATCGTTCCCAAGGGAGCACGGCCGACCCTTGGGAGGGAGGCACCAACATTAAGGCAGGTTGCAGCATCCCAACTTGTCGAAGCGCAAACAATTTGCCGAACCGCAATTCAATGCCATCCGCTGCTCCTGGCCCGTCATGAAATAGGAAGCGCGCGCAGTAGCTGCAGACAGGCGATCAATTGTCCGGCAAAGGCCTGAGCCCGCAGGCGCCGCTGTTCTACTTTCTCGCGCTCGGCCAGGTCGAGGTAACAGTCGAGCAAGAATTCACTGAGTGATACCGCTTGCTCCGATACCGGTTCGGGAAGGTTGTCGAACAGAGGCGTGCCGACAAACGCGCTCGCTGTCATCACCGCGGCACGGTTTCGCGCCTCACCGGCAAGCGCGAGAAGCTTTTCGGTCGGTGCCACGCCGGGTACCGCCGCAATCCGCCCGAGGTGGGCGGCCAGCCGCGCCTCGAGCATCGGCAGATCGCCCTGTGTGGCTTTGGGCGCGGCCTTGCGCCCTGCGTGAAAGGCCAGCCGGCGTTCACGGCGCAGCGTGGCGACATGGCCCAATTCCTCCTTCGCCATGCGCTCCGCCGCAACCTGGATGTACTGCGACGGCGCATGCGCCGCGACATAGGTCCAGAAGACAAAGGCCCGTTCCTCGTTGCGCACGGCCATGGAGAATGCTCGGTACGCGCTCAGAAGCTCGGGCGCCACGACACCGGCTCCCTCGTCGTCGAACGATGCTTCGGGCGCCAGCACAGGTATGGTGGCAATCTCGCCGCCGCTTTCGGCGCGCCATCTGTAGATGTTGTCGAGATGTCCTTCCTCTTCTGCGACCAGCCGGTCGAATACTACGGCAATATCAGGACGGTTTTCGGCCAGCATCCTTGCGGCCAGGGCCACGTAGCCGGCCACCGCTTCCTGTTCCATGGCCTGTGCAAGCGCGAACAGTTCCGGCATGGATTTCACCATCCACACTTCCTGCGTCGTTTCCAGCATTTTCGGTCCTCTTGATTGGGTGTCAACGCCGGCGGAGGTGCGCCGAGCCGCCAATAGCTTCTCAATACAAAAACATTCACCGATCGTATTTGATTTAGAACAAAGAGTTATTGGGTGTCATTGTGTAGTTGTCCGGCTGATTGCACCGATTTGCCGACTAGACGGAACCCAATGTCCCCAATCTCGCTCTACAATAGGCCTCGCAGCCTCCTGCCCTTTCTGGCAGCGCTTCTGATCGCCCTGGCGATGGCGTTGCCCGCCTTTGCGGCTGCACAACTGCCCGCCTATCTGCAGAAAGCGCAGCCCGGCGAGCTGTTTGAAGGCGCCGACCGTTTCGGCGAGCCGGCGGGAGAGCCGCCGATTGCGCCGGTTTACCGGGGTGCGGATCTGGTAGGCTATGCCTATCTCAACTCCGATGTTACCAGTTCGGTCGGCTATTCCGGAAAGCCCATCCACATCATCGTGGGCATCGATCCCGAGGGGGTGGTACGCGGCTTCAAGCTTATCGACCACAAGGAGCCGATCGTCCTGATCGGCATTCCGCAGGCCAAGGTGGTCGCCGCCCTCAATTCGATCCTCAATAAAAATATGGCGCGTGTCGCTTCCGGCGCCGAGCGACCTCCGCAGGTGGATATTGTTAGCGGCGCTACCGTGACCGTGCTGGTCATGGGCGATAGTGTAATCCGCTCGGCCGTGAAACTGATCCGCACCAACCGGCTGAAGGACGGCATCCGCGCACCGGCAGCGGTGGCAGCTGACGTCAAGACAGTCAATATGTCAAAGACCGATATCGCCGATTGGCAGACACTTGTCGGCGATGGTTCGGTGCGCAGTCTGCGCATGACTGTCGGTGAGGTCTCCGACGGGTTCCGGCAAGCCAGTCACGCGGACGCCGCGGACAGGCCTGAGACCCCACAGGCCGACGATCGGTTCATCAATCTCTACATTGCGCCCGTCAGCATTCCGGCGATCGGCAAAAGCTTGCTGGGTGAATCGGGCTATCAGCGACTGGCAAGCCGGCTGAAGCCGGGACAGTCGGCCGTGCTCGTGGCCGGCGACGGCGCTTATTCGTTCAAGGGCTCCGGCTATGTGCGCGGCGGCATTTTCGACCGGATCGAGCTTTTGCAGGACGGCCAGGGGCTGCGGTTTCGCGATCGTGACCATACAAGACTACCCACACTGGCAGCACAGGGCGCGCCGCGGCTTCGCGACATTGCCCTCTTTACCATTCCTGTTGATTTCGGCTTCGATGTCACCGAGCCCTTCGAGCTACAATTGCTGGTGCAGCGCAGTATCAATACGCATGATAAGGCGGTCATTCCCTACATGCTCGGCTACAATCTGCCTTCATCCTATGTGAGCGTCGAAAAGACCGTGGTTGCCGAGCCGGCAGCGGAAACGGCGCCTGAAGCCCTGCCGTCCACCACGCTTGCGCCAATGGAGGACCAGGCGCTCTGGATCAGCATTTGGCAGATGAATCGAGTGTCGATCGCCATCACCGTAACCGCCCTGCTTGTCCTCACCGCGATCTTCTTCTTCCAGGATTGGCTGGTCAAGCGGCCGGCGATGTTTGGCTGGATCCGACGCGGCTATCTGCTTTTCACGCTGGTGTGGCTCGGCTGGTATGCGAACGCCCAGCTTTCGGTCGTCAATGTTCTGACCTTCGTCAATTCCCTCATCACCAACTTTAATTGGGAGTTCTTCCTGGCCGCGCCGCTGGTCTTCATCCTGTGGGCCGCGGTCGCTGCAGGCCTTCTGTTTTGGGGGCGCGGCCCGTTCTGCGGCTGGCTATGCCCGTTCGGCGCACTGCAGGAACTGACCAACAACGTCGCCCAGTGGCTGAAAGTACCCCAGATCCGCCTGCCCTGGGGCCTGCACGAGCGGCTGTGGCCGATCAAATATGTCATATTCCTTGGGCTTTTTGGCCTGTCCTTCTATTCGCTGGCGCTCGCCGAAATGTTTTCCGAGGTCGAACCGTTCAAGACGGCGATCGTGCTCAAATTCGCCCGCGAGTGGCCCTTCGTCCTGTTTGCCATAACACTGCTGTCGGCCGGGCTGTTCATCGAACGCTTCTACTGCCGCTATCTCTGCCCCCTCGGCGCGGCGCTGGCCATCCCCGGCCGGATCCGGATGTTCGAGTGGCTGAAACGCTATCCCGAATGCGGCACGCCCTGCCAGCGCTGTGCCAAGGAATGTCCGGTGCAGTCGATCCATCCGGAGGGCCAGATCAATGTCAACGAGTGCATTTACTGCATGCACTGCCAAGAACTCTACCACGACGACCATCGCTGTCCGCACATGATCCAGGTGCGTCTGAAGCGCGAGAAATTTATGGCGCTGTCCACCCCCGCATCACGCGGGGAGGCACCGCCAAAAACCATCGTCACTCACAACGGTGTGCCCATCAAACCTACCAATACCACGACGGGCGCCCCGCTTTGACACGACCGACCAAGGAGAGAGACTATGTCTGAAGAAAATCAAGTACGCCTGAACAGGCGACAGATGCTGGGATCCACGGCTTTCGTAGCGGCAGCGGGTGCGGCCACCGTCGGCGGCGCGCTCAGCCTGACCGGCGGCGTAGCGACACCGGCGCTGGCAGCCGAGGGCGCGATCTATGAAGTCAAGCCCGGTGAACTCGACGAATACTACACCTTCTTCTCCAGCGGCCAGTGCGGTGAAGTCCGGATCGTCGGCGTACCGTCAATGCGCGAACTGATGCGCATTCCGGTGTTCAACCGCTGCAGCGCCACCGGGTGGGGCCAGACCAACGAGAGCCGCAAGATCATGACCGAGGGTCTGCTGCCGGAAACCATCGAGTTCCTTGCCAACCGCGGTGGCGCCTACGACAATGGCGACCTGCACCACCCGCACCCGTCGTTTACCGACGGCACCTATGACGGCCGCTATCTCTATGCCAACGACAAGGCCAATACCCGCGTCTGCCGCATCCGCCTCGATGTGATGAAATGCGACAAGATCACCGAACTGCCCAACCAGCACACCGTCCACGGCCTACGGGTGCAGAAGTATCCAAAGACCGGCTATGTCTTTTGCAACGGCGAGGACGGGGTCCCGATCCCCAATGACGGCAAGATCCTCGACGATCCGAAGCAGTATCAAGCGATCTTCACTGCCCTTGACGGCGAAACGATGAAGGTCGCCTGGCAGATCATGGTTGACGGCAACCTCGACAATGTCGATGCCGATTACCAGGGCAAATACTGCTTCGCTACCTGCTACAATTCAGAGGAAGGCATCAATCTTGCCGAGATGATGGCTAACGAGCAGGATTGGGTCGTAGTGTTCGATCTGAAGCGCATCGAGGAAGGTGTCAAGAAAGGCGACTTCAAAACCATCGGTGGTGTCTCCGTGCTCGATGGTCGAAAAGGCTCCCCCTATACGCGCTACATCCCGGTATCCAACAGCCCGCACGGGATAAACACCGCCCCCGACGGCATCCATGTGGTGGCGGCCGGCAAGCTGTCGCCGACGGTCACGGTGTTCGACGTGCGCAAGTTCGACGACCTTTTCGCCGACAAAATCAAGCCGCGCGACACCGTTGTCGCTGAGCCGGAACTGGGCCTCGGGCCGCTGCACACCGCCTATGACGGCAAGGGCAACGCCTTCACCACCCTGTTCATCGACAGCCAGATCTGCAAGTGGAATATCGAGGACGCCAAGCGGGCTTTCGCCGGCGAAAAGGTTGATCCAATCAAGCAGAAACTCGATGTGCACTACCAGCCAGGTCACAACCACACTTCCATGGGCCAGACCAAGGAAGCCGATGGAAAATGGCTGATCTCGCTGAACAAGTTCTCCAAGGACCGATATCTCAACGTCGGTCCTCTAAAGCCGGAGAGCGATCAGCTTATCGACATTTCCGGCGACCAGATGGTTTTGGTGCATGACAACCCGACGTTTGCGGAGCCACATGACGCCACGATCGTGCATGCCTCCAAGATCAACCCGGTCAGCCTGTGGAGCCGCGACGACCCGTTCTTCGCTGATGCGGTCGCCCAGGCAAAACTCGACAACATCGATCTGCTGGTGGATTCGGAAATCATCCGCGACGGCAACAAGGTGCGCGTCTACATGACGTCGGCAGCACCAGCCTTCGGCCTCGACAGCTTCGACGTCAAGCAGGGCGACGAGGTTACGGTCTACGTCACCAATATCGACGAAGTCGAAGACCTCACGCACGGTTTTGCCATCGTCAACTATGGCATCAACATGGAAGTGGCGCCCCAGGCGACCGCCTCGGTCACCTTCAAGGCAAGCAAGGCCGGTGTCTACTGGTACTATTGCTCGTGGTTCTGCCATGCAATGCACATGGAAATGAAGGGCCGCATGCTCGTCGAGCCGAAGAGCGTATGATGCACCTGCGTCTCGCGGCAACGGCGATCGGAATGGCGGCCCTCGTGGCCGCCATTCCTGCCATGGTCTGTGCAGCCGATCGCACCGTCACTGTAGCCGAAGCTGGATCCCTACAGGTGATCCTCAACGCGGCTTCGCCTGGCGATATCATTACCTTGGAAGCCGGGGAATACGCGGCGCCTATTACCATCGACAAGGCCGTAACCCTTGCCGGAAGGCCGGGCGCTGCAGTCGTCGGTAATGGCCATCGCAGTGTCATCACCATTACCGCGCCAGGTGCCGCCGTGCGTAGCCTCGTCATTACTGGCTCTGGCACGGACCTGACGACCCTGGACTCAGGGGTGTTCGCGCAAAAGACCGCAACCGGCGCTCAGATTGAAGACAATGTCATCACCGGCAATCTATTCGGCATCTACCTACACGGCGCGGTCAATTCTCTGGCGCGTGCCAACCGCATAACCGGGCTGACGGAGGGCCCCAGAGGCTCGGCCGGCAATGGTGTCACCGTGTGGAACGCACCGGGCGCCAAGGTTCTCGACAACGACATCCGATCCGGGCGCGACGGCATCGCCACCATGGCCAGCAAGCGCAATGTGTTTCGCGGCAACCGCTTCCGCGACCTGCGCTTCGGCATCCACTATATGTATACCAACGACAGCGAGATCGCCGACAACATCTCGACCGGCAATTCCGTCGGCTATGCCATCATGTTTTCAAATCGCCTCAAGATCACGGGGAACCTTTCCGAGGGTGACCGCGATCATGGCCTGCTGTTGAATTCCGCCAATGGCTCGATCATTACCGACAATACCGTGATCGGCAGCCTGCAGTCGGTCGATCGCTGGCTGACGGCTGGAGCCCACTCCGCCGACCTCGGTGTTCCCAAGAGCATCGACGCGGCATCGAAGGCTGGCGACCTCGGCGGACTGCGCCTTGGCCCTGAAAAATGTGTCTTCATCTACAATGCCAACAAAAACAAGTTTTTCGACAACCGCTTTGAGGGTTGCGCCATCGGCATTCATTTCACGGCCGGATCGGAAGGCAATGCCATGGCCGGCAACGCCTTCGTCAACAATCGTAACCAGGTCAAATATGTCGGTACGCGCTACATGGACTGGTCGAAGGACGGCCGGGGTAATTATTGGAGCGACAACCCCGCCTTCGACCTGAACGGCGACGGCATAGGCGACAGCCCGTACCGCCCGAACGATCTGATCGACCAGGTGCTATGGACCTCGCCGCAGGCCAAAGTGCTGACCAGCAGCCCGGCCGTTCAGGTCATTCGCTGGGCGCAGGCACAGTTTCCGGCGCTATTGCCAGGCGGCGTGGTGGACAGTCATCCACTAATGGTGCCGCCGGCACGAAAGGTTGGAAGGCAGTGACGGAACCGACAGTCATCATCTCCGGCGCAGCCAAGCACTACGGCAAGGTTGACGCGGTCAGGGGTGTTTCCTTCACACTCAACGAAGGCGAAACCGTCGCGCTCGTTGGCCATAACGGTGCCGGCAAGACGACGCTGATCAAGCTGATGCTTGGCCTGATCCGCCCGAACGAGGGAACGGTGCGGGTTCTTGGTGAGGATCCCGCGACTGGGAACTTTGCCGTTCGTCAACGGCTGGGCTATCTGCCAGAAAGCGTTTCCTTCCACATGGCGCTCACGGGCCGCGAAACGCTCGGGTTCTACGCCCGCCTGAAACGAGTGGACATTGCCGAAACACACGCACTTTTCGAGCGCGTCGGGCTTGCTCCGACCGCTGTGGATCGCCCTGTGCGTACCTATTCCAAGGGCATGCGCCAAAGGCTCGGTCTGGCGCAGGCGTTGCTTGGTCGACCCCGCGTGCTGTTGCTCGACGAGCCGACCAGCGGGCTCGACCCGGCGCTGCGGCGCAATTTCTACGACCTGGTCGCCGGCTTGCGCTCGACGGGCACCACCATTCTTCTCTCCTCGCACGCCCTGACCGAACTCGAGGACCGCGCCGATCGCGTCATCATCCTCAATGGCGGACTGAAGACGGCGGACGGAACGCTCGAGGATTTGCGCCGCATCGCCCGCCTGCCTACCCGTATCGGAATCACCCTGGCGGAGGCCAAGGACCCGGCAGACTGGGGGGCCGGCGGCGCCAACTGGAAAAAGGCCGGCGACCGGACCTTCGAAGCGGCGGTTCTGCCGGAAAACAAGATTGCCCTTCTGCGAGAGGTGACCGCCAATCCGGACGTCATTACCGGCTTGCATGTCATGGAACCCTCGCTTGATGATCTGTATGCGCATTTCCTCGCCGGACAGGTGACAAAACAATGAAGAATATCCTGATCATCGCCGCCAAGGAAATCCAGGAAGGGATGCGCAACCGCTGGGTTTTGGCAACCACCCTGCTTCTGGCGGCTCTCGCCTTGACCCTGTCGTTTCTTGGCAGCGCGCCGACCGGCAATGTCGGCGTCGATCCGCTTGATATCATCGTCGTCAGCCTTTCGAGCCTCACCATCTTCCTGGTGCCGCTGATCGCTCTTGTGCTCTCGCACGACGCCATCGTCGGCGAAATGGAGCGTGGCACCATGCTTTTGCTGTTGAGTTATCCGCTCGGCCGGCGCCAGGTAATCTTCGGGAAGTTCTTTGGCCATCTCGCCATCCTGTCGTTTGCCACCCTGTTCGGTTATGGGGCGGCGACCATCGCGCTAGTCTTGACAGGAACGGCGATCAGCGGCGACAGCCTTGGAGCCTTTGCCGCCATGATCGGCTCCTCTATGCTTCTCGGTGCTGTCTTCATCGCTATCGGCTACCTGATCAGTACGATTGCCGCCGAGCGCACCACCGCGGGCGGCATCGCCATCGGCATCTGGCTGTTTTTCGTGCTGATCTACGACATGGCCCTGCTCGGTGGCCTGGTCGCAGCGGAGGGAAAAGCCCTGCCGGCAGGATTGCTGGACCTGTTGCTGATCTTCAATCCGACCGATGCCTACCGGCTTCTCAACCTGGGATCGGGCGGCGCCGGCGCACTTGCCGGCTTGGGCGGCCTTTCCAGTCATACTGCGCTCAGTCCGCCGATCCTGTTGTTGGCACTTTTCGTCTGGGTCATCGTACCACTCACGCTCGCCACCACGATGTTTTCGAGGAGAGAATTATGATCCGTGTCGCATTGGCGGCCCTCCTGCTCGCCGCTTTGCTGGTGACGGGATGTGAAGATAAGGAGCAGGCAAGCATGCCGGCACCCTACCCGCTGACTGCAGATGCAATGGGACGATACTGCGGCATGGACGTGCTGGAACATGCGGGTCCTAAGGGTCAGGTCATCCTTGACCTGATCCCCGAGCCGATCTGGTTTTCCTCGGCACGCGACGCCATCGCCTTCACCATGCTGCCGGAAGAGCCCAAGGACATCGCTGCGATCTACGTTTCGGACATGGGCAAGGCACCCAGCTGGGAAAAACCCGGGTCTGAAAACTTCATCGATGCCCGCACCGCCATTTATGTCATCGAGAGCTCGTTGCGCGGCGGTATGGGGGTCCACGAAGCGGTGCCGTTTTCAATCAAAGACGATGCCGATGCTTTCGCGGTGAAAAATGGCGGAAAGGTTGTTCGGTTCGAAGACATGCCTGAGGACTATATACTCGGGAGTGACACCGAACCGTCGCCCTCCGGCTCGCAGCTGGCCCCGCTCGATTCGGACGTAAAGGGACACGAACATGGCTGAATCAATCCGTCGCCGCCGCGCGATTTGCATCATGGCTGCCGCAGCCGGGCTGCCGCTCTTAGGTGTTTCAAGTGCAGCAAGGGCGACAGCGCAGCCTTTGGTTTGGACCGGGCAGGCTCTCGGCGCGTCCGCGACGATAATCCTGAACATAGAGGATCGGGACAAGGCGACGCGGCTGATACGCCATGTGGTTGCCGAGGTGTCGCGGCTGGAAGATGTCTTCAGCCTCTACCGCCCCCATTCCGCACTGAGCGAACTGAATCGAACAGGCGCGCTGGCCGCCCCGCCCCCCGAGCTGGTGGCACTGCTGGAGGCGAGCCGGGGCTGTTATGACGCAACCGGCGGCCTCTTTGATCCCACGGTTCAGCCGCTGTTCGCTCTTTACGCCCGGCATTTTTCCAGGCCAAAAGCCGATCCCGGCGGGCCATCACGGAAGGCATTGAACACCACTCTGGCCTTAGTCGGCCTCGACGGAGTGCTAGCCAACCGTGACCGCGTTGTCTTTACCCGCCCCGGCATGGCGTTGACGCTCAACGGCATCGCCCAAGGCTATATCACCGACCGCATTGTCGAGTTGTTGCGAATTGAAGGCATTTCTAGCAGCCTGGTCAACATGGGCGAGGACCGCGCCATAGGCGCAAAGCCCGACGGCAGCGGCTGGCGGATCGGACTCGCCCTGACCGAAATGGCTGGCGAACCGAATGCGGTCGTGACAATCATTGACAGGGCGGTCGCCACCTCCAGCGCCGCCGGCTTCCATTTCGACGCCTACGGTCACTTCGGCCATATCCTCCATCCGCGCCTGGGCGCGATGCCGGAACGGTTTGCCCGCATGACGGTGGTAGCCAGCGATGCAGTGACCGCAGATGGCCTGTCGACCGCTTTTAGCTTGATGACAGAGGACGAAATCAGGGGGCACGCCAGAATGAGGCCGGACATCACCGTCGATCTTGTGGCACTCGGAGGGGGTTCCACACGCTTTGGTCATAGCCCGTGAGCAGTGGTTCAAATGGCCGCTGGCCGAGTCCTCGGTAGGCTCCAGTATCGGGCATGGGCGGACGAAGCATGACCAACGCAACTTTCTTGAAGGTTCGGTTGAAGTCGTATCAAGTTCATAGCAGCAACGGCATATATTTTGCACCGCAGTCTGTTTCTGACGACGTTCCATCCCTCATGTGGCGTGACCACCCTGAACGACTGCCGCGTCATTTTATATCGGTGAAATTTTGGTATTGACTTCAATGGCTAAAGGCAGATGGTCCGGTCGTTGGCGAGTTCCCAGTTGCCATTTTTGGATTCTCAACGGCTGACCGTAACAGCCGTCAACTGGTTCGGATTTGGAAAACCGGGAAATCGGAAAAGGAGGGTATTACATGGGACAATTGACTGCCGATGAGCGCATGTACGGCGCCGGCATCCTGATCGCAATGGCGATCGTCGGAATCGCGATGGCCGCAGCCGGGCGCGCCGATGCGCTTGGAGTCCACGGGGTCATCGTCCTTCTCTACAGTCTCTTGCTACTGTATTTCCTTATGTCAGGCAGCTTTGGACCTGAGCCCGATCCCGCCCGGTTTAGCCGCTACTATGATGATCCGATCAAAGTCGGCGTCGGCCTCACTCTGGGGTGGGCGATTTTCGGAATGTTCGTCGGTGTATGGGCCGCGTCGCAGTTGGCGTGGCCAAGTCTGAATTTCGAAACATCCTGGGCAAGCTTCGGACGAATTCGTCCAGCACACACCACTGGCGTGATCTTCGGCTTTGGCGGCAACGCCTTGATTACGACCTCTTACCACGTCGTCCAAAGGACATCGCGGGCACGTCTTGCGGGACAGCTTTCTCCTTGGTTCGTGCTGCTGGGTTTCAATCTGTTCTGTCTTATCGCCGTTTCAGGCTATTTCATGGGCGTGACGCAGTCCAAGGAATACGCCGAAGCGGAGTGGTACGCGGACATTTGGCTTGTCGTTGTCTGGGTGACCTATTTCATCCTTTTCGTCAGGACGCTCGCACGCAGGAAAGAACCCCACATCTACGTCGCCAACTGGTATTATCTGGCGTTCATCCTCGTGGTCGCCATACTTCATATCGTCAACAACCTCGCGATACCGCTTTCGCTTGCCCATTCCAAGAGCTACACGGTATGGGCTGGTGTACAAGACGCCATGGTGCAGTGGTGGTACGGCCATAACGCGGTCGCCTTTTTTCTGACCGCCGGCTTTTTGGGGATGCTGTACTACTACCTTCCCAAGCGGGCAGAGCGTCCGATCTTTTCCTACAGGCTTTCAATTCTGAGTTTCTGGGGGATAACGTTCTTTTATATGTGGGCCGGATCACACCACCTCCATTACACGGCGCTGCCGCATTGGGTTCAAAACCTCGGAATGACTTTCTCGGTGATGCTACTCGTTCCATCCTGGGCTTCTGCTGGAAACGCCCTACTCACATTGAACGGCGCATGGGACAAAGTACGCGACGACGCTACCCTGAGGTTTATGATGATGGCGGCGTTCTTCTACGGACTGTCCACATTTGAGGGGTCGTTCCTTGCGATCCGACCCGTTAACTCCCTTTCCCACTATACTGACTGGACCGTCGGTCACGTGCACGCGGGCGCGCTGGGATGGGTCGCCATGATCACGTTTGGCGCCCTTTACACGCTTGTGCCGTCAATCTGGAAACGCGAGCGAATGTACTCTTCCGCACTCGTTGAAGTTCATTTCTGGCTCGCCCTAATCGGCACGCTGATCTATGTCTTCGCGATGTGGAACTCCGGCATCATCCAGGGCCTGATGTGGCGGACCTACTCGGCGGACGGCGCGTTGGCCTATTCATTCGTCGATTCGCTGGTAGCCATGTACCCCTATTACATAGCGCGAGCCTTCGGTGGGCTGCTGTTTCTGCTTGGAGCGCTCGTCGCGAGCTACAACGTGTGGATGACCGTGAGAACACCTCAGCTCGCTTCGGAGAAATCCAGCGATGACGTACCGATTGGCCCCGCCTCTGTCGATGGCGCAGCGACGTCCCCAGCGGAGTAGGATCATGACCGAACTGAAGCACAGAAAACTAGAACGGTCAGCGACAGCGCTCATGCTTGCGATTATTGCTGCTGCCAGTGTCGGCGGAATCGTTGAAATCGCACCATTGTTCACAATTGACGAAACCGTCGAAAACGTTGCCGACATGCGACTTTATACGCCCCTCGAGCTCTCTGGGCGAGATATATTTGTTCGTGAAGGCTGTTATGCATGCCACAGCCAAATGATCCGTACACTGCGCGACGAGGTGGAGCGATACGGCCCTTATTCTCTTGCCGTAGAATCGCAATATGACCACCCCATGCTTTGGGGTTCCAAACGTACAGGTCCAGACCTTGCGCGGATCGGAGGCAAATACTCAGATGTCTGGCATGTGGCCCACCTTAACGATCCTCGCTCTGTTGTTCCTGAATCGAACATGCCATCCTACAAATGGCTCGGCACTTCGGCACTGGACATGGAAGAGCTACCGTTGAAGCTTCGGGCGCAGAGGGCGGTGGGCGTTCCTTACACCAATGACATGATTCTCAACGCAAGTGCCGACGCATACGGACAGGCGCTGCCTGACAGTCCCCAAGCCAGCGGAGTGACTGAGCGCTACGGCGAGGCAACGCAGGTCTCGGCATTTGACGGGGTGACAGCAGGCGTGAGCGAAATGGACGCGTTGGTGGCCTATCTGCAGGTCTTGGGCCAACTGACCAACGCGGCGTATGAAAACACAGCCGCGCCCGAACAAATGCCTGACCCAAACAACTGAGGAGCGTCCCATGGAATTCAGCCATGAAACCTTGGTCGGAACCGCAAAGTCCTGGGGCCTCTTTTACCTCATCGGATTCTCGATCTGCGTGCTGATCTATACTTTTTGGCCGTCCAACAAGGAACGGTTCAAAGACGCGCAGGAGCACGTATTTGACAAGGAGGACAGGCCTTGGACGTAGAAGAAATCGACCCGGTCACAGGCCGGAAGACAACAGGTCACATCTGGAACGGTATTCGAGAACTCGACACTCCGATTCCCCGCGGTGTGCTTTTGTTTCTGATCGCCACCCATCTGTTCGCAGTGCTGTGGTGGTTCCTCATGCCAACTTGGCCACTAGGTGCGACATATACCAAGGGGCTCCTCCATGAGGATCAGCGGACTGCGGTCGAAGCAAGCCTGCGTGAAGGTGAAAGCGCAAGAGCCGGATGGATGGACAAGGTTAAGTCCATGTCATTCGACGAGATCCGCGCGGACGAGAAATTGATGGCCACGGTCCGATCGAGCGGTCATCAGCTTTTCGGAGACAACTGCGCGGCCTGTCATGGCCGGGACGCAAAGGGGGGAAGCAATTACCCCGACCTCACAGATGATGACTGGATCTGGGGCGGCGGGCCTGAAAAAATCGCCCAGACCCTAACGGTCGGCGTAAACTCGGGCCATCCGGACAGCAGGGTTGGCCAAATGCCCGCTTTCGGACGCGATGAGATGCTAGACCGCCAACAGGTCAGCGACGTCGCGGCTTATGTGCAGTCGCTGAGCGACCCGTCGAAGTCGACGGCCGAGAATATTGAGGAGATAGACAAGGGCCGCGAGGTTTTTCAAACGACGTGCGTCGCCTGCCACGGGAAAGAAGCAAAAGGTGACCCGGAACTGGGAGCGCCCAACCTTACAGACCAGCATTGGATTTACGGTGGCAGTCTCCAGACGATCATCGATACCATTCACGGCGGCCGCGAAGGCCACATGCCGACTTGGGACGAGCGTCTTACTCCAGTGGAGATCAAGGTCTTGGCACTCTACGTCAACTCGCTCGGTCAGATGGAGCCGTGAATGCTTCAAGTCGAGACGCGGAAAAAACTTCGCCCAATATGGTTCCTGGTCGCCGCGGCGGCCGTGCTGTTCTTTGGCGCGAACATACATCTGCTTTACGTCGCGATATCGAGCCAGCCAGATTGCGTCGCCCATCTTAAAGACAGGGGTGACGAGCCTGGGAAATTCCGTGCCGCCAAACCCGCATGTTAAACAGGAATGACGAACATGATTGCGAATGAGCACTCTCCGCTGTTGGTCTCCGAGGTCTCTGACATCGAGGAAACCCGTAATGCCAAATGGAAGCGCAACCTCTCCCTTGATGCACCGTTCAGGTGGCTACAACTCGGGTGGCACGACCTATGGACGGTTCCAGTGCCAAGTCTCATTTATGGTTTTGTCGTCTGTATCGCCTCTATCGTGTTCATCGCCTACATGTTCTACACCGGACGGGACTACTTCCTGTTCCCGGCACTGGCCGGTTTCCTTATTGTCGGTCCTATAGTGGCGGCTGGCCTTTACCTTAAAAGCCGCAGTCTGGGCCGGGGAGAAGCTGTCTCGCTGCGTTCCATGATAGCCGTTCATCCCAGAGCTGGAGCGCAAGTGTTTTTCACCGGAATGCTGCTCGTGATGCTCATGTTGCTTTGGATGCGCGCTGCCGTATTGGTGTATGCCCTCTTCTTCGGGATCAGTCCTTTTCCCGGCTTTGACCACATGGTGGAAATGTTGATCACGACACCGACAGGTTGGGCCATGCTGATTGTCGGTGCTGTGATCGGTTCCCTGTTCGCCGGGTTTGGGTTCGCTATAAGCGTTTTCTCCATACCTATGCTGGTCGATCGTAGAATAGACGCCTTTACGGCGATGGGCGTCAGCACGGCTATGGTGTGGAACAATCTTGGACCAACCCTGCTTTGGGGAGCTGTCGTTCTAGCGCTATTTATCGCGTGCCTTGCTTCAGGGCTTCTGGGGCTGATTATTATCTTTCCCTGGCTTGGCCATGCCACCTGGCATGCATATCAGGAAATGAGGTAAGGTATGAGCTGCTGCGCCGCAGGTCTAGGATCGCTCCAAGCCGTGCAACCCGATGGGTCTAGCGTGCATGAAGTCGGCCTAGCGAGTCGCGTACTGGAGGGCGACGTTCGCCAGACAACGCTCTGTGTGCCTGAAATGCATTGCGCACTGTGCATGCAGACCGTCGAGAGAAAACTCTCGGAGATTGACGGTGTCCAATTTGCGCGCGTCAACCTCTCCACCAGAAGGGTTACGGTCAACTGGCAAAGCCAGGATGGAACCCCGCCAAACCTGATAGAGACCTTGGAAAACGCCGGATATCTGGCGCATCTACCCTCTTCGGAGGTATCGGAAGACGACCAGACCCTCGACTTTTTGATCCGCGGATTGGCTATCTCCGGCTTCTGTTCGATGAACATCATGCTCCTGTCGGTGTCGGTCTGGTCAGGCGCAGACCCTCTTACCCGCCATACGTTCCATCTGTTGTCCGCTCTTCTTGCTGTACCCGCAATTCTGTACTCGGGCAGTGTATTTTATCGGTCCGCCTGGAAATCCTTGGCGCACGGTCGCCTGAATATGGATGTTCCGATCAGTGTGGGAGTGCTGCTTTCCTTTGCCCTAAGCGTGTATGACACCTTTGTTCACGCTCCCAGCGTCTATTTCGAAGCTGGCACTTCGCTTGTCTTCGTGCTGCTCGCCGGGCGTGCGCTTGATCAGATGATGAGGAAGAAGGCGAAATCTGCCGTGGCGGCGCTATCGCGACTGATGCCACAAGGGGGGAACCATTATGGGGAAAACGGGGCGATGGAGTATGTCGCCGTGTCCGACATCGTCACCGGAATGCGTCTCCTCGTTCCGCCGGGCGAACGGATTGCGGCAGACGGCGTGGTCCTCTCGGGAGTTGGAGATGTGGATGCATCGTTGATTACGGGCGAGAGCATGCCAAGGCGGATAGAGCCAGGTACAATCGTATATGCGGGCGAACTCAATCTCGGCCAGCCGATCACCTTGCGAACGACGACAGCTGGAACGGACTCGACTCTTTCGGAGATGAGCCGCATGCTTCAGGCTGCGGAAGATGGGCGGGGCCGATATGTTCGATTAGCGGATAGGGCGGCGGGTCTGTATGCGCCGCTCGTCCACGGCTTGTCCGCCATGGCTGTCATCGGCTGGTTGGCCGCGACGGGCGACCTGCATTTGGCACTCACAATCGGGATTGCCGTACTTGTCATCACATGTCCATGCGCGTTGGGCTTGGCCGTTCCCATGGTGCAGGTTGTTCTCGCCCGCCGTCTTTTTGACCAGCGTATAATCGCCACGGACGGATCATCCTTCGAGCGGCTCGGTGAAATTGACACCGTAGTGTTCGACAAGACAGGAACGCTGACGACCGGAACGCCCTCACTGCTAAATGGAAATGAAATTGATGATGAACATCTCGCGCTCGCCGTTCAGATGGCGAGCCATTCGCAGCACCCTCTTTCCATCGCGATATTCACGGCTCGGGGGGAGACCGCGCCGTATAGTACGCTGCCTCTTTGCGACGTCAGAAACTTTCCAGGTCTCGGTGTAGAGGCCTCGTATGGGAAAGATGTCTATCGCTTGGGCAGACCCGACTGGGACTGTGTAAGTGAAGGCGATAACGGCTCCACAACTTCGATTCTTTCCAAGAACGGCAGGTTTATCGCCCGGTTCGCGTTCGGCGAAACTATCCGACCAGGAGCGCACGATCTCGTCAAATATCTCGCCGATAGAGGTCTGGGCATTTGCATTTTGTCGGGGGACTCAGAGGCGGCTGTCAAGGCGGTAGCGACTGCGTTAGGCATTGAGGACTACCGAGCCCGCCTTCTTCCCGGTGACAAAATCACGGCCGTAAAAGCCTTTCAGTCGGATGGCAAGAATGTCCTTATGATCGGCGACGGTGTCAATGACGCAGCTGCATTAAAGTGTGCTCACGTCTCAATGGCTCCGTCTTCCGCAAGCGAAATCGGTCGCGCGGGAACGGATTTCATCTTTCAAGGGGAAAGTTTGGCCGCCGTATCGGCAACATTGGAAACCGTGATGCGTGCAAACGGAATTATCCGGCAGAACTTCGGGCTTGCCATCTTATACAACGTGGTCAGTCTCCCGATCGCTCTAGCAGGACTTGCCACTCCTCTGATGGCTGCAATTGCGATGTCAACGTCGTCGATTATCGTGGTTGCGAACGCGCTTCGACTGCGCAGCGGAGAGATCAAAGATACGAGTATGCATCGCGCACCGTCTCGGCACTTGGCGGAGCCGGTCCTTTGACGGCCATGAGTGTCCTTGTTCCGCTTTCAATCCTTATGGGTGGGGCCGGCGTCGCGGCATTTTTATGGTCTATGCGTACGAAACAATATGAAGACCTGGACGGCGCGGCTGAAAGAATACTTTTCAAGGACGAGGACGACACGATCGGGTGATCGACAGCGGGTGCCTTTCTCTAACGCGAAACCAGAACAAGGAGTGATCTATGCAAAACCTTGAAAACGATGTGACCGCACGTGACATGGAATCCGCGCCACGTCTTCGTGTAGTGGACCCTTCCGATGCGGTCACTGGAATAGGGGTTCTATTCGGAATTATAGGTGTCGTTATCGGAGTTGGCGCAGCCGCGTACCTCACTCCGCAACTTAGTTTGATTCTCGTCGCCTACTGTATAGTCGGAGCTCTTTCCGGAGGCTCCGCAGGCGTCGTTGTCGGAGGGCTGATTGGAGCGGTCTTGGCGGTCGTGAGAGGGGTCGTGAGATAGCGGACCTGCGCGAGGTCCGACCCTTTTGCTACGGCGTAGACCGGCAGAAGCGCGGGCCTGATCTGTCTCATCCAGCAGTTGCGGCCGACCTTGCGAGCCCTAATCTTACTGCGTCACAAAATATTGGAGTCTATCGATCATTGGCCGCTGCAACATGGACATCTCTCAGAGTTGGGCTCGAAAAGGTTTCAACGATATCCGTATCTTGCCAGCCGTCTGGTGAGCATTCGGATATGAGCGATGGTTATCCAGGCTTCTGCTGAAGCGATGGATGTCTCAAAGTCCCTGGCCAACCTTCTGCATCGTCCCAGCCACGCGAAAGTCCGTTGAACGACCCACCGGCGCGGCAGGAGTTCAAAGCCCTTGGCCTTGTCGGAACGCTTGATGATTTCGAGTGTCCATTTGCCGATTTTCTGCAGCCGCTTTTTCAGTTTGTCGCCCGCATAGCCGCCATCGGCGAAGACATGTAGGAGCCACGGCCATCGGTTGCGGATGGATTTCAGGGGTATTGCCAAGTTGTTTGACCCCGACGTTTCGGTTATCGAGACGACATGAGATTGCCGAGCACTTTACCCCGTCTGAAGGGGTTTCGTTTTCCGCGTGAAGTTGTCGCCTACGCGGTCTGGGCCTATCATCGTTTTGCTATGAGCACGGCCGATGTGGAAGACCTTCTCGCTGAACGCGTTTTCGTGAGCAGGGTGCGGATTCCGCTCTGAAGCCGGCCGCCATTCCGATGATTAACCGGCCACCATTCCGATTTGAAGCCGGCCACCATTCCAATCAATAACCGGCCAGTTTCCGGCACTCAAGTTCCCCTGGGTCAGCAACCTTGGCATGTGTCCCCTCGATATTCACGAGGGGAATTTAATGCCTGCAAAAAGAAAGCTGACCATGCGACACATACGACAAATGCTGCGGCTTGCGGGAAGCGGAACGAGTAGCCGCGAGATAGCGGTGATGCTTGGCATTGCTCGGAGCACCGTGCAGGACAATTTGAAACGGGCTGCGATGGCCGGGTTGAGTTGGCCCCTCGCCAGCGACCTGACAGACGATGTCCTTGAGGCCAAGCTTTTCGTCCACCCCGGCGTTAAGCAGGGCCAGCGATTGCGCCAAGAGCCCGATTGGGGGCCGTTTTCGATAGAGCTGAAGAAGCCAGGCGTGACGCTGCTGATCCTTTGGGAGGAATACCGCAGCATTCATCCGGATGGGTATGGATATAGCCGTTTTTGCGAGCTGTTCCGTGGCTTTGAGAAGCGCTTGTCACCGACGATGCGCCAGGAACACGTCGCCGGCGACAAAGTCTTCGTGGACTATTCCGGCAAGAAGGTGCCGATCGTCGATCGCAAGACCGGTGAGATCCGCGAGGCGGAACTGTTTATCGGCGTGCTTGGAGCATCGAGCTACACTTACGCGGAAGCGACATGGACCCAGACCCTGCCGGACTGGATTGGCTCGCATGTGCGCATGTTCAGCTTCTTCAACGGTGTTCCCCGGCTGATCATCCCGGACAATCTGAAGTCCGGCGTCAACCGCGCCAGCTTCTACGATCCGGAGATCAACCGCAGCTATGGTGTCATGGCCGCTCATTACGGCGTTGGTGTCCTACCCGCACGTCCGCGACGCCCAAAGGACAAGGCCAAGGTGGAGAATGGCGTAAAGTTCGCCCAGAGCTGTATTCTCGGCCGTCTTCGCAAACAGACCTTCTTCTCGCTCGCGGAGGCCAATGCCGCGATCGCCCAGATGCTGGAGCGCATCAACAATCACGTCATGCGCCGGTTGGGCGTCAGTCGTCGGAACCTCTTTGAGACGGTCGAACAGGCAGCACTCGCTGGTCTGCCCGCCGAGCACTACGAGTTCGCGGAATGGCGTTTGGCACGGGTGTCGACGGATTACCACGTCGAGTTCCAGAGCTTCTTCTATTCCGTCCCGCACGGCCTCATCCGGAGCCAAGTCGATGTCCGGGCGACCGCGCGGATGATCGAGATCTTCCATCGCGGCAAACGTGTCGCTGTGCATCAGCGCCGATATGGTGGCCCGCGTTACGGAACAGACCCAGCGCATATGCCCAGTTCGCACCGACGATACGCCGAATGGACGCCGGAACGCTTCCGGCGATGGGGCACGTCCATCGGGCCGCAGACCGAAGGACTTATCATCGCCATTCTCGCCAGCCGTCCGCATCCGGAACAAGGCTTCAGAACGTGCCTGGGGATCCTGCGTCTCTATCGCGATATCGGCCATGACCGCGCCGAGGCCGTTTCAGCACGCGCTGTCGAGATCGGCGGTTTGAACAGCAAGACCATCGCTTCGCTCATCGCCACCTACAAGGGCAAAAAAACTTCCAGCGAACCTGCCGCCGTCGTGGAACACGCCAACTTGCGCGGTCCCGGCTACTTTCATTGAGGAGACAATCCATCATGCTGACCAATCCCACCATCGACATGCTGCGCGATCTCGGCCTTTCCGGCATGGCAAGCGCCTATCAAGAACTCGACACGCAACCGGAAGCCAGGCACCTCGAGCACAGCGAATGGCTCGCACTTCTTCTTGAGCGAGAGACCACCGCACGACGCCAGAAGCGCTTCGAGGCCAGGGCTCGGGCCGCAAACCTCCGCCATGATGCGCAGCTCGAGAACATTGACTTCCGCGCCACCCGTGGCCTCGATCGCAATCTTTTTCTCAAGCTTGCCGGATGCGACTGGATCCGGCAGCGCCACAGCATACTGATGATCGGACCTGCCGGCGTCGGCAAGAGCTGGCTTTCTTGCGCTCTCGGACACAAGGCATGCCGCGAGGACTTCTCCGTTGCCTATCATCGGCTCCCGAGGCTCTTCGCGACCCTGGCATTAGCGCGTGCGGACGGCCGATATCCGAAGGTACTGAAGGCTTTGGCGAGAACCGACCTGCTCATTCTCGATGACTGGGGGCCGGAGAAGCTCAATGACGAGCAACGGCGTGACCTCCTGGAGATCGTCGAGGACAGATACGAAAAGCGCTCCACCATTGTCACCAGCCAGGTGCCCGTCGAGCACTGGTACGACATGATCGGCAATCCGACCATCGCCGATGCCATTCTGGACCGCCTCGTGCACAACGCTTACCGCGTCGAGTTGTCCGGCGAGAGCATGCGAAAGCAACGTTCCGTCACCGCCGCCGAAACAACCCAAGCTTGACGGCGCGACAAACAAGATCCATTCATTGCCAAGACCCAGAGTTCAGCTTGAGATGACCGGCTTCGCGCCGGAATCGTGGCCGGAATGAATTCGGAATGGGTGGCCGGCTTCGTGTCGGAATAGGTGGCCGGCTTCACTGGAATACGCAAGCAGGGCAACGGTTCGTCTCTGGATCAACCGCTTTGGCCGACATTTTGCCGACTGCATTCGCAGAGACCGGCCCAAGCCGAACAATAAGTGGCATATGGATGAGGCCGTCATCACGATCAGCGGAAAGAAATTCTGGCTCTGGCGGGCCATTGACGCCGGTGGTGACGTACTCGACATTCTAGTTCAAGCTCGCCGCAATACCAAGGCTGCCAAGCGCTTTTTTCCAGACTGGTCAAGCAATTTGCGGGTTTCACAAAGTTCGGGACAAGGATTTCAGTAAGTCGCGGACACTGATTTCAGTAAGTCCGGGACAGTGATTTCACTAAGTCGCGGACAAAAGTCGCGTCGGATTTAGATCGATTTTCGTGAGCGCCGATCTGGCAATTTGTCCTCGTATTTTGAGCGAGGACATGATGCCCAGACGGAAGCAAGCGAGACATACAGACGTGAAAGACATCCGATCGATACTGCGACTGACGTTCGAGCAGGGATTGTCGATACGCGCCGTTTCCGAACGGCTGAAGATGAGCAAGACGTCGGTTTCGACGTATCTGCTGCGGGCGCGAGAAGCCGGGCTTGCGGTCTGGCCCCTGCCACCCGGTCTGGATGATGACGAGGTCCTGGAGCAACGACTATTCCGCCGGATGGGGCGACCTCCTCGTGACAGCGATGAGCCGAATTGGCCGAAGGTCGCCAGCGAGCTGAAACGCAAAGGCGTAACGCTCAACCTGCTCTGGCAGGAATACCGGGAGGCCCATCCGGATGGATACGGCTACACTTGGTTTTGTTGCCGCTTTGCCGATTATGAGAGCCGCGCCAAACCCACCTATCGCAGCCGTCACGTTGGTGGCGTGGCGATGGAATGCGACTATGCCGGCCATACGATCCCGATCATCGATCCCTCTTCCGGCGAGATCCGGGCAGCGCAGATCTACGTGGCCGTCCTGAGCGCATCACAATTGACGTTCTCTTATGCCAGCTTCAGTCAGAAGCTGCCGGATTGGATCGAAGCAAACCAGCGAGCCTTCAGTTACTTCGGCGGGGTGACGAAGACGACGATCTGCGACAACCTCAAATCCGCGGTCGCCAAGGCTCTCTGGTTCGAACCGACGTTGAATGCGACGTTTGCTGCCTTCGCCGAACACTACGATACGACCGTACTGCCAGCACGCCCGAGGCGACCTCACAGACCGGGGCATCGAGAGCCTGCAGGAGTTTCTGGCAGACGTGCGGTCCTGGCAGGGCGGCATTCGGCATTTCCTCGTTGATTGCCAATGCGCCCCAGAAATGATCGAGCGAATTATGGCCGACGAGCCGAAACTATAAATCCGCGGTCTTCACCGGATGGGTACCTTGTAGCGAACAAAAATAGAAATGAAATGGCATTTCAGGATTGCAGTTAATATGAGCGGTTAACAACCGAATTCCAAGGTGGGGCCGCATGCACCGGTGACGATATCACCCAAGGCTTGGCTGGGATGATTTTGTGTAGTGCGGTTTAAATCCATCGTAAGGAGACAACCGCACTGCCCGTCTGCCCGTCGTAACGACCGATAATGTTGCATTATCGCGCGTTAGGATCCAGCCAGGCAAGAAGGGCTGTGTCGTTCGCTTTTCATCGACGGACAGCCTGTTTTGCGCGCCACACCGGAACTTACCGTCCGTCAATGAACCGCGAATGATAGCTCTCTCGTCGAGCAGAGCGCCGATCGACCTGTGCTCTTCGCCGCCAAGGACCAGAGCCCCCTGCCCTCTCAACGAGCAAGGCGCGTACGCAAAACAAACCGCGCTCCCTCACACTGCGGTCGACTTTGCAAAGAAAACGTGAATGACGAGCCGTTCATCAAAAACAGCAAAGCCGTGTGTTGATGAAGCTAATCTTGTTCCAACGCCCAAGCGTCACCAATTTTTCGAGCTCGCTCAGCTCGATCCTCGGGTGAGGTGAGCAGGACGCCAGCAATCTCAGGCACGCGCTGTCGAACGTCGTCAAGGATCGTGTTTGTCGTGAGATCAACCATATCGACGGTTGACGGCGTTCTTCCGGTCAAGAGCTCGGCGTAGCGGCGCTGGACCTCCGATATCGGGATGTCGCCGGCAATCCACTCCTCAATCCAACCGAGAAAGCGAGCATCACTTTCCACCGGAAAGCCCGCTGCCACTTTAGCCGCGATTGACCGACGCCATCGCACCCGACGATCCTCAGGCGTGGAGGTCTCACTGGATTGTACCGGAGGCTCTGAAACCATCAATGAGCAGCTTTGGCGTCGGCGCTGATCGAAAGAGCGCGGAGGACCGCTTCCGGCTCCTTTTCCATGATCCGCAGCAAGGTGCGTGCAGCACCAGAGGGCTGCCGTGTCCCCTGCTCCCACTTCTTGTATCCGGACGGGCTGGTCCCGAGCACCGTCGCCATTTCATCCTGGGTCAGGTCGAGCTGTTTTCGAATGGCTTTGGCATCAACGGTGCCAAGATCCACGGCTTGCAGCCGCATACCCGGTACGTCCTTGCCCTGTGCATGCGACAAAGCTTCGGACATGGCCTGCATGAGGTCGGCACCAAATTTCGTCATCTCACTCATGTCTTGCTCCTGTTCGCTGCCTTGATTGCCTTTGCAAATGCGGCGACCGCCTTGGCTTCTTCCGGTTTCAGATCCGTCTTCTCATTCTTGCCGTAGGCGAGAAGCGCGTAGATCGGAGCCGCCTCGCTATACCAGTAATAAATCACGCGCGCCCCGCCGCGTTTACCTTTACCCTTGGCGCCGAACCGCACCTTACGGACACCACCAGTACCCGGGATCTCGTCGCCGACAGTCGGATTTGATGCAAGGAAGTCGATCAGTTCCTTGCGTTCCTCTTCGGTGAAGAGCTCTGCCGCCTGCTTGACGAATAAAGGCGTTTCAGCAACTGTCTGCATGTCATTCCTATAACCCAGTGGGTTACTATATGGGCTTCTTCCCGGATGAAGTCAATGGTTACAGGCTTGAGAGAAAAGGCACTCGATGTGGATCCCATTTCGATCACTGCCTGATGGCTGTTCCCCCGGTAACCATAAGCCAATCTATTCTGGTCTATTGAGGCTCCAAGGTCTCAAGGAGCACACGACATGCAAGTTTCCCTTCTCTTCAAAAAACCAGAACGAGTGGTCGCGATTGCCGCGGTCGTCACCTGGCTCGCCTCGATTCTACAAGCAATCGCGGTATCGTGAGTACGGGCTATCCTATGGATATTTTCGGAAACCACTTGGGCCCGCAGAAGGACTGAGTCTTTCTGGTTACGGTGGTGCGGAATTTTGCCTTCGACGAAAGGCGTCATGTGACATTCTGCCCAGGCGCATTGCAATTCGTGCTTAACATGTGCGTGTGAATGCGGCGCGACCTGAACCACCCCGCACCTTTGTTTCGCGGGGTGGACGTCTGCATGCATTCACCAGGCGGCTGACAAAAACGTTCGCTCGCGCCGTTATATGGCTTGAAGCCACTTCAGATTATCTCTTTCCATATCCCCGAAGCAATCTGTGCCGTCGCAGACGTGGTGACGTCTTTAGCGAAAAGGATGGTGTGATGCTTTCATTCGAGAATGTCGGCGTCCATGCAAGCAGTTGTGAAGTGCGCCCTGGCGAGAGCAGTTCCGATTTCGCCCCGCAACGCTCCTTGGCAGGATCTACGAGCCGTTCTGTAAGACAGCCCCTTGTGACCCTTCCACTTCGCAACGAGGAAGGCCAATGCATCTCCTGGGCCGATTATGCAGTCCACTCTCCCATCGGGAGCTCGAACCCGAACCGGGTCGCCCCATCGTGTCCGAAGGTCAATGCGAATAATCTGGCTCATGTCCTAATCAGCCAGCACGCCCGCTTCCTTACACGCCTCAACAAAATCGTCACGGATCGAAGCGGCGGATACACGCCTACCAAGAGCAGCCATGCAAAGGCTCCGAGCTCGATCGTAATGCTCTCCACGGATTTGCGGCCATTGTTGCGTCATGGCGTTCAACGCGGCTTGAGGGCCGTCGACACTAATCTGGGTGCCGTAGCCAACACGCACCTTTACTGGATTTACCCAGCATATGTTGCTGCAATTCATTTCAGTTTCGATGAGCATCCTCAGGCTCCTCCCAAAGCCTACGGAATAACTGTAAATGCTAATATTTGTTCCAATGAAAAGGCACGGTCGTGGGACCGACAAACCACTTCCAGGCACCGCGAAAACCTACGGCACAGCCGAGAATGACTTGCCGCCAAGGCCCCGAAACGGGCGACGTAGAACCGGACAATGCGCTGGAAACAATGGACGGACTTGGACCAAAAGAGCGTTCGGAGGGTCGCTCCCCATCCCCCGCACAGAATCAGGAGCGGTAATGCTGGGCCCGCTTTCTTACGATTACGCCTACCTTGAAAAAAATTCGGATGAATGTACTGACAAACTCGCCCAAGCTGCAGCCCCTACCCTCTCCGGGTTGGCAGGTCAGAGCCCAAATGATATCCCGTCGGGAATGCGCAATTTTCTTCTCAAGAACTCTTTCGCCGTCTTCATCGTGTTCGGCTTTGTGATCGCCGCCCTTGCGGGATGGGTCATTTTGACAGGTTGACGGAGCCGTCATCACTTTGGGTGCTGATGGGCTTAGCTGATTATGCAAAACTCGTTCTAGTTTGTTCATCCACGGCGCAGGAGCGCAAGGGAGTGACGAACAATGCGCGATAGCCGAGCGAATGCGAGAGGATTTGTTCGCGCCGGTTTTCAGGCCTCGCCGACGGACGATATGATCGGGGTTTCCGCGCGCCTAGGTTCCGAAAAGACGGCGATCCCAGTACACCGGTTGGTGCAGACTGGCGCTGATCGTTGCGAACTGCGGATGGGCCGGGTTAATCAGTACATTATGGTCGAGCCTGGCCACGACGCTCGGCACCAAGAGGATGGCGCTACGCCGTTCCAAACACCATCGTTCACCAAATTCCTTGCTGACCGTCGCCGGCATGCTGTCCCATCGCGGTAGAGCCGGCGGAGAAAAGACCTCGTAGGACAAGCCGAGGGGAACCGTTATCGCCACGTAGTGCTGGTTCGGTGGCAGTCGACCGCTACCGTGCACCAGTTTCTCGAGCAATGCCGTGGAATAGTGGTCGCTGGTATAGATCAAAGGACTGCCTGGCGTGTTCCACCGCCCGGGCGCTATCGTGGAGCCCGTCGCGTCAAATATCGGATAGGCGCCGCCTGGATCGCCAATCCTGAAACTGGTCAATGTTCGGTCGAGAACCTGCGCTGTCACGCAGCACTGCCATATTTAAGACTTCCCAGAACGTCGAGAACAAGCTCCGCACCGATCTCACTTTGAATGACGACGTCGATGGGGCGTCTGTCCTCCAGCATAGGGTGGGAGCGAAACAGGAAATCGCGAGCCTCCTCTTCTGTTTGCCAGACATCCAACGCCAGGCTCCAGACGCGGGCTACCCGCGCAAGGCGCGTGCCCTCGTCCGAGGACAGACGGAGCGCGGTCTTCCGCCTCTCATAGGTAGCTTTCGCAATCAGTCGATATTTGAACTGCGCATCGCTCGGTGCGAGAAGATGAGCAACGCGCTCAAGGGCGCCGATTGGCAATCCATCCTCGATTCGGGACATCAATCCAAACGGGGAACGGGCAGCGATCTCCTTTGCCGGAAGACCCAGCACATCGGCTACATCTGAAAATGCGAGCATCGTCTCTTCCTTATTCAGCTGAGGCGATATATAGCCTCACATGAGGCAGATGGCAAGCGAAAATGGAGGCATCCTTGGGAGACGTCTCGTTCGCGGAGCCTCCAACTGAACTTTTCCCGGTTGACACACGCTGATACGTTGTCGGGATACTCCCCTCCCCCCTTCTCATCGACGGTAAGAGAGTGGCCGGATCGACCCGACCGTTTGTCGCTGTGTCAAAATCGCAGGCGTTTCAGGCCTGCAGATTATCTGCCGACATCTTGCCGGACTTCCGGTCCTTCGCCAATTCATAGGTGATCTTCTGACCATCATTCAATCCGCGCATACCAGCACGTTCTACCGCTGACACGTGAACGAACACTTCGGTGCCGCCGTCGTCAGGCTGGATGAACCCAAAACCCTTCGTTGCGTTGAACCACTTTACCGTTCCTGTAGCCATCTCGGCTTTCTCCCATTATTCTCTTCAGACGAAGGGCCGCTGGCTCTTCGCAGCGAACATAGTTAGTCAGGGCAAAAAAACAAAGGAGCTTTGTGGCCTCCAGGAAATTCCCCAACGCTCGCATCCAGGTCGAAGAGGCGCAGTTGCGGATGCCTCGCGGACGCAGAACTAAAACGCGAGGCGGCCCCACGCTAACTTCGCGTGGTAAACGAAAAGTAAAAAGTGCGCCGGATCGGCAGGTCGGTTGAAACTGCTGGATACGGAAACTTCTCCTCTTTTCTCCAATAGCCGGCCCCGGCCATGGTGTATTGTCTCACTGACTTCAGACAAGCGAGCCATTTCATTTCGCAAACCGACTTTCAAATGGGGTATTGCGATAACCCGGAAGGCTCGCATTATGTCTATGCTGCAGTTGGAGTTGAGACAGACCCATGAAACCCATGACGGATTTCCTCATTGAGGGGCCGACTGATGCACGCTTTACAATCCTGCTTGCGCATGGTGCCGGCGCCCCGATGGACTCGAACTCCATGACAGCAGCCACGGCCGCGCTTGTTGCAACCGGCTTTCGCGTCGCCCGCTTCGAATTCGACTATATGGCGGCACGCAGAATAGACGCTTCGAGGAAACCGCCGCCAAAGGCAGAAAAGTTGATCCCGGGGTAACAGTCGGCAATCGAGGCGCTTGACGTGCAAGGTCCACTCATCATCGGCGGCAAGTCAATGGGTGGTCGTGTGGCCAGCATGATCGCCGACGAACTCCATGCGTCCAGGAAAATCGTCGGCTTGCTCTGCCTCGGCTATCCATTCCATCCCCCCGGCAAGCCTTTGAGCCTTCGAACACAGCACCTCGAAACAATTCAGACGCCCACTCTGATCTGCCAGGGCACGAGGGACGAATTCGGAACCCAGGCGGAGGTGGCGGACTTCGCATTCTCTGATCGGACCGAGATCTTCTGGCTCGAAGACGGTGACCATGATCTCAAACCGCGCAAAACCGTTTCGGGGTTCACGGTGTCAGATCATCTCGCTTCGATGGCAACGGCGGTGAAGCGATGGACCGAGGCACTAGCCCATCAAAATGAAAAGTGAGATCTGGCTCCGCGGGGGGCGCTTCTGAGTCTACACTCCCCCCCCTCGAATATCTGTCGCTGCAAAATCATCGGCAACAATTTTCGAAGAACGGCAGAGGTCGAGTTGGGAGATGGCGCTGACCTATTTGGACATCCTTCCTGTCTGTTTTCTGCTTCACCCACACCAGCCAACAACGCGCCGGGATCGTTTCCTTTGACGGGTACCGTCCCCATGGCGTCGACACCATCAAGGAAATCGGGTTTAGCCTCCGCTCCATGCGCCGGATATTTACCACCGGTCTTTCTCGCGCTTAATGGTTTCAAAATGGCCGTAAAGACAGCCGACCCGTTGAGTTCTTCAACGCGCACCAACGTCGACAAAACGCACTGAAGCGGAATTGCAAATATTGATCGCCTGATCCGACCGGCCGACTGGGTTTTGATCATGTTCTCACCAGGATCGTGAGAAACGAGCACGAGTGGCTGCGCGCAACATTGATCCGCTCTTGGCGGGCGTCCACCGGCGTTATGGTCCGCGAATGATGATCGCGTCCCAACTCTCGAGACCGAAGCCCGGCACAGACGTAAACGGCCACGCCGTGAACTCATAAATACGGAATGACCGAGATGGGTGGACGGCGGCCTGTCTGCTTCTGACGATGAGAAGGGACTGGCCGCCGTCCAGCGGTTCTATTTCAGCGGCAGGAACAGTTCCGCGATCGTCTCATGCTCCGGAACATTAGGAAAGAGCGCGATGCGTTGGCAGTAGAGAGGGAAATCCCTTACCTCCTCGCGGCTGACCGGCAGCCAATTGCGATAGAGGTAGAGAGCGGCGGGCTCCAGATTGTCGGTATTGCCGACGACGCGCTGCATGGGGCAGCGCCCGCCGGGGATAACGCCCGCTACCAATCCTTCGTCCTTTGGGCCGAGCGGGAAATCGGTGCCAGCGCACAGGTCCATCCGATAGGCGGCCGGCGACGCCGGCCGCCTATCGGAACGGAAAACGTTGACGATCGGGCTGGTCTTTGGGGATGACAGACCAAGGGCCTTTCGCCAGGAGATGAACCCTTGGTTGGTGTCGCCAAAAAGGCCGCGGGGTCGCCGCGATGCTCCATGATCGCCACCATTGTCAGGGCCACACCGCGGATCGTCACGTCTTCAAGGCGATAACTCTTTTGTATGAGGTTGCTCCTAGCGTCATCGAGAGGTCCGAAGGCCGCAAGTCACGTGTCCCATCCGGGAGACTTTTCGGAACGACGAAGGCGATTGTCCGAACCGTTGCCGAGAGGCGCGTGCGAAAGCATCCGGTGCGCCATAACCGGCATCCATCGCTATATCCATGACGCTTGGGCGTCCCAGTAGGCCAGCCTTTGCGATGCGCGCTTCATGCGGGCGGGTTGGACAGCGATGCACGGACAACCCGAAGGTGGACGTGAACTGCCGGTGGAAATGGTATTTCGAGAGTGCCGCGACGTCGCTCAACACGTCCAAATGCAGATCTATGTGATCCAGCACCCGCTGCATCCAGGCATAGTAGTTTTCAAGCGCCGCCTTCATCGTCTCTTCCTCCGTGGCGACACCAGCTAGCCCCTTCCGAATATGCCGCGATCGACCGATCCTGCGACTTTCCACCCCGATGAAGCGCAACCCGAAAATGAACATGAGAGTGGCGACGCACTTTTGAACTCAATGTTTCCTGGAGCAGGCAAAGAGCGGGCTGCCCACCATTTGTGAAAGCTGCGCAGTTCCAGTCGCTTAACCCGGTTAGTCACAACTAACGTCCGATCATCGCCGATTGGCAATATCAAGAGCCCATTTCGGGGCAGCCGGCGGGAATATCGCTGAAATGATGGGCAGACTGTGTCGTCACTTCCAAACTGGAAGACCGAAGTTGTGATGACCATTTCAGGCGTTTCCAGTTCCTTGCATTGCCCGAGCTGCCGGCTTAATACCCCTTGCACTGCCGAATAGGATTTTTCGGCCTAGCGAGGCTCCAACACCCACGATCCAGGATCGCGGTTTCCCTGCCAAACCGCCATAGTCGCCTAACCACGAAGGCTGGAATGCTAACATTTCAGAAAAACGCACGATTTCAGTACCTTAGCGATGTTAGGCGCAACTAACATAGTTTATCCGGCTTGCAGGACCTTTTCACCGTTGCCGCGGAGCAGCGCCATGATAACCGGACCGAGGGAAAACTCGCCTCGCTCAGTTCGCTGCGTCAGGTCCCGCAGGTACCCACCCGCCGAGTTGATGAGACTTGCCCGTTCCAAAATACAGGCCACCGCGACTGCGGCATTTTCCGGTCCCATGACCTCGCAGGCGTGCTGATAGGCGGACGGACTGACCCCGAGCATCGACCTCACCACGACGGCGGCCGACATAAGGTCGCGCCAACTTCCCACCGCCCCGCCCGGCCCGTAATCGGCGATCTGTCGGCAAGCCTTCAGCACAACACCAAGTGGAAACGCTTTCAGCGTCTCGCTCTTCGGCCCGCCAGTCTTACTCGAATTTGCGGCCTTTTCTTTTTCAGAGCGAGGTTCAAGTTCATGGAAGGATTCGGGTTTTGAATTCTGTATGTGCTGCTCATTATGAGCAGCATTGGTGCTATTAAACCGTGAATTTGGTTGAATATCCAATTGATTAAGAATTTCCTCGCGCAGAAGCTCCATCTCATCGAGGATATCTGCGACCTCTGCCATGGTCGGCGAGCGTGGGATGCGGCCGACGAGAGCCACATACATCATCTCAATAACTGCCCAGTTGCCGTCAGCGCCCTCCTCCATTGCCGCCGAAATCAACTTGCGGACGTCACGACGGCAGATCGTCAGGTTCTCTTTGGCTTTCCTGAAGGCTGAACGCGCCGCGACGACTTTCTGCGCTATGTGGGCCAACTCTTCGGATCGCGCAAGGATCGGCGATAGATCGAAGCCAAACGCATTCTCGATCTCGCCGCCGCCATTCTTGCGGGCGTAGCGTTTGCCGTTGGCGCTGTCCTTCCGGACGATCAATCCGGAGTCTACGAGCAGCGCGAGGTGGCGGCGAAGTGTCGCTCCAGCCATACCATGAGCCCGCAGGATCAATTGTGCGTTCGAAGGGAACACGACCAATTGTGCGCCCTGGCGCAATTCATTTTCCGGGTAGAAACTCAGCAGCGCGTCAAGAACAGCCAGGCTGTTCGACTGCAAACCAAGCTCTTCCCGGGCTTCCGAAGCGTCCCGGAAGACCTTCCACTTCTCGACTGATTTACCCGCCTTGATCTCGCTTGTGGCAACCTGCCTCTTCACGAGAGCAAGCGTCATCGGCCGCCGCCCAAAGGGCGTCGTCACACTTTCTGTCTGCATCGTCTTTCACCTTTCAGAAGGCAAAAGAAATCGGCTCACCAAATCGGTGCCAAGACTCTTGACGAACATAAGTGGAAGTGCGATTCTCAGGTTGCTTAGATCTGAAAGAGGTTTCCACGACGGCGACGTTTTGGGGGCCTTTTTCTTTTTCCGCTTAATCTCCGTTGTTCAACTGGTCTTGAGCGCCGCTCTTGGAGCGATGCTCCTCAAAAAGCGCTGGTAATCGCTCGAGGACGAAGGCCGCGAAATCTGGCATCTCGCGTCGATTGATCGAGAGGTCCAACTTGGTTTTGCTCTTCGTCACCTGAGCCAGACGCACACCTGTGGGCGTCGTCAGAAGATCTGGAAGTCCTCGTTTTGCTGGTGCGGGTTTAAGGCTCGCGAAAAGGGACTTGAACCGGTCGGGCGAGGGCAGGGCTTTCGCTTCCGGCGATCGCAAGAAGCTTGCCGCTTTTTCAAGGTCGCTGTCGCGCGCCAGAAGCTCGGCGAGACTGACCCAACTTTTCAACCCAATCCCGGGTGCCGAGCCGATGGCATCGACAACATCCGTGGGAATGCGTGTCACGACCGACAACATGTTCGACAGGTCGCTTTTGTAGACGGACAAAGCAGCCATCACCACATCTCTCGAAAACTGCTCGTTCAGCCGAGAGGCGAAGCGCGCCTTTTCGATGAATGTGAGGTCCTGGCGTTCATTATTCTCCTGGCCCTGGGCGATGACCAGTTGCTCGTCGGTCAGGCCCCTGACGACCGCCTTGACGGGACGGTTCAGTTCCGTGACCGCACGCAGACGACGGTGTCCGAAGGCGACTTGGTACCGGCCCGGTATCCCCGGATGGGGGCGAACGAGGATCGGGATCTGCTGCCCTTGCTCGCGGATCGCTTCAACGAGACCGTCAATATCACCCGGCATGCGATCCTGAACGAAAGACGGATCGATCGTATCGGTGTCGAGTTCGATGATGGTCTGGCCTTCGGCCAGGCGCTTTTCGATTTCCTCGGCTCGCTCAAACCGTGCCTTTCCTTCTGCGAACGCGCCGCCAACCTGGGTGGTAAGACGCGACGACGCCGGCGCTGCCTCCGCGGGAGTGGTGCCGAGGAGCGGAAGAATGCTGCGGCTCTTAGCCGGTCTTTCAACTGGCGCCGCAACGGCACCGGTTGGTCTCGGCGTGCGGAGGATATCCTTCCTGCTCATGGTTTTCTTCCCCATGCTTTCTTGATCAAAGACTCGATCTCATCGTTGACGTTGTTCATCGCCTCCAACGCGCGATCGTAGGTGGCGCGGGTGAATTGGCCTCTTTCCACTTCGAAAAGGGTCTGGTTCGTCAGGCCTGCATCGGAGACGGCTGTCGTCTTCAGCATTGGGAAGTTCAGGACATTCTCCCCGAAAATAGCTCGTAGGTACCCGACCATCTGGTTCTGAGGCCCGTCACTGGGCTCGAAACGCGTCACGAGATACCGCATCCAGTTGTAATCGAAGCGGGCGCCGTGGGATGAAATCTCACGAAGCAGATCCGATGTCATCGACAGGAACTGGTTCATCGACATCACGTCGAGCATCTGCGGATGTACGGTGATCAGAACAGACGTTGCTGCGGTCAGAGCGGATAGGGTCAGGTAGCCAAGTTGTGGCGGGCAGTCGATCACCACCACGTCGTAGTTGGGTGCCACCTGGTCAAGCACTTCGCTGATCCGATGGAAGAACATCGTATCGCCGACCTTTCGCTTCATCAGCGCCCGCGGCGTATCATGTTCGAACTCCATCAGTTCGAGGTTGCCGGGGATCAGATGAAGATCGGGAATATAGGTCGCGCGAACGATTTCGCCCATTGGACGGGCGTCGTCGTAGCGTATCGCACCATAGAGCGTCTCGTTTACACCGACATCGGTTTCTGGCTGGTTGCCAAAGAGCGTCGATAGGCTGGCCTGGGGGTCAAGGTCGATGGCGAGCACGCGGTAGCCCCGAAGGGCGAGATATTGGGCGAGGTGAGCAGCGGTCGTCGTCTTGCCGGACCCGCCCTTGAAATTCATCACGGAGATGACCTGGAGCGCTTCATCGTCCCGGCGATGGGGAAGATAGCGGCGATTTCCGCGACCCACCTGGTCGAGATGCTTGCGGATCTTGTGCATGTCCTCGACGGAATACGACCGGCGTCCGGTGGGACTGGTGCTGACCTGAAGATCCACGAGCTCGTTGGCGAGTTGACGAAGGTAAACCTCTTTCACCCCGACCAGCTTTGCTGCTTCCGCTGGCTGAAAGGTCCGGATACCTTTTTCCGCCGTGGGCGGAAAAGTTGCGAGTTGATGCTCCTGCAGTTGCGCCGACAGAGTACGAGAATGGCGCTCAATCAAGCCCATCAGGTCTTCGTCTTTGGGCGGTAATTTTGCAGCGATTTTGGGCATCCCCGGACCTAATTTCTTGAAATAGCGCTTCTGATCGGAAATTCGGAAACAATCCGCTGCTTGCAGTAAGCATCGATTCTAAGGGACTGGCAAGCTATTTAGGGTTAACGAATCCTTAACGAGGTCGGCTGCTCATCACAAGCGCTCGTCAGTTCGCCCTTTAAAAACAGACTGTTATGACAACGGTCTTCGAAAACGCGGTTTTCGCCCGTGCACTGGATTCTTTCCGGCATACAACTCGCTCCTGCGAATTTTCGGCCTGAGCGGTCGGATTGACCCGTGTTTCCGACCCCAGAACGGGTGAGTCGGCTGAGAATCGGCACGTGTCGCGCCACGAAGGATCCTCCTCAGGCTTTGGAGGATTACTTCAAATAGCGCGCACCTAGAAATGCACGCACAACCTGGGCAAAATGTCCTGCGATGCGGAGAAGAGGAGGCGAGGGGAGGGGAGGGGAGGGGAGGGGAGGGGAGGGGAGGGGAGGGCATAGCCCTTGGCGGCTTGTCAGCCTCCCAATGGAACCGATGGGATAGCTACCAACCTGGATCGGGTCATTCCACGTGGTCCCGCAGGGCAAACTGTCCGGGAGAGAGAAGGCCCTTCTCTCCTCTTTGGAGATGGAAAGGGTGTAGTCGCTCTCATGCATCGGATCGAAACTTGCCAGTAGCTGCAAGAAGTTCGTCTTCCACTGCGCTTTGGTCCACGAACAGAAAATCGCGCCACGGTTCCGGAGCTTTTCAAAGACCTCAGGCTGCGCCGGATCGAGACGCCGCCAAAGCGCAATCACGCTCTTTGCCTGGCCAGCAGAATGCCGGCATGGTTTTTCAAAAGGCCGTAGGAGAGCAAGCAGGTTATCCTTTCCGACTACGTTGCCACAAGTGACTGGTTAACTGGCCCACGGATCGATGATATCGATTCCGAAACCCTCAAAATCCTTCGTGTTACGCGTGGCGAGGGTGAGATCGTGCGTGATCGCGGTGGCAGCGATCAGCCCGTCCATTGAAGCGAGCCCGCGACCGGCTCGCTTCGCAAGTCCCATGAGGTCGCCCCAGGCCAGGGCGACCGGCTCTTCTACTGGAACAACGCGGTGTTCAAAACGTGCCGGAAGATCCCGGGCAAGCCATTCCGCCAGAGCGTCACGTTTTCGTCCACTATCCATCAGGGCGACACCGCGCCGAATTTCCGCGATCGACACAACACTGATGAAGGCGCGATCCTCGTCAATCCGATCAAGCCATTCTAGGACGCGTCCATCGGGGCGTGGTTTGGTCACCTCGGACAGAACGTTAGTGTCGAGCAGCAGTCTCACAGCGGCAAATCACGTGGCTCGTCTCGTTGGCGCTCAAGGTCCAGATCGGTGCCGCGGAGAGGGGATTCCATCAGGAATGCCGCCAGCGGGCCTTTGCGCGCCGTTTTCCTTTGCCATTCCTCGGCCGAGACGACAACGACGCTTGCCTTTCCGTTCCGGGTGATCGTCTGGGGGTCGGATTGCGCGCGTTCGATAACCTCCGAAAGCTTCGCTTTGGCGCTGGCGACCGTCCACGTTTTATCATCCTGAATCGATCTCTGCATTGCTCGCTCCTGACTATAATGACTATCGTGACTATATACGATGATCAAGCCAAAATGCAAGCTGGAGAGGGGAGGGGTCTCGTGCACGCTGGAGGCCCACCAGCCTAACCAACTTCTGATCGTTCAGGCAATTGGCCTCGACGGCATTTCTTCCTGCTGGGCAGGGAGGGAGGCGGCATCAAACGGCCAACCGCATCGATAACCCGCAAGCGCCGTGCTGATAAACAGCGCAGCGTCCTGGAAACGGTATCTTTAGGGTTCTGCGCGATGATACGGCCGTTCTCGGCATGCCGATACATAACCACCGACAATGCAACATTATCGGTCGTTTTCTGGGAATGACGGGTGGTGCGCTTAGGTTCGATTCAATCCCAAAAAACGCACCTTGCAAAATCATCCCAGCCAGGGGTCAACGACGACCGCGCCGGCACCATCAAAATCCTTGACGTTGCGGGTGACCACTGCGAGCCCTTGAATGAGCGCGGTCGCAGCAATCAAGCAAACCTTGTCGCGAAATTACAATGGGTAATTTCCGAGCCTAAAAAGGCGGATTCGTATAGGTTATAAGGGTTTTCTAGCAAAGGATTTGGACTGAAGCCATTTCGTCGACCAGAGAAACGGTCGATCAAAACTCCTAGAGAAATAGGTGGCGCAGGCCCTTTCCTGACGTACATTTGTCAGTTTAGCTCGGATAGGTGATCGAAATGTCCATAAAGACTGTGCTTTGCCCTGTTGAAGCTGATGGTTTTAGCAATGACGTGGAAAATGCCATCGCATTCTGCAGGCTACGAGATGCGCATTTGACTGTCCTCGTCGTTTATACCAGCGCCCCGACGCCTTTTGGTAGCTACGATGTGATTTCCTCCGTGTGGATGGCAGAGCGTGAGCGGGAGATCGGCAAGCTCGCCGAGGCAAAAACACGAATAAGCGACATGCTCCTCAGAAGTGATGTGTCAGGAGACGTGCAGGACGTTTATGCCGAGTTCGCATGGGCCGCAGAAGAAATTGCCGAAAGAGCCATGTATTCAGATCTCGTGTTCATCGGGTCAGAGGCCGCCGCTGTCGAGACGTTTCGTAGACATGTCGTGAATGGTGCTCTATTTGAATCACCGACAGCCCTGCTTATCGACAACAGGCGCAGCAACGTGCCACTTCAACCCAAAACGATACTCTTGGCATGGGATTCCAGCAACGAAGCAGCACGCGCGGCTCAACAAGCATTGGAATTTCTCCAGGCTGCCCAAGGCGTCCATGTCACGTTGATTGATCCCGTTGCCTCTAGCCGCAGGAATGGTGAAGAACCTGGAGCAGACGTAGCAACCTACCTTTGCCGGCATAAGGTGAATGTTTCAGTAGACCGCATTGCGAGTGGAGGACGGGCGCCCGCTGACGTTCTGCGTATGCATGCGAGGGACATCTCTGCTTTCGGCGGAACGTCACTGTCGATGCTGAATCATCCGACCCTTCCGCTGTTTCTGTCCCATTGAGCGTGCGCCGCAAATGCCTTGAATAATTTACCCTCCAGAAGGAAAGCACTCATCGGAACGCAATCCAGATGCTGGGCACTACAACTCTCTTCGGAGTTTATGCCAGAATCAGGAGAGCAGCAGTTTCACCGGCGCATGGTAGCTCCGAGCCACTATCGGTGAAAATTAAACTGAGTAGTTTCCGAGTCTGACACAGCTGATTGTAGAGGGCCTATACATGGGGAGGTCTTTGGTATGACTCAGATCTTCTGATGACACGGTCGCTGCATAGCTCTAGTTTCACTAGACGGACAACATCGCCAAAATAGCGTGCAGTATACCTACGCATGAACCCGGTTATCGCCGTCCAAAGCCGCGGGTGTGGGGCGTCGATCAAATGACCTGATTCCAAATTTGTCCGCATGCAAATAACCTGGAGATAACGATGACGCAGAAAAGCACACTCGCCCACCCCTTGCTGCGCTATGACGGCACTGCGAGAATCGTGCATTGGTTGACTGCGATCCTCATCGTTGCAGTGTTCTGTCTCGGATTATTTGTCGATGCGTTTCCGCCCAGCTGGGAAGACAGTGTTGTCAACACGCACAAGCTGATCGGTGTTTCGATCCTCTGTCTGGTTGCGTTTCGCATGATCTGGAGACGCAACCACAAGCCGCCGCCGCCCGAGCCGATCGGCCTCATGCTTCAGCGTGTGTCTTCGATAAGTCATGTCCTCCTCTACTGCCTCATGATAGCTGTGCCCCTCGTCGGCCTGGCCTTTGCGGCTCGAAGCGGCCAGTGGATCGATTTCGGCTTGTTCTCCCTTGGACCTGTGTCGGTTGAAGACGAGGGGGTCGCCAGACAGATTGGTGAGATCCATGAACTCTTGGCCTACATGCTAGTCGGCGTTGCGGGTCTGCATGCTCTGGCGGCACTCTGGCACCATCTCGTTCGCAAAGACGCCGTGCTGATGCGGATGCTTCCGCCAAAATGACCCTTGAGGCAATGTTGCCGCTAAGGTCAGCTGCAAGCCGTGGTGACACTTCATGGAAGACGCAATGTATCCGCACCTGAGACATTTTTTGCGCCTCCAGCAGTCTCGCATTCTGATCGGATTTGCTGCAACGGGGCTTGCCGTAGGTGGCTTTCTCTTCTGGTCCTCACATCCTGTACCTGCCAGTTGGGCATGGTCAGTTGCAACCGCCCCTGTGCTTCTTGGACTCTTCGTTCAAATCGTGATGTCGCTGCAGAAGGGCGATGTAGGCCTCGATATCGTCGCCGCCCTTTCTATGTCTGCGGCATTGGTTTTTGGCGAACCGTTGGCAGCGAACGTCGTCGCCATGATGTATGCGGGCGGGCAGGTCCTTGAGGACTTTGCGCAGGGGCGGGCCAAAAAGGAGATGACGGCTTTAATGGGGCGTGTCGCGCAAACCGCGATGCGGTTCGACGGCGACGTCCTGCAACAGGTTTCGATTACGGCAATCAAACCTGGAGACAGGCTTCTTATTCGCCAAGGCGACGTCTTACCGGTCGACGGCCGCGTGGTGAGCGATGTCGCCGTACTCGACCTGTCTGCTCTGACGGGTGAATCGCTTCCGCAAAATATAATGAAAGGGAGTGAAGCGATGAGCGGTTCGGCGTCTGCGGGCGCCGCGTTCGAGCTTGTCGCAAGCCGCCCGGCCACCGAGAGCACTTATGCCGGTATTGTGCGTCTGGTCGAAGCCGCGCAATCCAGTAAAGCGCCGATGGTTCGCATGGCTGATCGATACGCCATCGGTTTCCTAGCGCTGACGGTGACGATTGCCGCGATCACCTGGTTTCTGACACAGGATACGATCCGGGTGCTCTCCGTCCTCGTCGTTGCCACGCCATGCCCGCTGATCCTGGCCGTTCCGGTCGCCCTCATCTCGGGCATGTCTCGCACGGCGCGCATGGGGGTTCTGGTTAAAGGTGGTGGCGTGCTCGAGACGATGTCGCGCGTCCGCACCGTCATCCTCGACAAAACCGGTACTGTAACCCATGGGCAGGCGGCGATTACCCAAATAAGGACGCGCGAAGGATTTGCCGAGGTGGATGTTCTGAAAGCTGCGGCCAGTCTGGATCAGGCGTCCGGCCATGTGGTAGCTTCGGCGCTTATCAAAGCCGCACAATCGAGAGGGCTGATTTTGTCCGCCCCGGTGGCCGTGGTGGAAACACCCGGAACAGGAATCAAGGGAACCGTGGACGGCCAAAAGGTGGTTGTCGGTGGGAACAGTTTCGTTGCAAGAGAGAGCGGCAATGTTCGGGCGGATGATCTCCTGAAGGACATCGATCCGGCCGCCATGACCGTGGCCGTGGGGGTCGACGGAAAAGTCGCGGGCATTATTGTTCTTCAGGATCAGATTCGCGCAGATGCAAAACCGATGCTGGACGACCTGCGTCATGCGGGCGTCAAGCGACTGGTGCTAGCCACCGGCGACCGGGGCGATATTGCCGTGAAAGTCGGCAGACAACTGGGTTTCGATCTCGTGTTGGGCGATCTCTCACCGGATGCCAAGGTCGCAGCCGTCCGAAGTGAGATTGTAAATGGGCCCGTCATGATGGTCGGCGACGGTGTCAACGACGCCCCGGCGCTTGCAGCAGCAGATGTGGGTGTCGCAATGGGCGCGCACGGGACGGCCTCATCGTCTGAGGCGGCCGGGGTTGTCCTGCTGGTGGATGAACTGGCACCGCTCGTAAAGGCGATGGCGGTTGCGCGCCGCAGTCGAACCATAGCGCTCCAAAGTGTCGTGGCGGGCCTTGGACTGTCGCTTTGCGCCATGGCTTTCGCGAGTTTCGGATATCTGCCGCCGGTTCAGGGTGCCCTGACACAGGAGGTTATCGACGTCGCCGTGATTTTAAATGCACTGAGAGCACTTCGATAGAGATGCAATAATTCGGTTTCAACCGATGATCCATCGATAAACGTCAGGATAGATCGACACAGCCCAGACGTTCAGGTTCCCGTAAGTTGGGACCCTTAGCCGTTACGGACTTTCCAATCAAAAAGGTGATAAAGCATGCGTTCCTTTCGACATACACTCGCGGCCCTTGCCGTCATCTGTCTTGCAACGCCGGTATTTGCTGCAACCAGGGTCGAAGTCACCGAGGGTGGTGAAGGTGGTGGCCCTATGACCCTGACGCTGGATCAGTCGACGATCAAGGCCGGCGAGACAACGTTCCTGGTTCACAACGACGCAATGAGCGAAGAGCACGAAATGGTGCTTGTGAAGCTGAAATCAGCTGATCAGAAGATTGCCGTCGATACCGCCAAGGGCCGGGTCAACGAAAAAAAGCTGAACAGCATGGGAGAAGTCTCTGAACTGAAACCCGGCGCAGACGGCGGGCTGAAAGCCAAGCTTGTGCCCGGTTCCTATGTCCTTCTCTGCAATATCAAGGGCCATTTCCAGGCGGGTATGCATGCCATGCTGACCGTTACCAAGTAAGCGCGCCGTCGTTGGAATTGTTGGTGATCTCGAGGGCCGCGGTAACGTCCCCCTCGAGATCACCCCTCTTTTAAGCAGAAGGTGCATATCTCACTTGAAAACACTCGTCGCATTTTCCCTGCCGCAGCGCGTCCTGCACTGGCTGACGGCAGGACTCGTTTTCTTCAATCTGCTGCTTCCCGATGGCATGGAAGAATGGAACCGCAGTATCAAAAGGACCGGGTCGGCAACAGCGGACCAGGTAGGCAGCGCTAATATCCATGCTTATGTCGGGATCGCCATCCTGATCCTCGTCGTCCTCCGTCTCGTCCTTCGTTTTGTCCAGGGCGTCCCGCCGTCATCGCCACTGGAGCCCGCACTCTTCAGAGTGGTGGCGACGATTGCCCATGTGCTTCTTTATGGCCTTCTGATCGCGATGCCGGTTACGGGGATGGCCGCTTACTATTTGGGCTATGATGGTGCAGGCGACGTGCACGCCGATATTCTCAAGGTCGTCCTCTGGGTGCTGATCGCCGGCCATGTGCTAGGGGCTCTCACTCACAAGTTTTACTGGAAAACAAATGTTCTTCGCCGGATGACGGTCGGATAATCCCCACTGCCGATCAGTCGGCAGGAGCAACGCGTCGGGCAAAAGGAAGACACAGGATTGCGCATGCGGTCAGGACCGAAATAACCAGCCACGCCTCGTTGAGGGCCTGCACTGTCGCTGCTGTTTGCAGCAACGGATCGAGCATCGCCATCGTCGCTTCGTCCAGGCCGCCTTTATGCTCGGCCAACGTTTGAAGTGGCACGCCGATGAATGTCGCCGTATCCATATCCCCCGCCTGCAGACGCTCCAAGAGTGAGCGGCCGAGCGGCTCCGAGCGCGTATAAATGATCGTGTCGATCAGCGCGATGCCGATTGCACCACCCAGATTGCGCATCAGGTTGAACAGACCGCTGGCATCCGGAACCTTGCCTGGCGACAGCGTGCCCAGCGCCAGGCGTGTTGGCGGCAACAGGCAGAACATGATGGCGACGCCGCGCACGATCTGCGGCCAGAACATCGCGTCATAGTCGGATTGCGGGTCCTGGAACGCGCTCATCGCGATGCCGACGGCGAACAGCGCAAACCCGGCGGCAGATAACAGCCGTGCGTCCACGCGCTTTTCCAGAGCGACGGCAATGGGTGCGGTCACGAGCTGCGCCACGCCGGTAACCAGCATGGTCATACCGATCTCAAGCGCATTGTGTCCTCTGACGAAGGCCAGAAAAACCGGCATGAGGTAGACCGAGCCGAATAGGCCGATACCTAGAATGAAACTGAGGATCGACCCAATCAGAAAGTTTCGATCGCCAAAATTGCGGAGCTCGACAAGCGGAGGTGTCCGAGCCAGCGACCGCCAGACGAAGACGCATCCGGAGAGGACCGACAGACCAAGCAAACCAGCGATGTAGAGCGACGTCCAGCCGCTGGTCGGTGCCTCCTTCAAGGCAAGCTCCAGTGTGGCGAGACTGACCGCCATCAGCGCAAGCGAGAGGAAATCCAGATTCCGAAGTTCGGCGGTGTGGGGACGTTCGCGCGGCAGGGATTGCACAGCGACGAGAGCAGCGGCAATTCCTGGAATAACGTTGATGAGAAACAGCCAATGCCACGAATAGGTTTCTGTCAGCCAGCCGCCGACGACGGGTCCAACGGTTGGGGCGAGAACGGCGAGAACGCCAGCAATCGTCGTGGCGATAGCCTGCCGTTCCTTCGGAAACAGGATGAAGACGGCTGAAAAGACCGACGGGATCAAAGTGCCGCCGGAAAAACCTTGGAGAACGCGCCACGATACCAGCTCACCGAATGTGCTGCTCGTCGCGCAGCCGGCGGATGCGATGACGAACAATGTCAGTGAGGTGACGAACAGCCAGCGCATCGTCAGAAACCGGGTCAGGAAACCCGTCAATGGTATCGCGACGACCTCGGCGATGAGATAAGCGGTCTGTATCCAGCTCATCTGGTCTGGATTGATATCCAGTGCCGACTGGATGGTCGGCAGCGAGGTCGCCACAACCTGAACGTCGAGAATGGCCATGAACATGCCGACGCACATCGCCATGAACCCCGTCCAGACCAGGAGGGGGGTCATGGCGATGTGCGAAGGGTCAGGCCTGTTCGGCATGGGACAATCCTGAAAGGGCTGCGTTTTCGGCCCTGATCCGTATCGTCAGGACAACAGCGTTGACGACCGAGAATATGAGCGCATACAGCGGCATATCAAAGCACAATGGAAGGACGGCGATCTCGCCGATCACGACGACGTAGTTCGGGTGGCGCAGCAATCGATAGGGGCCGGCTGTCACAAGCCTCTCGCCGGACACGACGATGATCCGTGTCGTCCAACGCCGGCCAAGGGTAGACAAGGTCCAGAGCCGCAAGACCTGAAGCCCTGCAAAGACCGTGACCCAACCCATGTGAAGCGGCGCATCCCAGGCAAGCAACCATAGGCCAACAAGCCATGTCGCATGCAAGACAACGATAGCCGGATAGTGGGCCGCTGCAACTTCAATCGCGCCTCTGGCCATCAGTGCTTGGGTATTGCTTTTGGCGAGCCAGAGTTCGCCCAACCGCTCGACTGTCACCGCCGTGAGGAGCAGGATGGACCAGATCATGCTGCGGCCTTCAGGGACACGCAGCTCAGTGTAAAGCCCGGCCCCATGGCCGTCAGCAGCGTACGGCGTGGCAGGCCGGAGGAGATAAGACGATCCAGCACGAATAACGCGGTCGGTGAGGACATGTTGCCATAATCCGACAAGACATCCCGTTCATGGTTCAGGCTGCCCTGACCGAGCGCCAGCGCCGTCTCCAGCGCATCGATAACTTTCGCACCGCCGGGGTGACAGGCAAATCGGTCGATATCCTCAACCGTCATACCTGATCGTCCCAGGATAGAGGTCACGGCGGGCTGAATGTTTGCCGCTGCAAACGGCGGTATTGCCCGATCGAAGATCACGCCAAGTCCCTCCGGATCGACGCTCCAGCCCATAATGTCGAGCGTATCGGGCCAAGTATGCTGACCACTCATCTCGACTTCCGCGATACCGTCATCTGTAGCACGCAACACGCAGGCCGCCGCGCCATCACCGAACAAGGCTGTTGCGACGATATTAGCTTTCGTCAGTTTGTCTATCCGGAACGCCAGAGTGCAGGTTTCCACTGCGACCAGCAGAACGACCGATCCCGGCCTCGAAGCCGCCAGACGCGACGCAATGGAAAACCCCGAAACGCCCCCGGCGCAACCTAGCCCGAAAACAGGGATTCGATCGACATCGGTGCGAAAACCCATCTGTGTGCTAACGCGTGCCTCGAGGCTCGGCGTGGCGATGCCTGTGGAGGTCACGGTCACAATCGTGTCGACATCGACAGCAGACAAACCCGCCGCTTGCAATGCATTGTTGGCAGCAGAGACGAACAGCGCACCCGCACCCTCGATAAAGGCATCGTTCCTGTCCGGCCAGCCCGGCGTCTTGAAATACCAGTCGAGTGGACGCACGCCATAACGGCGCCTGATGCCGGAACTTTCAAAGACCTTTGCCAGGCGTTCGAAGTCTGCATATCGGGAGGAAAAGGCCTGATGGGATGCGAGTGCTGCGTCACGTTGATCAATGACATGCGGGGGGACTGCAGTCCCCATCGAGACAAGCTTTACAGATTCCGGCATGAAAATTCCTGCTGAGGCGCTTCAGGGCTCGGGCCTCCCGCGCCACAGCAGGTCCAATGTAGAAACGTGCCGTTCCGAGAAAGGTTTCGTGTCGACCGGAATTAAGTTAGAACTATTCTAAACGTAGTCATCACGGTTTACTTGCAAGGGCGAGTTTCGTATCGACGATGCCCGTGGCAATCATATCGGTATATTCAGACGGAGCATTGTAGCCGAAGTTGTTTTTGTTGCTTTCCAGGATGCGGCCGAACACGATCGAGCCTTCATCGCCCGCGCTATCGGCTATACGCAAACTAGCGACTGCAGAGCCTTGCGTCGTTGGCCCTTCTACTAACATCCCGCATCGTCTCACCTTCAGCACATCCCTAGCGAAAAAGCCGCCAGCCTGGTCTCTGAATGTGAATTTGGGCTGTGGTCAGCCCCTCATAGCTGCCATGGTCCCATTCTTCCATGTCGTCCCTCAGCACGATGTCGTTGGTATCAAAGCCGGAGAGCGCGTAGGTGCATGGCGCGTTGTGACGGGCTGGACCAAACCGCCGAGAACGGTCGCGAACGTAGATGATGTCCGAGAGTCTGGCACGATCGCTCGCCCGCTTGCGTCAGAGAAATGTCGACATGGCCTGTGTGGATCCCTGATGCGCTCCAGGCCGTCTCTGCATGTCTGACAAGCGATCTCGGGGTATAAACTATGTGCCATCTTGCATCCTTTCCTGTTGGCCGTTCTGAGTTCACCACGTCCTGCCCAAATGATTGACTTAGGACGCGCGGCCTTATTTCAGCGATTGTCGAAATCGTCCAAGCGAGAAGAGAAAGAGAACCGCACCGATCGCGCCAAGCGCCAGGAACTGCGGCCAGACGCTCGCCAAGCCGGCGCCCCTATATAAGATTGCCTGCGCGAGGGACACGAAATGTGTATTGGGCGCAGCAAGCATGATGTTTTGCAGGAGGGCCGGCATACTCTCGCGCGGCGTCATGCTGCCCGACAGGATCTGCAACGGGAGAAGCACCAGCATGAGCAGGAGCCCGAACTGGGGCATTGAGCCGGCCATCGTAGCGAGGAAGATGCCAAGCGAGGTGGTGGCAAACAGTTGAAGCGAAGCGCCGAACAGAAAAAGCAGGATGGAGCCTTCGATGGGGACGCTGAGCAGTCCCTGTACAACGACCGTGATGGAAAAGGCCGATGCAACCAGCACCACCAGTCCCATCGACCAGATCTTGCTCGCCATGATCTCAAACGGTGTGACGGGCATGACGAGAAGATGTTCGATCGTCCCGTGTTCGCGTTCTCGGATGAGCGCCGTACCGGTCAGGACGATCGAGAGCATCGTTATGCTGTTGATGACATTCATGACGGATCCGAACCAGCCCTTGTCCAGCTGCGGATTGAACCGTGCCCGCAAAACGAGATCGACGGGTTGGGCTACGGGTGTGCGGTTGTGGTTCGCGAACTCGGAGATTTCACTGGAAATGATACTCTGCACATAGCCACTACCGCTGAAGGCCTGCGTCATGCGGGTTGCATCGACATTCAGTTGTAGCGTGGGGGACCGACCGGCGAGAAGATTTTGCTGGAAGTCCGGCGGGATGTCGAGGGCAAACGTGTCGAGACCAGCATCCATGCGCTGGTCCATCTGGCTCAGAGATATGAGCTGGGGCCGTCCGAAATACGGGGGATAAAAAGCGCTGCTGATGCGCGTCGAAAGAGGCGAGTGATCTTCATCGACGATCGCGATCGGCGCGTTGTTGAGAGCCTCCGGCATTGCCGTTGCAGCCGTATAGATCGAAAGGGTAAATGCATAGACGATCAACAGCAACAGCATGGGATCGCGCATCAGCCCACGCAGTTCCTTGACGCCCAATTGGCGGATTGTGGACAGACGCATGCTCAGTTCGCCTGTTTCTTGAGGAGAACAGCACTGACGCCAAGCAGTACGGGAATAGCAAGCAGCAGTGGAATATAAGAACTCGACAGCTCGACGAACCCGAGGCCCTTGGAAAAAGTACCACGCGAAATCGCCATGAAGTAAGTCGCCGGAAAGATCTTGCCGATAAAAGCACTGGCGCCTTGTAAAGATGAGACAGGGTCGATCATTCCCGAATATTGCACCGCAGGGAGAATTGTCAGGATGGCAGTGCCAAAAATCGCGGCAATCTGGGACTTCATGAATGTTGAAATCAGGAGGCCAATGCCCGTTGCGGCGATGACGTAGAGCAGGGCGCCGAGCGTGTATGCCAGCAGGCTTCCGGAAAATGGAACGCCGAAGCCGAACACCGCAAAGGCAGTGAGCAACACGAAGTTCAGCATAGCAAGGGCGATATACGGGAGCTGCTTGCCGAGGAGAAACTCCAGGCGCGTCACCGGCGTAACGTAGAAATTGACGATGGAGCCGAGTTCCTTTTCGCGCACGACACTCAGTGCCGTGAGCATCGCCGGGATGAGAAGCAGAAGTAGGGGAATGACGGCCGGCACCATCGCGACAAGGCTCTTGACGTCCGGATTGTAGCGAAACCGCGTCTCCAGTTGAAAGATGCCGGTGCCCGTTTGATCGCCTGACGTCCGCATCCTGTCGGCCAGCCAGTGGGCATGCATGCCTTGTACATATCCCTCCACGGTCTCAGCGCGCGCAGGCATAGCGCCGTCTATCCAGGCGCCGATTTCCACCGCCCGGCCGCGTGAGACGTCACGGCCGAAGCCAGGCGGGATTTCGATCGCAAGGCTTAACTCGCCGTTCCTCATCCGGCGGTCGAGATCCGCGTCATCTGTAATGGGTGGTCGTTCTTCGAAGTATCGCGAGCCCGCGATATCCAGCACATAGCTGCGGCTTGTCGTTGTCTGATCCTGATCGAGAACCGCAAACGACAGATTCTCGACATCGAGATTGATACCATAGCCGATCACGAACATCAGGATAACGCTCCCGAGGAGTGCCAGCGTCGCCCGGACGGGATCTCGCACCAGTTCCAGCGTCTCGCGACGGGTGTAACTGAACATCCGCCTGATGTCGAAAATCTGGCGGACGGGCCTGACATGGCCTGCAGCCTCGTTTTTCTTGATGCCTGCGCCTTTTTTTTCGCCATCAGTGGCAGATGCTCCGATAGCTTCTTCCAGAAACGAAATAAAAGCTTCTTCCAGCGTCGCTGTCCGACGCGCTGTCACGATCGCGGCCGGCGTATCGGTCACCAAAACTTTGCCGGCATGCATCATCGAAATGCGATCACACCGTTCCGCTTCATTCATGAAATGCGTGGAGATGAAAATCGTCACGTGGTCCTGACGCGACAGCTCGATCAGAATGTTCCAAAGCGTCTCGCGCGCAATCGGATCGACGCCCGACGTTGGCTCGTCGAGGATGAGAATTTCCGGCGCATGGATAAGCGCCACGGCAAGCGACAGGCGCTGGCGCACGCCGAGAGGCAGTTGGTCCGGCATAAGGTCCAAGACATTTGCGATGTCACACCTGCGTGCCATCTCGTCGATGCGCTTGTCGATATCGGCTGGCTTGAGCTGAAAAAGCCGGGCGTGCAGTTCGAGGTTTTGCTGCACTGTCAGCTCGGAATAAAGCGAAAAGCCCTGCGACATATAGCCGACGCGATAGCGCATCGCCATGTCGCTGGCATCGACTTGCTGACCAAACAATTTTGCGCTGCCCGCACTCGCAGGCAGCAGGCCGGTCAACATCTTCATCGTTGTCGTCTTGCCGCAGCCGTTCGAGCCAAGGAACCCAAAGATTTCCCCGCGGGCAATGCGGAAACTGACATTGTCGACGGCAATGAAGTCACCAAACCGTTTTGTCAGGCCTTCAGCCTCGATTGCGATATCCAGATCTTTGCTGGCAGCCAATGGCGGGATATTAATGGGCTTGTAGTTTCGGCGCCGGTCGCCCGGAAGCAGCGCTATGAATGCGGCGTCGAGTGACGCGGTGTCGGTTCTGGATAGCAGTTCGGCTGTCGTCCCTGTAGCGAGAACCCTGCCGGCATCCATTGCGATCAGCCAGTCAAATCTTGCCGCCTCTTCCATATAGGCGGTAGCGACCAGAACGCTCATGCCGCTTCGGCCTGTGCGAATGGTATCGATAAGCTCCCAGAATTGGCGGCGCGACAGGGGATCGACACCTGTCGTCGGCTCGTCCAGGATCAGAAGATCAGGATCATGAACCAGAGCGCAGCAAAGACCCAACTTTTGCTTCATGCCACCAGAAAGTTCGCCTGCAGGCCGGTCTTTGAATGATGTCAGTCCGGTGCTTTGAAGGAGTGCATCGATGCGGGCCTTGCGCTCTTCGGCACCTTGGCCGAAGACGCGGGCAAAGAAGTCGATGTTTTCAAAGACCGACAGCGTCGGATAGAGATTTTTACCGAGACCCTGAGGCATGTAGGCGATGCGTGGTCCGGCTTTCTGGCGATGCCCTGCATCCGACATATCTCCCGCGAAAACTTCGACGGTTCCGCTCTGAATGGCTCGGGCACCTGCAATCAGGGACAGTAGCGTGGACTTGCCGACGCCATCGGGTCCGATCAGTCCGACGATGGACCCGGGTCGGATATCCAGATCGATTTTTTCGATCGCGGGATTTTTGCCATAGGAAAGGCTCACATCTTGGAGACGGACAACGAGTGCTTTTGAATTTCCCTGGATAGCGTCATGGCCGATCATTTCGCAAGGTTCGCATCGAGAGAAACGGGCCACGGCATTTTCGGGTCAAGCCGGACATAAGCCATTCCCGGCAAACCGGTTTTGACCTGGGTAATGTATTTTTTTAGGAGGTCCGGGTCTATGCGGGCTCTGATCCGAAACATCAGTTTCTGGCGCTCCTCAGTCGTCTCTACGGTCTTCGGTGTAAATTGGGCGACGTCTGCGACGAAGGAAACTTTGGCGGGGATGACGAACTGGTTTGCAGCATCCAGAACCAACCGGACGTCCGATCCCATTGCCACACGTCCAGCCTCGTTGGTTGACAGGAAGAAGGTCATGTAGACATCCCCGAGATCGACGAGGTTGAGGACCCTTCCGCCGGCAGCCAGCACCTCGCCTGGTTGAGCAACCCGGTATTGAACGCGGCCGTCGCGCGGGGACTTCAAGGCGCTATCGTCGATATCTGCTTCGATGCGCTCGACCGTAGCGCTGGTCGCCTCGACGGTCGCCTGCGCATCGATCACCTGCGAATTTGCAGCACCGATTGCGGCTTGCGTCGCTGCAAGTTGCGCCTTGGCTGCGGCCACTGTCGCTGTCGCCGCATGCATCGTGGCGCGATCGTCATCCAGGATCTGTGCGGAGACCGTACCATTCGTAGCGAGTTGCGTGGAACGAGCGAGACGTCGGTTTGCGGCATCAAGCTCCGCGTCCCTTTGTGCGACGACCGCGATAGCCGCATCCTTTTCCGCCTCTCGCTGTACGACCTGACTACGCGCGGTATCGACCCCGATAACCGCGCGTCGCGACTGTGCTTCCGCTTCGCGGAGCTGTGCTTTAACCTGTAAGGTGTCCATGTTGGCGACAATCTGACCAACATGAACGAACTCACCCTCCTGAACGACAATATCCTGAATACGGCCAGCACTTCGCGTCGAGACATCAATCTCTACCGCCTCGATACGTCCATTTCCGCTGGCGATATTGTCAGGGAGTCCACTCGGCTTGAGCACATACCATGCGTATAGCGCAGCGCCTGCAAGAATGCAGACCGCAGCCGCAATCACCCATGGCCTTTTTATAGCTGCGATCATCAATCATTCCAGACGTTCAAAGAGAAAAGTTTGCAGATTTGCGCTTGGCATTTCGCTGCAGGAAATGCTGACGTTCGCCCTTCTCTCTGTAACATTTGACGGCGGCGCGCCGGCAGGCTCGGAATTTACTCACTGGATGTCATTCGGCCCAGCGTGGCGGCCTCCAGCACGAAGAATTCCGAATAGAGAGACAAAAGAAAGAAATAAAGCGGCGACTATCCAGAGATAGGCACCGATTGTACGATAGGCGATGACGCCGACGACGCCTCCGACCATGAATGATGAAACTGTGTAAAAGTGCAGCCGCAGTTTGTACCAGTTGTGAACCGGTTCGGTGGTTCTCGCCTTGCCCCGGAATGCATCGAATGCCAACGCGATTTCGATACCGATATCTGTAGCCATTCCAGAAATATGAGTCGTTCTGACCCTCGCATCCGATATGCGTGTGACGACGGCGTTTTGAAAACCCATCAAAAAGGCGAGGGCGAGTACCAGCACTGGAATTCGCCCAGCCGCTGTCATGAGCCAAAGGTCTGCACACCCGAGGATGCCCAGCAACATCGCTTCGAGAAGAATACTATAGGCGTAGATGCCATGTATACTTCTGCGTTTCCCAGCGTTCGTGACGAGCGTTGAGAACAATGCGCCGGCGACGAACGCCACGACGATTCCAAAGTAAAGTGATGCTGACAGCCATTCCCCAATCGCAATGTGATCCGAAAGCGTCGAGACGTTTCCTGTCATATTCGCGGAGAAAAAGCCGGCTACGTAAAAAACCGCTGCGTTTATCGCGCCAGCAACAGCAGCCAGACAAGCGGCAAGCCGTCGGTCCATATTTTCGTCGCGATCAGGTCCTTCTCGAACGAGCATACCCTCTGTCACCTATCTTGCCGTTGGGCACCGAAGAACAAAGTGCCAGCGCTTGTTACCGTGAGTTAACCCGGTTGTGGTGAGCCCCCCGCTTTTCGATGAGCCAGTGCGAAGTCTTGATCGCCCAGGGTTTTACCAGTTCTACCGCGATAAGGTATGTCACCACGATGCTAAAAATCATGATCAATGCCGGAGCAGACGGCGCTACGAAGCCGAACCATGTGCCAACGGGCGTGAAGGGTATGGCCATGGCAGCAAACAGAGCCAACAGAGCTGTTATCGTGAGCGTGACATGAGGCTTATCTTTCCAAGGTCTTCCATTGGTCCGGATGAGGAAAATCACCAGGATCTGAGTTGCCATTGATTCCAGAAACCAGGTGGTTTGAAACTCCTCAGGTGTAGCCCTCAGAATCCAAATCAGGCCTCCGAACGTCAGAAAATCGAACAGTGATGATAAGGGGCCCATGATCGCAGCGAAGCGTAACAGTCCTTTCATGTCCCAGATCTGCGGCCGGGCCACGCCTTCCGGACGGACGCTGTCGAATGGGATACCGATCTCCGAGAGATCGTAGAGAAGATTGTTGAGAAGGATTTGAACCGGGAGCATCGGCAGGAAGGGCAGGACGATCGCCGCAACCGCCATTGACAGCATGTTGCCGAAGTTCGAACTCGCCCCCATGCGGATGTATTTCAGGATGTTGGCGAAGGTTCTGCGACCTTCCTCGACGCCGTCGGCAATCACACCGAGATCGGAGGCTAAAAGGATCATATCGGCGGTGGCCTGGGCCACGCCCGTCGCCCCAGCGACGGAAAGTCCTATATCGGCGGTCCTGAGGGCGGGAGCATCATTGATCCCATCTCCAAGAAAGCCGACGATGCTGCCGCGCGCCTGCAGCGCCCTAACGATGCGCGATTTCTGATCGGGCGCGAGCCTGCCGAAGGAGTCGATGGACCTGACTTGGACAGTGAGTGCGTCGTCACTCATCTCGGCGATATCGGCGCCAGAGAGAACTGTTTCGGCGCGCAACCCGACAAGCCCCGCCAGATGCTTAACGACAACTGGGTCGTCGCCGGACAGGATCTTGAGCGTGATACCCGCTTTGGCAAGCCGGGCGATGGCGGCAGCAGCGGTCGCTTTCGGCGGATCGGCGAAAGCGCAGATGCCTTCGAAAACAAGATCCGTTTCGTCGGTCGTCTCGACGTTTCGGGCAGCACCCTGCCAGGGTCTCGATGCGACCACGATCGCCCTAAGTCCGCTCTCTGCAAGACTACGAATACGGACCATCGCCGCGGCGCGCGTCTCGTTCGTCGATGGAGCCGTTTCCCGACCAATGCGCTGCCTGCTGCACAGCTGCACAACCGCCTCCGGAGCGCCTTTCACAATTAGCAACCGGCCTTCGGGTCCATCGACGAGGACCGAACCGGAGCGCCGCGAGAAATCGAACGTATGGCGTCCGAGGAGTAACCATCCCGAAGCAGCTTCAGGCGTTCCCTCCATCAGCGCAGTGTCCAGCGACCCACGGTCACCACCCAGAAAAGCGCCGATGGCTGCAAGTCTTCCCGCGCGTGGATCGTCGCTGCCGCCGGGATCGAGGCTTTTGGCGAGCTTGATTTCAGCCGAGGTGAGCGTGCCGGTTTTGTCGGTACACAGAACCGACATCGCGCCCAGATCATGGATCGAGGCCAGTCGCTTGACGATAACCTTTCGCGACGCCATCCGCATGGCTCCGCGCGAAAGCGTCACTGTCGTGATCATGGGAAGCAGTTCGGGCGTGAGGCCCACCGCCAGTGCGACGGAAAACAGCAAGGAACCCAGAAGGGGTTCACCCAACAGAATCCTGGCGGTCAGGACAAGAACCACAAGCACGAGCGTCAGCCGCGCGACGACCAGCCCATATTGCCGCAGATCCCGCTGGAATGGAGACGGTGTTACATCCTGGGCAAGGCTCGCCGCAGCTTTTCCGAAGATGGTATTGGCTCCGGTTCCGACGACAAGTGCAATTGCCTCACCTGTTTGCGCAACGGAGCCTCTAAAGAGAGCGTTTGATGCCTCTCCCGCAGTGGTGCCGCTGACCGGCCCCAATCGCTTTTCGACAGGATACGGCTCCCCCGTCAGCGCAGCCTCGTTGGCGGTAAACGCTGCGGCTTCGATGATCAACCCGTCGCCGGGAATGATATCACCGGCACGCACCCGCACGATATCGCCAGGAACCACCTGTTCGACATCGACCTGTTCGAAAGCGCCGTTCCGTTTGACTTCCGCTTTCAGGGCGACCGATTTTCGAAGAACATCGGCAGCCTTTGCGGCGTGCCCCTCCTGAAAAGTGTCCAAACCGATCGAAACCGAAAGGATTGCGACGATGATCAGCCCGCCGATGATGTCTCCGGTCGCTATGGAGACTATGCCTGCTGCAAGAAGCATGAGGGAAAGCGGCTCCAGCAAACGCCGCAAGATATCCCGGAGTAGGCTGTCTGATTTGGCTTGAACGTCACTGTTTGCGCCGTATTGCGCCAGACGCCGCTTGGCCACAGCGGTCGTCAGGCCGTCCTTGTTGCATTGCAGGGACTGGAGAAGCTCAGGCTCAGGAAAGGTCCAAAATGGCAGTCGGGGAGATATTCCAGCAGCCGGCGCTACGACGGTTTCGACCATTGGTTTGTCCTTAGGATGGGGGCATTTCTGCCCGTCAAGCGCTCCAGCGCCAGTCGAGCACTTCCGGCATGTCCTCGCCATGCTCGCCGATATGGAGCTTGTGCCGTTCCATCGTCGCCCAGTACCGCGCTTGCTCATGCACGACCCGGTCGTGCAGGCGCGGAATGCGCTCGATCGCGTCGAGGGCGAGCTGATAGCGGTCGAGGTTGTTCAGCACCGTCATGTCGAACGGCGTGGTGGTGGTGCCCTCTTCCTTGTACCCCCGAACATGAATGTTGCGGTGATTGTTTCGCCGGTATGTCAGCTTGTGGATCAGCGCGGGATATCCGTGGAAGGCGAAGATGATCGGCTTGTCCGCCGTGAACAGCGCATCGAACTCGTGATCCTCGAGACCGTGCGGATGCTCCGTCTGCGGTTGCAGCACCATCAGATCCACCACGTTGACTACCCGGATGCGGATATCAGGGATGTAAGCGCGCAGCAGCGTCACGGCGGCCAGCGTTTCGAGGGTAGGCACATCGCCGGCGCAGGCCATGACAACGTCGGGCTCCTTGTCATCAGGGTTTCCCGCCCACTCCCAGATCCCCGCTCCCGTTGTACAGTGACGGACGGCGGCGTCGATATCCAGCCATTGCCATTCCGGTTGCTTGCCGGCAACGATTACATTGATATAGCCGCGACTACGCAGGCAATGGTCCGCGACGGTCAGCAGGCAATTCGCATCCGGCGGCAGATAGATGCGGGCGACACCGGCTTTCTTGTTGGCAATGTGATCGATGAAGCCCGGATCCTGGTGAGAAAATCCATTGTGGTCTTGCCGCCACACATGCGAGGTCAGCAGATAGTTCAGGGATGCGATCGGGCGACGCCACGGGATGTCCTTACAGACTTTCAACCACTTCGCGTGCTGGTTCACCATGGAATCGATGATGTGGATGAAAGCCTCGTAGCAGGAAAACAGCCCATGTCGGCCAGTCAGGAGATAACCTTCCAGCCATCCCTGGCAGAGATGTTCGCTGAGAACGTCCATGACGCGACCATCGGGACTGAGATCGATATCGACCTCCTCGATCGTTCCCATCCATTCCTTGCCCGCGATCTCGTAGACGGCGTCCAGCCGGTTGGATGCCGTTTCGTCAGGTCCGAAAATCCGGAAATTCTGCTTGGACAGGTTGAGCTTCATGATGTCGCGCAGGAAAGATCCAAGAACCCGCGTGGCTTCGGCCTCGACCGTTCCCGGCCCCGGCATCGCGACAGCATAGTCATGGAACGATGGCATCGACAAAGGCTGCATGAGTTCGCCACCATTGGCATGGGGGTTCGATCCCATGCGACGATGTCCGGTCGGGGCGAGCGACGACAGGTCCTCGAGGAGCTTCCCACGCTCGTCGAAGAGTTCTTCTGGACGGTAGCTTTTCATCCAGTCTTCGAGCTGTTTTAGATGTTCGGGCTTCTTGAAATTGGCAATCGGGACCTGATGCGCTCGCCACGTTCCCTCGACCGGATTGCCATCGACAAACTTCGGTCCCGTCCAACCCTTCGGCGTACGAAATACGATCATCGGCCAGCGCGGGCGCTCGATATTCATAGGGTCGGTTTGCTGGCGCGCAGCACTCTGGATTGCTTTGATCTTCTCAAGAGCCAGATCAAGCGTTGCCGCAAGGCTCTGGTGGACCAGATCCGGATCACTGCCCTCAACGAAGTGCGGTTCATATCCATAGCCTTCGAACAATGCCGTCAGTTCCGGCCGGCTGATGCGCGCCAAAATAGTGGGGTTCGCGATCTTGAAGCCGTTCAGATGAAGGATCGGGAGAACCGCGCCGTCGCGGGCCGGGTTGAGAAATTTGTTGGAGTGCCAGCTCGTGGCAAGCGCTCCGGTCTCTGCTTCGCCATCGCCGACGACGCAGCTGACGATCAGGTCCGGATTGTCGAAGGCCGCGCCATAGGCATGGGCTAACGAATAACCGAGTTCTCCGCCCTCATGGATGGAGCCGGGTGTTTCCGGTGAGACATGGCTAGGTATGCCATAGGGCCAGGAGAACTGCCGAAACAACCGGTGCAGGCCGTTCACACTCTGCTCGATTGCCGGGTAGCGTTCGGTATAGGAGCCTTCCAGATAGGTCTGCGCCACGACACCGGGACCGCCGTGACCAGGCCCCATGACGTATATCATGTTCAAATCATTCTCGACGATCAACCTGTTAAGGTGCACGTAGAGAAAATTGAGACCAGGCGTCGTGCCCCAATGCCCAAGCAGGCGGGACTTGACGTGATCCATCGTCAATGGGCGATCCAGCATCGGATTGTCTTTGAGATATATCTGCCCCACTGAGAGATAGTTCGCGGCGCGCCAGTAGGCATTCATCCGGCGAAGGAGGTCGGGGGATAGTGTTTCGGACATTCTTGGTCTCCGGGCGTAATGGCGCCTGTGAGACGCTTAAAAATGATCGGCGCGATTCTGTTTCGCTACACGGCGACAGACAAATAGGTCTGCAGCTTCAAAAGGCTGGGGCGTTCAGAAAGTTTGCCTGCCGCTGATCTGATCCACGACAATGCCGAAAAAGATGGGAGTAGCGACTGCTTGGGCGCTCTCGTCCGGCCGCAGATAGCCGGGTTCCCACCAAAGTTCTCGTTCCTGCAGCAGGTCCCACGCGTGAATGCGCTCGGTGTGGTGTTCCGGAGTATCCGGCAATTCCCGGAACTGGCCTTGCACAACCACACTCTTCCAAAGCCTATGATCGGAGCGTTCTTCCACTTGAATGCAGGCATGTGGGTTTGATCTCAGCCAGTCAATTTTTTGACCAGGCATCGAGAACGCATAAAGCTTCTCGATGCCGTAGGCGTAGTGGATAGGTACGATATAGGGAACGCCATCCCTGGAGCAGGCAAGATGCCCGACATGGCCCTTGGAAAGGCAATCCATGCATTCGTGGTCGGTCATTTCCCTGACGGGCATCGGTTGACTCCATGAAAGTGGTAGGAACAAAGGGGGGCAAGAGCTCTGCTCCTGGTTGTCGTCGGCAGGGCGCCTAGCGAAATATTTCTGAGCTCTGCATCTTAGCGCCCATAGTAAAACGTCCCGGCTGAGACGAGTAGGATCGGAAAATACCTATCGCGATCGCCACCGCTGTTCTGCTTGTACGTCGCATGGTCAAAAGCAAGCTCGGTGACAGCATACTCGCACCGGACTTTGAGTAGTTCCCGATCCTTTCGGGAAATCAGGCTGCGGCCTAGACCGTTCATCAACACCTATTTGCTGCCTACCCCGATGTGGCCTTATGCGGCAGCCAACTCAAGGAAACCCTTGATGAAGGTTTACGTCTAATCAGGTCCAAAAATGGCTCTTGAAGATCGGCCCATGCCGACGATTACAGATACGACGCACGCGATCGTTAAAGTCACAAGAACCACGATCTGCGGCACGAATCTGCGGCAATGCCAAGGTCGATATTTGAATGCCCTTGCAGTTACTGTCGACACAGAACACCGCGTCGGAGCAAGGCGCGTACCGTCGGATGTGGAGGGGAAGAGGGCGAGCCTGGTTGATAGCTGCCGAGCCTCTACAGTAAGACGCACAACTAAAATTCTGAGAAGCTGCGGCGTGCATGGACCCTGGCTCTTTATTTCAACGGGCGTCGGGCGGAGAGCGTTTAGCACGGCGTCCCGCGCTAACGCATCCCTGGAGACAGCATGAAAAATCCCTATGAAGTCCTGGGCGTAGCGCCCTCAGCCTCCGAAGACGAAATCCGCAAGGCATTTCGCGGATTGGCGAAGACCTGTCATCCGGATTTGAACCCGGGAAACAGACAGGCCGAAGAGCGTTTCAAAGAACTGTCACTCGCAAATGAAATCGTTTCCGATCCTGAAAAGCGCAAGCGGTTCGATGCCGGCGAAATTGACGCTTCGGGTGGCGAACGCCCCCGTCAGCAATATTACAAGAACTATGCCGGCGATCGTAGCAAAGCCGGCCATCCTTACGAGAACGCGTCAGGTTTTTCCGACTTTCCAGGAGCCGATGACATATTTGCCGATTTGTTCGGGCAGGGCACGCGTCAATCGCGTCGCACGTGGGAGCGATCTCAATTACAAGCTGACGATTGACTTTCTGGAGGCGGTGAACGGCGGAAAGAAACGCATTTCGCTACCTGACGGTGGCTCCCTCAATCTGACGATTCCGCCTGGCATGGAGGCCGGGAAGGTTTTGCGCCTGCGTGGCAAGGGCGCTCCAGCAGCGGGGACGGGGGTCACCGGCGATGCGCTTGTCGAGATCTCCGTGAGCACGCATCCCTATTTCGTCCGGCAGGGAAACGATATCCACATGACAATGCCGGTCACAATTTCAGAAGCTGCTTTAGGCGCGCGCATTAAAGTGCCGACGCCGTCCGGAAGCGTGTTGATGACGGTACCAAAGGGATCAAACGGCGGAACCGTGGTGCGTCTGAAGGGCAAGGGCGTTCCCAGTAAAGGCAACCCTGGGGATGAATTGATCTCTTTTCAGGTGATGCTGCCAACCACGGCCGATCCACAACTCGACTCCTTCCTTGCCGGCTGGACGCCAGGAACAGACTACAATCCGCGCAAGGACATGAACCTATGATCATCAACCGGCTGGAATTTATTCAACGCGTGCACATTGATCAAACGACGCTCGACGTGTGGCTTGGAGAGCAGTGGTTGCTCCCCAACAGAAGCTTGCCAGATTTGGAATTTTCGGAAATCGATCTAGCCCGGGCATCTTTCATTCTCGATCTGCAGCGAGACCTGGGCGTCAACGATGAAGGTGTCGGGATCATCCTTGATCTCGTCGATCAGATGCATGGGCTGCGTAAGGTTTTAAGCGCGGTTCTGCATTCCAGAGGTGAAAATGGTGCCTACTGAAGGATCTCATTGGCGTTCGTGACCTGGTATCTGCTCTGATTGCCACCTTTCGATGCATAGGTAAAATCCGACGCTTACGCCGCCAGCCCGCAAAGAATAGTGTGCTCTGACATGGAAATGGAAGCAGTTGCCAACGTAGCGCAAGCCGGCTTTCCCGGGTCGATCTGCCTGTTCCATGTCCGATAGAAGAGCACAATGGATACGCCTGGTACAGTGATTGCTGACTTTCCCGATCATGGCGCCGCAGAAACGGCCATCAAAAACTTAACGGTTGCTGCTACGAGACAAAGATTGATCCGCGTCTTCCGATGTTCATGTTGCCGCGATGGCATAAACGCCTCCTGAAAGCGGTTTACATCGGATGGCCACCTGATTGATAGAAACGGGTGACTGCGGCGCCGTTTGCCACGGCCATCATCGCCGACCTTAGCAGGTTCTTCGGCCAATCGTCTAAAGCGCACCATCTCCATCTGGGTACTTTCCGATGCTACCGGCCGGAGATTCTGGCTTCTATCGTTAGGAGGTCAACGGGACAGTATCGACGGCGCATGACGCCCCGCCTGCAGTGCCCTTGACCAGGGATGGTCAATCAACAACCGCGCAAGCAGTTCAGTGAATGCCATTTCTACATGTTGGAGAACACCATGCAGAACGACAATCAATTGCAGAAGGCCGTTACCGAGGAACTTTCCTGGGAGCCGAGCATCAAGGCTGCGCATATCGGCGTCACGGCGAAAAACGGTGTCGTTACGCTGAGCGGCCACGTCGATTCCTATATGGAAAAGCAAGCCGCAGAAAAGGCTGCCCGTCGCGTCAAGGGCGTAAAGGCGGTGGCCGAGGAGATCGAAGTGAAGCTCGCCTTCGATGCAAAGCGCACGGACGACGAAATCGCGGCGGCCGCGTTGAACCGTCTGGAATGGGACGTCGAAGTGCCCAATGACATTATTCGCATCAAGGTTGAAAAGGGCTGGGTCACATTGACCGGAGAAGTCGAATGGCACTTCCAACAGGTGGCTGCGGAACGCGATGTGCGTGCACTCCTAGGGGTCGTCGGTGTTTCCAACCAAACGAGCATCAAGCCGCGGGTCAACGAGAAGAACATCAGCGAAAACATCAGGCACGCGTTGCATCGGTCGTGGTTCGACGCCAAGACGATCAACGTGACGGCCAAGGGTGGCGAAGTTCACCTGACCGGTACTGCCGATTCTTGGTATGATCGCCAGCTCGCAGGATCCACCGCTTGGGCTGCTCCGGGCGCCACTGGCGTTCAGAATGACATCACCATCAACTAACAGAACAAATGCGGCCTCCCTCTAAGGGGGGCCGCACTCGCTTTCCCTCTCTTCCACTCCCCGCGCTCGTTCTGCTGCCTTCGCAGTTGTCTGATCTGCCGGGTGTGGGACCGTCGAGAGTTATCGCACGCGCCGGCACAAAGGAACTTCTCATGACCCAGTCCACCAACGTCCCGGCTTCAGATCCGTGCGCTGCTGCAATGCCCGGACACAGACCATCAAGGATGGCCTATCTGGTGGGCGGAGGCATTGCATCGCTTGCATCAGCAGTCTTTCTAATCCGTGATGGCGATCTGCTCGGCCATAATATCACAATTTTGGAAGAGCTCGACACGCTTGGCGGGAGCCTTGATGGTTCCGGTTCGCCCGACACGGGCTACGTCTTGCGCGGCGGGCGAATGCTTGAGAGCAAATATCTTTGCACATTCGATCTTTTCTCCTCGATCCCGGCGTTAGGCGGCGATGTGAGTGTCACAGAGGAAATCTTTGCCTGGAACAAGGCGATGAAGACCTCGTCCAAATCCCGGATTTTCAGGGATGGGCATCGGCTGACAGCGCCGGCGTTCGGCCTCAGTGAAAAACATATCCTCACGATCGAGCGCCTTGCGCTTGAGCCGGAGAGGCTGCTGGGGCGAAGCACGATTGCCGACGAGTTCGATGCGGATTTCTTCAAAACTGACTTCTGGTTCATGTGGTGCACGACTTTCGCCTTTCAGCCATGGCACAGTGCCGTGGAGTTCAAGCGCTATCTCGTTCGGTTTGCGCACATGGTGTCAGGCTTCCAACGCCTAGAAGGCATCATGCGCACACCGTTGAACCAGTATGATTCCATGGTCCGGCCACTGGTAAAGTGGCTTGAGCAGCGCGGTGTCAACTTTCAGGAGAAAACCCGGGTCACCGATTTGGATTTCGATGAGAAGAGCGTAAAACGCATTGTCTATGAATGCGACGGCGCGGCCGGAGAAATCGCGGTCCTGCCAAACGATCTCGTCATCGTCACAATGGGATCCATGACCGAAGGCTCCAGCCTTGGCGGCATGGACACAGCCCCGGTGCTGAACACCAAAGTTCATGGTGGGGCCTGGACGCTGTGGGAGAAGCTCGCGATCGATCGACCGGAATTCGGTCATCCCGGAGTGTTTTGCGATCACATCGAAGACTCGAAATGGGTTTCCTTCACAACGACACTGCAAGATCATGCGTTTCTCAATTTTGTTCGCGACCTCACGGGCAACGTTCCCGGAGAGGGTGGCCTGATCACCTTTTCGGATTCCGCCTGGCTCGCATCCATCGTCATCCCATCCCAGCCTCACTTCATCGGCCAGCCGAAGGATGTCAGCGTGTTCTGGGGCTATGGTCTTAAGGTAGACACGCCAGGCGATTTCGTGCGGAAACCAATGTCGGCTTGCACGGGACGCGAGATCATGGCCGAGATTATCGGGCATCTCCGGCTCAGCTCACACGGCGCCAGCCTGTTGAACGACGCAATCTGCATTCCGTGCATGATGCCGTTCATCACAAGTCAGTTCCTTCCGCGCGAAGCGCGAGACCGGCCGCAAATCATTCCAGGAGGATACACCAATCTCGCCTTCGCCGGGCAGTTCTGCGAACTCCCCGACGACGTCGTGTTCACAGTAGAATATTCCATCCGCTCTGCTCAAACCGCAGTCAACAGCATGCTTGGTCTGAAGCGCGAGGCACCGGCCGTCTACAAGGGCAAATTCGACCCGGCCGTCCTTTACGAGGCCTTCAAGGCGTTGCACGGGATTGCAGCGTAACCGGCAGCGTCCGTCCACCTGCGGCGGACATTTTCGCAACGGCAGAAATAGCTTTGGAGAAAGGCGCGGGATGTTCTTTTCATCCTCCATACCTAAGGTTAGCGGGAGCCTTCGCAAGCGCGGGCTATTCGGCTTTATTTGGAGCGTCAGCGGGTACCACCAGATCGGCGTCGCATTTCTTTCGCTTCTGCTTTTCGTTCTGGAAACAGCTCCTCTGGAGCTGCAACGACGCATCGTCAATATCGCGTCTCAAGGTGGCCCCTATCATGGGATAGCGGTCCTTGCACTCCTCTACGCTGTCACCAGCCTTAGCGCGGGTCTCGTGAAGCTTGTCTTGAACCTTTATCGCAGCTGGATCGGCGAATTCGCGACGAGTTGGCTCCGACTGCACATATTCGACGTAATCAAACGGTCAGGATCCAGTCCTCCGCGGGGTTTGAGGGAAGGCGTCCAGCTCTCGATAATCGTTGCGGAGGCGGAACCTATCGGAGGCTTTGTTGGCGACAGCATCTCCCAGCCGTTGCTACAGGCCGGAATCCTTGTTTCGGTTACCGGATATCTTTTGTACCTTCAGCCTACAATGACCCTGATCATTGCTTTAGTCTTCGTTCCGCAACTTGTTTTTGTTCCGCTCCTTCAGGGCGCGATCAATCGGCGCGTTGCCACGAAGACGGCAGTTATGCGCGACGTCAGCGAAGCGATCGTGGTTGCAGGCAGCGCCAGTGATGTGGATGGAAAACAGCACTCACGCATTGGGTCGATCTTTGCACTGAACATGGACATCTACAAAATCAAGTTCACGATGAATTTCCTCATGAACCTCTTCGTTCAGATGGGCCATATCGGTATTCTTGCCGTAGGCGCCTACTATGTAATCTCCGGAAAGACCGAAGTCGGAACGATTGTGGCCTTTGTTTCTGGGCTCGCCAAAATCAACGATCCATGGGGAGACCTGGTCGACTGGTATCGTGCCTTGAAGGTCACCGAGGTTAAATTCGATCTTGTTCGAACGGCAACGAGAGAAGAAATACCTTGACTGTGACGCTTCTCAGCCGTGAGCGGCCTTCGCGAGTAGGGCGGCTTCAATCGCCTTAGTCAAGGCGGAATCGAGGAATGGCTTCTGCAAAATGATGGCATCCGGGCCGACTTCCCCCTTCACCAGCCGGTCCCCAGTTGTGAAAATGTGAGGCACGAATCCGTCCTTCAAAATTCTGGCTACCGCAGCGATCCCGTTCCCCTCGATCAAATGTACGTCAACGATCATGAGGTCGGGCTTGAGCCGAGCAGCTGCCGCGACCGCCGCGGATTCAGTCGTTTCGATCGCGCTCACCTCATTGCCCATCTCTTCGAGGAGCTCTGCGAAATAAATGGAGATAAGGGGCTCGTCTTCCACGAGGATAATTCGAAGCTTCTTCATGACCTAAACGGCAGCTCGGAGGGGCGAAAGGGCCTGGATTTCATTAGGTGGCGCCGGTCGCGACGGCCTTACCAGAAGATATTCCAGAAATGACAGCTGCCGATCCATGCCGGTGGTGATGGTTGTAAACACGTCTGCCGTCACCGCATCGCCGATTGACGCCAGATGTCTGATGCCGTCACGTGTCGAATGTCCAAAAGCGGCAAGGCTGTGCGACAATGCCAGAGTGTGGTCGCTACCCCCGGCGATCATGATGTTGTAGTCAGGCAAGACGAGCGCGCTGCGACAAGCTTTGCCGAACCAGTGGTAGGACCTCTGAGGGCACCGCTTCGCACCGCAAGTGAATCGCAATAACCCAACACCAGGTCTGCTGCCAGACGCAATTGGCTTTGAATTCCCAGGTAAGAAGGCCCCCGTACATACCATTGCGCCTGCTTGAGGGGGGAATGAAGTTCGATTGCTGCGGCCAAGTGGTGATTGATGACGAAGGCTGACTGGGCGCGCGCGGTCTCCAGTAATGTGTTCTGCGTCGGATGCATGGTATAAACTCCTGGATATCGAAGGTGGTGTCGTGCGAAGCCGGGCTGGCATGCCAATCCTGCACGAATTGCAGCCTTTGTGCGGCGACTTCTGTTTGTAAAACCATAGTCCAATTCGCCTGTCCTTCGGCAGGTTCGGAATACACTCAGGTAGCTGTTGGGTTGAAATTTGCAGCGTTGACACTGATGGACAAAGGTGAGCACCTCTTAGCTCAGATCAAGTCAGAAGCCGACCGCAGCTCCTCTTGTTTCTAAGACGTCTTGCCTGTGATGGACGTAAAGAGATCAGAAAAATGACATCTGCCAATCCCACGAATGGCAGCGGATCCAGCGCCAAGTCCGGTTCCGTCGTCCTCAACAGCCAAATCCTTGCAGAACCGGCAAGCGTTTTTCCGATCGTCGCCATCGGCGCGTCTGCGGGAGGGCTTGAAGCCTGTCGCAAGCTGCTCAGTGGTGTTTCGTCCCCGAGCGGAATGGCCTTTATTTTCGTCCAGCATCTGGATCCAAACCATAAAAGCCTGATCGCTGAGCTGCTCAAAGACAATACGAAGATGAAGGTCATGGAAGCGCGCGATGATGTCGTCATCGAGCGTGACCACGTCTACGTCATAGCACCTGGCACCTATCTTGTGGTGGAGGATGGTCTCCTGCGCGTCGTAAAGGCAACACCGCCCCATGGAGCCCGGTTGCCATTTGACGCCCTGTTGAAGTCTCTCGCAGACTATGCCGGGGCATCCGCGATCTGCATCGTTCTGTCGGGAACAGGCGCAGATGGAAGCGCAGGGCTTGCCTCGATTAAACAAAGAGGTGGCTTAGTCATCGTTCAGCAGCCGGAAGAGGCGGCCTATGACGGTATGCCGCGAAGCGCTGTCATGACCAATCTTGCCGACAAGATCCTGACCTTGCAGGAAATGCCCCGAGCCATTGCTGATGTTGCCCAGAAGCTCACTGAGGCCCCGCAGCAGGCAAAATCGCCAGGGGCGACGAAATCTATGATAGTCCTCAGCGATATTATAGCGTTGCTGCGCTCCAAGACCGCACTTGACTTCACATCCTACAAGCAGGGCACGCTTCAACGGCGCGTCGAACGGCGCATGGGGATGAACGGCGTCCCATCAAACGACATGGATCAGTACATGGCGATCCTCGAGAAGGATCCAGACGAACGGGAAAACCTCGCCAAAGACCTGCTTATCAATGTCACAAACTTTTTTCGTGATAAACAGGTGTTCGATACGCTCAACGACACGATCATACCCGACCTCGTGAAGGCCCATAAAACAGACCAGCCGATTAGGGTCTGGATTGCCGGATGCAGCAGTGGTGAGGAAGCCTATTCTATTGCCATTCTGTTCCGGGAGGAGTTGGCCGATACCAATTCGAGTGTGAAGCTGCAGCTCTTTGCGTCCGACGTCGACGAGGATGCCGTCGCGACCGCACGTGAGGGACTGTATCCGGAAGCCATCAAGGCCGACATTTCCCCCGATCGGCTCTCCCGTTTCTTCATGAAGGAAGATAAGGGCTACAGAGTCGTACCGGAAATTCGTTCCAACGTGGTCTTCACCGTACAGGACGTTCTTGCCGATCCGCCTTTTTCCCGGATAGATCTGGTGTCCTGCCGAAATCTGTTGATCTATCTGGAACCCGATGCGCAGGCGAAGGCGATATCACTGTTCCATTTTGCGCTTCGCGAAGGGGGGATTCTGCTTCTGGGAAGTTCAGAGACCGCCGGAAAGGTGGAGGGCCGCTTCGAGACGATTTCGAAGTCGAACCGGATCTATCGCCACATCGGCCGTAGCCGCCCGGGGGATATGATGTTTTCGTTGAACTCCGCTGATACAGCCCGTGCGCCGCAGCGGTCCGGGACGCAAGCTGCGCCTGTCAAACCGTCGGCTTTGGCGGACATCTGCAGGCAAAAGGTTCTGGAGGTGTTTGCGCCGGCAGCAGTGCTGATCAATCAGAAGAACGAATGCCTCTATACCATGGGGCGCATTGGGCAGTATCTGGCGGTAGCACCTGGATATCCGACCAGCGACCTGCTGGCCATGACACCGCAGGCGCTCCACACCAAGCTGCGCTCGGCGATCCAGCGTTGCAGCCAGCAGAAGACCAGCATCACCGCATCCGGCGGCGAGATCGATAACGGCCATGGCACCGTCAAACGTTTCACCGTGCATGTCGAGCCGATAGATCATAATAACGAGAGCCTTTTTCTCATCTGCTTTATCGATGATCCGGACATCAAGAAGGGTAAGGAGGCCGGTATCACTGATGACGCTGATGTCGGAAGGATCGAGGAACTTGAGCTCGAACTCGAGTCCACGAGAACCGAACTCAATGGCGCGATCAGCAACCTCGAAACCTCCGGTCAGGAACAGAAGGCGATCAACGAAGAAGCGCTCTCATTTAACGAAGAATACCAATCGACCAACGAGGAGCTGTTGACCTCGAAGGAGGAACTGCAGTCCTTGAACGAAGAGCTGACGGCGTTGAACGGTCAGTTGCAGGAAACGCTGGAGCGGCAGCGCACCACATCGAACGACCTGCAGAATATCCTGTACAGCACCGCTGTTGCGACGCTGTTCCTCGATGCCGACCTGAACATCCGCTTTTTCACGCCTGCTACGAAGACGCTGTTCAATGTCATTCCAAGCGATATCGGCCGGCCGCTGGCCGATCTCAGTTCTCTTGCAATCGATACAACGCTTCTGACCGACGCGAAGTCGGTGCTTGTTGATCACGCGCCCCTCGAACATAAGATTGAAGCAAAGAGCGGCCTTTGGTACATGCGTCGTATCATGCCCTATCTCGACGAGGACCACGCCATTGAAGGCGTTGTCATAACCTTCGTGGATGTCACAGAGCAAAGACGGACATCGGAAGCGCTAAGGGTTGCCAAGAAGCAGGCGGATATTGCCAATGCAGCAAAATCCCGATTTCTCGCCGCAGCCAGCCATGATCTAAGGCAACCGTTGCAGACTTTGAGCCTGCTCCAGGGGCTTTTGGTCCGCAAGGTCAAGGATGAAAAAGCCCATGAGTTGCTCACCCGGTTCGAAGATACACTGGGTGCCATGTCAGGGATGCTCAATGCTCTCCTGGATATCAATCAGATCGAAGCCGGCATCGTGCGCGCGGAAGTCACGGACTTCAGAATTCAAACGCTCCTGACGTTGCTAAGAGACGAACTCACTCTCATCGCCCAGTCACAGAGTCTTGAATTCCGTGTTGTCGATTGCAGTCTGCTCGTACGTACGGATCCTCTCCTTCTCGAACAAATGATTCGCAACCTGATATCCAACGCCTTCAAGTACACCCGAACAGGAAGGGTTCTGGTCGGGTGCCGCCGGCGCGGCAAGTCGGTCAGCATTGAGATCTGGGATACCGGGATTGGTATTCCCGCTGCCGAGTTGAAATCGATCTTCGAGGAATATCACCAGATCGACAACGAGGCGCGCGAACGCGGCAAAGGGCTCGGCCTCGGGCTGTCGATCGTGCAAAGGCTGAGCGATCTTCTCGGCCACCGTATCGACGTAAAGTCGCGTCAGGCAAAGGGTTCTGTCTTCGCAATCGAGGTCGATTGCCTGCAAAGCACCGGTAAGATGAGTGACAAAAAAACACCTTCAAAATCCATCCTACTTCCCGATCAAACGGCGCGAGCAGGAAAAATCCTGATCGTCGAAGACGATACCGAGATCAGATCGTTGCTGGAGCAATTGTTGAGTGATGAAGGTCACACAGTTTTATCCGTGCCGGACGGTCCCTCCGCACTCAGCCTTATCACCTCGACCCGTCAAACGCCGGACGTGATCTTGACCGACTATAACCTTCCGGGGGGGATGAACGGTGTCGAAATCGTCACGGAACTCCGGAAAATCCGCAAGAGCGAGATACCCGTCATTGTATTGACGGGAGATATATCGACAAAGACCTTAGCGCACATTACCAGCAACAGCGTTATCCAGCTTAACAAACCGATCACGCCGAAAGAAGTCACGGCGTCGATAACGCGGCTGCTTGCGTTGCAAATCTCTCGCGAAAAACCGGTCCTTGCCGATATTGATGGCAAAAAAGGCAAAGCCCAGAGGCACGATAAAGCGGTCGTCTACGTCGTCGATGACGACGATGACTTGCGTCGATCGCTGTGCGAGCTGATCGAGGATCATGGCATCTCTGCCCAGCCCTATGAGAGCAGCGAAGCATTCCTGGCGCATTCGCATCCCGAACAGGGCGGCTGCCTCCTCGTGGATGCCTATCTTCCAGGGATGAACGGGGTAGCACTGCTCCAAAACGTCAAGCAATCCGGCCGTCAGCTTGGCGCCATCATGATCACCGGCAATAGCGATGTACAAATGGCCGTCGATGCGATGAAGGCCGGAGCGTCCGATTTCGTTGAAAAGCCGATTAACCATATGGACCTACTCGAGATCATTGACCGTGCAATTGACCAATCAAGCGATACGACGAAGCGGAACACTTGGGTCGCAAAGGCGGTCAAGCAGATCGCCTCACTGACTGTTCGCCAAAAAGAGATCATGGAACTCGTGCTTGCAGGACACCCCAGCAAGAACATTGCCGCAGATCTTGATATCAGCCAGAGAACCGTGGAGAACCATCGCGCCTCCATCATGACCAAGACCGGGTCAAAATCGCTGCCGGCACTCGCTCGTCTCGCCCTTGCCGCATCGGAAGCCATTCAAACGGCGAGCTGATTAGGATGCGGGACTTAGGTGTAGACACACTGCGATCGATACGGCGCAGTGTGTTGGATCTCAATTCTTGCGTATTGGCAGATGAGGATTACGGGCTAATCATGACTTGCTGACAGACACTTTCGCCGGGCGCAGTAACCGGTCATGGATCATGTAGCCGTCCTCAAGGACCCCGGCGATGTGGCCGGACGCAAGGTCCGTATCGTGGATCTCCGTGATGGCTTCATGCAGGTGCGGATCGAAACGGGAGCCGAGCGCATCGATACGATGAACTCCACCTTTCTCCAGTACCTCCCGGAGCATCCGCTCCGTCGCCCTGACGCCGGCGATAAGAACCGATTGATCAGTGTTCTGTGCATTTTCATCCACTTCCTTAAGCATCCTTGCAAGACTGTCTTCGACCATCAGCAAACGAACAGCGAAGGTTGAAATGGCAAAACGCTTATCGTCTTCGGCGGTACGTTGCAGTCGCTTGCGCAGGTTGTCGGAATCCGCCAGAGCGCGCTGTAGCCGGTCAATCAACTGAGCCTGATCGGCTTGGAGCGCCTCGGCCGCAGACGGGGCCGAACCATTGGTGTTGGATTTCTCCAAGCTGTCGTCTTGAAGGGGCATCGATCTTTCTCCCAATTGTACGGTCAAGGCCGTTACGACGCTTTCTGATCGCGCTTTGCGACATCTTCGAATTCCGCATCGACAATGTTGTCATCGTCGGATGCGGATGGCTGGCCCGTGGCCGGATCGCTCGCGCTCTCGCCAATTTTCTGCAAGATCGCGCTCATGGTTGTCGTGGCGGAACGCATGGCATCGACCTGATCCCCTGCGGACGCCGACTTGAGGATGGAGAGAGCCTGTTCGGCCTCCAATTTCACTGAAGCCGGCATTTGGACCGCTGCATCAGCCAGGGTCTTTTCCGCCGTATAGATCGTCGAGTCCGCCTGGTTGCGGGCTTCAACAAGCTCCTTACGAAGCCTGTCTTCGGCGCCGTGCACTTCTGCTTCCGATACCATCCGCTCGATCTCGCCCTTGCTCAAGCCTCCGGACGCCTGGATACGGATCTTCTGTTCCTTGCCGCTCGCCTTGTCCTTTGCCGCAACATTGACGATGCCATTGGCATCGATATCGAAACTCACCTCGATTTGCGGCGTGTTGCGGGCTGCAGGCGGAATGCCGACCAGATCGAACTGCCCAAGCGGCTTGTTGTCGGCCGCCATTTCGCGTTCGCCCTGGAAAACGCTTATGGTAACGGCCGTCTGGTTGTCCTGCGCGGTCGAAAATGTCTGGCTCTTTTTCGTCGGAATGGTGACATTCCGCTCGATCAGTTTGGTCATGACCCCGCCCAGGGTCTCGATGCCGAGAGACAGTGGCGTTACGTCAAGGAGAAGAACATCCTTCACGTCACCGAGAAGCACGCCCGCCTGGATCGCAGCACCGACCGCTACTACCTCGTCGGGATTGACGCCTTTATGCGGCTCCCGCCCGAACAGCGTGTGAACCGTCTCTTGCACTTTCGGCATGCGTATCTGACCGCCGACGAGTACGACTTCGTTGATGTCAGCGGATTTCAAACCCGCATCCGCCAGCGCCGCCCTGCACGGTCCAATCGTCCGAGTCACGAGTTCGTCGACCAGTTCTTCGAGCTTCGCACGTGTCAGCTTTATCGCCAGATGCTTCGGGCCGGTCTTATCGGCGGTGATGAATGGCAGATTCACTTCCGTCTGGATGGCGCTCGACAGCTCAATCTTGGCCTTTTCGGCTGCGTCTTTCAGGCGCTGAAGTGCAAGACGATCCTTGCGCAGATCGATGCCCTGATCCTTCAAAAATTCGCTGGCAAGATAGTCCATGATCCGGTTGTCGAAGTCTTCGCCGCCCAGAAATGTGTCACCATTGGTCGATTTGACCTGGAAGACACCTTCGCCGATGTCGAGTATCGAGACGTCGAACGTGCCACCGCCAAGGTCGTAAACCGCCACCTTGCCGGCCCCATTTTTCTCGAGCCCATAGGCGAGCGCTGCTGCGGTCGGCTCGTTGATGATGCGCAGGACTTCCAGACCGGCGATCTGACCAGCATCTTTCGTGGCCTGGCGCTGCGCGTCGTTGAAATAGGCCGGGACCGTAATGACGGCTTGAGCGACCGGCTCACCCAGATAGGATTCCGCCGTTTCCTTCATTTTCTTCAAGATGAAGGAGCTGATCTGGCTCGGGCTGTATTTCTTGCCGTTGACCTGAACCCAAGCATCGCCGTTGTCGGCGCTCACGATAGTGTAGGGCACCATCGTCTTATCTTTCTGCGTGATCGGATCGTCGTAACGGCGACCAATGAGACGTTTGATCGCGAAAATCGTGTTTTCGGGATTTGTAATGCTCTGCCGCTTGGCGGGCTGGCCTACCAGGATCTCGCCATTGTCTGTGAACGCGACCATGGATGGCGTTGTGCGCGCACCTTCCGCGTTCTCAATGACTTTCGCTATCTTGCCTTCCATGACCGCGACGCAGGAATTTGTGGTGCCAAGATCGATGCCGATTGCCTTTGCCATGATGGCTCCTTGTTTTAACCCAGATCAGACCGACAAATTCAAGCAGGTGCTTGATGTCGTCGTGGTGAAATGGCGTTGAGAACTGATATTTGGTCAGATTTTCCCGTACGCTGTCGGTGATCGCGACGGCCGGTGAATCAGCCAGCGGCGAAGTCGAGCACAACACGAGACGGTACTTCCCCGCGCGCCAGCCTGCCGAGAACGTCATTGATTGCGGATAACGGTTGCAGCTCGATATCGGCTTTGACCTTTCCGTCTGCGGCAAAGGCGAGAGCTTCTGCCATGTCCAATCGCGTGCCCACGAAGGACCCTCGAACGGTGATACAATTGGCCACTACATCGAAGAGCGGAACCGGAAATTCGCCAGGCGGTAGGCCGACCAGAACGCAGGTGCCGCGTTTTCGTGTCATTGCAACACCTTGCTTGAAGGCGGGAAGGGAAGGGGCCGTTATCAAAACACCGTGCGCACCACCGCCGGTTTCTTGGCTGATCATGGCCGCCGGATCGGCATCCTTGGCGTTGACAGTAAGATCAGCGCCCAGGCCCCGCGCGTGTTCGAGCTTGCCATCATCGATATCGACCGCACAGACTTGAAGGCCCATGATCTTGGCATACTGAATAGCAAGATGCCCGAGACCACCAACGCCCGATATCGCAATCCACTCCCCGGGCTTGGCGCCGGTTTCCTTGATACCCTTATAGGTCGTGATCCCGGCACAGATGATAGGTGCTGCGTCCCGCGCGGACAGACCCTTGGGAATGTGAGCGACATAGTCGGGATCTGCGAGAATATACTCGGCAAAGCCGCCATTCTTGGTATAGCCACCGAATTCCGCTTCGCCACAGACGGTCTCCCATGCGGCCAGGCAATGTTCGCAATGACCGCAGGCCGAATAGAGCCACGGCACGCCGACGCGATCACCTTCTTTCACATTCGTCACGCCTGAACCGATCGCAACGACAATGCCGATGCCCTCATGGCCCGGTATGAACGGAGGGGTCGGTTTGACCGGCCAGTCACCTTGGGCTGCATGCAGATCAGTATGGCAGACGCCGCAGGCTTCGGTCTTGACGAGGATCTGCCCCGCCCCGACGCTGGGGATGTCATACTCGCGAAGCACCAAGGGTTGCCCGAACGCGACGACGACCGCGGCTTGCATTTTCTCTGCCATAGACTGAATTCCTGACTTTTTGGGTTGGCTTCGTCTGGTCGCGATAAGCACCGATAGGCGGTTCAAGTGGAGCTGAGTTAGCAGCCGCTCAGCGTTCACATTTTTGGAAGCTGTTGGCGGCGATAGGCTCGCAACTGATCTGATGCCGATCTTAGTCACTCGCAATGCATCGGCGGAAGGATCGGAAAGTACCTATCGGGTTAATTAAGGCTTCCCCGAAACGCTTAGCCCTCAAACGGGGAGCCGGGTCTGCGTAGTTTCCGAGGCTACCGCAACGGGACTGTCGGCCAATATCCTCAAGACTCCAAACAGAAGTCTAGGGTTGCTCTGAAGTTTCGGAGAGCCTTTCAGCAGCGGGTGGTGCCTACATGACAAAAACAACCGAACGTCCGGCAAGCCTGCCAGCAACAGATAGCACTCGGCCATGACGGTGGCCTCGAATGACGATGTGGTCAGCATCGCCCAACCCGCAACGTCTCGGAAACTTGGTCTCGGTGCGCTCACTGCGATCGTCATTGGATCGATGGTCGGGTCGGGCGTTTTCAGCCTGCCGCAAAATATGGCGGCTGGAGCCGGGCCCCTTGCTATCATCATCGGCTGGGCAATCACCGGCGTAGGTATTCTGGCGCTAGCACTCGTCTACAAAGGACTGGCCGTTCGTAAACCCGATCTCAACGCTGGTCCCTATGCTTATGCCAAAGCCGGTTTTGGCCCTTTCATCGGGTTTAACAGCGCATGGGGCTATTGGGTCTCTGCGTGGTTAGGCAACGTTTCTTACGCCGTTGTTATGTTCAGCGCTCTGTCGTATTTCGCGCCCTCGTTTGGTGATGGCAATACCTGGCAGGCGATCGTAGGCGCCTCAATCGTCCTTTGGTCAATTCACGCGCTTTTGCTTTCGGGAGTTCGAGAAGCCGCCTTCGTCAACACAATAGCGACTGTCGCCAAAATCGCGCCCATCATCCTTTTTGTCGGTATCGCCGTCGTCGCGTTCAAGATCGATATTTTCACGATCGATTTTTCGGCAAGCAAGAACATCGAGATCGGCTCCATAACCAGTCAGGTCAAAAGCACGATGCTCGTGACGCTGTGGGTATTTATCGGCATCGAAGGCGCAAGTGTGGTGTCCGCAGATGCCAAACGCCGCAAGGATATTGGCAGGGCCACCATGCTGGGTTTCGCCGTCTGCCTAGCCATCTATGCCCTTGTCTCTTTGCTATCGCTCGGGATCCTCTCCCAACCGGAACTCGCGTCTCTGAAAAATCCTTCAATGGCGGGGGTTCTCGAACACCTCGTTGGAGCATGGGGGGCAATCATCATCAATGTCGCCTTGGTCATCTCCGTACTGGGAGCTTTCCTCAGCTGGACGCTGCTGGCCGCCGAAGTGCCGCATGTCGCAGCGCTCGACGGGACCATGCCCCGCTTCTTCGGTCGTGAGAATGCCAACGGTGCACCTGCTACGTCGCTTTGGATTACCAATGGGCTCGTACAGGTTTTCCTCATCCTGACATTCTACGCGAGCAGCACCTATCAGGCGCTTTTCTCAATCGCCTCCGTTGCGATCCTGGTTCCTTACGTCTTTTCAGGCGCCTACGCGCTCAAACTGGCGTCCACCGGTGAAGCCTATGGGCCAAACGAGAGCCGCATACGCGACATCCTCGCAGGTGCTGTCGCGACGATCTACGGCATCTGGCTCGTCTATGCAGCCGGTCCCACCTACTTGTTCATGGCCGCCTTACTCTATGCTCCTGGCATCATCTTCTTCGTCATAGCAAGACGCGAAAGCGACCAGAAGAGCTTCTCGGTCGTTGAGGGCCTTTTGGCCAGTGCCCTGCTCCTTGTCGGCGCCGTTGCTGGATATCTGATCTGGCGCGGCACGATCACTCCTTTTTGAAAAGAGAATTTCCCATGTCAAAACTAGGCGCATTTTCAGAGGTCGGACCGTTGCGTGAGGTCTTGATCCACCGTCCTGATCTCAGCCTCCAACGTCTTACACCGGAAAACTGCAGGGACCTTCTTTTCGACGATGTCCTCTGGGTCAAGAGGGCACGCCAAGAGCACGACATATTTGCAGACGCCTTGCGCGAAAGAAACGTAATCGTCCGCGATTTTGGCACGATGCTTGCCGAGACCCTGGCAAACCCTGAGGCAAAGTCGTGGCTCCTCGACCGCCGCGTTTCGGCACAGACCGTTGGCGAGGACATGGAGGGTGAGCTGCGCGGATGGCTTGATGAGATGCTTCCTGCGGAACTCGGTCGCTTTCTGATCGGTGGTATCGCCCGTGCGGAGCTTCCCTTCAAGCCGACCGGTCTCGCAGGCCGTACCCTGGAGCCACGCGATTTCGTTATACCACCCTTGCCCAACCAGCTCTTTACGCGTGACAGTTCATGCTGGGTCTACGGTGGCGTCACAGTCAATCCGATGTATTGGCCGGCGCGCCGGCCCGAAGCAGTAAATCTGGCGGCTGTCTACGAGTTTCACCCGCGTTTCGCGGTGGAGAAATTTGAGACCTGGTGGGGTGATGCAGACGCCATTCCCGGAATCTCAACGCTTGAAGGCGGGGACGTTATGCCGCTTGCTGATGGGCTTGTTCTTGTCGGCATGGGTGAGCGAACGACGCCACAGGCGGTTGCGACCTTGGCGCGGCGCCTTTTTGCCAAGGGTGCTGCAACACGGGTGATCGCAGCCTTGATGCCCCGCGATCGGTCATTCATGCATCTCGACACGGTCTTCACATTCTGTGACCGCGATTTGGTGACGGTCTATCCCCCGATTGTCGACCGGATAAAAGCGTTTTCGCTGCGACCGGGCGACGGTCCGACGGGAGTTGAAATTACAGCAGAGAACGAACCTTTCCTTCATGTGGTCCAAAACGCGCTTGGCCTCACCCATCTCCGGGTAATTGCGACCGGGGGAGATGGCTATGAGGCGGAACGCGAGCAGTGGGACGATGGCAATAACCTCCTTGCAATCGAGCCTGGCGTGGTGATCGGCTACGACCGAAATGTCTACACCAACACGCTCCTGCGGCGTGCGGGTATCGAGGTGATCACCATCGATGGATCCGAACTCGGTCGCGGTCGCGGCGGCAGCCACTGCATGTCATGCCCTATCGCGCGCGATCCCCTTTGAAATTTGAAAGGCTGACCAATGCCCATTAATCTTCGCGGTCGCAGCGTCCTGACGCTCGATGATTTATCTCCGAATGAAATCCGCTTCCTGCTCCAACTGGCAGCGGAATTAAAAGCAGCTAAACAGGCTGGGACCGAACAGCCCCGTTTATCCCGGCGCAACATTGCCTTGATATTCGAGAAAGACTCCACACGAACAAGGACGGGTTTCGAAGTGGCCGCTTACGATCAGGGAGCGCATGTGACCTATCTTGGCCCGTCCGGCAGCCACATCGGGCATAAGGAATCCATGAAGGACACTGCGCGCGTCCTCGGCCGGATGTATGATGCCATCGAGTACAGGGGCTTCGGGCAGACCATCGCCGAGGTTCTGGCAAAGAATGCGGGCGTGCCGGTCTATAATGGTTTGACGAATGAAACCCATCCGACACAAACGCTTGCCGACTTCATGACGATGCGTGAATTTACCCACAAGCACCTGTCGGATATGTCCGTGGCATTCCTCGGCGATGGACGGGATAATGTCGGTCTTTCGCTTGCCATAGGCGCAGCAAAAGTCGGCATGGAGCTGCGTATTGCTGCTCCTCGCAAATTCTGGCCTGATGACGGGTTTATAAAGCACTTTCAAGATCTAGCTAAAGACACCGGTGCCCTATTGGTGGTGACGGAGGATACAAACGAGGCAGTCAAGGGCGTCGATTTCATCTACACCGACGTCTGGCTATCTATGGGCGAAGACGAGACAGCATGGCCCGCGAGGACGAAAGCCTTGCTGCCCTACCGAGTCACCTCTGAGATGATGTCTGCAACTGGCAATCCCCATACGAAGTTCATGCATTGTCTGCCGGCCTTCCACAACGCTGAAACAGAAGTCGGTGCACGGATAAAAAAGGAACTTGGACTCGATTGCATGGAAGTGACGGACGACGTTTTCGAGTCCAATGCATCGATCGTTTTTGACCAGGCGGAAAACCGCATGCACACGATAAAAGCGTTGCTTGTCGCCACGATCGCAGGGTGAACGGATGCTTATTGTCGTCGCCCTTGGAGGCAATGCCCTGTTGAAACGCGGCGAGCCGATGACCGTGGAAATGCAAAGAACCAACATTCGTGGTGCGGCCCGCTCGCTGGCGACGTTGATCGGCGCCGGCCATACTGTAGTGGTGACGCACGGCAACGGCCCTCAGATCGGACTGCTTGCCCTGCAGGCTGCGGCGGGACCGAAGGACGGCCTGTATCCGTTGGATATTCTCGGCGCGGAAACTGACGGGATGATCGGCTACATGATCGAGCAGGAGCTGCGAAATGCTCTGCCGAAACCGGCCCTTCTCGCAACACTTCTGACCCAGATCAGGGTCGACGAAAATGATCCTGCTTTCCAGAGTCCCACCAAGCCGATCGGGCCAGTCTACGACGAGATTACGGCCGAGCAGATCCGGCAGGAGCAAGGCTGGACGTTTGCTATCGACGGCTCGAGATGGAGGCGGGTTGTCGCGTCGCCGGAGCCCCGTGAGATTCTGGAATTGGCTGTTATCGCCATGTTGGTTAATTGTGGTGTAATCGTGATCTGCGCCGGAGGCGGTGGCGTTCCCGTCGTTAGTCGCGGCGATGGTGATCTCGCAGGGATTGAAGCGGTAATCGACAAAGATCGCGCCAGCGCGCTTCTGGCAGAGCGTCTGAATGCCGACATGCTCCTGCTGCTGACAGACGTCGATGCGGTTTACATTGATTTCGGACAGCCATTCGCAAAGGCCGTTGCGAACGTAAGCATTTCGGCTTTGGCAGGCCAATCCTTTGCCGCAGGCTCCATGGGTCCAAAAATAGAGGCGGCGACAAAGTTCGTCAACATGCCTGGAAAAATGGCTGCCATTGGCCGTCTGGAGGACGCACTGGCGATCGTGAATGGCAAAGCCGGGACACGGATCGTAGCCGGCGAAGGCGGAATTCAGTTTCGCAACTAGATCGCGGCAGGTTCGGGAGAGGGGAAGAACCGGTCCGGCGGCGAGAAACACGGGCGCCACAGCGCCATGAAGAGGCATATCAGCCGATGATTCCCAATTCGACGATCGGCACGGAGGCCGAAAACTGGTACGAAAAATCGTCAAACGAGGTTTTGGACGTTTTCGACTCGTCATCCAGCGGGCTTTCCTCTGCGGAGGCCGCCGCCCGCCTTGTTGCGGATGGGCCGAACCAGATCAAGCAAGCCAAGCGTCCAGGCGTCGCTCGCATTCTTCTCTCACAGTTTCGCAGTCTCATTATCTGGATCCTGATCGTGGCCGGGGCAGTTTCCGGGATCATGGGCGAGATGGCAAATGCGATCGCCATCCTCGTGATCGTGGTGCTGAATGCCTTTATGGGTTTTTATCAGGAACTGAGCGCCGAACGATCGGTCGATGCGCTCAGGCTTCTCACAGCCCCTGAGGTTAAGCTGCGGAGAGACGGCCGCGTCCTATCGTTCCCGGCGGTGCAAGTCGTGAAGGGGGACATTCTGATGCTGGAAGCCGGCGACCTTGTCGCAGCCGATTCCCGCATTCTCCAGGCAGCGTCTCTCTCTATCATGGAGGCCACGCTCACCGGGGAATCGGAGACCGTCGAAAAGCAGGCCGCAGCGTTTTTGCCGGGTAAAATCCCGATCGGCGATCAATCCAATATGGTGTTCATGGGCACCAGCGTCGCTGCGGGCACGGGAGAGGCCGTTGTCGTTGCGACGGCAATGGACACGCAGCTAGGGCGTATCGCCAGTTTGCTCGACCAAGCCCAAAGTGAAAAAAGGACGCCACTCCAACAGAAGCTAGATGCTTTCGGGCGGCTGCTCATCTGGATCGCTCTGGGTATCGTAGCAGTGCTGTTCGGCCTCGGGTACTTGCGGGGAACGCCCTTGGGCGAACTCTCGCTGACCGCCATCGGTCTGGCGGTGGCAGCCGTGCCGGAGGGCTTACCGGCTATTGTAACGGTTGCGCTATCCGTCGGGGTCCTCCAGATGGCGCGGCGGCGCGTTCTCGTGCGCAAACTCGCTACCGTGGAAACGCTGGGATCCACCACCGTGATTTGCACAGACAAAACCGGAACGTTGACTGTCGGGCAAATGACGGTGCGGGCGCTCTATGTCGCCGGGATCAGCTACGACGTTACGGGTGAAGGTTACGGTCCGGATGGACAGATCCTGTTCGCTGACAAGATTGCTGCGGGTGATCATTTGCCGCGACTGCTGGCACTTGCAAGCGTTCAGATCGGCTGCAACAACGCCCACCTTTTCGAAGAGGAGGGGATCTGGCGCGTAATCGGGGACCCCACCGAAGGCGCCTTGCTGGTATCCGGCGGCAAGGCGGGCGCTAACCGGGTACATATGGATGAAGAAAGCCCGGTCATCATCGAGTTGCCGTTCGATTCGGACCGAAAGAGAAGCTCAGTGGTCCGCAAGATGCCGAATGGGCGTCTGGGAGCCTATGTCAATGGTGCACCTGGACCACTACTGGCCAGGTGCTCTCACATTTACACCCAGCGAGGGGTCGTGCCTCTTTTGAGTGAGGATCGGCGTGCAATTTTATCGGTCATATCCGGAATGGCAAAACGTTCACTACGCGTCCTCGGCTCTGCTCAGCGAGACTTCGATCTGGTCCTGAATACCGACATCTGCGCAGACGAGGTGGAATGCAATCTCACGTTCGTCGGCCTTGCCGGCATGTTTGATCCGCCCCGTTCCGAAGCAAAAGGTGCTATCGCCAACTGCCACGCTGCCGGTATTCGGGTTGTCATGATCACCGGAGATCATCCCGAAACTGCATCTGCGATCGCGACCGACCTTGGAATAGCATCTGGCGCTCTGGCCACCACGGGTACGGACCTGGAGGCAACGAGCGAGAGCGACTTACGGGAGCGGGCGCCGCTCATCAGCGTTTATGCCAGGGTCACAGCCGAGCATAAGCTTCGCATCGTGCGCGCTCTGCAAGCGAATGGCGATGTCGTCGCCATGACCGGAGATGGCGTGAACGATGCGCCGGCGATCAAGGGCGCAGACATCGGCATCGCCATGGGGCAGACCGGAACGCAGGTAACGAAACAGTCCGCCGACCTCATCGTGACGGATGACAACTTCGCCACTATCGTCGAGGCCGTAGAACAGGGGCGGGGGATCTACGACAGTATCCGAAAAACGCTGCAATATCTGCTGGCCGGCAGCACTGCAGAGCTCCTGCTGATGACTGTCTGTGTCATCATCGGATTGCCCGCCCCGCTTTTGCCGATCCACCTTTTGTGGATCAATCTGGTCACCGACGGATTACCGGCACTCTGTCTCGCAACAGACAGGATCGATCCATCAGTCATGAATCGTCCGCCCCGGCGCCGAAGCGAAAGCATGACTGACCGAAGATTTCTCTCGACCATGCTGCTAACGGGCCTCTTGACTGCGAGTGTCGCTTTCGGTGTCTATTTTTACACCCTCACAACAAAAGATGCCGAGACGGCCCGGACTTACGCGTTCACTGTCATGGTGTTTTCGGAGATCCTGCGCGCGTTTGGAGCGCGCAGCGAAACCGAGTCCGTCTGGAGGATATCCTTGCTGACCAATCGGAGCCTATTGGCAGTCGTGGTCGGTACGTTCGCCGTTCAGATCTGGAGCCAGCACAATGCCGTGCTCGGTGGTCTCCTGAAAACCTCGCCAATAGCCTTCCCGGATTTCTTAGTTTTGTTCATGTTTGCGGCAATTCCACTGTTTGTTCTTGAACTGTTCAAGTTGGTTCGCCCTGTCTCCGTCCAAAATTAGAACTTCGTGCATTCCACAATTAGCGAAAACTTCGACCTTTGAACCCCGGTCAGAAACGTCGAGCGGCCGACCGGACTTCTGCGACAGTTAAGGCATGATCGAAACACTTGGGCAGCAACGCACCGTTGCGATGGCTCCAACCGTCGCAGGGGCGTGGCCGTTCGCGCAAGATCAGTCAGAACGAGCAAGCATACCCAGTGGGGCATTCATACTCCACGACATGCCCGCCGGGCTGACTATAAGGTCCGCAGTCCCACCGCAGGCTGCAGGAACAATGGAATTGAGCATGACGGACCCGAAGCCGCGACGCTCCGATGGAGTAAAAGGAGGCCCATTGCGCTCAGACCAATGAAATTTGAAGACTCCTTCTTTTTCATCCACGGACCAGTGGATAGAGATTTCACCAGTCGGTACTGAAAGCGCGCCATGCTTGACTGCGTTGGTCGCGAGTTCGTGGATCGCCAACCCAAGATACTCCGCCGGGGCCGCTTGCAGCCGAATGTCCGGACCGGCAATATCGATTTGAGGGATATCCTGCTTTACCACGAATGAGATTTGCGATCGGACAAGGTCGCTGATTGGAGCGGCTCGCCAATTTTCCTTCTCGAATACCTGGTACGAGGTAGAAAGAGAATGCAGGCGACGCTCCAAGGCCGCCTGAAATTCAGGAACCGTCGTGGTATACTTGGAAATCTGCCGAGAGATTGCCCCGATAATCGCAAACATATTCCTGGCACGATGGGTCACTTCCTTGACGAAAAGCTCCGCAATTTCTGCCCGTTCGCGAGGGGCGGCATCAAGGACTGAGAGAATGACAGCCGTCTCGGATTCGCCCAGTGAAATTGGGTTCAATGCGATGTCAACAGATACCTCTGTGCCGTCCTTTTTGCGTGCGGTCAGCCGCCGCCCCTCGGCCATAGGGCGTGCCGTCGGATGTGTCATGAAATCTTTTCGGAACGTTTCGTGACGGGTGCGGGCTCCGGAAGGCACAAGAATTTCTATTGGCTCGCCAACCAATTCGTCCTTCAGATATCCGAATAGTTTTACGGTCGCGTTGTTCATATGCCTTATCTTGCCGGCCTGATCGACCATCAGCACAGCTATTGGCACATGCTCGAACAAAGCACTGGAAACCACCGGGGTCGGCTCCAAATATGCCTTGGGCTTATGGGCGACCTCATCATCCACGCCAGGATTGGAAAAATTCCCTTTGTCCCACTTGGAGGTGCATGAAGTTAGTCTGTCCCTTTCAGGTCGAAGTAAGTCGCTTTCGCTCATGAGCGCTGGTCTCCCCGTGTATAGACGCTTTTGCACGTCGTTATGTTTCTGCCCACTGCCCCTAGGCGTTCGTCCAGCTGAGTTGTTTCTGCGGTAGGCATTGCCCAGAGAAATATCTTCGAGTTCAGGGTTCGCGATTGAGAAGGTAAGTGCTTAAAGCGGCAAATCGAGGCGCATCAGAAGCGGTGCGATTTGCCGATCTCTTTTTTTCGTGGCGGCAAGCTCGGCTACCCTTGAGGAGGTTCTTAACTCCAGGCAATACCTTTGCACCATCAGTGCGATAAAAGCACAGGCATATCCAAGTTTCCCAACAGTGATCGGGTTACACCGCCTAAGATGAATTCCCGAAATCTGGACTGACCAAATCCCCCGGCCACAAGCAGGTTCGCGCCATTTTCCTTTGCCACTGCCTGTAACGTAATGGCCGGCGATAACCCAGCGGACTGCGCGGAGATGATGTCGACTGGGAGCCCGGAGTTACGAAGTACGGTCGCATACTGATCGCGATTATTCGTATCAATCGTCTTGTCGTTATTCACTGAAATCAGAATAACCTTGGAACTCCCGCCCAGAAATGCTCTGGCTCCAGTCAAGGCTCTCGCCAGCGTCTGGCTCCCGTCCCATGCGATCGCAATCGTGGCAAAACGATCAGGGCACATATCGGTTGGGAATAATAACAGTGGTCTGCCGCTTTCAAACAGGACACATTCAATAATTGGCCTTCCTATTTCGGAGGCCTCGAGGATATTCAGATCATAGACCCGCGATAATTCCGCAATCCGGCTTCCAACGAAAGTTTCTGCGCACTCGAACGAGCCGATACTGATAGCCACACCGGCTTCTTCTGCATAATCGTGCAGTGTCGTTTTTAGGACGGTTCCGGCATTCCGACTAGACCACTCTGCTTCTTCTTTCAGTTTTTCGATATCAAGCATTGTTGGAAAGGGTGGAGATAAGTATGGCGCCTTGACCTGATGAACATTGACGTTGAGGTGCGCGCTTTCGTTACTTGCGACTTCAACTGCATTTTGCAACAGGGTAAATGATGTCGCATCTGGATATGTCATCAATGGAAGGTGGAATTGAAGTTTCAAGGCGTATCTCCTCGTGGCCAGCTCGCACTAACAGACTTCCGTGATGCCCCAACCGCCGCAGCGCCAGACATTGGCGTGTTCCTAGCGGGCGTCATAAGCCAGTCTCACACATTTGAAGATATGAAGCAGTTGGGCGACCAAGTAGGCGCAGTGAAACTGCATTAAATAATCCACGTTAAAGCCTATCTATGCGACCAATGCGGCCGACCGAGGTGGGGTGCGCACCAGATTTGTGCGTGATGAGACCTCAACATATTCCGTGCCGCGGCAATCGGTAGCTTCGGAAACTACTTAACCTCGTCAACCACGAAATGACGGTGTGGACGGCCGTGTTCTTCAGTTATCTTGGCGCGAAATTACAATGAGTACTTTCCGAGTCTGCAAGCCGGATTTTGGACAGACTATAAATGGTGCCGTCGCTTCTCCGGGACGCTTGTAGTCTCATGGCACAGCCCATGAGCTGTGGCGTCGCTCAACGCTGCGGGTACACGACGACCGCGATGATTATCTTGATCGATTCCGTTCTCATCGGCGTGATATCGACAGCCGCCCGTAGGGAATGAAGACTTTGCGGTACAGTCCTAAACCAAGCCATCCATCGGCAAGCCAAGGGCGAACCTATTCCATTATCCAAGCGTTCCCCATGAGAAAAAGGTGTGAAGGACACGATGGAAAAACACAGTCTAACGAGCGAAAACGCCGAGACACGGCTCGCTCTATTCGATTTCGCGTTCCAGCATGCTCCCATTGGGATAGCTTTGGTCGATACGGACGGCTTTATAATTCGTGGCAACGAAACCTTCGCGCGGCTTGTCGGCATGCCGATCAGCGAAGTGGCAGGGAAACCTTTTAAGAACTTCACTCACCCTGACGATATCAAAGCCGACCTGGCGTTGTTTCGAGAAGCGCTCGAAGGCAAGCGGGACAGCTATACCATTGAGAAGCGCTATATCCGCCCGGCAGGTGACATCGTCCATGTCAGGATACACGTCGGGGCGATGCGCGGTACCGGTGGACGCGTCGCAAAATTTATCACGCAGATTGAAGACATCACCTTTGCCAAGAAAACCGAGCGCATCCTTGCTGAGAAGGCTGCCCAGCTCGAACTGGCGCTAGAGACGGTGCGCGGCGGTTTTTGGCAAATGGACCTCCCCGAAAAGAAATTCGAAACCTCCGATCGTCTGGCTCGTTTCATCAATGGTCCAAAGGCCGCGACGCTTGATCTCGCGCATTACACCGAAAAAATCAATGCACAGGACGGTGCGGCAGCCGACTTGACGTCGCTGATCTCCGGGGCCACAGACCAGAATGTCTCGGAGTACAGGCTTTCCACGGTCAACGGAGAGCGCTGGATGCGATGCGATCGGCGGCTGCTTCGTGATGCCGACGGAAGGCCTCTCAAGATCGTAGGGATGGCTGTTGATTTCACCGACGAGCATAAACAAATCGAAAGCTTGGAGCTTCACTCTTACACTGACGCCCTCACGGGTTTGCTTAACCGGCGCGGACTGGCGAAACGGTTCAAGTCAATGTCCTCGTCGGATGGATACACATTGCTCGCCATTGACCTTGACGGCTTCAAGGAGGTCAACGACATCTATGGTCATCCGACTGGAGATGCCGTGCTTGTGGAAACCGCGCGCCGGCTGCCGGCTACCGTCAGGGACAGCGACCTCGTGTGCCGGATCGGTGGTGACGAGTTTGTCATTGTCGTTGCGGGAGACAGGGTTGACGGAGTGGCAATCGCTGAGAGGGTGGTGACCGCAATGAGATCTCCCGTTGTAATCCAAGGCCTTTCTCTGGGCGTGCGGGCAAGTGTCGGCGGCGTCTGGACGGCGGTCAAGGGCGACATCGGAGAGCTTATCTCGAAAGCTGACCAGCTGCTCTATAGGGTAAAGGCATCAGGGAAAGACGGCGTGCAATTCGAAAGTGACTTGGTGCCTTCTGGTTCCTTAAAAGTTGAGAACCAGGTGCCGTAAGGAGTGTTCACGACCATTGGATGGTTACAACTCGGCTCTCTGCCATTTATAGGGCAGGACCACGGTCACCAATAACGATTTCTGCAAACAATCAGGCAACCCAGTACCAGTCGCTCAGGTGCTTGTGAAAATCTCAGGAGAAGCAGCGAATGGCAGTTCAAGCAATCAACGTCGTGAGGTTCTCTGTGACGATCCTGGTCGCTTTGAGTGGAGAAGCGGTAAAGGCGGCTTCGAACGCCGTTGAGGTCGGCCACAAAATCGTGACAACAAAATGCGCATCCTGTCACGCCGTCGGCAGCACGGGGACCAGTCCTCTGAATGCTGCCCCCCGGTTTCGCGATCTTCATCTTCGCTATGATGTGGAGGTTCTGAGCGAGGCCTTGGTCGAGGGCATCATGACGGCCCATCCGGCGATGCCCCAGTTTGTGTTCAGCGCCGGTGATGCGGGAGCAATCATTGCTTATCTTAAGTCACTTGATCAATAGCAACACCACCGGATTTACGACCCAGATTCTAGCACTCCGAATAATCCCATTCCTCAATTTCGAACGAAGCGTTTGCTCTGATTGATCACCGCAACAGGTGCTAAACTTGCCGGCCGTCGAGCGGGGCGACGTCGGATGTCAGCTGTGGTTTGATATCTCGGCGTAGCACGACGACAGTTGGGTCATCTTCGGCGTCGCAGACATTAAACTCCATATCACGCTCCAGCTCGATCGCCGCGTGGTTCTCACGGCTTTCGAGGGATTCGATGCTCTTGAAATTGTGCCGCTCTGCATAGCGGCAGATATGCGCGAGCATTTCCCAGCTTATCCCCTGATGCTTGTAGTCATTGCGGATCGTGAGCGCGACTTCTCCGCGCTGAGTATCTTCGCCAGCCGCCAGCATGGCCACTGCCAGCAGCGTTTCATTCGGTGCGAACGCAAGGAAATTTACCACCCGAGGATCATCGACGCCCGTCATTGCGATGAGCCGTTCGTGAGATACGGTCTTCATGCCGGACAGAAATCGAAATCGAATATCCTCAGGCGTCACGTGTGTGAAAAACTCGGCAACGATCGCTTCGTCTTGCGGCGCAGCGTGGCGGACATGGAAGCGAAAACCAGTGCGTGTGGTCAGGTCGTCATCGGTATCGTCGAGCATTTCATGTCTCCTTCGAGCCGGCGCAAAGTTCGCCAAATAGCGGCGTTGGTTGGATCAACCGTTGTGTCCCCTCATTGAGGGTTATAGCGATCCGATCTTGCTGCACTTTGATCTAGTGCAACAACTGCTTAACGGAAGACCCGTCGGCAACGATTTCCTTCCTAAAGGGGCATTGTCCACGAATGAGCCCCGTCGAATTGATAGACGTCTGCATCTCGCGTATTTTTTATCGCGGTTACGAGCCCACAATGTGCGACGTTGCCTGAAGTCACATCCTCAGGCGAACCGGTGGCCTGTTGTATTCACATTCTAAAAATCTTGGTGGTATCAACCAGTGGCGGAGAACCGACACCAATCGGAGGACTGCTCCCAGGGTCTGAGGCGCGAGGCGACTTCACGTCTTTCGGCGGATAGTCCCTTGAAGGTGTGTGGCGTCGGCTATGGTGTTGGAAATCGTCCCATATTTGCGGGCATTCTTGTGCAGCAAATCGAGCCGCCGGTCGGTCTCAGTGGTATCGACGATTAACTCGTAGGTGATGGAAACCATTTTCGGTGGGTTGTCCTGCCGAATACCTTGAAGCGTGACCTCGACGCCGAGCAGATGAAAATTGAGCATCGGTGTAACTCGCTCAATGCCCTTAATCATGCAGGCGGCAACCGATGCAAGAAGCAGTTCGGCCGGATTGAAGGCATCGGGCCTGCCGGCCATGTCGGTATCGAGGACAATCTGCGCCTCCTTTGTCGTGGCTTCCGCCGCGTGACTGTCGATGCGGCGCGCCGCCACCCTGTATTCGAGCATAGAGTTCTCCCTCAAAATTGCTAATCGACATCGCCAGGAGGTATCCAGAGCCTATATCGCTCTGCTTTTACGTCAACGGACCGAAAGCACGCCCATATGCCTGCCTGCACACGCTCACTGCACGATAAAACGAAATGGGACCAGCGACGGGAAATACCTATCCCTGTTCAGATCAACGGCTCATCGGTATTGGCCGACTCCAGGCAACCTGACCTTTCCGGTCAGAATCGTCGGAGTCTTCTCCGATTTTATTGTTCGCTGTGGTAAATTTGAAAAGTGTGGAGAAAGGGCCTCAGCCATCGAGGACATTTGAGCAACCATTAGCGCTCCACGTGACCGAATGTCTGATGCGGGACCTCCGTTACGAAGCCCCATCGACCCAGGTCGACATGACAATGCCGAGCTTGTTTCTCACCAAGAATTTCGAGACGCATCGCGTGAGAAACGTCCGTGACGACGGCGTCATAACGTGGCTTGCGTTATTACAACGTTAGCAGCAGGCCGTGGCAATCGGGCGACCACCATCGGGTGTAAGTATTTTCCGACCCTAATGTTCGTCAACTCGGGCTGCTAAAAAGCCCTACGCACAAGCGCTTACAATCGAATGAGATAAGATGACAAACCGAAGAGTGAACCAGATTGTCATCGATCCTGCCGTATCGACGTTCGGCGTTTGCGCCGCCCAAACTGCTTCAAAGAACCTGGATCACGTGCAAGCGCGGGGTAGCCGTTTGACAAATTATCTAGGTGGCATGGATCGGCTGGAAACAGTACAATTTGGCAGTCTTGTTCCGCCTGCTCGGCGCACGCTATGACGACCCGGCCCAGTTTCGAAAGAAAGTCCTATGGTGGGGATCGCGACAGCCCGCCCAGCGACCGGGCAGTGGCTTTGGCGATGGCAACTATTCCAAGTCCCCTCCATTTGCAGCGGCGCGGCCCGGACGTTCCTCTGCATTCTTCCGAAAGCCTACGGGCTGTCGTCCCAGTAGCCTCAGAGACCAATGCGGCATACCACACAACGATGAAATCTGAGCGGCGGCATGCGGCAGCTATAACATTACCAGCTTTTTTGCAGATCTTGGCAGCTTTGCTTTGGCTCCCGCAAGCCGGGTTGTTGGCCTATGCGGTCGGAAAAATTGCCGAAGGCGCGGAAATTCGCGATCTGGTCGTAATCTCCGGATTGATCTTCCTAGTAGGTCTTGCGAGAACCATTATCGAGGCAAGCGGTCATCGTATTGCCTTCAAAGCCGCGCGCACATTCCTGTCGCGCTGCCGGCGAGAGGCAACCGCAGCACTCGCTACAAGTTCGCCGATAGATAGCAGCCGTGCGACGTCTGGATTGGTGGCTTGCGTGATCGGAGAGCAAGCAGAAGCAATCGTTCCCTATCTCGCACGCTACAAACCGACGCGGGCGAAGTCGGCCGTGGTGCCCTTGACGATACTCGCTTGTATTTTGCCGCTTTCCTGGCTTGCGGCGCTCATCTTGCTTTTCGCAGGCCCAATCATCCCCGTGTTCATGGCGCTGATCGGATGGCGTGCCAAGGCTGCGAGCGAGGCGCAGCTGTCGCAAGCCGGCAGCATGAACGGATTTTTGCTCGACCGCCTGCGTGGCCTGCGCAGCATTCGCACACTCGGCGCCGTCGATTTGACCGCGAAGCGGCTGCGTGCAGATGCAGACTCCCTTAGCGCGCGTACGATGGCGGTTCTCAGAATCGCCTTTCTTTCCTCCGCCGTGCTCGAGCTGTTTGCCGCCATCGGAGTGGCCATGACCGCGGTCTATATCGGCTTTCATCTGCTCGGGGCGCTCGAATTCGGTGCTTGGGGGGCTAAGCTTTCGTTGAGCCAGGGCCTGTTTATCCTCTTGCTGGCGCCGGCCTTCTTCGATCCCTTGCGCGAACTCTCGGCCGTCTGGCACGACAAGGCTGCCGGGGACGCAGCGATCGAGGCGCTCGACCGGCTGGCTAACAGCGGCGTGCCACTGGCAACACAGACCGGTAGCGTCAGCCTCGGCTCTGAGAATGCAGGACCACTTGCTGTACACGTTGAACAGCTCGGATTTTCCCATATCGGCAGCAGCGATCCCGTCTTTACAGCGCTTGATCTGTCGATCGCGCCCGGGGAGCATGTCGCGATTATAGGGTCGAGCGGTTCCGGCAAGTCCACTCTGCTGGCACTACTGGCTGGGCTTTGCGCGCCAGCCAGTGGCGCCGTCCGCATTGCCGATACTGCGGGCAAACCACTCTGTCTCGAGGCGGTGCGCACGCGCACCGGTTGGATCGGACAGACACCGCATATTTTTGCAGGTTCGCTGTCGGCGAATGTTTCGCTGAAGCGCACCGGGGTCGGCGTTGATGAGATTAGCACAGCGCTCAATATTGCCAGCCTGAGCGGCGTGGCGACAGCACAAGGACATCGTCCTATCGGCGATGGCGGTAGCGGCATCTCCGGTGGCGAAGCGCTACGTCTGGCGGTGGCCCGCGCGGCGGTCAACACACAGGCCGGTCTCATTCTTGCCGACGAGCCGACAGCCCATCTCGATCACGGTACCGCCGCTGAAGTCACCGAAAGCTTACTAGCGCTGGCTGCGGGCAAAACCCTGATCATCGCCACTCATGATCCGGTGCTGGCGACCCGGATGGACCGGATTATTCGACTGGACGCGGAGGAGCAATCATGACCCTGCGTCTCTCTCCGCTGTGCCCGGTGATCTCGCTTTTTCTGGCGGAAAAGCAACGGATGCTGCTGGTCGGCACACTGTTCGCTGGCGTGACGGTACTGTCCGGCGTTGGCTTGCTTGGGCTGTCCGGTTGGTTCATCACCGCCACCGCGATGGCCGGGCTTGTTCCGGGAGCTGCCCTTATGTTCGACGTTTTCGCACCGTCCGCCGCCATTCGCTTTCTGGCAATGGCCCGCACCGGTGCCCGTTATGGCGAGAGGCTGACGACACACGACGCCACTTTCGCAGTGCTCTCGGCGCTGCGAGAGAAGCTGTTTCGTGGCTGGGCAGAGCCGGGGGCGGCGCAGGCGCTGCTGCGCCACCCAGCAAAACTGCTGTTCCGGCTGACGTCCGATATTGATGCGCTGGATTCGCTATACTTGCGAGTTCTGGTTCCCGGCGGCGTCGCCATTCTGGCCGCGCTTTGTGCCGGTATCGCGCTCGGTGTGATACAGCCGCTGCTCGGGTTTTCCGTCTTTCTGTTCCTCGTCGTCGGCGGCTTGGGTATTCCAACGCTCGCTGCGATGGCTGCACAAGCGCCTGGCAGACGTCGCGCTCACGCGCTGGAAGCGATGCGCGCCCGCAGTGTTGATCTGGTCGCCGGCCAAACCGAGCTACTGATGGCCGGACGCTTAATAGCACAGGTAAACGCCGTCGTAGACGCCGACTCACGAATGGCCGAGGCGGATGATGCCCTTAATCGTGTAGAGACAGGTGTATCCGTTGCGTTTGGAACCGCAACAGCGGTGCTGTTGGCAGCGGTCTTGCTTTCCGTCACGTTGCTGGCCGAACGCGACATCATCAGCGCGCCGGTGGCGGCACTCGGCTTACTGATCGCGTTTGCTGCAATGGAGCCCTTTGCAGCTTTGCGGCGTGGTGCCATGGAACTCGGCCGCATGTCGCTCGCCGCACGGCGAATTGCCCCGCTACTGTCGGCCGGGAACGTTATTGTTAAGCGGGGCGCACCGCAGTCAGGCTTGGCTTTAAGGATCGATCACGTGAGCATCTATCATCAAGGCTCGCCGGTCAGCGCCATCACCGATGTTTCAATTACGGTCGCGCGTGGAGAACGGGTTGCATTAATTGGGCCAAGCGGAGCTGGGAAATCGACACTGCTCAATCTGATCTCAGGGGAAATGGAGCCGGTGTTAGGCAGCATAGAGAACCTTGAAACGAGCCTTTTGACACAGCGAACGGAACTGTTCCAGGATAGTCTACGTGACAACCTTCGGCTGGCCGATCCCCAGGCTAACGACATACGGCTGATGGCGGCGCTGGCTGCGGCCGGTCTTACCGACCATACCGCCTCTTTGCCGCAGCGTCTTGACACAAGGCTCGGCGAAGGCGGTTCCGGGCTCTCTGGAGGCCAGTCACGCCGGCTGACGCTGGCGCGCTTTCTGCTCCGCGATCAATCTCTATGGCTGCTCGACGAGCCAACCGAAGGCTTGGACGGAGATACCGCCCGCGACGTTCTCTGCCGGATCGTAGCACGCGCCGGCAAGCGCACGATCATCATCGCCACACATATCCGGCGAGAGGCGATGCTTGCCGATCGCCTTATTGTCCTGAAGGGAGGCGTGATCAGCGCCGACCTGAAACGGGGAGAGATTGGTTTCGAGACAGCTTTGTTGCGGCTTCGGCCTGACTGAAACAGTCTTCGCTGACCATCATCGGCCCTGCCACCGGGCAGTGCCAACCGACGCAAGTCCGAGGGAAACATCATGGAACTCGATATTGTCGCGCTCTCGCGGCTACAATTTGCAATCACCGCGCTTTATCATTTTCTCTTCATTCCGCTGACGCTGGGTCTCGCAATCCTGCTGGCGATTATGGAGACCGTTTATGTCATGACTGGCCGGGTCATCTGGCGCCAGATGACGAAATTCTGGGGCGGGCTTTTTGGCATTAACTTCGCGATCGGGGTTGCCACCGGCATTGTCATGGAATTCCAGTTCGGCATGAACTGGAGCTATTACAGCCATTACGTCGGCGACATATTCGGCGCGCCGTTGGCGATTGAAGCGATGATGGCATTCTTTCTCGAAGCGACCTTCGTGGGCTTGTTCTTTTTTGGCTGGGACAAGCTGTCCAAGGTCGGCCATCTGGTTGCCACCTGGTGCGTGGCGCTGGGCTCCAATCTGTCGGCGCTCTGGATCCTGGTCGCCAATGGTTGGATGCAAAATCCCGTCGGATCCGCCTTCAACCCTCAGACCATGCGTATGGAAGTCACCAACTTTGCAGAGGTCATCTTCAATCCCGTTGCCCAGGCCAAGTTTGTGCATACTGTTTCCGCAGGTTATGTGACGGCTTCCGTATTCGTTCTCGGCGTTTCCGCCTGGTACTTGCTGAAGGGCCGGCACGTCGCGCTTGCTAAGCGCTCGATGACAGTTGCGGCATCGTTTGGCCTAGCGTCAGCTCTGTCGGTTGTCGTGCTCGGCGATGAAAGCGGCTATCTTTCAACCGAACACCAAAAGATGAAGCTCGCCGCCATCGAGGCGATGTGGGAAACCGAACCGGCGCCCGCCGCTTTCACCGTATTCGGATTCCCGGATCAGGCTTCGCGCGAAACCCATTATGCTGTGCATATACCCTGGATCATGGGCCTGATCGGCACCCGGTCTCTCGATACTGAAATTCCCGGTATCAACGAGCTGGTCGAGCACGCCAAGACCCGCATCAAGTCCGGCATCGTCGCCTATGACGCACTCCAGCAGATCCGCGCTGCCGGCACCACCGACGTCGCTCCGGCGGTCAAAACCGCCTTCGAGGACAATGGGGCGGATCTCGGTTACGCCCTGTTATTGAAGCGCTATGTCGATGATCCGCGCCAGGCTACTGACGCGCAGATTGCGCTTGCCGCAGAAGATACGGTGCCCCACGTGCCGACATTGTTCTGGTCGTTCCGGATCATGGTCGCTCTCGGAATGTTCTTCATCCTGCTGATGGCGACGTTCGTAGTTCTTTCGGCCCGGCGGACGCTCGACCACTATCCGCTTTTGCTGAGGATCGCAGTGTTCGCCATTCCTTTGCCGTGGATCGCTGGCGAACTCGGATGGGTGGTGGCCGAATTCGGCCGCCAGCCGTGGATCATCGAAGGCGTTTTGCCGACGGCAGCGGCGGTATCCGATCTTGGCGCTGCCACCGTACTTCTAACCATCATCGGCTTCGTCGCGCTCTACACGGTCCTGATCGTCATTGAGATGGGACTGATGATCCGCGGGGTCCAAAAAGGTCCCCAGCCGGATCACGAACCAGAAGCCATGCTCATTTCAACAGACGTCGTTCCTGCGGAGTAAGTCGCTATGATACTTTCTCAATTGATCGATTACGAAACCCTCCGCATGATCTGGTGGGGCCTCCTCGGCGTGCTGCTGGTCGGTTTTGCCATCACTGGAGGTTTCGACCTGGGCACTGGCGCCCTATTGCCCTTCGTGGCCAAAACTGATCTCGAACGCCGTGTGGTCATCAACACCAGCGGTCCGGTCTGGGAAGGAAACCAGGTCTGGCTTGTGCTGGCCGGCGGCGCGATTTTTGCGGCGTGGCCACCTCTTTATGCGGTCTCGTTCTCGGGCTTCTATCTGGCGATGTTCGCGATCCTGTTTGCGCTCATTCTGAGACCTGTCGGGTTCAAATACCGCTCCAAGCGAGACGGTGCCGGTTGGAGAAGAGGCTGGGACTGGGCACTTTTCGTCGGTGGCTTCGTGCCGGCGTTGATTTTCGGCGTCGCCGTCGGCAATGTGCTTCAGGGTGTCTCCTTTCATTTCGATAACGACCTGCGCATCTTTTACGACGGCACGACACTGTTCGAACTGTTGAACCCATATGCCCTGCTCTGCGGCGTGCTCTCCGTCTCCATGCTGGTGATGCACGGCGCCGGATGGCTGCAGTTGAAGACCGACGGCGAAATCGCCGCCCGGGCCCGCTGGTTCGGCGCTATTGCCGCACTTTTGACCATCGTACTGTTTGCTACGGGCGGCATTTCACTATGGCTGTTTATCGACGGTTACGGTTTCACCAGCGCGATCGTCACAGACGGCCCATCTAATCCGCTGGCCAAGACGGTAGAACGCGGACCCGGAATCTGGTTCAATAACTACGGTCTTTATCCCTGGATGATGATCGCACCCGCGTTCGGTTTCGTCGGAGCGATCGGTGCTTTTGTCGGCCTTCGGGCGAAATGGGAAAGAACGACGATGCTGTGGAGCGCGCTGTCGATTACCGGCATCATTTCTTCAGTCGGCCTGTCGATGTTCCCCTTCATTCTGCCGTCTTCGGTCCACCCCAACTCGAGCCTAACGGTCTGGGATTCCTCCTCGAGTCATCTGACTTTATTCATCATGCTGGTGGTTACAGTGATCTTCATCCCGATCATCCTCGCTTATACTACCTGGGTCTACCATATCCTGTGGGGCAAGGTGGACGCCGTGGCAATCCGTGACGAGACCGGACATTCTTATTGAGGATCGATATCTGTCGGAGCCCGCACCTAAACTCGCTGATGCTTCACGCAAATCGGAAGGATAAACAAATGTGGTACTTCGCTTGGCTCTTGGGCCTACCGCTTGCAGCCGCTTTCGCCGTTCTCAACGCCATGTGGTACGAGTTGGTGGAAGACGACACTACTCGGGCTGCGCCAGAGACGATCTGAAAACGAAAGCGGCACTCTCCTGTCAACGTAGCTTTTGCCTACAGGCTCAGTGCCAGTGTGAGGCATCGACCGGAAGATAAATTCGGGTTTAAGATAAGAGCCGCGAAAAAGCACCAACCGCTATAGCAGGCAGGTCGCCTTCAATACGCTATTGCTACCTGCGTCGTGATAATCCCTTGGTGGAGACCATTTTCGGGATTCATTCCGAGGTCAGCCACCGCAGATTACAGAATGGATCCCGGCGGCAAATTGTCGGCACCTTAGAACTTGAAACCCTCTCATTATATATTATATCTAAATCTATAATGATGATATCTGAGGACGTCCGCCATGACAATAACGAAGATCAACGACAAACTTTCAGTAATGCCGCAACCCGAAACCACTGACTTCCACTTCCTGGCAAAGCAGGGCTTCGCAACGTTGATCAATGCCCGCCCGGAAGGTGAGGAACAGTCGCAACCCGGAACGGCAGCCGAGGAAGAGGCTGCACAGCGCGCCGATCTGATTTACGCATTCGTGCCTGTCACAGTTGCGACGATCACCGAAGCGGATGTTCGGGCATTCCAGCGCGCCATGGATGAATCGACCGGGCCGGTTATCGCTCACTGCAAATCCGGCACCCGCGCATTGCTACTCTACGTCATGGGCGAGGTTCTCGACGGGCGGATGAGGCGTGAGGATCTAAACGCGTTCGGCTTGCAGCACGCCATCGACATGTCGGCCGCCACCAACTGGCTGAGCACGCATTACGCTCGCCGGCCGGTCGTGAAGGGCTTCTTCGACGAGCGCACCTGGAGCATTCAGTACGTGGTGTCCGATCCGGAAACGGGCAAGTGCGCCATTATCGACCCAGTTCGCGATTTCGACGAAAAAGCCGGTTCGACGGCGACCAAAAACGCTGACATCATCCTCGGCTATATCAGGGAGAACAAGCTGACGGTCGAGTGGATCCTCGACACTCATCCCCATGCCGACCATTTTTCAGCGGCCCAATATCTGAAAGAGAAAACCGGTGCATCAACCGCCATCGGTGAAAAGGTCGTTGATGTCCAAATACTTTGGAAGGGTATCTACAATTGGCCGGACTTTGAGACAAACGGATCGCAATGGGACAAGCTTTTCGCACACGGAGACTCATTCAAGATTGGTTCTATTGATGCAAAGGTTATGTTCTCGCCCGGCCATACGCTGGCGTCAATCACCTACCTGATTGGGGATGCCGCATTCGTGCACGACTCGCTGTTTATGCCTGACAGTGGCACGGCACGGGCCGATTTTCCGGGTGGCGACGCGCGCATGTTATGGAGATCCATCCAGGACATTCTGTCACTCCCCGATGAGACGCGGACCTTCACCGGGCATGACTACCAGCCTGCCGGACGTGCGCCTCGGTGGGAGAGCAACGTAGGCGAGCAGAAGCAGAACAACATCCACATCGCCGGGATGTCAGAGGAGAAGTTCCTCAAACTGCGCCACGCCCGGGACAAGACACTCCCCATGCCGAAGCTGATCCTGCATGCCCTGCAGGTCAACGTTCGTGGCGGACGGCTGCCCGAGCCCGAGGCGAACGGTAAGCGCTATCTCAAATTCCCACTCGATGCTCTTGGAGGGGCCACATGGTGATGACCTCGGATCGAAGCATATCAATACCACCATCGATGTCACCGCAGGATATGGCATCTCGCGCAGCCCAGGTGGCAGATCTCCTCAAGACGCTCGCCCATCCCGCCCGTCTGATGCTTGTGTGCACACTTGTGGAGCGTGAGCATTCCGTGAGCGAACTGGAAGAGAAGATTGATCTTCGCCAGCCTCATCTGTCCCAGCAACTGACCGTTTTGCGGAAGGCAGATATCGTCACAACCCGCCGTGAGGGAAAACAGATTTTCTATCGCTTGACCGAGGAGAAGGCCGCCCAGCTTGTTGGCGCTCTCTACACGATTTTTTGCAAGGAGGAGGGCGAACAATGACCCCGTATGTTGCATCACTCATCGGTGGAACACTAATTGGCCTTTCGGCTGTCATGCTTCTGCTTCTCAACGGTCGTATCGCAGGGATTAGTGGAATAATCGGGCGTCTCATCCAAGGGGTGGGGGTCGCAACGAACGTCGCTTTCGTTCTTGGGCTTATTCTCGGTCCGGCCGCATACCTTTCTGTCGTAGGGAGTTGGCCGGAAGTCGAGATTTCCGCAGGCTGGCCTCTGATCATCATAGCTGGTCTGCTTGTCGGCTTCGGATCGCGGATGGGGTCGGGTTGCACAAGTGGTCACGGCGTTCTCGGGCTCGCCCGTCTTTCACCCCGTTCGATGGTTGCCGTTGCAACATTCCTCACGACGGGTGTGATCGCTGTAACATTGTTGAAAGGAATGGGACAATGAAGCGCAACCTCCTTCAGATCGCTGCTTCCCTGGCCTCCGGAACAGTGTTCGGCTTTGGCCTCGCGCTTTCAGGGATGCTGAACCCGGCGCGTGTCCAAGGGTTCCTTGATATCTTCGGTGTCTGGGACCCCAGTCTCGCGTTCGTCCTTGGCGGCGCCGTTCTTGTTGCGTCCGTCGGGGTGCGCATCATGTACCGTATGAAACGTCCTGTGCTGGATGATAGCTTCCATATACCCTCAAGCAGCAAAATCGACACGCCGCTCATTATGGGTTCAGCGCTATTCGGCATCGGCTGGGGCCTTGGCGGCTTTTGTCCCGGCCCGGCGATCGCGTCCTTGTCGGTTGGTCTCTCAGAATCGTTCGTCTTTGTGATTGCGATGTTGGCCGGCATGACGCTGCATGACCGCGTCCGGAGGAGCGGTTCGTGACCTATTCGATCATTTCCGCAGTCGGTTCTGGCAGCATCGTTGGTTTCATGCTTGGCCTTCTCGGGGGAGGTGGATCGATCCTCGCCACGCCACTGCTGCTCTATGTCGTCGGCGTTGCCGAGCCGCATGTTGCTATTGGAACAGGAGCACTTGCTGTCTCTGTCAATGCATTCGCGAACTTCGGTATCCATGCAGCCAAGGGTCATATCTGGTGGCGCTGCGCGATCGTCTTCTCGGTCCTTGGTGTGATCGGCGCACTCCTTGGATCGATGCTCGGCAAGTCAATGGACGGAGATAAGCTGCTCTTCTTGTTCGGTATTGCCATGGTGCTGGTGGGTGGATTGATGCTGCGGCCCAAAAAAACATTCATAGCAACGCCACGTCCGGTTGACGGCAAAATGTGTCTGATGACAGCAGGCGTTGCGTTGGCATCTGGCGCTGCGTCAGGCTTCTTCGGGATCGGCGGTGGTTTCCTGATTGTCCCGGGCCTTATCCTTGCCACGGGCATGCCCATGATCAGTGCAGTCGGATCCTCACTTCTGTCGGTGGGCGCGTTTGGGTTGGCGACGGCTATCAACTATGCAGCTTCGGGTCTTGTGGACTGGGTACTTGCGGCAGAATTCGTAGGGGGCGGAATAATTGGCGGCGTGTTCGGCATGATGCTGTCCACGCGACTGAGTGTTTACAGGGGCTTGCTGAACCGCCTGTTTGCTGGGTTGATCTTTGTCGTCGCCTCGTATGTCCTCTATCGGAGCGCGATCGGAATTACAGATCCTTAAGTATAATGCGGTAGAATTATTCGATATCCCATTGTTACTACTCAATCAGGGCTTGTGCGTCGGTTCCGATGCCTTGTCGTGCTGCTGCTGCGTGAAAAGCGACCATGCGGAGATAAAGAGGGCTGCAATAAGAGGGCCAATCACGAACCCACTGATCCCGAACAGCGAGATGCCTCCGACCGTCGAAATGAGCACTACGTAATCCGGCAGTCGCGTACCTTGGCCGACGAGCGGCGGACGCAGGAGGTTGTCGATCAGCCCGATTACGAGCACGCCAACGGCGACCATGATCAGCCCTTTTACCCAAAAGCCCACTAAAAATAGCCAGATCGCTGCCGGACCCCATACGAGCGCCGCCCCAACTGCGGGCAACATGGAAAGGAAGGTCATGATAACGCCCCACAACAGTGCTGCTTCTATGCCAAGAGCCCAGAATGCGATCCCGCCGATCGTACCCTGCACCAAGGCGATGATGATGTTCCCCTTTACGGTGGCGCGCACCACAGCCGCAAATTTGTCCAGGAACTGCCGTGTATAATCGTCGCTGAGCGGGATGGTGTGTCGGATCGTCCGACCGATTGTTGCACCATCCCTGAAGAGAAAGAACAGCAGATAAAGCATCACGCCTAGGCTGATAAGAAAATGAAGCGTGTTTTGTCCAAAGCTTAGGACGCCCCCGGCGATCGATTGGCCGGCTTCCATGACGCCGGCGGACACCCTCGCACGCAGTTCGGCAAAGCCGCCAAGCTTTAGCGAGTTCAACCAATTGTCGATAAATGAGGGCAGTGCCTCCTGCAAGCGCGCTAGATAGGCATTGAGGTCGACTTCGTTGTTGCTAATCCGTTGATAGAGGCTCGTTCCTTCTTGAATGAGCGACCCGAGGATGAGCAGGGCCGGCATTATGACGAGACAAATGCACAACAAGACGGTCAGCAAGGCGGCGATGCCGCTGCGCCCCCGCAAGAATCTTTCAAGTCGTTTGTAGATTGGAAAGAAGATGATCGCCAAAATAACGGCCCAGAGTATAGCGGTGTAGTAGGGCAGGAGAAGCCAGATGAACGCAATCGTCACCAAGGCCAGAAGTACGTAAAAGCTCGTTCTTTGAATGGACATGACTGCCTTGTTAACTGTGCGAGTCTCTTTCACGCGGTGAACGACTCCATTGTCATCAAGTATCGGGCGCATGGTCATCGTGGCAACCCCATCGCACGGGTAAACGGTTGCTACTCGATGAGGTTGATGAGCGAATTTGACACTGCGCCCGGCAAGCTGCGGCCTTCAGCGGCAAAGCGAACACCGCCCGAACGGTGATCATAACACGGCGAGGGACGGAGTATTGAAGCAAGATCGTCATGACGCACGCACTCGCACTGGCGTATCTCCGAGTGAAAAGCACTTTCTTTGGGATTGACGCGGGCAACACATCCGTAATTGGCGTTTCGGTTCTCAATCGAGCTGACGAATGTCTTTCTGATGGGATGTGAAAAACTTGACCTCGAGCAGGCACACAGCTCAGCGCGTTTCCAGAGTATCAAAGCACAAACCGGTATTTCGCCGGAAAGGCGCTATGTCGTTGCTGAACATGGAAATGGAGACGACTAGCATAATAATGGGAGCGGACGCACAAGCATGCTGATGAAAATTCAGTCGAAAGGGACCGGAGCGCTGCTGCAATGTCAGCGAAATAACTTCAGGACCTCTGCCCCGGCAACGTCCTGGGTTAAGCTTGCCATTCCCACCACCTTCGCCTCTAGGAACTTTTGGTCGCTGATATCGCTGATGACACCGTACCATCGCTCCAATTGGCCCCTCGAATTGAAAAAGGGATTCGCCCGGCTCAACACCCAACGCCACTCGCCGTCATTCCATTTTATCCGGAACTCGGTTGAAAACGGCTGTTGTGTCGGGAGCCATGCAAGCCACTCCTGCCTTACCCTCGCCATATCTTGTTCATGCATGCGCCCATACCAGTCGGAAATTCTGTCAGCCATCGTGGTTGCCTCGCCAAGTCCGAGCGCCGGACTCATGTAGTCCACTTCGCCTGATGGCTTCGCAGCCCATGCCACGTTAGGGCTAAGCTCAACGCTACGACGGAAGTGTTCCTCGTCGGCCTTCAGTGCCACTTCTGCCGCTTTGCGTTGCGTAATGTCGATAGCAGTGATTGATAATCCAATGGTATCGCCCACATCATCGCAAACGTGTTGGCACGAGACAAGATAGGAATGATGCGATGCTCTGTCGCTAAATTCGTGAGATCGAATTGTCTGCCCGTCTATGATGCGCTGAAGCAGGCGTGTCAGAGCTATCTTATGACGCGCGGGTAATCTCTCCGTTATAGAATGGCCAACGATCTCGGCGGCCGGCAGGCCGAGTATTTGCGTAAGTCGGTCGTTAACGCTGACGTATCTGAGATCGAGACCTGCGAATCCGAGGGCGATCGGCGCATCTTTGTACAACGCTTCCAATTGATGGAATCGCTGCAGGGGCGAAACGCCTGTCAATTTCTTCGGCATGCCTCCAGAGCTGAACGGAAACGATTTCACGATTTCCTGTGCGGGCGCTGGTTTGCCAAATAGCCAGCCTTGGGCGATGTCACATCCAAGGCGTCTGAGGATGGTGGCTTGACGCTCGGTTTCCACACCCTCTGCGACAATCGTCATTCCTAAACTCTGGCCGAGCCCGATGACGGATGCCACGATCTTACGACTGCCAGAGTCTGTTTCCATAGCCCGGACGAAACTGGCATCGATCTTGAGCGTCTCAAACGGAAATGCATGGAGTCTGGTGAGGCTAGCAAATCCTGTCCCAAAATCGTCCAGTGCGACGCCTATTCCCACGGATTTGAATCGTTGGACGGTCGTCAGGGCGACACCATCATCGCCGATCAAAGCACTCTCGGTCATCTCGATGTGCACGCGTTGCATCGGAAATCCAGTCGGCTCTATTATCGCGATCACGAAATCGAAAAGATCAGGATCGCGAAACTGGATCGGGGAGAGATTGAATGCAAGGATCGGTTTACCCGGGAATTGAAGAGCCTCAGTGCATCCCTTACTAAGAATTTGCCGGGTAAGCGGTCCGATCAGGCCGTGCTGTTCGGCAGCCGGTATGAAATGGGCGGGTCCTATCCCGGGTACCATAGGATCGACCCATCGCGCTAGTACCTCGAAACCGACGACCGCCCCGCTCGATAGATCAACAAGCGGCTGAAACGCGGGTTCGAAACGGCTTTGGCGCAGAGCATCTTTCAACTTAGCCAAGGGAACAACTTTTGTCAGGGTTCGCTCCCTCAGGGTGGATTTCAGGTACTGTTACAATAGACCGGCTTAATTTAGAGAGCGATGTCTTGATTTTTTGTTTAAAAAGAGACCACGAGAGGCGCTCCGAGCGGTCTACGCCGAGCGGCCCGACCGCGTCTTCCAGGTAGTGATCGAGATGATTCTGGATCAGGGTGCGCTTGGCATTGTTGATGGCCTTTTCGACCGCATGAAGCTGCCGGGCCAAGTCGACACAGGGCCAACAGTTCGACAAGTTGGCAAACGATCTTGGCATCTACGCGTCCGCGCTGTCTGTTGCAGCGGGCCGAAATCCCGACACGCTCGGCCCCGGAGCGCGGATGCAAACGGGAGACGCTATAGGAGGCCGACCGCTCGCAAGCAAGGTCGATGCAGCGAGAAATGCAGCATCAATGCCCGCAGAATATGCTTTCCACATGATGCTTCAAACTTGCGCCTCGTGCCACGAGAAGTTCCGAAACGAGGCCAAGTAGCAGTAGTGCGACCGCTGCCGCCACCCTCCAAATAATGAGATCTGACGGCGCCGAGCAAAGTTCCATAAATATGCCTATCGAACTAAGTCAATCCAAGTGACTGATATTTTTGGCTATTTTTGTTACAATAGCAAAACAACCGTCAGCGGTCGGAGGTTCGTTTCCGTTGTCTAATCGCAACGCCTGAGTCAAGGTGCTTTTGGCAGTCGGCATTGTTGCCGTGTTGCAGAACGTAACACGGCTTAAATTGATCAGTTGGTTCAGGCCTCAGCGACGATGTTTTCTTCAGAGCTATCCAGTGCCGGGAGCAGCGTTGTCTCCGCGGTCGACACATGGTCGCCGCATAGTGGGTTTTCGCAGGGTCTTCCTATGTTCAAGGCGCAGTCTCAAGCGAGCTGCGACGGAAATAACGGAATGACCCAACCCACGTCCGCGTCACGGACGCTCAGTGCCTCAAATCGGATTTTGAGCGCTGAGGTGAGAAGGCTGTTTCTTCGCTTAGGCGGTAGCGCCAGCCAATGCGTTGAACACTTTTCCTGCTTTGAGCATGCTATGCATGATGACAGCGAGTTTTCGGGCGACTGCCACTGCGGCGCGCTTGAAGCCCAATCGCTCACGCAGCTTAAGCCCCCAGCTCCGAAGACTGCTCTCGTTCCTGGCACTGGTTCTTGTGAGGAGCACCGTCGCTGCTTCATAAAGCAGCCCGCGCAAATGGTTGTCGCCTCGTCGCGAGATATGTCCATCATAATCGACATCACCTGACTGATACCGCCGTGTTGTCAACCCGAGCCAGGCGCCAACCGAGCGCGACGTTTTGAAGTTTTCTGGATCTTCGATCGCTGCGACATACGAGACGGCCGTGACGGCGCCGACCCCCGGAACCGTCATCAAAAGCCTAGTGGCTTGGCTTTGCCGCGCCGCTGCGAGCAACTGGTGATCAAGATCGGCTGCGCGCTTGCGTATGTCGCGCCACGCTTCCAGCAGAGGCAATATGATTTTTGCCAGGCCGTCATTTCCGTCCAGGAATTGCCTCACGTTCCCATCAAATATCCGCCCCCTCCCTTTCGGGACAATGAGACCAAATGTCCTCATCAGGCCGCGGATCTGGTTGCCAAGCTGGGTTGAGATGCTCAGGAGCCGATTGCGAGCTGCCACCAGCGTGCGTGTCAGCATGCTATCGAAAGCCTTTACCCGGACCGCTTTGTAGAAGCCGGCTTCGGCCAAATGGGCCAAGCCATCCGCGTCATTGGCGTCGGTCTTGTTGAGCGTCTCGTCCAAGACCTTTTGCGCGTGCCGCGCTTCGATGCAGATTGCTGGAACCCCTTCGGCCGTTAGCGCATGGTAGAACCATGTCGACAACGGTCCTGTCTCGAATACAACGCGCTTGGCGTGCGGGGCGTGTTTGTGGATCATCTGTGCCAAAAGCTTTGGATCGGAAGGACACTTGCCCCGCCATATTCGCTTCCCGTCCTTTCGGATCGAGATCGCGGTCTCTTTTAATGAAACGTCCAGTCCGATATATTCGACCATGGTTGCCTCCATTTGATATTTGGGCCCGGTGCCAATCGTGAGCCCGTATTTCCATCTTATCGGGGGCAACCACCCTTACCAGACATCATTTATATTTGGCCTGGGGCCATCGCGCCGCGATTACCCCATGTTCAAGGCGTGACCAACGTCAGCTACAGAAATTTCCCCCACTGACCAACGACGAGCTCGCTCTGCCACTTTCGAGAGCGATAGGTCGGCATGGGAAAAGCCGCCGCTGAACTGAGCCCGGGCATTGTTGACCAGTATGTTGATGGCGGGCTCGGTTTGGAGGCGGTTTGCAACCGATTGCATTTGTCTAGCATCCGTCAGGTCGGCGGTGATGACTTCGAAGGTCACGCCATGGGCCTTTCAAAGCTCCAAGGCTAACGTGTTCACATTGGCAATTCTGCGGCGACTGATGCAATATCGTTCCTTCTACCAGCCCTTTACGTGAACTGGTTGCATCGGAGAATGAACGTAATGACTTCGCGTTGGATATGGCTTTTCTCCCAGATGGCACGCCGGATCTGGTTCCGAGCATCTTTGTTTTCGGTTTTGGCGATTGCTACTGCTTTGGTGGCAATTCTCATTAGGCCCTATATCCCAAGCGACCTCCCCACGAAAATCGGTGCTGATGCCGTCGACAATATTTTGGGTATCATCGCCTCCAGCATGCTGACGGTGACAACCTTTTCGCTCAGCACCATGGTTTCAGCCTACTCTGCGGCGACAAGCAATGTGACGCCCCGAGCGACGAAACTGGTCATGGAAGACAGCACCACACAAAATGTGCTGGCGACTTTCGTGGGTTCGTTTCTTTTCAGCCTCGTTGGCATCATAGCGTTGAGTACCGGAGCTTACGGAGAAAGCGGCCGGGTTGTTCTTTTCGTGGTGACGATCGCAGTCATAGTTCTCATCGTCGTGACATTGTTGCGATGGATTGATCATCTTTCACGCCTTGGCCGCGTTACGGAAACGACCGAGCGCGTGGAAAACGTCACCGTCACCGCAATGCGCTCACGCCGCGAGAGACCCTATCTTGGTTGTCAGGCGTTGATGAACGTTGCATCCGATGTTCCCGCGACCGCCCGTCCAATCTTCATGGCCAGAATTGGGTATGTGCAACATCTCGATACTGGTGCGCTATCCGGGATCGCCAAGTCAGACAATGGCCGTGTCTTCGTCGGTGCCATACCAGGTCAACTTATCGATCCCACGGAACCCGTCGCGTGGTTTGATGGATTACAAGGGAAAGATCAGGAAGAGAGAATTCGGAGTTGTTTCTCTATCGGTGATACACGCTCGTTCGATCAGGACCCGCGCTTTGGTTCATCTGTCCTGGCAGAAATCGCATCGCGTGCACTGTCGCCTGCAGTCAATGACCCGGGAACGGCCATTGATGTCATCACACGGGCGATGCGGGTCCTTGCTGTCTGGTTGGAACCCGTCGATCCGGAAGTCGAAAACGAAATCCTCTACCCGAACGTCTACGTGCCGCCGCTAGACTTTGCAGACCTGTTCGACGATCTCTTCACACCTATCGCGCGGGATGGCGCAGGTATCGTTGAGGTTGGTGTGCGGCTGCAGAAGACATTCGAAACGCTGGCCAAATTTGACGATGGTCGATATCGGGAGAACGCGATGCGGCACTCCATCGAGGCTTTACGCCGCTCTGAGCTCGCCCTCGTATTCGAGGGTGACAAGGAGCGCATCAAGAAATCTGCGGATGCTGTAGGCTCAAACTGAACGAGAAGCCCGCGTTCCCTCCGGTGAGCGATATGCCACTGCTCAGTCCTATGGATCAGCGACCTTTGATTTCTCGTCTCTCAAGACAGTCTTCCTTGCGACCAGTCCCAGTGTCGATCCCTGCACGATAATGCTGAACAGAACAACGGCGTAAGTGGCTGCAAGAATTGCTGGTTTGGCTTCACTGTCCGGTATGGAAAGTGCCAACGCCACCGATATGCCGCCACGAATTCCTGCCCATGTTAAAAAGGGGATGTTCTTCTTCGACATCAGGCTGTCTGACCATGGAACCAAGGTGGGGAGCCATATGGCAATCGATCTGGCAAGGATGACGATCGGGATAGCCACCGCCGCACACATCAACGCAGTAACATCGAACCGCAGGACAATGACTTCCAGACCGATCAATAAAAACAGTACCGAGTTCAGGATTTCGTCGATCAGTGTCCAGAGGCCAAAGACATAGGTTTGCGTTCTATCTGTCATGGCTTTGCGCGGGCCATGGTAGCCGATCAACAAACCTGCGCAAACAACAGCGAGCGGCCCGCTGACGTGAAGTCTCTGAGCAATTGCATAGGTTGCGGTGACAAGCGCCAACGTTATCAGAACTTCGACGGCGTAGTCGTCTATCAGCCGCATCGCCCAGTATGCGATCACCCCTGTTATGATACCCAGAACAATTCCGCCGCCTGCTTCGACGAGCAACAGTTCGAAAATGGCGGATACGGTGGTCTGTTCGCCAGTATTGCCGGAGGCAAACAAGAGCATGATCGTGAACAGAACGATACCGATCCCGTCATTGAAAAGGGATTCGCCCTGCATCTCAACCTCGAGGCTTGATGGCACCTTAACGTTCTTCAGCGTACTGAGCACCGCAACGGGATCAGTCGGGCTGATGAGCGCGTCAAACACCATTGACCACGCAAGTGATATTGGCTGACCGAAAAGCCCGGCAACGAACCAAAATCCGCTACCCACAATGATCGTTGACATGATCGTACCGAACGTCGCAAGAATTCCGACGGGCAGTGCACGCTCCCGAAGTTTACCAAGATCGACGTGAAGCGATCCGGCAAACAGCAGGAAGGCCAACATTCCATCCATGACAACGGCGCTGAAATCGATCTGAAGTAGCGCGCTTGTCAGGGCATCGAAGAGATGCCGTTCAGGGACCGTAGCATCGATCGCCACGAGTATCAGTGAAGCAGCAACGCTCATGACCAGCAGACCAATAGTGTGCGGCATGGGCAAAAATTTGTGGTTGATCCATCCCAGGATGGCCGACAAGCTCAGGAGAACGGCTGATAATTCGAATATGGAGAGCAGTGTCGCGGTCCTTCTGAACAGGCCGAACTGAACGGTTCCAGCGCCATGGACTATCAGTTTCAACAAAATACTACTGAAGCCATATTGAAGGAACGTTGACCCGCAAAGCAATGGCTCTGGCGCCGGGCGGAGATCAACTCTGAGCTCGAACGCCAAACGATGCGGGATTCAACGATTGGCTCTCCTCAACCCATTGGTGAACGAGGCGCTTATGTTGCCGATACGGTCGGTCAGGTGAGCAAACCCTAGTGGGGACTGGACGGCTTTGTTATATTGTGTTCTGTATTCCTAATTCGACCACGCGGCCTGTCGGTAGCTTGAAGTATTCGGTCGCGTTGCTGGCATTGTCTGCCAGTGCGATAAACACGCGATCCTGCCAAAATGGCATGCCACCTTTGGCCGACGGTATGAGCGTCCGTCGTGAAAGGAAGAACGATGTCGACATGATATCGAACTTCCAGCCAAGTTTACGGGCGAGAATTAGTGCTTTCGGGATATTCGGCGTTTCCATATAGCCGAACGTAATGATCGCGCGGCTGAACTGAGGATTAAAGCTCTCGAAGAAAATCTTCTCGTCATCACTTACGAAAGGCGATGACGAGGTAACGACGCTCAAAATGACATTTTGCTCATGCAAAACCTTGTAATGCTTCAGGCTATGAAGAAGAGCTGTGGGTGCGCCCTCCACTTCGCTAGTCAAAAAGACAGCTGTTCCGGGCACAGTCGGCAGTTCTTTTTTAGCAAGGCTGCTCATCAGGCTGTCGAGTGAGATCTCGTCCGCCTTTGTCCTTTTCGCCAGCAGACGGCGCCCGGACACCCAGGTCTGCATCAGAAATGCGATGAACAGAGCGACCACCACTGGCACCCACCCACCCTGTCCGAATTTGGCGACATTGGCAACGAAGAAGCCCGTGTCGATAACAATCAAAGGGGTCAAGATAAAAAGTGTCAGAACAAGCCCCCACTCCCAAACTCGCCTCATGACGACGAATAGCAGGATAGCTGTGATGAGCATTTCCCCGGTGACGGCAATTCCGTAGGCAGCGGATAGGGCGCTGGATGTTTTGAAATTTACGACAAGCACAATCACCGATATCAGGAGCAGCATATTGATTTGAGGCAGATAAATCTGCCCCGCCTGCGTCTCGGATGTATGGCGCACATGAAAACGCGGCAAAAGGTTAAGGTGCATCGCCTGGCGAATGAGCGAGTAAGCTCCAGAGATGACGGCCTGGCTGGCGATCACCGTGGCGGCGGTTGCGAGAAGAAGCATTGGCAAACGTGCCCATTCCGGCTGCATTTCGAAGAAAGGGTGCTCGACGCTTTCCGGGTGCGCATAAATGAATGCCCCCTGACCAAAGTAGTTGAGGAGCAGGCAAGGGAACACGAGGACAAACCAGGCAACGACAATCGGTTTGCGTCCGAAGTGGCCGAGATCGACATACAAAGCCTCCGCTCCCGTCACCGCGAGAAAGACAGACCCCAAGATGATGATCGAAATGTCGATATGCGATGCGAGGAAGGCCGCACCGTAGTAGGGGTTCAATGCTGCCAGGATACCAGGTACTTCCACGATATGAAAAAGCCCCGATGCGCCGAGTGCCAGGAACCATATTGCGGTGATCGGACCAAAGACGGTTGCCACGCCGCCGGTACCGAAACGCTGGACCATGAACAGTGCCACGATGATCGCCAGTGTGATGGGGACAACCCAGTCGGAGAGGGTGGGTGCGACGATCTTTAACCCTTCGACCGCTGAAAGCACTGAAATAGCCGGTGTGATGATGGCGTCGCCAAGAAACAGTGATGCGCCGGCGATACCAAGCACCAGAACCCAAACGGGTCGACCGACCAGAGACTGACGCGCAAGGGTCATTAAAGAAAGCGTGCCGCCTTCGCCCTTGTTGTCAGCTCGCAGCACAAACCCGATGTATTTCACTGCAACAACGATCGTTAATGCCCAGACGATAAGCGACAGCAATCCCATCACCTCGATGCCGACGACGGCATCTGGAACCTGGCCCGACGCATGCAGGGCTTCCCGAAACGCATAGAGGGGGCTGGTGCCGATATCGCCGTAAACAACACCAAGTGCACCCAGAACGAGCAGAGGAAATGATCCGGACCCGGCATGCGAAGCCTCAACCTCCGGATCGTCTGTACGCATTTGAATCGAGGTCAAAGACAAATTCCGGATACAATCGGTCGCGTGCAGTTTGCGAGCGCTCGGCATTAAACGAGGGAAAGCGAACCAATATGATTGGCCCCAGAAACCTATTCAGGACGATAAAACAACCTCGTCCTGTACATGGCAGTTAGCGATGCTGCGAGCGAGCTCAAGAGCGATTGCTCGCACTTCAAGTGTTGGGGCGATGCCGTCAAGGACCAAGGAAGAGCCATGCTGCCTTACTGTTATCGATGAATCGTCCAGATCAGAAGAGTATGCTAAAGCAGATGCGACGGAAGCAACGGCCGCAGACATACGCGCTCCGGTTCCGTAAGCTGAGGCAAAAAAACTCGTGAACACGGACTTTTCCTTTCGTCATTGACGATGGAGATGCGATTCTGTTCATCTCGCGTTCATGTTCGCATTTAGGTGAATATATGTCACCCCCCTTCCAGGTCGGGCTCTCAACGTTCCAAGGCGTTCATATCTGGGTGGACCGATGTCGATCTAAGAACTCGTGCGGCATGCCAAACGAGTGAATGGAACAGAATATGACGGTGAGGCTTTGTAACGACGAAATGGGGTTGTCCGATGGAGAGACTAGGTGTTCAGTCTCGGCACGCCTCGTGCAGCGGTCTCTGAAGCGATCACGGCCGATGCTGCCCGTTGAAGTGAGGGCAGCTATACCTTCGCGGGAGATGCCACACTAAACGTAAAGCGGATTCCCCAGCGTTCAGATTTAAAATGGATCTTAGATGAAAAAGGCAAGATATTGGTCACACGGGATAAAATGGAGTTAATCGCGCAAGCAAAATCTACGTATTTTTTGTCCGCAAGCGATAGAGTTTGGCGGCGTCATTGGACGCTTCGATCACATCGGTGTTCTGAAACAATGCAGGAGAAGATCGCAGTGTCCTCAGTCAGGGAGCTCAGTACGAACTGCAGGTCCATCCGTGACGATTGAATTGTGTGTGGTTATCTGGCTTGCGATAGCACTGTCGATTTCAGTTGTTCAAGGTTTCAGCGAAGGATCCGCCAGTCAAAGCTACCAGAAATCGTGGCAGCTGCTCTTGGCATTCTTTTGGCCACTTCTAGTGGCAGGGTTTATTTTAGGACTTCTTCTGTGGCTTCCGGGTACGCTATTGTACCTCTATAAAAGGTCAAGACGGCGCTAATCGCACTCGCCCTTGTTCAAGGTTCCCTTTACGGATGCCGGAAACTTTAAAATCATTTGGTTACTTTGGCTACAACCAGCTGTTCTGGTGAAACCAATCATATATCAAACAAAAAATCCTGCACCGGCGGATTGTCTTGCTCGACGGAAGGGGAATCTTCGGTAGTTTTATGGCCAAGGAGTAGATCTATTTCGTTCTTATCCGCGCCAAACTGACTTATGATCCGGATCGCCTCCTGAGGGCTGAGACCATATTGCTTTTCGAGATCGTGCGGTTTGTAAACGCTGTACGTTTCATCAATCACGCTGGCGGCATTCATCATTGGTCTCCATTGAAAGAAAAGTCTCGTCACGCAGAATTGTTCCTCGCACGGAATGTTCAAGCCGATGCAATTGAAAGTCTGCCTCCGCCAAGGGCCGTGTGCCCGATTTCGATGGTGGCTTTAAGGCCATGGTTTCTATCATGTTTTACAATCATTTAACCCATTGAGATTCTCGCTGCCTACGATCTTGGCCGTCATCAGGATTGGGCGAACGAAGAGGAGACCCGGATCGTTGAGGTTAGCCTGCAGGGGTTTCGCCAGGGTTTTGCGAAGGCACCACGCTACGCAGATTGCCAGATTGAGCGCCACGCTTGCGGCGTCGCAGCGCGTGCCGCCTCGGCCGAGGCCGGTCTTGCGCAGGTGCGCGCCGCCATAATGACCCCCGAGGCGATGACCAGACCTTTCATGCCGGAGATCGCCAAACTGCGGCGTGAGCAGTATGCCCAGTGTCCGGAACGCGCGCCCGGCCGATAGACCAGGAAGAACTGCAGCTCGGAGAACTCGAAGCCGACGCCACCGAGGACGAGATCGCGGCGAAACACGTAGCAGCGAAGATCGCGAATGTCTCCACCTTCGAACGTCGTCGTCCAGTCCGCAAACCGTTTCCGGAACGCTTGCCACGCCAACGGCTGGTCGTTGACGCTCCTTCGAGCTGCACCTGATGCGGCTCACTCCGGATCGTGAACATGGGCGCGCGAGACATTGCGTTGGCGGGAATCGACCGCCGGTCGAGATCACGTTGCAATGTTGGCTGATGGCGCACGAGCCAGGGATGTGACTGCGGCGATTTGTAAGCGTACGGCGAAGTCATTTTTTACTGAAGTGGGCGCGTAGATTAGGCTTGGCGGATGACCACCTGCGGGATTTTTGCCAGCGCCCACCGCCACGGCAGCAGCTCTTCAAGGCGATCGTT